>NZ_JBFRDZ010000010.1:0-187683 GCF_052114025.1 Allobosea sp. RAF48
ACGCTCGACTTCTCCCGCCCGGGAAAGCCGACCGACAATGCCTTCATCGAAGCCTTCAACGGCCGTTTCCGCAGCGAGTGCCTGAACACGCACTGGTTCCTGACGCTTGCAGATGCGGCCGAAAAGATGGAGGCTTGGGTCAGATACTATAACGAGGATCGGCCGCACGGGGCCATCGGCAACAAGCCACTGATCCTGCTGCAAAATCCCGGCGGGACACCCAGCTCACCGCCGTGATCGAAGGCCGGAAACTCCAGCCTCCGGCGGTCCAGCAAACGGTCTCGGATCAACCGCCTTGAAGCATTCGATCATTCTCAAGTTGAGGTCCATGAGACGATGGCTCTCATATCCGGTGCGTATGGATTGCGGTCCGAATTTCATTCGTCGAGCACAGTCTTGCAATGTCAAATGCGGCGATTGCGTTCGCCATAGCGGCGCTCCGCGTCGCCTTCAGTTGCTCGACGGCCTACGGACAGTCGACAACCCTCGATCGGGTCAAGGCTTGCGGCAAACTGAGCTGTGGTGTCAGCCAGGTGGTGGGCGGCTTCTCGATGCCGGATGGAATCGGCGTCTGAAAGGGTTTCGACACGACGTTCGGAAATGCAGTCCGGCATGCACGCCGAGCGCGATGAGTTCAGCCTTGTTGCTCACCCTGCCCTCATCGTGGACCTCGCGTCCTCGCGATCGGCGACCGAATGCACGTCATAGCAATCGGGGCCATGAGCCGATTCCGGCCTCCACGAATCCGGATTCCCGTGGCTATAGGCCCCTGCGAATCCCTCCGGGACTTCAAACAGACAGCCGCAGGGCGTTCGCGAAGTGCATCATTGCATCTTCCATGTCCTGTGGGGGCCGGGAGGCGAAACCCATGAGCCAGCCTCCGGTCGGCGCGGAGCCGAGCGCCAGCCGACCGAGACCGCGCAGAGCAATGCCCGAGCGCTCCGCGACGGCGAGCGTCGCCGCCTCGTCCAGCGCGCTCTTCAGCATCGCGGTGACGTGGAGTCCCGCCCGCGGCACATTGCAAGCGGCAAAGGCGCCCAGATGCCGGTTGAATGCTGCGACGAACCGATCCCGGCGCGCCTGGTATATCTGCCGCATCCGTCGGGTATGCGCGGTGAAATGTCCTTCCCGCATGAAATCGGCCAGCACCACCTGATTGAGCTTGGCGGCGGAACCGTCGATCAGCGAGCGCCCGGTAACGAAGGCCGCAGCCAGGTGCTCCGGCACGACGAGGTACGCGATCCGAAGCCCCGGAAATAGCACCTTGGTCATGGTGCCGACGTAGAGGACATTGGCCCGCGCATTCAAACTCTGGAGCGCGGCGATAGGCCTACCATCGTAGCGGAATTCGCTGTCGTAGTCGTCTTCGACGATCCAGGAGCCGTTCCTCTCCGACCAATCGAGCAGCGCCAGCCTTCTGTCGAGCGACATGGTGACGCCGAGGGGATATTGGTTCGACGGCGTGACGTAGGCGGCGCGGACCCGTGCCTCCGCCTTCGCGAGTTGCTCGACCGAGAGTCCCTCCTGGTCGACAGATATCGGGAGCAGCATGGTGCCCGCGCCTCGGAACGCCATCTGCGCACCGTGGTAGCCGGGATCTTCGATGGCGATTAGGTCCCCGGCCGAGGCCACCAGCTTCGCGATCAGGCTGAGGGCCTGCTGCGAACTGCTGAGAACGAGAATCTGCCCGGGACTGGCGACGATTCCGCGGCAGGCCGCGAGGTAGTGCGCGATTTCTTCGCGCAGAGGCAAATAGCCCTGCGCCTCTGCGTAGAGCAGGTCCGTGCGTGATCGTGCGCGGACGGCGCGGGCAGCGATGCGCTGCCAGGTTTGCAGCGGGAAGATCTCGACATCTGGGAGCAAGGTGAAAGGCACCGGCCTGCCGTGGTCGATGATGCCGCCGCCGGCCGTCAGGAGCTGCCCGCGCTCGGATAATCCCGCGATCCCGCGGCCCTTCGCGCGCGCTCGGCCATTGGGCCCGGCGGGTGCGGCATCGCGCGGCGCGACAAAGGTGCCGCTTCCCTGCCGCCGCACGACAAACCCCTCGAGTTCGAGCTGATGATAGGCGGCATCAACGGTTTCACGGGCAAGGCGGGCCTGCTTTGCCAGCATCCGGCTCGACGGCAGGCGCGCTCCCCCAGGAGCGTGGCCTTCCAGCACGAGGCGCCGCACGGCTTGTTGCAACCGCGCTGCCAAAGACGCTGGCGGAGTGGCTGTCTCCAGCAGCGTCAGCAGGATCTCGGCCGTCGATCGTGTCCGTGAAAGTGGCCTGGTCATACTGTCCAAATTGGCTGAATTTGCCTGGTCAATTCGCCCGTATAAGGGCGCCTTTGGTGCACGGCAATGCCGGAGGGCGGCACGCCAACCACCCCTGCAACGAGGCTGCTATGCTATCCGACCTCCATTGGGCCGCGCGGACGGCCGAGGATCTCAACGATCTCGCGCAGAGCGATGCGATCGTGCTGCTGCCCGTGAGCTCCACCGAGCAGCACGGTCCGCATTTGCCGACGGGCTGCGATACAATCCTGACCGAAGCGGTCGCCGGGTGGGTGGCTCGTCTTGTCGCGCCTCATCGCCCGATCCTCATCGCTCCGACGGTCTGGATCGGGCTCGCTCAGCACCACATCGCATTTGGCGGGAGTTTCAGCGTTTCCATGGCGACCTATCACGCCTTGCTCCGCGACATCGTCACGTCGATCAAGGTCGCCGGTTTCCGCAAGGTTCTGCTCGTGAACGGACATGGCGGTAACATCTCGGCCCTGCATGTGCTGACTGATGTTCTCACGCAGGAAACAGGACTGGCCGTGGCGAGCACGACTTATACGCTCCTCCCCAATCAGCAGCGCGCACTGGAGGCGATCCTCGAAGACCAGTTGGTTCTGCAGCATGCCTGCGAGGCTGAAACCTCTATGATGATGGCCGTACAGCCCGATCTGGTCCGGACCGAGCGGCTTGGTGAGGCATTTCAGCCCGGATACCGCAAGGGCGACGCGTCGCCGCTGAGCGATCCATTGCTGCTCTGGACCTCTTTCAAGGACTTCTGCCCGAGCGGCGTTCGCGGCGACGCCCGGCGCGCTTCGACAGAAAAGGGCGAGCGTATCCTTGAGGTTGCGGCGGAACTTCTGGCCGCGAAGCTCATCGCCGGCGAACCGTGGAACAGGCAGGGAGGTTCTGCGTGATGGGGTGGGGCATCGCGGTCAGAGACGTCGAGCGATGCGATTTCGAGCAATGGCGGACGCTCTGGGACGGCTACCACAGCTTCTATGGGCGCACAGGCGAAGCGGCTTTCGCCGACGACGTCACATTGACCACCTGGGGGCGGTTCTTCGACTCCTACGAGCCGGTCCACGGCCTCGTCGCGGAGCATGCCGGCACGCTCCTCGGCCTCACGCACTACATCTTCCACCGCAACACCACCATGATCGGGCCGACCTGCTACCTGCAGGACCTGTTCACGAGCGAAGCCACGCGGGGCAAAGGCGTCGGCCGGAAGCTGATCACGGAGGTCTATGAGCGCGCGAGCCGAGCCGGGGCTAAACGCGTCTATTGGCAGACTCATGAAAGCAACGCACCAGCACGCAAGCTCTATGACAACGTTGCCCGTTGCTCAGGCTTCATTGTCTATCGCAAGGAGCTGGCCTGATCTCGAGCGACCTCACCGTCACCGTTCTTCCGAGGCGAATGTTCACCCGAGCAGTGCCTTCCCGATCGCATGACTTTTGACCACACGCCCTGGCAATCAAGCCTTTGGCGAACACCGGAGCTGAAAGATGAGTCGGACTGGGCAAATCCTGATCCAGGAACTCGATCTCTATGTCCTATCACGGGCAGTTTGCCGAGGAAGAGCGGCTGGGCCAGCGCTTCGTCATCGATCTCGTGCTCGATTGTGACCTGAGAGCGTCCTCTACTAGCGACAATCTGGCCGACCCGGTGAATTATGGGGACGTGGTCGCATTGGTGACCAAGACCTTCTCCATCAGACGTTTCAAGTTGCTCGAAGCCGCCGCTCGCTCCTTAGCCGACGCCATTTTCGTCGCCTATCCACCGATCAATGCCATTGCTTTAACGTTGCGCAAGCCCTCTCCACCAATCCCGGGCAGAATGACTGCGGTGGGCATCAAACTGGATTTTGCCCGTGAAAGCTGACGCAGCGATCGCCAAATGCGGTCGCAACGCTCAAGTCCGCGTGCTCGCGATGCGTTCCGCGCCGAAGCCAACGGGCATTTGGCCAGCAAGATCAACGACACCGCATCCGAGGTCGGTCAGATTTGGCCCTCTTATGGTGCCTTGGACGATTGCCGAAAAGCAGACGTTTGCAACGCCAGAAAAGGTTCGATTGTGTTGAAAAAAGTCCGGCTAGCGCCAAATTCGTTCGAGGTCGGCGCTAGACGGAGAGGAATTTTCTTCACGATTCAGGAAAATGCCCTTCGCGTCCGAACATCGCGTCAGCGTAGAGATGAAATTTCTACTCTTCGGCCGAGTAAACCGGCGCGAAGTATTGCAGCGAACTTTTTCAACATGGGGTAACGGTCTGGCTGCTCTTCTTTGGAGACCGATAGGGTTGTCTCCGCTGCAGAAGAGGAGATCGATCATGGAGTATTTTGCTGGACTGGACGTCTCGATGGAGGAGACGCACATCTGCGTCGTCGATCGCGACGGCGCGGTTATGCACGAGGTCAAAGCCATCTCGTCCTCGGTGGCGATAGCGGCAGCCCTGGAGCAAGCGCCCCGCTGCACGCGGGTGGTGTTCGAGACGGGCCGGATGGCGCCGATGCTCTATCACGGTTTGGCCGAACTTGGCGTTCCGGTCATCTGCATCGAGAGCCGACAGGCCTATCAGGCGCTCAAGATGCTGGCGACGCACAAGACCGACCGCAACGATGCGCGCGGGCTGGCGCAGCTGGCGAGGACCGGCTTCTACAAGGCCGTGCATGTGAAGTCGCTACCGGCCCATGCGATCCGCGCGCTGATCGCCGCCCGCAAGAAGCTCGTCGGGTAACGCGTCACGCTGGAGAACCAGATCCGGGGGCTGGCGGTGGTGTTCGGCGTCCGCTTGCCGCGCGGGCTCAGCCCGGCCTTCCGTCGACGAGGTCGTGCGGATGAGCGACGGAATCACCGGCTTGGCCGGCGCCATGCGCGGCCTCGTCGCGGCCCGGGACGCGGTTCTTGGCGCGGTCGCCGCCATCGACGCGGATATGAAGCGCCTCGTTCGCGCCTCCGACACCTGCCGTCGGTTGATGACCATCCCCGGCGTGGGCCAGCTCACCGCGCTGGCCTTCACCGCCGCCGTCGATGATCCGTCGCGCTTCCGGCGCTCGCGCGACCTTGGTGCCTATCTCGGTCTTGTTCCCGTCGCTATCAGTCCGGCGAGATCGACTATGTCGGCAGCATCTCCAAGGTGGGCGACCAACGCATGCGAATCCTGCTCTATGAAGCGGCCAACGTCACGCTCACCCGCTATAAGGGCAAACTGAAGCTGAAGGACTGGGCGCTCGCCATTGCCAGGCGCTCGACAATGCGTAAGGCGCGGATCGCGCTCGCCCGCCGTCTCGCGATCATCATGCACGCCATGCTTCGGCATGGCACCGAGTTCCGGCCCGCCTGACAATCAGAGCCAGGCAGAGGCAGACGAGACAGGAGGCCGCAACGAGCTCCCGAGCGGGAGCGACGCCCAAGGGAGGGAGCAGATGATGGCGCCGATTCCGTAGCATGCTGCCGACCAGGTCGGCCGACTGCGCTTTCAACCAAGCCACCTTGCACCCAGCTGACCCCATCAAGTGCCAATGAGCACGCAGAGAACACAGGCACCCAACGGCTGCCAGACCTTGACCCGTTAGAGAACACAATCGGTCGGGAGCGGAAGTCGCTTGAACGGTATCCAACTTGTTGCGAACCTGTCGCTCGCGGCGAAAGAGGTTCATGTATCAGGCTTAAGATCAGCTTCTTCGAAGTAGAGCGAGTGTCGTATCGGTCAAGCCTAGATTGGCTGAACTTCCTGCTGGCGGATCTGCGCGGCGGGCTCGGCCCCTACGTCAATGTCTTCCTGCTCACGGAGGTCGGATGGGACCAGGCGAAGATCGGGGCGCTGCTCACCGTCAGCGGTCTGATCGGCATTGCCTTTCACGCGCCGATCGGCGCCCTGATCGACGCCACGCGCGCCAAGCGCGGCCTGATGGTGGGCGGGGCCTGGCTTCTCGCGCTCCTGGGGGCGGGCATCGCGACCTATCCGACGATTGCGGTCGTGTTCGTCGCGGATGTCAGCATGGCGCTCCTCGGCGCCGTCTTTGCACCCACGATCGCGGCGATCACGCTCGGGCTCTACGGCTCCCGCGACGTTGCCGCGCAGCTCGGGCGCAATGCCGCATTCGACCGGTTCGGCAACCTGTTCATAGCCGCGCTGGCTGCGGTGGTCGGCACAAATTTCGGGCAACGTGGTGTCTTCTATATGCTTCCGCTATTCGCCGGGCTGTCGATGATCGCGGTCCTTTCGATCCCGGCCGGTGCCATCGATCATGAGCGCGCTCGCGGCCTCGATGACGTCGCCCCCGAAGCCGGCTGGCCCTATCCCTGGCGGCAGTTGTTCGCCGAGCGCCCCTTTTCCGTGCTGGCGATCGGCACGGCGCTGTTCCACTTCGCCAATGCGCCGATGCTGGCCCTCGCAAGCCAGAAGCTGGCACTTGAGGCAAAGGGCTTCGAGTCCGCCGTGACGTCGGCGGCGATCATCATCGCCCAGCTCGCGACGATCCCGATGGCCTTCCTCGTGATGCGCGCCAACCGGATCGGCGGCAAGCCGCTGCTCATCCTGGCGTTCGCCGCTCTCCCGCTGCGCGGCATCCTCTTCGCCACGGTCGACGACCCCTACTGGATGATCGCCTTCCAACTTCTCGACGGGGTCGGGGCCGGGTTGTTCGACGTGTTGCTGCCGCTCGTTCTCTACGGCGCCGTCCTGGGCAGCGGTCGCTACAACATGGCGCGCGGAATGCTCGGTACCATTCAAGGTATAGGAGGCGCATCAAGCTACGCATTCGCTGGCAGCTTGGTCGTTTGGGGCGGATACAATGTCGCCTTTGCCGTGCTCGCCGGAGTGGGGGTAATCGCCCTTCTTCTTATTCTGACGGCTATGCCGGAGACTGTCTCGCAGGCCCGACCAAAAACCCGCATCGGCGAGCTCTGACCCTGAACTTCCGGCCGCGATCGGCGTTGAAAGCGCGCCCGCGTTCGCAGGGCAGGTTGGCCGGAGAGCAAGGGATGCGGATCGCGCAAGCTGCGGCGCTGGCGGAACCGGTTCCTCCACGGCTGTATGGGGGCACGGAACGGGTGGCGTCATGGCTGACCTAGGAGCTCGTGCGGCAGGGGCATCAGATCACCTTGTTCGCCTCGGGCGATTCCGAGACCTCGGCCGAGTTGGTCGCCTGCGCACCCGGAGGCTTGCGGCTGTCAGGAATTCGAGATCACACCGCCAGCCACCTCGCGATGCTCGCGTGAGTCCGGGAACGGCAGGCGTCATTCGACGTCATCCATTTCCATCTCGATCTGCTCCAGCACGCTATGTTCTCGGACCTGACCCATAAATGCGTGACGAGGCTGCATGGTCGCCTGGACCTGCCCGATTTCCTGCCGGTCTATCATGCATTCCCGCGGATGCCGCCGATCTCAATCTCCGACGGCCAGCGGAAGCCGATGCCCAGCACCCGTGAACTGGCTGGCGACCGTCCATCACGGACTGGGGCAGGGACTATGTCCGTTCAATGAGCGGGGAGGGGATTACCTCTGCTTCCTGGGTCGGATCGCTCCGGAGAAGCCACCCGACCGCGCGATCAAGATCGCCAAGCGTGCCGGGATGCGCATTCGGATCACTGTGAAGGTCGACCCCGTCGATGAGGATTATTTCCGAAACATGATCCAGCCGCTTGGCCTCCGTGCGACGCACTGTGGCCGGCGGGCGCATGAGGTTCATGCCGCTATCCGACACGCACTGAGCGGCTCCGTTGGCGGGCGATCTCTGCCAGTCAAGCCGTCGGGATCGTACCCCCATCGACGACGAACTCGGTCCCACTGATGGCGCCGGCGCGCGGCGAGACGAGGAACGCGATGAGGTCGGCGACCTCCGGCGGCTTCGCCGGCCGGCCCAGAGGTATGCCGCCCAGGCTGTTTATGATGATCTGCTTGCCACCCTCATAGTCGGTGCCGGCCTGCGCGGCCAGACGCTTGGCGAGAGCGATCGCGGCCTCCGTTTCGATCCAGCCGGGGGAGACGCGCACCACGCGGATTCCCTTCGGCGTCACCTCCTTGGACAGACTCTTGCTGTAGGTCGAAAGTGCTGCCTTCGCCGCCGCATAGGCGGTCGTCGACTCGGGCAGCGGCAGGACATGCTGGATCGATGTGACGTGAACGATAACACCCGCCCCTTGCTCGATCATCGCCGGCAGCAGCGCCCGGTCCAGCCGAACGGCGGGCATCAGATTGAGGTTCAGTTCCTGCTGCCATTGCTGATCGTCCAAAGCGGCGAAGCCGCCGGCCGGCGCGCTCGATCCGCCGACGACATGGACGATGATGTCGACGCCTCCGAGGCAGTCGAACACCGCTTTGACCACTGTCGCGCAACCTTCGGCCGTGGCGATGTCGGCCGCGACATAGTGTAGATGCCCCGAAGCCGATCCGGGCACGCTGCGCGCCGTCGCCACCACCCGCGCTTCTGCTTCCCGAAGGACCGAGACGACGGCGGCCCCGAGGCCTTTCGTGCTGCCTGTCACGAGGGCACGGCGTCCATTCAAATCAAGTTCGAAGCTCACGGTGCAATCTCCAGCGAGACGATCGCATCGCTTGCGAGAACGAAGACGAAACGCAGATCGACGGGGCTGCCAGGGAAGTTGCCGGTCAAATGGCTCGTCACGATCGTCCGGTCGCCTTCGGCGGCGATCGCGACAGGCTCAACTACATAGCTGTATTGCGACGAGGCTTGCGCCTTCCAACGACGGATCGCGTCACGCCCGGTGTAGGTCCGGCGTTCGTCGATGACAGTGGCGTTCTCGGCGAAACAGCGGGCGACCGCTTCGCATCCTTTCGATCGGCGGCGAAGTAATCCGCGATCGGCTTGGGGAGCGTGAAGTGCATAGGGCATCTCCGGCTTGTTGCTTACGCTTGGAGATCGACCTAAACTCACCGAATGACAAGTACGCATGAAAAAGTAAGGTACATACCTGATGGTGAGCCGCAGGGCCACACGCGGGAATCGGCGGCGGAAGGCGTCGAGAAGGTGCTGAAGCTTCTGGAGGGGCGCTGGAAGCTCGTGATCCTGTTCCATCTCTTCGGCGGACGGATCCTGCGCTTCTCCGATCTCGAACGGGCAATCCCCGCCGTCTCCCAAAAAATGCTGATCCAGCAGCTCCGACAGATGGAGCAAGACGGCATCGTCCGCCGCATTGTGCACCATCAGGTGCCGCCAAAGGTCGAGTACGGGCTGACCGAGTGGGGACAGGCCCTTTGCCCTGCGCTCGACGCCCTGCTGACATGGGCTGCTTTGCGCGAGGACATGCGGCCATCGGACGGTGCCGCCTCGCCTACGGCTGCGGAAGGGCAGGGCTAGGCGGGCGGTTCGGTATCGTTGCCTGTTCCGTTGGCCTGGCGAAGGCGCGTGGAGGACAGCCCATGCTCTTCCAGGCTCGCAGAAGCCGTGTTGAAACGGCCCAGATGTGCCTTGGCTTCGGTCGCGCTGGTTGCCTGAGCGCTCATTTCATCGCCCGCACGTTGCGCAGGCTCCGCAGCTCAGGCGATCCCTACGATCCAGACAAACCAACTTAGCTTTGAGCTTCGGCCATCGCCCAGGTTGAACCCGCGTCCTGCATTAGCCGTCGGCAGAACCTTCGTGTCGAAATGCGAGACCGAGGAACGACGGGCTCGATGCGGCCGAGTACACCGCCAGTGCGAAAGCGGTCAGGCTAGAGCCGCACAAGCTCAGGAGGAAGCAGCTTCACCTGCCAAATAGGGCCGTTAATGGCCCCTAGCTGACTTGTGGAACTTCCGCTCTCGGGCGGCCTAATTCGCGATTTTCAAATTAGCCCGCGGCTGGCACGGCACTACCGCACAGCTCACCGAGCTTTTTTCGGCGCAGCATCATGACGAGCTCAAAATCATACTTGCTGAAAAACCGGTCACGCTCGCTGGCAAGTCACGCGCGGGTGGCAAGATCTTCATCGCTTTTTTTAGGCTTCGGCGGGTGTAACCCCAAACCTAGGTATGATGGCCGTTGCCGCGATAACGGGAGATTGGACGCTGACAACATTCTCCATGCGGGAGCCTCATCATGGCGGACGACGCGACCGACGGCATCAAGCCATATTCAGGACCGGCGGGAGGCTGGGGAGCCCTGAAGGCAGTCGCTGAGGCGCTCCGCAACGAAATGGGCACCAGCAGCGGCACACGGGCTCTGCTGCGGATGAACCAGCCGACTGGCTTCGATTGTCCCGGCTGCGCCTGGCCGGACCCCAAGCACACCTCCTCCTTCGAGTTCTGCGAGAACGGCGCCAAGGCCGTTACCTGGGAGGCGACCGTCAAGCGTGCCGGACCGAGCTTCTTTGCGGAACACACGGTGTCCGAGCTTTGGACGTGGTCGGACCATGCACTGGAGGACGCCGGCCGGCTGACGCACCCCATGCGCCATAACAGGGAAACGGATCGGTTCGAGATCGTCGAATGGCAGGAAGCCTTCGCCGAGATCGGCGCGCGCCTGCGAGCGCTTGATCATCCTGACAAGGCCGAGTTCTACACTTCGGGCCGAGCCTCCAACGAGGCCGCCTTCCTCTACCAGCTCTTCGCCCGCGCCTTCGGGACCAACAACTTCCCCGACTGCTCGAACATGTGCCACGAGGCGACGAGCGTCGGACTTCCGCAGTCGATCGGCGTCGGCAAGGGGACGGTGACGCTGGAGGATTTCGACCTCGCCGACGCGATCTTCTGCATCGGCCACAATCCCGGCACCAACCATCCGCGGATGCTGACGACCCTGCGCGAGGCTTCCAAGCGCGGCGTGCCCATCGTCGTCGCAAATCCTTTGAAGGAACGCGGCCTCGAACGCTTCGCTGCTCCCCAAGACCCGGTCGAGATGACGACGTTCAGCTCGACGCCGCTTGCCTCCGCCTACTACCAGCCGAAGGTCGGCGGCGACGCGGCGATGCTGAAAGGGATGATGAAGGCTTTGCTGGCTGCCGATCGGGCGCAGATCGACGACGGCGGCGAAGGGCTGCTCGATCGCCCGTTCATCGCCGAACACACGACGGGGTTCGCAGCACTCGTCGGTGACATCAATGCGACCTCGTGGGCGCAGATCGAGGCCCGGTCGGGCTTGTCCCGCGCCGACATCGAGGCCATGGCGCAGGTTTACTGGAGCGCTGAGCGCGTGATCATCTGCTACGGCATGGGCCTGACGCAGCATCGCCACGGCACCGAAAACGTCCAGCAGCTCGCCAATCTCCTGCTGATGCGCGGCCAGATCGGCAAGCCCGGCGCAGGCATCTGCCCGCTGCGCGGCCACAGCAACGTGCAAGGCGACCGGACCGTCGGCATCACGGAAATTCCGACGGAAGCGTTTCTGGAGAAGCTGGACAAGGCCTTTGGACTGAGTGCGCCGCGCAAGCACGGCCACAATGCGGTCGAAGCCGTGGCTGCCATGAAGGAGGGGACCGCGCGAGCCTTCATCGGGCTGGGGGGCAATCTCGCCGTGGCGATGCCCGATCCGGAAGCTTGCTTCGCGGCCTTCCGCAAACTCGATCTGTCCGTGCAGATCATCACCAAGCTCAACCGGACAGCCCTGCTCACCACGCCACACAGCTACATCCTGCCCTGCCTCGGCCGGACGGAGCGGGACGAGCAGCAAGGCGTGCCGCAGTCGATCACCGTCGAGGATTCGATGTCGATGGTGCATGCCTCGCGCGGCGGCTTGAAGCCCGCCTCGGACCTTCTGCTCTCGGAGCCCGCGATCATTGCCGGGCTGGCGCGCGCGACTTTGGCCGATAGCGCCATCGACTGGGAGGGAATGATCGCCAACTACGACCGCATCCGCGACAAGATCGAGGAGGTCTTCCCGGACTTCCATGATTTCAATACCCGTGTTCGCAAGCCCGGCGGCTTCCGGCTCACCGTTGCAGCGTCCGATCGCGTCTGGGCCACGCCGGATGGGAAGGCCCGCTTCCTGACTTTCGAGGGCGTCGACGAGGACGATCATCGCGACGATGACACCTTGGTGCTGACGACGATCCGCAGCCACGAACAGTACAACACCACGATCTACGGGATGAACGATCGCTATCGCGGTATCAGCGGGCGGCGCGACGTTGTCTTCGTGAACGAGGCGGATCTGAGCGATCTCGGCTTGTCTCATGGCGACCGGATCGACGTCGTCGCCGGCCCCGGGCGGGTACTTGCCGGCCAGACGGCCGTCGCTCATCCGATTTCGAAAGGATCGGTCGCGGCTTATTACCCCGAAGCCAATCTGCTGCTGGGTTTGCACGACTATGACCGGAGCAGCGGTACGCCCAGCTACAAGTCAATTCCGGTCATTCTGCGCGCTGCCGCTGGCTGAGCCGGCTCCTTAGCCGCCCGGCAGAATTTGGCGTGGCCGCGCGCACCTGAGGCGGGTTCGCGCGCAGAATGCGTGGCAGCGTGTCTGAGCCGCCGGCGATCCAGTCGGATCCGATCGTTCGTCGCATTGTCACGGGCCCTGCGGCGATTCCGGATGATCATGCGCGACAACGACGTCGCTTCGTAGCCCATCCATGCAGCTAACTCGTTTCGCCGGTGTGTTTCTGGCCGACTGAGAATTAGTCGGCCCGGAATCCTCACGCGGATGGGAGAAGAGATTCCGCTGGTATGACCCGAGCCGAACCGGCTTTCGGCGCCAACGCGGCCAGAATGCAGCAAAGAACGGCAACGCCCGCAGCGGCCGCGAAAGCGTCGATATAGGCCAGGACCGCCGCCTGCTGACCGACCGCTGTCGCCAGCACTTTCAGTTCCAGCGCCGCCGCTTGCGATGTCGTGGCGAGACGGTGCGCAATCGAATATCCGTAGTCCGCGAGCCGATGCGCCGTGTCCGCCGTCTGCCCCTGCACGTGCAATCCTAGCAGATTGGAGTGGATCTGCTCGCGCACTCTAACAAAGGTTTGCATGAAGGCGGTCCCGGCCTCGCCACCAAGAAGCCGACTGGTCTGCATGAAGGCGCCGACCGTCACGGCTTGCTCGGGCTTCACTGTTCTCGATACGAGGGCTACGAGGCTGGTCAGGGCGAGGGACTGGCCGACGGCCTGCAGGATCTGCGAGGGCAGGAAATCGCCCGTCGCCCAGGATCCGGTCATCTGGGTCAATAGGAGGCAAGCGATCGCGACCAGTCCCGCGCCCGCGATAAGCGTCCAGCGGGGATCGAGGCGCTTGATCAGAATGGCCAGCGGGACGACGAGAAAGACCTGCGGCGCGGCTATCCAGACGAGCACTGCGCCGATGTCCAGCGAGCGGTAGTTCTGCAGCGTCTGAAGGTAGGTCGGGATGACATAGGCCGTCGAGAGAATGATGAATCGGAATCCGGCGAGCAGCACAAACAGCACCAGGAGGCCCGGAACGGCGAGCAGGCGCAGATTCAGCGCCGGGCGGCTGGCCGTCGTTTCTCTTGCGACGAAGGCGATGATTGCCAGGCCGCCGGCGACGAGCAAGCCGTTGATCAGCCCGCTGCCGAGCCAGTCCAGGCGGTTGCCCTGGTCGAGCGCGATGTAGAGCGCGCCGAGCCCTAGCCACGCATAGGCCAGCCCGCTGCCGTCGAGGTTCTTGAGCGGGTCGCGGATGGGCGTGTCCCTGGGCATCCCGAGCCAGACGCACAGACCCATCAGCGGCAGCACGAGGCAATATTGCCAGGATATCCAGCGCCAGGACCAATGGTCGAGATAGAATCCTTCGAGCGAGGCCGCCACATTCAGCGAGATCTCCAGATTCATCGCGTAGACCGCGATGCCGTAGGGCAGCAGCGGCTTGGGCAGATAGCGGATGATGAAGATGATCGTCAGCGGTATGAAGGTTCCCGTACCGAGCCCGGCGAAGAATTGCGCGGCGATATAGCCGTGGACAGTGTGAGATAGTGGCGCGAGCAAGAAGGCGACGAAGGAGACGACGATGCCGCCCAGCAAAAGCCTTCGTCCGCCGATGACGGAAGCTATGTAGGGACATGAGATCCCCGAGATGAGCTGGCCGAGGCCGAGCGCCGTCGTGATCCAGGCCCCTTCATCGAAGCCAGCGCTCAAGCTGCCGCGAAGGTCGGCGAGACCGAAGGTGGTCACTCGCGTCCCGAGAGTCGCGATCATGGAGCCCAGCATCACACCCAGAAGGCCAATGTAGGGCTGCCAGGCGATCCCGGGCGTGGCGCTAGACACGAGGCTCTGGCTTTCGACGGAAACCGTCACGGCGCCCTCCCGGACGAAGCCCCTGCCGGGCCGGCTGCCTGGGGGCGGGCGGTGTCGATCGTGGCGACAACGGACATGCCCGGCCGGATCAAGGCTCCCAGATCGCGATTGGGATCGAGCGTGAGCTTGACCGGAATGCGCTGGACGACCTTGGTGAAGTTGCCGGTCGCATTGTCGGGAGGAAGCAAGGCGAAGACGCTGCCGGTGCCCGGAGACCAGCTCGCGACACGCGCCGTCAGCACGCTTCCCGGGAAGGCATCGACCGTGACCGTGGCCTTGTCGCCCACGCGGATATTGGTCATCTGCGTTTCCTTCAGATTGGCGACGACCCAGAGTTTTGTCATCGGCATGACGGTGATGATCTGGCTGCCGACGGAAACAAACTGTCCGGGATGGGCCTGCCTCGCACCGGTGAGGCCATCGACCGGAGCCAGGATGCGCGTGTAGCCGAGATTGTCATGAGCGAGCTTGAGCCGGGCTGCGGAGGCACTCACTTGCGCAGCGAGCTCGCGTTCGGTTGCATCGAGCGCGGTCAGGGCGGCTTCCTGCTGAAGCAATTGCGCACGCGACAGAGCCAGCGATCCAGCTGCCTTGGCTGCCGCGGCATCCGCCTGCTCGACCAGTTGTTCGGTTCCCGCGAGGCCTTTGCGCAGCAGCTCGCGTTGCCGGCTGGCCTCCGCATCGGCTCTCAGCACTTCGGCCTCGGCTATCGCGATCGTGGCCCTGGCCTGCTCGATCAATGTGCGCTGGATGGCGCGCTTGTCCGTGACCGAGGCGAGCGTCGCCCGGGCAGCGGCGAGATCGGCCTCGGCGAGGTCACGCTGCGCCAGATAGTCGGCGGGCTCGATCTCGGCGATCAGATCCCCCGCTCGCACGAGCTGATAATCATCGACCGCAACCGACCTGACCAATCCCGTGATTTGGGCAGAGAGCGGCGTGGTGTCGCCTGCTATGAAGGCGTTGTCGGTGGCCTGGTAGCGCGCCGACCCGGTCCAGCGGTCCCAATGCGCCGCGATGGCCCAACCGACCGCGACGATCGCGATCACAATTCCCGCATGGAACAGCGGATGGGCCAAGGCCGCGAGGCCGCGATAGCGCCAGGACGCCGGGCCGTCATACTGCTCAATGGGCGCGACGCTGTCGGTTTCGGTCACGGCAGATGTCATGGTCGTTCCTCCCGCTTTGAAGGACGAGGGCGCCAGTGGCTTCAGTGCGACGAGGCGCTGCCGGAAGCGGCGCTCGCGCGCCGTCTCCGCCGCTCGCCGATATGGCTTGCTGCCTGCAGCGCGACAGCGGCGGCGCCGAAGGCGATCCCGAGCGCGACAACGCCAGGCCAGCCGGCAGCCTGCCAGGCATAGGTTCCGGTCGCCGAACCGACGGCGCCGCCGAGGAACATCGCACCCATCAGGATGGTGTTAAGGCGAGCCCGGGCTTCCGGCCGCAGCGCAAAGACGATGTGCTGGTTGGAGACCAGCGCCGACTGCATGCCGAAATCGAGCAGCACGACGCCAAGAACGAGCCCTGCGAGAGAGGTCCACAGCCCGAAGACCAGCCATGACGACAAGGTCACGACGGCGCCCAGCGCAACCACGGGAGCAGCTCCCTTGGAGTCCGCGATGCGGCCGGCGAGCGGCGCCGCGAGGATTCCGACCGCGCCGACGATGCCGAAAAGTCCTGCTACATCGGCGCCGAAGCCGAAGGGTGGCGCCTGCAGGCGGAACGCAAGGACGGTCCAGAAGGCCGTGAAAGCCGCAAAGAGCAGAGCCTGCGTCAGCGCCGCCAGTCGCAGGGCCGGGAACTCGCGCCACAGATGCAGCATCGAATGCAGCAGGCGGCCATAGCCGAGTTGGGAATCCGGCCTGCTGTGCGGGAGCTTCAGCATCATCAGGGCCCCGGCTCCCAGCGCCATCGGCACGCCGAGCCAGAACATCTCGCGCCATCCGCCATGCGTCGCGACGAAGCCGGCCAGCGTGCGGCTGAGCAGGATGCCGGTCAGGATTCCCGCGAGGATCGTGCCGACCGTGGCGCCGCGCCGCTCCGGCGCCGAGAGATGGGCAGCCAGCGGCACGATCTGCTGGGCGACCGTCGCAGCGAGGCCGACGAGGAGCGAGGCGAGCACCAGCAGGGCCGCGCTCGGCGCCACGGCTGCCAGAATAAGCGCCACCGCCAACACCCCGAACTGGATGACGATGAGACGCCTGCGTTCGACGATGTCGCCGAGCGGCACCAACAGGAACAGCCCTGCGGCGTATCCGAGCTGCGTCGCGGTTGGAATCAGCCCGGACAGCGAGCCGGGCAGTTCCGCCTCGATCAGGCCAAGCATCGGCTGGTTGTAGTAGATGTTGGCGACTGCGATGCCGGCTGCGGCTGACATCGCATAAATCACCATGCTGCCGATGCGCGGCGGGCTTGCATCCGGCTTGACGGGCTTGTGCATAGTATGTGCTCCGCTAGCGGGCCGGCGCGACCGGGTTGGAGGTCGATCCGGCTCTGATGGCTTCGAAGCTACGCGCTGGCGCCTGCGCATTCTGTAGCGCTTGCGGATGCCCGGCACACACCTGCGTATGATTGCCGGATCGGCCCGCCGCGTTGTCTCAATGAAGGGAACAGGCCCGGTGGCGGAAACGCTCAGGGCCCTCCGGCATCCGCGAGAGGCGCGCCATGAAACCACTTCGCATCAGCATCATCGGCGGATCTCTCGCCGGCCTGTTCGCCGGCGTCCTGCTGAAGCGCGACGGTCATGATGTCAGGGTCCATGAGCGCTCCCGCCAAGGCCTCGCGGGTCGCGGCGCCGGCCTAGTCCCTCAACGAGAGGTTTTCCAGATCCTGCGGGCGATCGGCATCGAGCATCTCGCCGATATCGGCGTGGTCGCGCAGGAGCGGATCTTCCTCGATCAGGCTGGAGAGATCGTGCAGACGATCAGGGAAGCGCAGACCCAGCTCTCCTGGGACGTGCTCTACGAGCAGGTCGCAGCACGCATCGCGCCGGCCGATTACCGGCTCGGCAGCCAGCTCGTGCGGGTCGAAGCTGAGGGCGACGGCGCTACGACGCTCAGCTTCGCCGAAGGCTCGCGCGACGAGGCCGATCTGGTGATTGGCGCCGACGGCATCGGTTCGGTCGTGCGCCACGCACTCTCCCCCGATCATGCGGCAAACCGCTATGCCGGCTATGTCGCCTGGCGCGGATTGATCCCGGAGACGGCACTGCCTGCAAGGCCTTCGCTGCTGTTGGACCGCTTCGCCTTCTATCTCGTGCCGGGCGACCACGCGCTGGGCTACCTCGTGCCCGGCCCGAACGGCGAGACCGCGCCAGGCAAGCGGCGCTATAACTGGGTCTGGTACCGCCGGGTGGCGGAGCACGATTTGCGTGCGCTTTTCACCGATCGCGACGGCCACACCCATCCGGTCTCACTGCCGCGCGGCGGGCTGTCATCGGAGCGGCGCGACGCGCTGCGCCATGATGCCCGCATCCACCTCCCGCCGCCTTTCTCGCTTGCCGTCGCGGCGGAGGAGACGCCCTCGATCCAGGGGATCTACGACTACGAGACGCCGGCCATGGTGGGAGGGCGTATCGCTCTGATCGGCGATGCGGCCTTCGTGGTCAGGCCGCACACCGCCATGGGGGTCGGCAAGGCGGCCGGCGACGTGATGTCATTGCGCAAGCATCTGGCCGCGGCGGCCGATCTGGAAACGGCTCTCGCGCTTTACCAAAGCGAGCGCTTGCCGGTCGGTCGCGAGATCGCAGCCCTAGGCAGACGCCTCGGCGCGACCGCCTTGTAGGGCCGCGCAGACAGCCTCGATGACCTGGCAAACGGTCAGTCGAATGTGCCGACCAGGTGATACCGATATCCTTTGAAGACAGCGGGAAAGAGCAAGCTGATGTCGAAACGCAATGTTGCCGATCTGATCGTCGAAACTCTGGATCGTGCGGGAGTCGAGCGCATCTATGGCGTCGTCGGCGATAGCCTGAACGGGCTGACCGAGGCGCTGCGCGAGACCGGCAAGATCGAATGGGTCCATGTCCGGCATGAGGAAGTGGCGGCTTTCGCGGCCGCCGGAGAGTCTCAGATCACAGGTAAGCTCGCTGTCTGCGCCGGGTCTTGCGGTCCCGGCAACCTGCACCTCATCAATGGCCTTTACGACGCCCAGCGCAGCCGCACGCCCGTGCTCGCCATCGCTGCGCAGATACCATCGGCGGAGATCGGCGGTGGCTATTTCCAGGAAACGCATCCGCAGAACCTGTTCCGCGAATGCAGCTTCTATTGCGAGATGGTCTCCGACCCCAGCCAGATGCCTTATGTGCTGGAGAATGCGATCCGCGCCGCCGTCGGAGAGCGCGGCGTCGCGGTCATCGTGATCCCCGGGGACGTGGCGCTGAAGCCGGCGCCGGCGCGTGATGTCGCGCCCGCCGCAGGGTTGTTGCCGCCGATGCCCGTCGTCACGCCTGCCGAGGCGCAAGTCGAGGCCCTCGCTGCCCTGCTCAACGGAGCACAACGCGTGACGCTGTTCTGCGGCCGTGGCAGTGCCGGTGCGCATCCCCAGCTGATGAAACTCGCCGAGATGCTGAAGAGCCCGATCGTCCACGCGCTCGGCGGCAAGGAGCATGTCGAATACGACAACCCTTACGATGTCGGCATGACCGGCTTCATCGGCTTCGCCTCAGGCTATGAGGCGATGCACGCATGCGATCTGCTGCTGATGCTGGGCACCGATTTTCCCTACAAGCAGTTCCTCCCGAGCGGCATCACGATCGCGCAGGTCGATATCCGCGCATCGCAGCTCGGCCGCCGCTGCAAGCTCGATCTCGGCATCGTCGGCGATGTCGGCACGACGATCGAGGCCCTGCTGCCGCGTCTCGCGGTAAAGCAGGACCGGACGCATCTCGACGACAGCCTCGACCGCTACCGGCACTCCCGGGAAGGGCTCGACGCGCTGGCGCGCGGCACGCCAGGCCGCAAGCCGATCCATCCGCAATATCTGTCGAAGGTGGTCAGCGACGTTGCCGCGGAGGATGCGGCCTTCACCTTCGATGTCGGCACGCCGACGATCTGGGCTGCACGCTATCTCAAGATGAACGGCAAGCGCCGTCTGGTCGGCTCGCTGGTGCATGGCTCGATGGCCAATGCCATGCCGCAAGCCATCGGCATCCAGGCGGCGCAGCCCGGCCGGCAGGTGATCTCGCTTTCCGGCGATGGCGGCTTCACCATGCTGATGGGCGATCTGATCACGCTCAAGCAGCAGAAGCTTCCGGTGAAGATCGTCATTTTCAACAATGGCGTGCTCGGCTTTGTCGCACTTGAAATGAAGGCCGCCGGCTTCCTTGAAGTCGGAACCGATCTAGAAAATCCCGATTTCGCCGCGATGGCGCGTGCCATGGGCATTCATGGCGTCAGAGTGGAGGATCCCGGCGATCTGCCGGGCGCGGTTGCAGATGTGCTCGGCCATGACGGGCCGGCCGTGCTCGACGTGGTGACCGCGACGCAGGAACTCTCGATGCCACCGACCATCGGGCTAGAACAGGCCAAGGGCTTCGGCCTGTGGATGCTGCGTGCCGTGATGAGCGGGCGCGGCGACGAGGTGCTAGACCTCGCCAAGCAGAACCTGCTGCCGCGCTGAACTGACCGAACCAATCGAGATATCCGCCAGCTGGGGCCTCAACGGCCCCGGCGCCCGCTCCCTATTGCCGGAATCGCGCCATGGAACTGACGCCCCTGCTGCTGTCGCGGATACAATTCGCCTTCACGATCTCGTTTCACATCATCTTCCCGGCCTTCACCATCGGACTGGCGGCATGGCTGACCTTCCTCGAAGGCTGCTGCCTCGTCACGGGCGACCGGATCTATCGGCGGCTCTCGGATTTCTGGCTCAAGGTCTTCGCCGTCGCCTTCGGGCTGGGCGTTGTCTCGGGCATCGTCATGGCGTTCCAGTTCGGCACGAACTGGAGCGAGCTGTCGCGGCGGACCGGCCCGATCCAGGGCCCGTTGCTCGGCTATGAGAGCTTCACCGCCTTCGCCCTCGAGGCGTCGTTCTTCGGCGTGCTGATGTTCGGGCGTGGCCGGGTGCCGCGCTGGGTTTATTTCCTCGCCTGCCTGATGGTGGCCGCGGGCACCACGCTGTCGTCCTTCTGGATCATGGTGAACAACAGCTGGATGCAGTTCCCGACCGGCTTCGATCTGCGCCCGGACGGCGTCTTCGTGCCGACCAACTGGTCGGCGATCATCTTCAACCGGGCCGTCTGGACGCGCTTTCCGCACATGATGCTGGCGGCCTATGTCACCTCCGCCTTCTGCGTCGCGGCCACGGGCGCCTGGTACGTCCTGCGCGGCCGCGCCGTCCTGGAGGGCCGCGCCATGCTCGCAATGGGGCTGCGGCTCGCGGCGATCCTGGTCCCCCTCCAGATCGGCTTCGGCCATCTCGTCGGTGATTTCGTCCATGACGCGCAGCCGGCCAAGTTCGCGGCGATCGAGGGACGCTGGAACGACCAGCAACCCGCTTCGGAGATAATGATCGCCTGGCCCGACGAAAAGGCCGAGACAAATCGCTTCGAGCTCGCCATTCCCTATCTCGGCAGCCTGATCGGCTCGATGAGCCTGACCTCCAAGGAAATCGGCATCAAGAGCTTCCCGCCCGATCGGCGCCCTCCGGTCGCGATCCCCTTCTTCGCCTTCCGGATCATGGTCGGCTGCGGCCTCGTGATGCTGGCGCTGGCCTGGCTTGGTTCCTGGCTGAGCCTGAGCGACCGCATCCTGCGGGCGCGCTTGTTTCTCTGGGCGACGTTCCTGTCTTTCCCTCTCGGATTCATCGCGACGCTGACTGGCTGGTTCGCGGCCGAGGTCGGCCGGCAGCCTTGGGTCGTCTACGGCCTGCTACGAACGGCCGACGCGGCGACGCCACACCTGACCACGCCGCAGGTCGCCACGAGTCTGATCCTGTTCGCTCTCGTCTATTCGCTGATCTTCAGCTTCGGCTCCCTCTACATCTACCGGCTGCTGCGGGACGGGCCACGCCCGTCTGCCGGGCTACCGCCCGCCGACCGGACATCCGCCGGTACCAATCCCAAGCGGCCGCTTTCGATCCCCGGAGACAGCCCGGGCGTGGCGGCCGCCACCGCGAAGGGAGACTGACCATGGTCGAGTTCTGGGCCGCCGCACTAGCGCTTTCGATTCTGCTCTACGTGCTTCTGGACGGGTTCGACCTCGGCGTCGGCCTGTTGTTCCCCTTCGCACCCGATGAGACAGGGAGGCGCGCGATGCTGGTCGCGATCTCCCCGGTCTGGGACGGCAACGAAACCTGGCTCGTGATTTCGGCGGCCACGCTTTTCGGCGCCTTTCCGATGGTGTTTTCGATCCTGCTGCCAGCCTTCTACCTGCCCATGTTCCTCATGCTGGGCGGGTTGGTGCTGCGCGGCGTCGCCTTCGAGTTCCGGTACAAGACACAGCGTTTCCGCTGGCTGTGGGATAGCGGCTTCGTCGCCGGCTCCTATGTCGCCGCCTTCATCCAAGGAACGGCCGTCGGTGCGATCGTCCTGGGACTGCCGATCGAGAACGGCGTCTATGTCGGCGGCCCCTTGGGCTGGGCGTCTCCCTTCGCTCTGCTCTGCGGCGTGGGTCTCTGCATCGGCTATGCGATGATCGGCGCCTGCTGGATCGCGGGCAAGGATACCGGTTTGCTGCGCGAGTTCGGGTTCCGTGTCCTGCCGGGATTGATCGCAGCCCTGCTGGTCTTTCTGGTCGCGGTCTTCATCCACGCCCTGGTCATCGACCTTCCAGTCCTGCATCGCTGGATCGAGCGGCCGATCCTCCTGATCTTCCCGCTGATCGGGCTTGCAGCGTTCCACGCTTTGGTCCGCAGCGTGAGGAGGCGCGATGATCGCTACCTCTTCACCGCCGGAGCAACGATCTTCATTGCGGCCTTCGCCACGCTCGCGGGCTCGTTCCTGCCCTATATCCTGCCGTTCACGCTGACGATCGAGGAGGCAGCCGCGCCGCACGCCTCGCTCGCGTTCCTGTTCTGGGGAGCCGGCCTCTTCGTCCTGCCGCTCACCCTAGCCTATACGGTTGCCGTTTACTTCGTCTTCCGCGGCAAGCTCCGCCCGGATAGCGAGTATCACTAAAGTGTAGGGCGCCTTCAGCGGCATGGAGCCGCCTCCGGAGGCCTGAACGCCCACCACGAACTGCGAGTCGCTTCGCAGGAGATCGACCTCTTCGTTCCAAGAAGCCAGGCTCGGGTTCCCTTGGGATCCCGAGCTTTCGTGGTATCCGACGCTTTGGCCGCGTCCGTTGTGATACGTTCGTCGGCGGCGATGTCGTGGCTGCAGAGACGAGAGCTGCGGCCATGGCGAGCCCCGGCATCGCAAGGCGGCCGCGGCAGCAGGGCGGGAAGCCCGGTCCACACCCACCTTCAGCTTGCAAAGGAGTGAGCATTGCATGTGCCGGCGTGCTCCCTCGCCACGCCCTTTGGTCAGATCGAGGGTTTGCCCGGATACGCCGTGGTGGTGCGTCAACAGATGGGGGAGGAAGCGGCGGCCAAGCTGGGGCGACGCATCATGCAAAGATCACTTGGTTGCGTCGTCCAGCCAACACCACCGGCTGCGGCCAAACGAAAGGGAGGGCGGAGATGATCCGCCCTCCCTTGGTCATTGTTGCGCGTGGGTTGCGCGTCAGCCCTTCACGAAGGCCAGCAGGTCCGGATTGATCACCTCGGCGTGGGTGGTCAGCATGCCGTGCGGGAAGCTCTCGTAGATCTTCAGCGCGCCGTGCTTCAGGAGCTTGGCTTGGAGAAGCGCCGCGTCCTTGTAGGGCACGATCTGGTCGTCATCGCCCTGCATCGCCAACGTCGGCACGGTGATCGCCTTCAGGTCCTCGGTCTGGTCGGTCTCGGAGAAGGCCTTGATGCCCTCGTAATGGGCCAGCGCCCCGCCGATCATGCCCTGGCGCCACCAGTTCTGGATCACCCCTTGCGAAACCTTGGCACCCTCGCGGTTGAAGCCGTAGAAGGGGCCAGACGCGACGTCGAGATAGAACTGCGCGCGGTTGGCGGCGAGCGCCTTGCGGAAGCCGTCGAAGACCTCGATCGGCGTTCCGCCCGGATTGCTTGCGGTCTTCAGCATCAGCGGCGGCACGGCGCTGACCAGCACCGCCTTGGCGACGCGGCCATGGGGCTGGCCGAACTTCGCGACATAACGGGCGACCTCGCCCCCGCCGGTGGAGTGGCCGATATGGACGGCGTTCTTGAGGTCGAGATGCTCGACCACGGCGAAGGCGTCAGCGGCGTAGTGATCCATGTCGTTGCCGGTATCGGCCTGCGAAGAGCGGCCATGACCGCGACGGTCATGGGCCACGACGCGGTAGCCGTTCGCGAGGAAAAACAGCATCTGCGCGTCCCAGTCGTCCGAGGACAGCGGCCAGCCGTGATGGAACATGATCGGCTGGGCGCTTTTGGGCCCCCAGTCCTTGTAGAAGATCTCGACGCCGTCCTTGGTCTTGACGTAACCGCTGCTCATGGTCGTGGGTCCTGTCGTGTTCCGAATGGGTTGTGACGGTTGTGCAGATGCTGCCGCAGGGATCAGGCTCGCTGCAGAAGCGGCGGCCATGCCGGCCATTGCGACCCGCCGGGTGACGATGAAACTGACGTCGGACATGGCCTTGTCTCCGCATTGGGTAGCTGACGAAGACAGGTTAGGCGGGGGCAGCCGGGGCCGGAATCCTACGCTTGGATCAGCGCCTCATACGAAGGTGTGGGGTGTGCCGCTCAGCCGCGGCTATGCGCCAGCGCCGCGGCCAGGTGATGCGCAATCGTGTCGGGTTCGGCCGGCTTGTCGAGGAAGGCGCAAGCGCCGGCGGCCATGACGCGCTCGCGCGTGGCGGCTGTCGGAAAAGCCGTCATGAAGATCATGGGGAAGCTCCGTCCGGTCGCTAGCAGTTCGGCCTGGAGCTGGTCCCCGTTCATTTCGGGCATCTGTATATCGGAGATCATGCAGTCGGGATCGCCCGTCTCGCAATCTGCGAGGAATTCCGGCGCCGAGCCATAGCTGCGGGCTTCGTAGCCCAGCGAGCGGATCAGGCTGGCGAGAGAATTACGAACGCCGTCGTCGTCATCGACGATCGCGACTGTCGGTATGTGATGCATGTCCACGTTTCTTTGTGCCGATGGTCGCACGAAAGGGGACTCCGGTGCGCGGCCAGACCTTGTTATGAAGGATCATGCGTCGTGCGGCCATCATACGCAGGTTTGCACCCGGCACGCTCACGGCTTGTAAACCCCCAGGGCCTCGGCCGTGCGGACAAGGTCGGCCAGCGTGCGCACACCCATCTTTCGCATGACGTTGCCGCGATGGATCTTCACCGTGATCTCGCTGAGGCCGAGCACGCCGGCGACCTGCTTGTTCATCAGTCCGGCGACGACATGCGCCATCACCTCGCGCTCCCTGGCTGTCAGGGTCGCATAGGCTGAACGCTGATCGTCCAGCGCCGCCGTCGCGCTGCGCCGCTGCCGGTCGCGCTCGATCGCAGACGTCACCGCGTCGAGCATTTCCTGATCGCGGAAAGGCTTCGACAGGAAATCGACCGCACCTGCCTTCATCGCCCGCACGGTCATGGGTATGTCGCCATGTCCGGTCATGAAGACGATCGGCAGCGCGATCCCTTGCCGGGTGAGCTGGTCCTGGAAGTCGAGGCCGCTGATTCCGGGCAGGCGCACGTCGAGGATGATGCAGCCCGGCACGTCGGGCAAGCTGCCCTGCAACAGCTCCGCCGGCGCGCCGAAGAGCCGCGTCGCCAGTCCGACCGATCGGATCAGGCTGTCGAGGGATTCACGCACCGCCGGATCGTCGTCCACGATAACGACGAGTGGCGGGCTCGGTGAGGCCGGGGCCGGCTTGACGGAGGTCTGCCTGATCATACCGCGGTACCATGGTGGGAAATAGGAAGGGTCAGGCGGAATGTCGCTCCGCCGTCTGGAGGGTTCTCGACCGAAAGCTTTCCGCCGTGAGCTTCAGCGGTCGTGCGGCAGATCGCAAGACCCATGCCCATCCCCTCCGGCTTGGTTGTGAAGAAGGGATCGAACAGGCGCTCCAGGTGTTGGGGCGAGATGCCGGGACCGGTGTCGCGTAGAGCGATCTCGACACGACTGCCTTCCACTGGGCAGTGTGCCTGGCCGGCGGTGATCGTCAGCAGGCGCCGGCCATCATGTTCAGCCATCGCCTGGCCGGCATTGACCATGAGGTTGACCAGGACTTGCTGGAGCTGGATCCGGTCGCCGATGACAGGCGGCAGGTCCGCCGCGACCTCGACGCGCAACTCGACCTCGGCGCGCGCGAGCTCCCGCTGCACCAGCTGTGCCGCTTCCTCGACCAGGGTCGCGACGTCGAGCGCATTCGACCGGGTCGGCGTCTTGGTCAGGAAGGCGCGGATCCGCTTGACGATCTCGCTGGCGCGCCGCCCTTCGGAAACGACACGCCCGATGGCGCTGTCGACCTCCTGCAGGTCCGGCTGGTCGCGGCGCAGCCAGCGGAGCGCCGCCTCGCCGTTGGTCACGACCGCCATCAACGGCTGGTTGACCTCGTGGGCGATCGAGGCGGTGAGTTCCCCCAGGGTCGCCACGCGGGCGGCATGGGCGAGCTCCGCCTGCGCGTGCAGCACCGCGTCCTGCGCCTGCCGGCGTTCGGTGATGTCGACGACGAAGACCAACACGTTGCCGTCGCCGTCATCGACCGTCGGAAAGGTGATGGCGAAGATCACCGGCACGCGACTGCCATCTGCCCTGACGATTTCCGTCTCGCCTTCGTGGAAGCCGTCGCCACGAGCGAAAGCCGCCAGCGCCGGCCCGAAGGTCGGATCGCTCTCGCTCAGCACATCGTCGACCGTCTGATGGAGATGAGAAGTGCTCTCCGCTCCGATCATGGCAAGAAAGGCCGGGTTGACGTCGACAATCTTCGTCACCTTGCGCAGGCGCGCGATAAGGTCTGGCTGAGCGGCCAGATGAGCGGCCAGTGCCTCCCCATCCGCGAGATCGAGTGCGGCAAGTTCGCGGCGCGCCGCACTCCAGTCCTCCTGGACGACGCCGACCCGGGTCGCGTCGAACATGCGCCGGTAGCGTCTTTCGCTCTGAACCAGCGCCGCGTGGGCCGCCACGCGTTCGGTCACATCCGTATTCGTCTCGAACACGCCGACGATGCGTCCCTGGGCATCGTGCTGCAGGGCCCAGCGACTTTCCACGGTGATCCGCGCGCCGGCCTTGGTCCGGTGCTCCAGCGTGCCGTCCCATCGTCCCGTGTCGTAAAGCACGCGGTCGGCCGCGTCGCGCGGCAGCGCATACCGCGTCTCCAGCAACTCGTCGGCGATCCGGCCCGTCGCCTCGGCGGCAGACCAGCCATAGGTCTCTTCCGCGGCGCGATTCCAGAAGGTGATCTGTCCGAAAGTGTCTCGCACGAAGATCATGTCGTGCGACAGGTTGAGCAACCGGGCTTGCGCCGCGAGCGTCGCCGTGGCCGCCTGGTTCTTCAGGGAGAGCAGCGTCGCGATCATGGTCGCCGCCACGCTGACCAGCGCCCGCAAGGTCGGTGCGCCGGCCAGGCTCAGGCCATGTGTATCGACATAAGCCACGATGGTCAGGATCAGGCTTGTCGCCGCCGCCACGAGGATGTCGCCCCGCCGTCCGGTGCCCGCTGCCAGCAAGACCACCAGAACGTAGAGCACTGCGACCGCGCCCTCCAGCGGCGAGAGCGTATCGAACAGGAAGATGCAGAGCGCGAGCAGAGCCGCCGCGATGCGAAGCGCCGTCGTGTTCATGGCCGGAGAGAAGAAGGAGCGCTGGGGGAGACCGGTGTCCCGCGGGGCGGATCGAGAGGCGCCGTGCCGAGCGGCGGAGAAGCGGGAGGACATGAGAGGCAGCCGATTCCGGTCGCGAGAGCTGACAACGCGCTAGCATAGCTCATCTGCCTCGTCCCCCCGCGATCGGCGCGGATGCTTCGATCCGCGGCATCACTTTCGCGAAAGCGGCCGGCGATGAAATCATACAGGGGTTTAGGTCGGCCGGGAGCGCCCTTCGCTGGCGCACATAAACCTAGGTATGAGCTCGACATGCCTTCGTCCGATTCAGGCGGTGGCGGCCGCGGCCTAGGGTCAGGACATCGGGGAGACAGGCTCCTCGAAGCCAACGGAGAGCTGCCATGAACGACCTGTCCACCCATGCCAAGCGCGACGCCGCCTTGCGCACCCCGACCGATCTCGGCGCGAACGCCACGACCGACATCGCAGCCGCGCTGACCGGCGTCCTTGCCGACATGTTCGCGCTCTATCTCAAGACCAAGAACTTCCACTGGCACATGTCCGGCCCGCATTTCCGCGACTACCACCTGATGCTCGACGAGCAGGGCGATCAGATCTTCGCGACCACCGACGCGCTGGCCGAGCGCGTCCGCAAGGTCGGCGGCACGACACTGCGCTCGATCGGCCATATCGGCCGGATGCAGCGGCTGCTCGACAACGATGCGGACTACGTCACGCCGCAGGACATGCTGGCCGAGCTCGCCGACGACAATCGCAGCCTCACCGGTTTCCTCCGCGCCGCTCACGGCGTCTGCGAGACCCACAACGACGTCGCCTCGACCAGCCTGATCGAGGTCTGGATCGACGAGGCCGAACGCCGGAGCTGGTTCCTCTACGAGACGACGCGGGCGGCGCGCTGAGCGCCGCTGTCCTGAACGGAGGAAGACGACCATGCCCGAACAGCACTCGCAATCGGCCCTGCCTGCTGGCAGGGCCGCCCCGGCCTTCACGCTGCCGGCAACCCCTGACCAGATGGTCTCGCTCGAAGATCTCCGCGGCAAGCCGGTGATCCTCGCCTTCTATCCTGCGGACTGGAGCCCGGTCTGTGGCGACCAGATGGCGCTCTACAACGAGATCCTGCCCGAGTTCCACAAGGCCGGCGCGCAACTCGTCGGCATCTCGGTGGACGGCGTCTGGTGCCACGCGGCCTTCGCCGCCGAGCGCAAGCTGCATTTTCCGCTGCTGGCCGATTTCGAGCCCAAGGGCGCGGTCGCGCGCAGCTTCGGCGTCTACCGCGACAAGGAGGGCATCGCTGAGCGCGCCCTCTTCGTCATCGACGGGGCCGGCATCATCCGCTGGAGCTTCGTCTCGCCGCTCGGCATCAACCCCGGCGCCGACGGCATCCTTGAAGCACTCGACAATCTCGGCGCCGCGGCGCCCTCCGAAGGAACTGCGTCATGACCCGTCTCGCGATCCCCGTAGGCAGCCAGGACCATGTCCAGGGCCAGGCCCAGGCCACTGTGACCCTCGTCGAATATGGCGACTATGAATGCCCCTATTGCGGCGAGGCCTATCCGATCCTCAAGGCGGTGCAGCGCGCCATGGGGGACCAGCTGCGCTTCGTCTTCCGCAACTTTCCGCTCGCCGAAATGCATCCCCATGCGGTTCGTGCGGCAGAATTCGCGGAGACCGCCGGCGGGTTCGGCCAGTTCTGGCAGGCACATGACATGCTCTACGAGAACCAGACTGCGCTACGCGACGCCGACCTCTACGCCTACGGCCTGCGCCTCGGTCTCGATACGTACGTCGTCGCGGAAGGCTTCGACGGCCGCTTCGACCGCAAGATCAAGGAGGATTTCACGGGCGGCATCCGCAGCGGCGTGAACGGAACGCCGAGCCTGTTCATCAACGGGCTTAGGTACGATGGCGAGCGGGACGTCGACAGCCTCGTCGCCGCCCTGAGCCAGGCCGCTCGCGAGGCGATCCGCCCCCGCGCAGGCACGCATCGCTAGACCTCTTCACCCTGGCCAATGGATCAGACCATGCCCGAAACGACGACTTCCTTCCGCTATCGGCTCGAACAGGCCACGCCCCGCACCGGATCAGGCGGCATCACGCGCGGCGCCTCCGTGAAGCAGTTCCCGGCCAGCATCGGCATCGCCGGCGTCTCGATGCGGCTCGCGCCGGGATCGATGCGCGAACTGCACTGGCATGCCAATGCCGCGGAATGGGCCTATGTCGTTGCGGGCCAGTGCCGCACCACGGTGCTACATCCGAACGGCTCAGCGGCGACCGACACGTTCGGCCCCGGCGACGTCTGGTACTTTCCACGCGGCTGGGGTCACTCCATCCAGTGCCTCGGTCCCGGCGAGTGCCATTTCATCCTGATCTTCGACAATGGCGACTTCTCCGAGGATCATACGTTCTGCGTCACCGACTGGCTTTCCCGCACGTCGCCGGAGGTGCTGGCGCAGAATCTCGGCCTGAGCCGCGAGCAGATCGCACAGCTCCCGGCGGGCGAGGCCTATTTCGCCCAGGGCCCGGTGCCGGACGACCTCTCGCCCGATGCCGAGCCGCGCGCGACGCCTGCTTTGACGACGCCGCATCGCTACCCGCTCCTCGCCCAGCAGCCACGGCGCGTGCCGGGCGGCGGCACGCAGCGCACCGTCACCGTCGACGAGTTTCCGATCTCGAAGGGCATGGCCGGCTCCATCCTCGAGATCGAGCCGTGCGCGATGCGGGAGTTGCACTGGCATCCGAACGCCGACGAATGGCAGTACTATCTGGAGGGCAGCGCCGAGATGGCGGTCTTTCTGGCGGAGGGACAGATCGTTACCGAAACCTTCGAGGCTGGCGATATCGGCTATGCCCCGATGGGTGCGGGCCACTACATCCGCAACACCGGATCGACGGTGCTGCGCGTCCTTGTCGGCTTCAACAACGGCCACTACGAGGCCAACGACCTCTCGGCCTGGCTCTCCTCAAACCCGGTCGACGTGCTGGCTACGAATCTAGGTCTGAAGCGCGAGATCGCCGCTGGGCTGAGAAACCGCTCGCGCTTCATAGCGCCACCGCTGGCCCCGGCGACGCGATGACTGGCGTCATGCCGCCGCCCGCCGCGAAATTGGCGGGCGGCGGTTGACGTGGCGCTCGGAGGTCAGCGCATTCGGCATGTCTGTGTCCTTGCATCAGCGACATCGCATCGAGCTGGTCCGGACCACACCTCGGATATGGTTGGTAGCCTTCCGTAGCCCTTTTTCTTTCCAAGCGGCTAGGTCATGGACTGACGGCGGACGACATGCTCGGGCTTCGCGAGCGATAGACAATGTTGCTCGCACGACGACTCGTTGCGGCGGGAATGATCCTCGTACCGGGCGTGCCGCTGTTCAACGGCCTGCGCGATACGCGTGATAGCCAAGATCGTCACCGCTCTGAGCATCAGACGTCCGATCCCGTTACCCACATGGCCACCCAGCGGGCGACGTATCGGGAAAGGCCTTCATCGCCAATGTGCCGACCAGACCACCGCCAAAGGCGCAGAGGCCGGCAGCGGCAAGGGGATTCGTCGCCGCGGCGGCAAGGTGCTGCCGCAGCATCTGCGTTACGACACCGACAAGGAACGATACGCCGACGACCGTCCAGACGCCTCCGAAAAGCCGCGCGAGAGACGCGGCCGTAATGCCCATTCCGATGGCCACCAGCCAACGCGGATAGCGATTGCCGCCGCGCTCCACCTCGTCGAGCGCATTGTCCATGCTTGTGAGCTCGGTCGGCGCGGCAATGACGCGGCGGCGAATGGCGTTCAGCGCCGCGAGCGCGCCCATGTTGACCGATGTACCCGGAATGGCCGCGCCGAGCCGTGTGCGGAAGCCCTTGCCGTCATCGAGCGTCAGAAGAAGTCCTTCCAGACAAACCAACAGATGCACGCGGTAGCCGAGGCGTTCCGCGAAAGCCGTGACGGCTTGCTGCACATGCGCGGTGTCGGCCCCGTTCGCCAGCATGAGCCGGCCCAGCCGCAACACGAGGTGCGCCGCATCTGGGGCCGGAGGACGAGAGGCATCCATCACGCGCCCGCGAGGCCCGCGCCGACCATTTCGATCGGCTTCACGACCTCGTCGAACAGCACCTCGTCCACCTTGCCTGACATTAGCGCCGCCTGCCTGAGCGTGAGGCCATCGGCGATTGCTTTTTCTGCGATATGCGCGGCGTTCTGGTAACCAATGACCGGCGAGAGCGCCGTGACCAGCATGACGCTGCCCTCGACATAGTGCTCGATCCGCTCGCGGTTGAGTTCCGTGCCCTCAATGGAGAATTCGCGGAACCTTTCGCAGCCGTCCGCGAGGATGCGGGCCGAATGCAGGAAGTTGTTGATGATGACCGGCCGCATCGCGTTGAGTTCGAAATTGCCCTGACTGCCTGCGAACGCGACGGCGCCGTCATTGCCCATGACCTAGATGCAGATCATCACCATGGCCTCGCACTGGGTCGGATTGACCTTGCCGGGCATGATCGATGATCCCGGCTCGTTGCTCGGCAGAAGCAGTTCGCCGAAGCCGCAGCGCGGGCCGGACGCCAGCCAGCGCATGTCGTTGGCGATCTTCATCAGCGCCACGGCCAGCCCACGAAGGGCGGCATGCGCCCGCACCATCGCGTCCAGCGAGCCCTGCGCCGTGAACTTGTTCGACGCGGTGACGAATGGCTTGCCGGCCAATTCGGCGATCTTCGCCGCGACATCCACGGAGAAGCCCCTGGGTGCGTTCAGCCCGGTGCCGACCGCCGTGCCGCCGACCGCGAGCTCATAGAGGCCCTTTAGGCTCGCCTCGATGTCGGCCATGGCGCGCGGATCTGCCCCGCCCAGCCCTACCATTCCTGCCCGACCGTAAGCGGCACCGCGTCTTCGAGATGTGTACGGCCGATTTTGACCACCTTCATCCAGCCATCGGCCTTGCGCTCGATGGTTTGGACCAGCCTTTCCACCTGCGGCAGCAGCAACGTGTCGATTGCCTCGACGGAGGCGATGTGCATCGCAGTCGGGAACGTGTCGTTCGACGATTGTCCCATGTTGACGTCGTCGTTCGGTCCGATCGGGTGCTGCGAGCCTAGCGTCCCACCCAGCAGCTGTATCGCGCGGTTCGAGATCACCTCATTGACGTTCACGTTCGACTGGGTGCCGGAACCCGTCTGCCAGACGTAGAGCGGGAAATGATCATCAAGCTTGCCGGCGATAGCCTCGTCAGCGGCTTGGATGATGGCATCGCGTTTCCAGTTCGGAAGGCGGCCGCCGGCAGCGTTCACCAGCGCGCAGGCTTTCTTGACGATGCCATAGGCGTGGTAGACCGCTTTCGGCATGCGGTCGTCACCGATGTTGAAATGGTGCAGCGAGCGTTCGGTCTGCGCGCCCCAATAGCAGTCAGCCCGCACATCGACTTCGCCCAGCGAGTTGAACTCGCGGCGCATACCCGTGGCGTCAATGCCGATCGGGATGTCGCGCAGTTTTTCGGTAATCGGGACAGAGATGCCCGCCATGACTGAACTCCTGACTGTTAGCGATGGCTCGATCAACGCGATCAAGCGTTCAGCGACGCGCTCTCAAAGCTCGTCCTCACACAGCAACGGCCAGCACGATTTTCCCGAAGCCGCCGCCGGCTTCCATGCAGCGATGAGCCTCGGCGGCCTCCGAGAGCGGAAAGACCCTGCCGACGAGCGGCTTGAGCCGGCCGTCGCCGAACATCGGCAGCGCGCCCTCCGCGAAGCGCCGCACCATCTCGCGCTTCTCGTCCGGTGTGCGCGATTTCATGACCGTGCCGATGAGGCGCAGGTGATTGTGCAGAAGAACTGCGAGCGGGATCGTGGTGCTGTCTTGGCCACCGAGCAGGCCGACCTGCACCAGACGCCCGCCCGGTGCGAGGCTGCGCAGGTTGCGGGCCAGATCGTCGCCGCCGACGAAGTCGACGACCACATTGACCCCGCGCCCCCCGGTGGCTTCGCGCACGCCCTGCTCGAAGTCCTCGGATCGATAGTCGAACACGGCTTCCGCGCCGAGAAGCAGGACGTTGGCGCGCTGTTTTGTATTGGCCGTTGCGAAGACCCGAGCACCAAGCGCGTGAGCGATCTGCGCGGCGGCGGATCCCACACCGCCCGCCGCCACATGAACGAGCACCGCCGAACCCTGCGCGGCGGCGCCGAGGTGCACGACCGCCTCCCAGGCAGTGACGAAGGACTCCATCGTCGCTGCCGCCCCGATGTAATCGAGGTAATCCGGAATACGCACTGCCATGCCGCGATCGACACGAGCATATTCGGCGTAGGCGCCGCCTCCGACGATGGCCATCACACGCTCACCGGGGCGGGCGTCGGTAACATCGCTGCCGACGGCGACCACTTCGCCCGCGACCTCCAACCCGAGCAGGTCACTCTCGCCGTAGCTTTGGCGACCATAATAGCCCTGCCGTTGCAGCAGATCGGCACGATTGACGCCGGCAGCCATGACCTTGACCAGGAGGTCGCCGGCGCGAGGTTCCGGCGTCGGCGCCTCGGCAAGGCGGAGAACATCCGCCTTGCCGAAATTGTCGAATACGACCGCTTTCATTTCCCGGCGGCCTTGGCTGTCGCTCGGCGCCCGATGCTGGCAGCAAAGAGCGGCGTCTCGCGGCGATTATGGTCGCGCCCCGCTTCCTGCCGGGCCACCGCAGCTTGCTCGAAGGTCTGGCCGTGCGCGGCGATGAAGTCCATGAAAACGTCTGTCGGGTGCGAGGTGACCCGGTTGGTGTAGCGGGTCTTGCCGCCCTCGATCGCCTCGGCGATCAGTTCCCAGATCACGTTGACCTGCGTGCGTCCGACAGGGGTGAACACATCGGATATCGAGTTCATCCGGCAATAGGCCGCACTTGCCTGCTCGGCCACATAGTGCTGGATCACGAGCCCGGTGCCGATCATCTCGACATTGATCACCATGCGCTGTCCGTCGTCCGTGGTGGTGACGCCGGAGCCGATGTGGTCGGGCGGGCAGCAGCGCAGATACTCGGCCTCCGGCAGGGTGAAGAGCCAGTCGGCGATGTCGATTTTCTCGAACGGGACGTCGATCTCGGCGGTGCAGGCCGATTCCGAGAGGATCTTGTCGGTCAGAACTTTCATGGTCTTTCCCTTTCGAGGGTCCAGGTTGGGCGGGGCCAGCCTTCTACGGGCGGCAAGCGAGCCGCATCTCCGGTGCGTTTCGCCATGAAATCCGTGTCCAGCGGTCTGAGGCTTTAAAGCTGCCTCTATTTACTCATTGAAGTTGCCGCCCGCAGCGATTTGGAGAAATCATACGCAAGGGTTCGAACGATAAATCAGGGTATATCTCCACATACCAACGTATATATTTGAGTTCTCGCGCTTCCGTCGGATACGCGCAGCTTGATTGAATTTGCTCCTGCCGCCGCGGCCCGAAACGCAACTGCAATTTCAAAACGAGCGAAGGCGTTGTGCGTCTGATTCAGGAGGAGGATAAGCCGCACACGTCTGCAAACGGCTTTGCGCGGAGAGCAAAGATGAGCCCCCATTTCGCCGAGTTCCTCTCCATCTTCGTCGATGTCGTCCGGGCGGGGAGCTTTTCGGGCGCAGCCCGTAGGCGCGCACTCACGCCCTCGGCGGTCGTGCGTAAGATTGATGCGCTTGAAAAAGATTTGGGTGTCACCCTTCTGGTTCGCTCGACACGTGCGCTAACTCTCACTGACGCAGGCCAGAGGCTGCACGAGCGGGCCCTCCATCTTCTTGACGAACTGGCAGATACGCGCGCCGAAATCTCGGCTCTCGATGGTTGCGTTTCAGGCACGCTGCGGATCGCCTGCTTTCCAACCTTCGGCAAACGCTATGTCCTGCCGGTTATCGCGGCTCTGCAAACCGAACATCCTGCGCTCAATGTCGATCTCGATCTGACGGAGAGGCTGGCCGACCCGGTTGTCGAGCGTCTCGATGTGGTCATCCGCATGGGGGCGCTGGCTGACAGCACGCTGATCGCCACGAGGCTTGCGCCGCTGAACCGGCTGCTGGTGGCAAGCCCGACCTATCTGGCGCGTTCAGGTGCGCCGAGTTGCTTGGCGGATCTGTCGTCTCATCGTCTGCTCGATAAGCTGCATGGCCCTGATCTGCTCGGTTGGCGAGACCTGCTCGGCCGGCCGGCAGGGCATGGGCAAGATGTGGTAACGTTCCGCTCCGACGATTTTGAAGCCCTACGCGGAGCAGCCGAGGCCGGCTTAGGAATTGCGTTCTTATCGAGCTGGGTGGTTGGGCCAGACGTCCGGGCGGGAAAGTTGGCGAGGCTGCTGGTGGGTGACGAAACTTGGAATAAGACAACGGACGGGATTTACCTCCTCCGGTCCTTGCGGCATCCGAGTGCCAAGGTGAGAGCGTTCACCCTGGCACTGCAGAGCTCAATTGGAACGCCGCCAGTCTGGGAACCCTGATTCGCGTGCGTTTGCTCTCAGCGTTGCGCCAAGAAACTTTGCGGCGGCACCGCCGAGGTCATTTAGTAGCGAAGCCGGAATGCTTGCTGCTCGACACACGGCCAGCGTCGATTCCTGACGCTCGACTGGCCCCACCGCCTCGGGCCATAAAGTGACCGGTTCGGCAGGGAGCGGCCTCCTGCCAGTCAGCAAGGCATGTCTGCTCGCTGGTTAGGACCCGGATTTCCGCTTATGTCGCAACCTGGGCGGATGGTTAATGCTAATGAACGGAGCTATTAATCCTTAGACAGTGTGAGGCCGCCAGTCACTGTTTTCGTTGGGACGGTATCCGCGCAGAAGGAATGGGGCGCCGTATCGCATCATGGCGGCGCTGGGAGCGCGAACCGGAGCTATTGGAGCCAGCCTGCCGTCTGTCCGCTCGGCTCGAAGCGTCTTTACCCGCGAAGTCTTGGATCAAGCATGTCGCGCAGGAAGTCACCCAGCACATTGGTCGCCAGGACGAGAGCGAAGATCACAAGGCTCGGGATGATCGCAACATGCGGCGCGAAGAAGAAGAAATTGATGCCTTGAGCCGCCATTGTTCCAAGCTCAGGCGCCGGCGGCTGCGTGCCGAGGCCGAGAAAGCCGAGCGAGGCTCCTAGGAGGATGGCCTGACCGAGCCGAAGCGTCAGGAAGACGACGATGGTCGAGAGGCAATTCGGCAGGATGTAGCGAACCAGCAGGCCTCTATCCGTCAGGCCGATGACCCGTCCGGCGGCGATATAGTCCTGTGCGATCACCGTCAGCGCCGCGCCGCGAGCGATCCGCGCCGTGAGCGGGATGGTGGAGATCGCCAGTGCGATGATCACCGACAGCGTGCCCGCGCCGATGATCGCGGCGATCGCGAGCCCGAACAGAATGGCCGGGAACGAGAGCAGCACGTCCATCAGGCGCATGAGCAGCCCGTCCAGCCGCGGATAGAACGCCGCCAGCATTCCCGCCGCGGTGCCCAGTGCGCCGCCGATGGCGATCGCGCAGAAGCCCATCAGGCCGGTGAGCCGAAGGCCGAACAGAACGCGGCTGAAGATGTCTCGCCCCTGGCCGTCGGTGCCGAACCAATGGGCCGCGCTCGGGGGCTGCATCACCTGCGTCATCTCGATCCGAAGCGGATCGTAGGGAGCGAGAACGGGCGCGAACAACGCCCCCGCTGCCAGCACGAGGAGCATGCCGAGGGCGGCGGTGGCGATCGGATCGGCTGCGAGACGTCGCAGCAGCCGCGCGCTGTTGCTCTGCGGAAGGGCGGAGCCTGGTACCAGCGTCATCGGGCCTGGATCCTCGGATCGAGCACGGCATAGAGCAGATCGACAATGATGTTGATCGCGATGAACCCGAGCGCCAGGGCGATGATCGCGCCCTGCGCCACGGGGAGGTCATTGGCGACGATCGCGCCCACGGCAAGGCGGCCGACGCCCGGCCATGAGAAGATCGTCTCTGTGACGATGGCGCCGCCCATCAAATAGCCGATCTGGAGGCCGATCAGCGTCGTCACTGGGATCATCGCGTTGCGCAGCGCATGGCGCCCGACGATCAGGCGCTCCTCCAATCCCTTGGCGCGCGCCGTCCGGATATGATCCGCACCCAGCACCTCGAGCATGGATGTGCGCGTGATCCGCGCGACCGGGCCGACGAAGATCAGGCCCAGGCACAGCGATGGCAGAACCGCATGGCGAAAGCCGTCGAGGGTCCAGAGCGGGCCGCCGCGCCCGGTGAAGGGCAGCCACTGCAGCTGAAAACCGAAAATCCACAGCAGGATCATGCCGATCAGGAAGACCGGCAGGGAAATGCCAGCGACGGCCCCGCTGATGATCAGCCGATCGAGAAAGCCGCCTCGCGAGACGGCGGCAGCGACGCCGAGCAGGATCGCCAGCGGCACGGCCCAGACCAAGCAGAGAACGATCAGCTCCAGCGTCGCCGTGAACGAACGCGACAGCTCTTCCGCGACCGACATGTTGTTGACCAGCGATGTGCCGAGATCGCCTTGCAGAATGCTGCCGACATAGAGCAGGAATTGCTCCCAGAGCGGGCGGTCCAGCCCCATTTCGCTTCGGATCTGGGCGATGACGGCGCCGGTGGCCGTCGGCCCGGCGCGCACGGTCGCCGGATCCGAAGGAACGAGGTTCAGCAGGGTGAACCCGATCAGCAGGACGCCGAAAACCACCGGGATCGCAAGCAGCAGGCGCTGCGCCGTGTATCTCAGCATGGGGCTGCCTTTCGGGCTCGCTTACGATCAGGCCTGAACCGGCTCGGGAGCCTTGCGAGGCTTCACCTCGTTCGGGCGCAGGACCTGCACGATGAAGTGTTCGAGCTGCGGCTCATAGGCCTCCCAGAGCTGGCGCAGCTTAACCTGCGGCTCCGGCTCGAGGTCGACGCGCAGATCGACCAACGGCCAGTCCTGCTCGTCGACCACGAGGAGAGCCGCCGACATGATCGGCTGCGTCTCGCCACCCGCGGCCAGGCCGGCATCGATCGCGCCCAGCAGCTTCTCGACGAACGGCACACCGGCGGAGCCCTCGAAATATTCGACCATCGCCTTGGGCACGTCGAGGTTCGCGATCACATTGCCGGTCGAGACGCAATTGACGCCCTGGTAGCCCGAATTGATCGAGGGGATCTTCGGCCCGGTGTAGAACGCCGTGCCTCCATCGCGGTCGATGGCTGCGACCTGACGCTGATCAGGGAATTCGCTCTCCGCGATGAGGCGACGCACGGTCTCCTCGGCGCTCAGCCCGGCTGACAGGAAATCGAGCCCCTTCGGACCGAGGCGGATGTCGCTGCGGTGCTGCGAAGTCACGGCGCCGACCTTGGCGCGGGCCCAGGGGCAGCGGTTGCCGACGGCAATGCTCGACGTGGCGATACCGATGCCGAACATGCCCGTCTTTTCGTCACGGGCGATCAAAGAAAATGTCATCTCGTTCTCCTGAAATTGAACAATCTGGCGCGATCAGCGGAACCAGGACCGCGCCCTGTCCTGCAGCGACAGGGCCATGGTCATCGGCGCCATGAACCAGGGGATGCCGTTGTAGTAGGGACGGCTCGGCAGCTCCTGCTGAGCGAAATGGCTCGTCGAGCGGCCGGACAGGACCAGTTCGGCCGTGCAGCGGCCGAGATAGCTGCCCATCACGATCCCCGAGCCGTTGCAGCCGAGCACATGATGGATGTTGCCCCGCCGGCCGATGTGCGGGATGCGGTCGAAAGTGAAGCCGACACGGCCTTCCCAGGCATTGCTGACACGCGTCTCGGCGAGCGAGGGAAAGGACTGCACCATCACCTGCTTAAGGCGACGCGCGATCGCGACCGGGTCGACGCGGTCTACCTGCAACGCCCTTCCTCCGACGAGCAGGCGCCGTCGATCGGGGCTGGCGCGAAATGCGAAGGCGAGCTTGCGCGTGTCGTTGACCAGTTGGCCTCCGGGCAGAAGGCGCTCGACCGCGCTCGCCGCCAGCGGTTCGGTCGCGATCATGTGGCTGCCGACGGCGATGACGCGGCGGCGATACCAGGGCAGCTCGCGCCCGGTATAGGCGTTGGTCGCCAGAATGACGTCGCGAGCGCGGATATCGCCGGCCGCCGTCGTGACCGAGGTGGCCTTGCCGTTCTCGGTCACCCCCGTCACCGGGGTCTGTTCGATGACCTGGACGCCATGTGCACGCGCGAGGCGCAACAAGCCGAGATGATACTTTGCGGGATCGATGCCGCCATCCTCGGGCAGCACCATCGCGCCGTGATAGAGATCGGTCGCCACATGCGCGGGCAACCCGCCCTTGTCGACGGTATGGGCCGGAATGCCGAAGGTCGTGGTCAGGAATGCCGCCTGGCGCTTGAGCATCTCCATGTCCCTGGCGGTCCAGGCGCAGATCAGCCGGCCGGACAGCGCCAGGTCGCAATCGATGTTCTCGTCGCGGACGAACCCGCGGAACCAGCCATAGGCGTTCCAGGTCTCGCTGAGCAGTGCATGCGCCTTCTTCGCCCCGAAATCCTTGGCCAGCGCGGCGTAGCCCTGCCGCAGCCGGCCGCCGATCATTCCGACGCTGCGGGTGCTGGCTCCATGGCCTGCGCTGTGAGCTTCGATGACGACGACCTCGCGACCGGCGCGAGCGAGCGTGATGGCCGCAGAAAGGCCTGCATAGCCGGAGCCGACGATGACGACATCAGCCTCGGCGGGGAGCGACTGGCGAGCGGCGGTGCCCTGGGGCACGGCCTCCCACCAGTAAGGCTCGGCCTTGAAGCCGTCAGCCAATAGGGTCTCGCTCACTTGGCGATCTCGATGTCGAGGCCCTTGTAGACGGCGCTGTTGTAGATGCCGTGCACATCGACGCCCTTGACCCGCTTGGTCGAGAACAGGAACAGGCGCTCGTGAACCAGCGGGATCAGCAGGGCCTGGTCCGCCACGATCTTCTGGACGGCGGCATAGGCTTCGGCCTTCTTGGTCGCGTCGAGGCTGGTCTGGCCGGCTGCGAGCAGATCATCCGTGGCCTTGTCCTTCCAGTTGAAGCGGTTCGGCGCCGGAACGTTGGCGGAGTGGAACATCATCAGCACCTCGCCCGCCGTGGCATAGGGCGAGAACAGGGCGTAGCCGTCGAACTCCGGCGAGGTGTTGATCTGCGCCATCGCGGCCGCGGGCTCGACCAGCAGGAGCTTCAGGTCGATGCCGACCTGTTTCATGTAGCCCTGGATGGCCTCCAGGCGGGAGCGCCACCCGGCCGTGCCGGCGGCCAGGATCGAAGGCGCGAGACGCTCGCCGTCCTTGTAGCGAAAGCCGTCATTGCCGAGCTTCCAGCCGGCCTCGTCGAGCAGAGCCTTTGCCTTGGCCGGATCGTAGACTGCCTCGGCCGCGCCCGAGTAGTCGATGGTGCCGGGGCTGACGAGCGTCTTGGCGGGTCGGGCCTGGCCGAACCACATGCTCTTGGCGAGCGCCTCGCGGTCGACGGCCAGGATCATCGCCTGGCGGACGCGCAAGTCGCTGGTCATCTTGCGGTTAGGGCGCAGGCCCAGATAGGCGGAATAGTTCGAAATGCGCGGCTCGGCCTTGTTCAGCATCGGCATCTTGCTGAGCTGATCGATCGACCATTCCGGCAGCACATAGGAGATGTCTCCCGCGCCCGTCTGCATCGCCGCCAGGATCGCGCTTTCCTCGGGGATGACGCGCCAGACGACGGCTTCGACCTTGGCCGGCCCCTTGTTGTCGTAGATCGCCGGGCCCCATTTGTAGGCATCGTGGCGGGTCAGCACGAACTGGTCGCGCGGACGCCACTCGCCCCAGCAGAATGGGCCGGTGCCGTTGAGGCCCTTGACGCCGAAATCGGCGCCCAGCTTCTCGACATTGGCGCGGTCGATGATAGAGCCGAAGCTCTGCGCGAGGTGCAGCAGGAGCTCGTTGTGCGGCTCCTTCAGCGTGTAGATGACGGTTGTGTCGTCCTTCGCGGTGACGTCGGCGACCTTGCCCAGGCGCCAGGCAGCCGGGGACCGTGTCTCCGGCGCGATCAGGCGCTTCAGCGAATAGACGACGTCAGCGGCTGTGAGCGGCTTGCCGTCGCAGAACTTCACGTCGTCGCGAAGGTTGAAGGTATAGGTTAAGCCGTCATCGGACAGGGTCCACGACTTCGCCAGCAGGGGATGCAGCGTCTTCTGGTCGTCCTCGACCGAGACCAGCGTATCTGCCATCATGAACAGGATTTCGGCCGCGCCACGGCCGGTCGACTTGTGCGGGTCGAAGCCGACGGAATCGTTCCTGACCAGGATGGTCGCCGTCCGTTCCTTCGCCGGCGGATTTGCTGCCGATGCCGGTAGGGCGCCGGAAAGAAGCGCTGCTGCGATAAGACAAGCCCGAGCTATAGCCATCATTCCCCTCCATTATTGGTCGCGAGATAGTCGATTGCCGACAGCGCATGGACGCGCAGAACGGCGAACAGCTCGTCGATCGTGACGTGCTCTTCGCGGTGGCCCATCGTCTTGGGAGAGGGGCCGTAGAGATAGGCAGGAACCCCGCGCCACCGCCAATAGCGCGCGTCCGAGCCGCCGAGGCTGACGATCGGCACGGCCTCCCGCCCCGTCACCTGCCGCGTATTGGCGCGCAGGATGCCGGCCATGTCCCCCTCGGGATCACACCAGCTCGAGGGATAGCTGTGGTCCGGCCGCGTCTCGCGCGTCACCATCGGATAGCGGGCGAGAATGCCGGCGAGCTCGCTCTCGACCCGCTCGATGCTCAGGCCGGGCGGCATCCGGACCTCGACTTCGAGCAGGCACTCGTCCGGCAGCATGTTGACCTTGAGCCCGCCGCGGATCACCCCGATGTTCACCGTCGCACGGTCGGCGATGTCGGCGGCGCCGTCGCCGAGGCTGATGTTCATCGCCTCACGCGCCGGCGCGGAGCCGATCACGGCACTGACCGCTTCCGGCAGTTCGGGCCGGAGCTCCGCCAGCGCTTCCAGATCCGTAGCCAGGCGACAGGCGATCTTGATCGCACTCTCGCTGAGATGCGGGTAGGCGCCATGGGCTCCACGGGTGCGAACCGTCAGCGCCATCCGCAGCGCGCCCTTTTCGCCGAAGCGCAGGGTGGCCAGGCCGCTTGGCTCGCCGTTGAGGCAGCAATCGCCGATTACTTCCTCGGGAATGGTCTCCATGAGGTGCCGGGTACCGTAGCGGCCGCCGGTCTCCTCGTCGGACACCACCGTCAGCGTCAGGCGCCCGCGCAGCTCCGGCATCAGCTCCGCGAGGTAGCGGTAGGTGTAGATCGAGGCCGTCGTGCCGCATTTCATGTCCGCGGCGCCGCGCCCATAGATGCGGCCGTCGACGACTTCGCCGCTCCACTGGCTGCGCTGGCCCGGCAGTTCCTCGATCGCCGGGAATACGTCCATGTGGCCGTTGAGGATGAGGTGCCGCCCCGGCTGCGCCGCCGAGACCGAGCCGACAATGTTGGGCAGATGCTCTTCGGCGCTCAGTACGCGGAAGGGCAGCCCGCGCTCGGCGAGGAAGCGCTCGACATGGGCGCTCGCGAGGCGGGTATCGCCGGGAGGGTTCGGGGACTTTGCCTGCAGGAATGCCGAGAGGAAGGCGATGATCTCCTCGCGATCACGCTCGATCCAGCCAAGCACGCGCTGCTTCAAAGTATCTGCTTCGGTCACGATAAATCCGCTTGTTAGCGCTAACGTTATCGCTAACATCCAGGTTTATGTTTTGCCCGCTGTCAAGTAGGGTACGACTCAAACCAGCCGCGACGATGCTCAAAAGGCGTGCAGCAGAGCCGATCTATGAACCATGATCCCGTGAAGCGATTGCCGGGCTGGGCCACCATGTCCGATGTCGCGCATGCCGCCGGCGTCTCGCTTATGACGGTCTCGCGCGTCTACAAGAACCCGTCCGCCGTGAGCGCCGGGACACGCGCGCGCGTGCTGAACGAAGGCGAGCGCCTGGGCTTCGTTCCGAACATGCTCGCCGGCAATCTCGCCTCGGGCCGCAGCGCCATGATCGGGATCGTCGTGCCATCCCTCCGCAACTCCAACAACGCCAACAGCATTCAGGGCATGGCCGATCGCCTCAGGCAGGCCTCCTATCAGTTCATGATCACGAATACCGGCTATTCGCCGGATGCGGAGGCCTCAGCGGTGGAGGCTTTCATCCGCCGGCGGCCGGACGGCCTCGTGCTAACGGGCACCCGCCACAGCGATGAGACCTACGCGCTGCTGCGCGGCTCCGGCCTGCCCGTCGTCGAGGTCTGGGAGACGGAAGGGCCGATCATCGACATGGCGACAGGGTTCCGAAACCGCGAGGCGGGAACCGAGATCGCGAACTACCTGATCGCCAGGGGTTACGATCGGATCGGATATGTCGACTACCCGGTATCCGGCCTGCGACGCTACGAGGCTCGCCGGGACGGAGCGCTGGAGGCGCTGCGTCAGGCGGGCCTGCCGGCCGATATCGTGGTTTCACCCCTGTCTTCGGATGGGGCGGAGGATGCATCTAGCTTTCGTGGAGGAGCGAGCGGGCTGCAGCAGTTGCTCGATGCAGGCGGCGTGCGGGCCATACTCTGCGCATCGGATCTCCTGGCCGTCGGTGTCATCTTCGAAGCGCAACGCCGCGGCATGCGGATCCCGGAGGATCTCGCCGTTGCAGGGTTCGGCGACTTCGAGATCGCGGCCGAGATCCCTCCCGGTCTGACGACCATCAGGACCCAAGGCTATCAGATGGGTTGGGCGGCCGCTGATATGCTGATCTCCCGCATCGAGGGTTCGCCGATCGATGCGGCGATCAAGAATGTAGATTATGCTCTTGTACAGAGAGGCAGCGCCTGAGCGAGCTGGGTTGGGCGTAATTTAGGCGGCCCGGCACTACGCCCGACGGCCGCTGGTATTTTGGCTGCCGCCGTCGTGTTTGTGGGCGCGAATTCGGCCTCCGTAACTGCGCGCGATGCACATCGCGTCCTGCACCGCGAAGGTCCGGTTTCGGACGAGGAGCTAGAGTCCGCTTCTGGCGCGATGAAGCCTGAAGGCTCCCACGGAAAGCTCCCGATTGGATCAGGACGCCGAGCCGAGAGGTGTTAAACTCCGACCTCCCCTCCTCCTCACCGTCCTAGTGGCACACCCGCGACGCGTGAACCTGCGGCAGGACAATGCCAGGGGTCTCGATGCCTTAGGAACCAGCGCTCCATGTCGTCGATCAATACTCTTCGCGGGCTAAGTTACCCGCGCAGCACCTGAGCCGAGCTGGACGCTGTCGGAGCTGATTCCGACACGCTAGTCAGCCAATATCGATGCAGCGTCGACCGACCAGCTAATCGCGACGCGATCTCCCTCTTTCGGCGCGAAATGCTGTGCTGCGTGGCCGGTGTCCGCAAGGAAAACCGTCCCGTCATCCGTCCTCATTTCATAGCGAACGGTAGCGCCCATATAGCTGCGCGAGACGACCGTCCCGACAAGTTCGTCGCGGCCGCCTCTGGGAAGGGTCACGTCGAGCTTCTCGTATCTCAAGGCGAACAGAACCTTCTGTCCCGGCTGAATCGATGGGGGTATCCGGCATGTCAGGGATGCCGCCCCGGTGGTCACCATGCCGACTCGATCGGGCCCGACTGAGTGGACGCTGCCTTCGAGGAAGTTGGAATGGCCCATGAATTGCGCGACAAATCTCGAATTGGGGCGCTCGTAAACCTCTTCCGGCGTGCCGACCTGAATAATCCGTCCATTGCCCATCACTGCAATCCGGTCGGACATGGTCATTGCTTCAGTCTGGTCGTGCGTCACGAATATGAAGGTTCGCCCGGTTTCCCTGTGAAGCCGCTTGAGCTCGTCCTGCATCTGCAGACGCAACTGCAGATCCAAAGCTCCCAGCGGTTCATCGAGAAGCAGGACGTCGGGTTCGTTGACGAGTGCGCGTGCCATCGCAATGCGCTGCTTCTGACCGCCTGACAGGGCGTCGATTTTGCGCCCTCCCATTTCAGAAAGACGGACCAACGCCAGTGCCTCGTCGACCTTTCTCGCTATCGTCCTGGCATCGAGCTTCTTCATCTCCAGGCCAAAGCCGATGTTTTCGGCCACGGTCATGTGCGGGAAGAGGGCGAGATGCTGGAAGATCATGTTTGTGCGCCGGCGATACGGCGGGTCTTCGATCACACTGCGGCCACTGATCGAAATATCGCCCGAGGTGGGCGTCTCAAATCCTCCGATCATCCTCAACAGGGTGGTCTTGCCGCAACCGGACGAACCCAGCAGGGAGAAAAACTCTCCCTGCCTGATATCGAGATCGGTCTCTCGCAGGACCTTTACCTGACCGAAGGACTTGGAGACTGCGCGGATTGAAACTGCGCTGGGAGGCGCCGCCCTATCGGCCTGGCTCAAGTTTGCATCCATCAGGTCCACCTGCTTAGCCACAGCCACCATGGTGCCATCCCTTCAATTGATGTCGAAAGCCTGCGAGGCTTTATCGGTTAGAAGAGGATGTGCTTCTTGAAGGCCTGATGCGTGACTTTCCCTTCGAAATGAGGAAACCGACCCGCGTCCTCACGCGCACGGATGCGTGCTTCCGAAGCGAGGGCAGCGTTGAGAGCGTCGACCGAGTCGAACGTGAATTCACCCAGCATGAAAGACGTGCCCGGGTTGATCTTCAGAGGATCGTGCCAGCCCTCGACCGGCAAGTGAACGATTGCCGACCGGATGCCGGGGTAGCCCTTCATGAACGAGCCGTGAGTGTTCATGTAATAGTCGACAAACCGCTCTGGCTCACTGGACTGCCCCTCATAGCGAACGAAATAACCGATCGACATGCCATTCTCCCTTGGTCGGCGACCGGCCAAGCCGGCCGAAAATAAGCTGAGGGCTCCGGCCTCGGCCGGCCGGAGCAGTTGTCGGTGCGGACGTTGTCAGGGGCCGCGACTTACGCGCTCTTCACCCGGTTCCAACCTTCGATCCATTTCGCGATGGCCGGCGGGAACCCGAGTCCGTGATGCTTGGTCGAACCATCGAGAACGCCGTAGCCGAAGCGCTTCCGCTCCTCGGCTGTGAAATCCTGGCTGCCGAGATTCGAGGTCGAGAGGTAGCCGGAGACCTTCGTCACCTGCGAAGCGTAATCCTTGCCCAGCATCGCATTGATCACGGCCTGAGAGGCTTCCAGGTTCTTGGAGTCGCGTGGCACGAATGCCGAATGCGCGAAGGAGAGCACCCCCTCCTTTGGCCATGCATTGGTGACCTTGAAGCCCTTGCGCTGCAGTTCGGCGCGAACCGGGATCGGTCCGTACAGACAAGCGACCTCGCCCGTCGCGAGCAAGTTCGTGCCTTGAGCAAACGTCGACCAGATGGTGCGGATGTTCTTCTTGCGGGAGATCAGGAATTTGACGACCTCGTCGAGGTCCTTCCCTTCCAGCTCCTCGGGCTTCTTGTTCCCAAGGTGAAGGCCGGCCGCCATGATCATCTGGTGCGCGGCGTCGTACCACGCAATCCGCCCGGCATATTTGTCCTCGAACAGGGGTGCCCAGGACTGCGTGAAGGGATCATTCTCCGGCATCTGCTCCGTGTTGTAGATCACCGAGTCGAAGCCCCAGAACACCGGCACCATAAAGATTTTGCCGTCGCGGTCGGCGACATCCTTTTTGAAGGCGTCTGCGACCTGGCTGAAGTTCGACATCTTCGCGGTATCGATGGGCAGGACGAGCTCGCTCCCGGGCTTCGGTCCCATGATCGGCTTGCGAACGAAATCGGAGCCCGCGATGAGCAGGTCGTAACGACCTGTGCCGCCGGGTGCCGTAAGGCGGGAGACGACGTCGGTCGTCGACTGCCAAGGCGCATCGTTGATCTTGCCGCCGGAGGCACCTTCGAGAACTGCGCGGAGAGGGCCGCCGATCGCCGCATTGACCATGACGATATCGATGGAGGCGGCTGCCTTCGCAGCGCCGCCCCAAAGCCCGAGGCTCGCAGCGGCGCCAATGCCCGCGCCGCCTTTCAGCAGAAGCCGGCGGTTCAGGCCCGATGATGTGGAATTCAGTTTCGACATGCTGTTCCCCTCGTTCCGTTCTTGTTGGACTTTCGAAAGCGGTGTCTTGCCGGTGCGGCTTCACTTCTCCTTCGGCGTAAGAGCGAAGCCGACGAGCGAAACGCTGACCGAAACAGCCATGATCACGACGCCGACGGCGGGCAGAAACGGCGCCATTTGATCGACGATCAAAGTCCAGAGATGAACGGGGATCGTGCGCTGCGTGCCGATGACGAGGAACGTGCGCACGAACTCGTCGAACGACAGTGTGAAGGCGAAGAGGAAGGTCGCGACGATGCCTGGCCGGACGATCGGCAGGAGTATTCGCCGGAAGACGACGATCGGCGTGGCGCCCAGATCCATCGCCGCTTCCTCGAGGCCGCGATCGAAACCGTGCAGTCGCGGAAAGATCGTCAGGAAGGCGAAGGGTAGAGCCCAGGTGATATGGACCATCAACGCCGTGGTCCACAGTCCGAACGGGATTTCCAGATAACCGAAGAAAACCAGGAACACGGCGCTCCCGACAATGCCCGGAATCAGGATCGGCAGGAGCACGATCTTCATCAGAAGGCCCTTGAGCGGGAACTCCCGTCGGAAGCCCATGGCCATCATCAGCGCGATTGCAGTCGCGATGCCCGCGCTGACAAAGCCGAGCGCGAAGCTGTTCGCCAGCGCGCGCATGAGCTCGGGCGTCGTCAGGACGTATTGGTACCAGCGTAAGGTGGTGCCCTTGAAGGGCAGTCCGATCACCTCGGAATCATTGACCGACAGAACGAGAAGGAGCCCAATCGGCGCATACAGGAAAAGGAAGAACAGGGCGGCATAGGCGTAAAGCATGCTTTTGCGCAGGTTTTCGGCGCGTGGCCAGATGAACGACGTGGCTGGCCGAGCTTCGGCCTGGAGAGCGGCGTTTCTCATCAGTGCTGCCCTCCAACGAAGATCTCTTCCATCTTGGCCTTGCGGCCGACCAGGAACATCCCGGCCAGGACCACGAGCACCAGGACGACGGACAACGCGGCGCCGAGCGGCCAGTTGTTCGTGTTCAAGTACTGGGCGGCGATGATGTTGCCGAACATGACGCCGGCGGTGCCGCCGAGAAGCTGCGGCGTCACATAGGCGCCGCAGGCGAGCAGGAAGACCATGACGCTGCCCGACAGGACACCGGGCATGCTCAGTGGCAGGACGATGCGCCTGAATGTGTTGACTGGACCGGCTCCGAGATCGGCCGCAGCTTCGATCAGGCGTTTGTCGAGGCGATCGAGCGACAGGTAGATCGGCAGGATCATGAACAGCGAGTAGACGTAAATCAGCCCGAGATGGACGGTGCCCTCCGAGAAAAGCAGGACATTGATCGGCTCGTTGATGATGCCGATCTTCATCAGCAGCGTGTTGACGAGGCCGTTCCGCCCCAGCATCGGCAGCCACAGGAATGTGCGCACGACGTAGCTCGACCAGAACGGCATGAAGAGCAGGAGAAGGCAGATCGCCTTGCCGCGGCCGGTCAGGCCGGCGAGGAAATAGGCGACCGGATAGGAGAACAACAACGTCAGCGCTGTCGTGATCAGCGCCATCCGGATCGTTTTGGCGAGGATAGTGAGATAGACGCTATCGGAGAAAATGGTGGCGTAATTGTCGAGCGTGAATTCGGTCGAAAGGCCGAAGATGGTGGTCGACCAGAACGACATGACGACCAGAAAGCCCAAAGGCAGCACGGCAAACGTCAGCAGCCAGATCGCACCGGGAAGAGCGAGAAGCGCCTGCCGCGATCCTGGAGTGGCTGAAGACCTCATCGGCATGTCCCTCGGACGTCTGACGATTTTTCGATGAGCCCAACAGGCCACTCACCGCCGTCGATGCGAGCAGGATTCAGGCCATTCAGAGCAGCAACGTCGAACATGTCCCGCCACGATCTCTAGTGCGCGGCGTGGTGCGAAACGTGCCGCCGTCTACTAGAAAGAAAGGATAGGCGGAGATATTTTGATAATTCAATGATGATGTTTTTTCATCAGACGATAACGGAACGATATCGAAAATTCGGAGGCTCCGACGTATGTTCACCGCCGACCTGCAATCCCGACTGAAGGTCCAGCACCTGATGGTGCTCGCAAACGTCGGGCGCTTTCGCAACGCTCATCGAACTGCCCAGGAGATGGGCCTGAGCCAGCCGGCGATCAGCAAAATCATCCGCGAGGTCGAGGAGATCTTCGAGGTTCAGCTTTTCGACCGCGGCCGCAGCGGAATGCATCCGAACGGGATCGGAGAGGCATTGATTGCGCGTGCGGTCGCTCTCCTCAATGAGCTGGCGCATACCCGGTCCGAGATCGAAGCCATCACCGCGGGTGAAATCGGGCATCTGCGACTTGGGGCAATCGCGTTTCTATCGCCCGCGCTGATACCGCGTACTCTGAAGCGGTTCACGAGCGAGAAGGTCTCCTTGACCCTCGACATCCACGAAGGAACGACACAGGCGCTCGTCAACCAGCTTCTGCAGCGCGAGCTGGACTGCGTGATCGGGCGATATGTCTCCGAGCATGAACACGCTCTGGACCAGCAGATCCTCTACTATCAGCGCTTCGCGGCGGTGGTGAACGGGAAGCATCCCACGCTGGGCCGCCGCGATCAGGTCGCGCTCTCGGAGACAGCGGGCTTCGGCTGGATCGTGCCTCCATCTCGGACAGCTGCAAGGCAGGCGCTGAGCGCCCTGTTTATGCAATCAGGGCTGACGCCGCCTCGGGTTCAGGTCGAGAGTTCATCCCTGGAAATCATCAAGGCCTTTCTCCTGGACAGCGACCTGATTGGCATTCTGCCGACGGAAATCGCCCGCCATTTCACTGCCGAGGCAGAGCTTCGCGTGTTGCCATTTCCGATCGAATATCAGCCAGCGCCCGTGACTCTGATCCGTCGGCGCGGCGAACAGAGCGCGCCGTCGATAGAACGCTTCAGCCGCACGGTGACTGACGTCGCGGCTCAGCTGGCCAGCGAAACGGAAGATCAGGCGATTTGAAATCGATCCCATTTTGTTATCGATAGATGAGAAAACATCATCGTTGAATTATCATAATCACTGACTCATCCTCGCGGCCGTTGGCACTGGCCGGAGGGAAGCAGTTGTCGAACGTCGCATCAGACGACGCCGCCAGGGAAGAAATCGAGACTGCGCCTTGGCTCTGTCGAGTTGATTCAATCAATTATCTAACAGAGGCGGCCAGGGGCCTCGTTGTTCTGTCCGGGTCTCATGGCGGCCTCTACTCTGCGTTCAAGGGACTGAGTGTTCAGCCTCGAGGCCTGGTGTTGAACGACGCTGGCCGAGGTCTCAACGACGCTGGCATCGCCGCCCTCGCCGAGGGCGATCGGTCCGGGGTCGGAGTCGCGACGGTCAGCCATTCGAGCGCCCGCATCGGCGACGCCAGCGATATGGCGAGAAGGGGCATTATCAGCCATGCCAACCGCATTGCCCGGCGAGCCGGGGTGGTTCCCGATATGGTCAGTATGGAGGCACTGAAGCGACTGGCTCAACTCGGCCAGGGCCAGATGCCGGTCGACGTCGTCAATGAGCATCGCAGCGAGGTCGTTCTTGCCTCAGGTCTGGAAAGCGTCGTCTGTATCGACTCCGCGTCCTTGATTGAGGCGAGGGATCAGGGACGTGTCGTTATCACCGGATCGCATGGTGGTCTGATAGGTGGCGACCGTTCGAAAGCGATCAATGTTGCAGCCCGCTTTGTCGCGTTCAATGACGCGGGCAACGGATGCGACGATGCTGGGACCGGCCGTCTTGATCCCCTCGGCAGCCGAGGCATTGCTGCCGTCACGGTCGACCACGAGAGCGCAGAGATCGGGAATGCCGCGTCCACGCTGACAGCCGGCATCATCTCTCGTGCGAACACTGCTGCGCTCGATCTCGGCTCAGCCATCGGAATGCCGCTCCGGATATTCCTGGAGCGATGGCTCGGTGCATCCCCGTAGCCGACGGGCCGTGTCGGCAACCGGGCCTGATTTTCCAATCCGGCGATCAACTCCTCACACTTCGCGAGCTCTACGATGACCCAGACCGTTGCGACCAATATTGCGCGCACTCTGAAAGAGTGCGGTGTCGAGCACTTCTTCATGCTGACGGGCGGCGATCAGCCGCTCTGGATCGCCCTGCGCGATGCCGGGATCAAGATGATCGTGGCCCGCAGCGAACCTGGCGCAGTCTATATGGCGGATGGGTTCGCGCGTGCGACTGACAAGGTCGCCGTGACGTACGGACAAGCGGGGCCAGGGGCCGTCAATGTCGCGGCGGCACTGGCCGACTCCTTTTGGGCTCAGTCTCCGGTTTTTGCGCTGACGGGCGCCACCGCGACCGGCGCTGTACATGTGAACGAGTATCAGGCGATCGATCAGAACACGATGTTCGGCCCGGTCACGAAGTGGAACGGTGCCGCCGAAGAGCCGGGGCAGGTCGCCTCATTGATGAGGCAGGCGCTGACCGCTGCCGTCTCCCCGACGCGGGGGCCGACGCACCTCGATGTTCCCAAGAACTATTTCGGAATGCCCGGGGCGAGCGAGGGCGTCGAAGGCAAGGGACCCCTGCCGACATTCAACAGGCTGCAGGCCGCCAGCGAGGAAACGGCCAGCGCCCTTGAGGCTCTCAGATCGGCGAAGCGGCCGATGATCCTCGTCGGCGAAGGAGTTCGCCTCGGCGACGCGGGACAAGCCGTCGCGCGCCTCGCGGAAGCGCTAGCCATCCCCGTGGTCGCAACGATGGGGGGCAAGCCCGCCGTCCTGTCCTCATGCAAGCAGTTCTGCGGAATCGTCGGTCGCTACTCGTCGGTCACGGCGAACCGCCTTATGGCGCAGGCCGATTGCGTGCTGGCGCTTGGGACGCGGCTAGGGGGGCTGTCGACCAACGGCTACAGCCTGCCTTCGCGAAAGGCGAATGTGCTCCAGGTCGATCAGGATCTCACGGCGTTTGCCAACCCTTATGCGCCGGCGTTCTGCATTCGCTCTGATATCCGGGCGTTCGTCGACGGACTGCTGAGCGAAGCCCTGAAGAATGCGCCCACCGATGCGAGCGATTGGCTCGCCGATTGCCAGAAGGAGAGCGCGGCCTGGCTGGAGCGATTTACGCGTCACACCGCCCGTGTCGCTTCGCATGAGGTACTCTCGCCAGTGTCTGTCCTCGAGGAACTGTCTCGCTACGGATCCGAGATCACCGTCGTGGCCGATACGGGCTATATGGCCGCCTGGACCGGCGTTCTGTTTCCGACGCTGCGCTACAACGCGTTCTTCCGGGCTGTGGGGTCTCTCGGCTGGGCGCTGCCCGCTGCCTTGGGCGTGCAGATGGCACGCAAGGAGAAGGTCGTCTGCATCACTGGAGATGGTGGAGCCGGCTACCATCTCGCGGATATCGAAACGGCCGTCCGCTACAAGATTCCCGCTCTCATCCTGGTGTTCAACAACAACGGTCTGGCGTTCGAATATCACGAGCAAAAATACCGCTGGAACGGGAATGTCGTGGCCGAAGCAAACGACTTCACTGCCTCCGATTTCGCTTTGGCTGCCAAGGCGCTCGGCGCCACAGGGCTGCGGGCGACGAACAGGGACGAACTCAACCGAGCACTTGCTCGCGGCATTGCTGCCGACCATCCTTGCGTGATCGACATTGTCGTTGATCGCGAGGCCTTTCCGCCAGTGACCAATTTCGATGCCGTCCTTGAGAGGGAATTATGAGCGAACGGGCTGGTCGGCCGCGGGACGTCCTCGCGTTGCACTACGGAATTGTTCTTCCCGAGGAGGATGCGGGCCGGCTTGATGAGGCGGTGACCCGCATTGCTCAAAAGCTGCCAGTCCTGTTGCTGCAAAGCGCGCCCAGACAGCCCGGCTTTGATGAGTCGCATGTGAGAGCGCCCAAGAATGGCTGATCTTCTTGACGTCGATCTGTGCACCGCCTCGGAGCTTGTTTCTTCCGGACAGATCCTGCCATCGGAGCTCGTATCGGCGTCGATCGAGAGGATCGAATCCAGTCCGGCCGCTCGGGCTTGCTTCATACGGTTTGACAAGGAAGGGGCAATATCGCGGTCGCGCCTTCTGGACGGCACGCGCGATCGGAAGGGAAGCCTCTACGGAGTGCCATTGGCGCATAAGGATCTCTTCTCGATCCGGTCAGAAAAGGCGTCATTCGCCACCCATTCCCATTTCCATCTGGAGGGTTCGAGCACGGCCGCCGCTCTGGCCGCTCTGGATTCGGCTGGTTCCGTGAATATGGGCTGCCTCCACCTGTCGGAATTTGCCATGGGCCCCGCCGGCTGGAGCGAGCACTACGGTTTCCTGGAGAACCCGCGAGACCCGGACCGGGTGACCGGTGGTTCTTCGAGCGGAAGCGCTGCGGCTGTTGCTCGCGGGTTGGTGTATGGCGCGCTGGGAACGGACACAGGAGGGTCGATTCGGATCCCGGCCGCATTTTGCGGCATCGTCGGGATGAAGCCGTCGGTGGGTCTGGTCCCGTCCCATGGCTGCTTTCCAGTCTCGGGCAGCCTCGACACCATCGGTCCTCTAGCTCGCACCGTGCGCGACTGTGCCCGCATTCTCGATGCAATTGTTCCGGAACGATCGCAGCTGAGCTTCGAGAGGCGGATCGGGGAGGAGAGGGCTATCCGCTTTGGCGTCCTCGATTCGAAATCGTTGACCGTGTCGCCGGACGGGGAAGTCGCGGACGCCTTTGAAAGCGTGATGGCCGCCGCGGGTCGGGTGGGCCTAGACCTTAGGTCGGTGCAGATCGAGGACCTCGCCGACCTCTCTGCTCTCTCCGCCGTCGTTTTCCTTACGGAGGCGGGGGCCGAGCATGCCGCCCGGTTGCACTCCGACCGAGAGAAGATTGGTCCGCAGGTTCGGGATCGATTGCTCCAGGGGCTCACATATCCCGGGAGCCTTTATCTCCTGGCCCGGAAAGCGCGCGAAGAACATCTGGCGAAGTTGAGGCAGGCGGTCTTTTCCGAGGTGGATGTCATTCTTATGCCGACATCGCCATCTCTTCCGCCTCGACGCGACGAGTATGAGAGGTTGTCGGGCACAGGCGCGATCCTCGATTTCAATGCGAGGCTCGGAGCCTATACCCCAGCGTTCAGCTATCTGGGGGTTCCGGCACTCTCGCTGCCGCTTCCCATCGGAGGCCCCGGGTTCGGCCTCCAGATGGTCGCGGATTTCAATCACGACGACATGTTGTTGAAAGCAGCTTCCGCGCTGGAAGCGGTGCTGGCTAGATAAGGCAAATCTCCTTGAGTAACCGGCCGACTAGCGCTTCAGATCTGACAAGGAGCGCGCTGAAGTCTGTGGCGCGTAAGGGCTATTGATCAGCATTTTTCTGATTTTAATTTCTCTTCCTGTTGTGGATCGGATCGTCTTAAGAGAAATTCATCTTGGTATTCCGAATTCGAACGCGACGATTTAGATGTATACGCGGCCGAAGTTCGAAGAATTGGCGATTACTGTCCAGCGGACGATAAATGCTGATCTTATAGGCACTATTGTTTTACGAGCGGTCTGGCGCTTGAAATCTTAAATTATTCTATTAGCTCAACGAGTTAATTGGGTCGCGACTAGAGTGATTTAAAGCGCCTGGGCGGCGATGATCAAGGGCCATTGTCGAAGGCTGATAGATGCGTTCATACCGGGGATGAAACTTCATGATCTGGGGATGCTCTATGGCCCAAACGTCCGCTGATCCGACGCGCGGCATCCTTAAGCAGATCAGCAAGCTCTCGCGCGCGAGCGTGGTATCTTAGTGCTACGACGCCAAGGTTGAGCGCGGCTATGACCTTGCCCTCTCTCCCCCAGATCGGCGCGGCAAGCCCCGTCGATCCCGTTACGTGCTCTTCGTCGCTGACGGCTAAGCCTTCGGCGCGGATCGTGTCGAACATTCCCCTTATCGCGTCGGGATCTGTGACGGTCTTAGGAGTCCTCTGTACGAGATGCGCCCTCGCAAAGTAACCGTCGGTAAGAACGGGATCCCAGTGAGCGAGTAGGAGACGGCCGGTGGCTGAGCAGTAAGAGTCGGAAAGGCCATCCAGTTCGATATCGTAGCGGACGGCCTGCCGGCTCACGCATTTGGCAATGCGTCGGCAATCGCCTCGCTGAGTTAGAACCGCCAGCATGACTGTCTCGCCGCTCTCGTCCCGAAGCTGTTCCATGATCGGGTGCGCCGCAGAAAGGAGGCGGGCTTCGAGCGCGCGAGAAGCCGATTGATGGCGACTAGCATGGACAAGCACGTATCGCTCAGTCGCGTCCTGAATTGCGTAACCGCGTGAAACCAGGGTCTGAGCCAGCGCATGAGCGCTGCTCTTCGGAAATCCCAGAGCCGCGACGATTTCCTTCAGCTTCACGGGCTCAGAGCAGCCTGCAAGATACTCCAGCAGGTCCAACACGCGCGCCGCAGACTTGACCTCGGTGTTCATGGACGTGAACCGAATCTCTCTTGGCGAACCAATTTGCCGGCGATAGGCTCTCCCTTAATCAAGAGGAAATCAACCCTCTTGAAAGAGGGTGAGTCATGAATTCGAGCAACGCTGCGCCCGTGGCGATTGTCACGGGCGGCGCGCGAGGTATAGGCCGCGCTTGCGCGCTGTCTCTTGCGAAGTCTGGACTGGACGTTGCGCTCGTCGATCTGTTGCCGGATGAGCTCAAGCGCACGGCTGACGAAATAATATCGCTAGGCCGGCGCGTGTTGACTTTCCAGTCGGACGTCATCTTCAAAGAAGAGGCGAGCCGTATTGTTGCGGAAGTCGTCGCGCAGTGGGGCCGCGTAGACGTCCTCGTGAACAATGCTGGCAAAGGGATGCCGAAGGGTATCTTCGAGATCACTGAAGCCGAGTTCGACCACACTATCGCTCTCAATCTGAAGAGCTGCTTCAACTACATCCAGGCTGTCGCACCGATAATGCAGCGCCAGGGTCGTGGGCGCATCGTGTCGATGTCGTCGCTGAATGCGCATTCTGGCGGTGTGACTGCTGCCGTCAGCCGGTTCGCCTATGCGGCTGCCAAGGCCGGAATCATCGGGATGACCCGCGCTCTCGCCAAAGAGCTCGGCCCGGAGATCCTCATAAATGCCGTCTGCCCCGGCATCATCGAGACCGAAGTCGGCAACACACTGACCCGAGCCCGCGGCCCCGCGATTGCCGATGCCGGCATCGCGCTGAAGCGAATGGGCAAGCCCGATGACGTGGCAGAGCTCGTCACGTTCCTAGCAACCTCGAACCCCTGCTTCATCACGGGCCAAGACATCGTGGTGGATGGGTTCCAGTTCAATCGCTGAGTGCTTCCGATGAACGTCACACTGCCCCCCGACACCAAGCCCTGGACGTGGAGTGAGGAGACTTGGCGGCAGGTGGTGAACCACGTCCGGGCAGGGCGGTCGCTCAAGCCTGGAGTTTGGAAGAATGGCGCCAAGTTCGCCGTCGCCCTGTCCTTCGACTCCGATCACGAGACGAACGAGCTCCGGGAGGGTGGGCGCTCTTACTCCAAGCTGAGCCAGGGGCAATACGGCAATCGCTCCGGCATTCCGCGTATCCTTGCAACTCTTGCCCGCCACTCGGTTCCGGCCAGCTTCTTCATGCCAGCCGTTGCCGCGCTTTTGCATGACCAGGAAGCCCGTTCAGTTGGAGATGCCGGGCATGAGGTGGCGATCCATAGCTGGATCCACGAGCTCAACTCGGTGCTCGACTACAACACGGAACGTGATCTGGCGCTCCGTGCCCGCGACACGTTGACGAAGCTGACCGGCCGGGAGCCGAAGGGCATGCGGACCGCGTCATGGGATTTCAGTCCATGGACGCTGAAGATCGTTCGCGAAATGGGGTTGCTCTACGATTCCTCATTGATGGCAGACGACGAGCCCTACGAGCTTCTCGACGAGGGGCAGCCGACCGGAATCGTGGAGTTGCCGGTGGAGTGGATCCGGGACGATGCCGTCTATTTCGGCATGGATCGCTTCAAGGGGCTGCGGCCTCACAGCGGGCCGCCCATGGTGCTCGATCTCTTCCTGCGAGAACTCGACGTCGCTGCGGAGGAGGGCGGGTTATTCCAGCTGACGATGCACCCGCACATCATCGGTCACCGCTCACGGATTTTCATTCTCGACGAAGTGATCAGGGCGGCGAAAGCAAAAGGCTCCGTCTGGTTCGCGACGCACGAAGAGATTTGCCGCTATTGCGCAGATGAAGCCGGTCTTAGCGCTCCTGTTCCGTCAGCCACCAACGGCCGGAGCTGACAGATGGCCTATCGCATTGGCGTCGACATCGGCGGCACCTTCACCGATTTCAGCGTGCTCGACGAAGCGACGCTGAATCTGCGGACGCTCAAGGTTCTGTCGCGCCCGGACGCTCCTGGAGCTGAGGTCCTTCAGGGGCTGGATGAGATCGAAAAGCGCTTCGGCATCGCGCCTTCGCAGGTCAGCTACTTCACCCATGGCTCTACAGTCGGCGTGAACAGCATCATTCAGGGCAAGGGCGCGAAGCTTGGACTGATCGTCACCGAAGGTTTTCGCGACGTCCTGGAGCTCGCGCGCCTGAAGATCCCGGATCCTTATGATCTGTTCTCGCGCCGACCGGTTCCTTTGGTGCCGAGAGAACGCGTGTTGCCGTTGCCGGAGCGCATCAATGCGGATGGCGTTGCAGAGGTCATTCCGGATCCGGCCGCGATCGCCACCGTTCTAGGTCGACTGGAGGCAAGCGGGGCCGAGGCGATCGTGATCGCCTTGCTGCACAGCTACAAGAACCCTGCACATGAAAGGCTGGTCAAAGCCGAAATCGAACGCCTGCGACCTGACTTGCCGGTTTTCTGCTCCGCCGACATCTGGCCAATTGTCCGAGAGTACGAGCGCACCATCACGGCCTGCATCCATGGCTCGGTGCAGCCTCGGGTGTCCCATTACATCGGCCGCCTCGAGGATGCTCTGATCGAGAGGGGGGTCGTTCCCGCCCCGATGATTACCAAGTCGAACGGCGGCGTCATGACCGCCGCGGCTGGCAAGGTGCGCAGCATCGAGATGCTGCTGTCCGGCACGGCTGCCGGTGTGATCGGTGCAGGCTTCACGGCCAAGCTGGCTGGCTTCTCCAGAGTCATGAGTCTCGACATCGGCGGCACAAGCGCCGATGTCGCGCTGCTCAAGGACGGGATGCCTGACTTCCGCTCCGGCGAACTCGTCGGGGAGTATCCGATCTATCTTCCGACAGTGTCGGTGTCCTCGATTGGAGCCGGGGGAGGCTCGATTGCCTCCGTGGACACGTTGGGTGTTTTGCGCGTCGGGCCTGAAAGCGCGGGATCGACACCTGGACCGGCCTGCTACGGCCGTGGTGGCGAGCGGGCAACGATCACCGATGCCTTCGCGACCATCGGCGTTCTGGGCGCTGGCGAGCTCGGATATGGCGCCGTCAACGTTGACCGATCCCGAGCGCTTGCGGCGCTTGAACCAATTGCCAGAGGCCTCGACCGCTCGTCGGAACGCGCGGCTGAAGCCATCATCCAGCTTGCTGTCGCCAACATGTACCGGGAAACCAGCCGGCTGTTCTCGCAGGTTGGCGAAGAGCCGAGCGGCTATGCGCTTCTGGCATTCGGTGGCGCTGGTCCCATGCTCGGCTGCCTACTGGCCGATGCCATGGGCATGCGGTCCGTCATCATCCCTCAAACACCAGGTGTGCTGGCCGCCCTTGGAGGCCTGCTTGCAGATCTGCGTTCGGATTTCGTGCGTGTGGTCTTCCTCGATGTCGGACCGCGCTCGTTCGACAGCTTGCGCCAGGCGATGGATGAGCTCGCCAGTGAAGCCCGCGCCTGGCTCTTCGAAGGGCAGGGCTATGCCGGCGAGGCCGCGCTGTCGATCACGGCCGACATGCGTTACCGCGGCCAATCCTATGAGATCGAGACGCCCTTGGAGGAGGCCTGGGTCGTCGACGGCGACCATGCCGCGATTGCTGCGGCGTTCCATAAGCGTCACGCCGAAATCTATGATCACTCGGACGATGCGGCAGATGTTCAGATCGTTGCGCTCCGTGTGGTCATTGCAGGGGGCACACCAAAGCCCGAGTTCGCAGAACAGGGGCTGAAGCTGCAGCAGGTGCAGCCCAGGACGCGGGTTCCGATCGTCCATCAAGGATCGACGATCGAGGCCGGTCTCTTTGATCGAAACGACCTGTCCCCGGGCGCGTCCTTCGCCGGCCCGGCCGTGATTTTGCAAGACGACACGACGACCTGGGCCCCGCCCGGTTTCGAGGGCCATGTCGATGGCTTCGGCAATCTGATCTTGAAGCGGAGTGCGATCTGATGGCGGCGCTAGATCCTGTCACGCTGCAGGTCCTGAAGAGCCATTTCGAGGCTGCGGCCGAAAGCATGGCATTCACGCTTCTGCGGACGGCGCATTCCGCCTTCGTCAAGGAGACGGAAGATTTTACCAGCGGACTGACGACGCCTTGTGGGCAAACCTTCGCCAGCCCGAAAGACCTCGGCGCGACCTGGTTCATCGGCCTCGACTACAAGGGCGCGATCGACGCTATCACGGATTACAAGCCTGGTGACATCTGCATCACCAACGACCCGTATTCCGGCTATGTCTGCACCCACGCTCCCGATATCCATCTCTGGATGCCGGTGTTCCATGAAGATCGGCTCGTCTGCTTCGCAGTGGGCCATATCCACAATACCGATATGGGCGGTGCGGTGCCGGCTTCGCTATCTCGCGCGCTGACGGAGGTGCAGCAGGAGGGAATTCGGATCCCGCCCATGAAGCTAGTCGAAGCTGGGGCGATGAACGAGAGCGTGCTGCGCATCATGCTGCGCAATGTCCGCATGCCCGATCAGAACTGGGGCGACCTCAAAGCCCAGATCGCCTCGCTGAAGACCGGCGAGCGCAAGATCCGCGATGCGATCGCCCGCTTCGGCGTCGAGACTGTCTGTGCCGCGACCTATGGCGTACTGGATCTGGCTGAGAGACAGGCGCGCCAGCTCTTCGCCTCGATTCAGGATGGGGATTACGAATTCACCGATTACATCGACGAGGATAGCCCCGGCGGCGTTCCATGTCGGCTGAAGCTGTCGGTCAGGGTTCGGGGCGACGAAGCGACCTTCGACTTCACAGGCAGCGACCCGCAGCTTCAGTCGGCGCTGAATATGCCGACTGGCGGCCTGCCGCGCCATATCCTGCCGCTCGTCGGCTACAACTATGTTGTCTACTCGCTCGATCGAACGGTCGCGCTCAACATGGGGCTTCTGCGTCCGGTTCAGTGCATTCTGCCGGAGGGCTCGGTCGTCAATCCGGTCTACCCGGCGGCCACGGGCATGCGCAGCCTGACGTGCGCACGCATTCAAGGCATGGTCATCGGTGCCTTCTCGCGTGCGATGCCCGATCGCCTGCCCGCTGGCCCGTCGGGCGGCGGCGGTATCCTGAACGTACGCACCACTGACAGTCGCACAAGTCGGCTGGCCATGGCCTCGATCAACCCCATCACCGGCGGCGGTGGGGGAAGCTCGTTCGAGGATGGGCAGGATGGTTCGAACTCGTTCCTGAAGAATACGCCTGTCGAGATCACCGAGGCGGAGGTGCCGATACGCGTCAGAAGCTACGAGCTGGTGCCCGATTCAGGCGGCCCAGGTCGCTATCGTGGCGGCCTCGCGGCTCAGATGACCTTTCAGATGTTCACGCCGAACTCGGTCGTGACAGCTCGAAACCGCGACCGCGTTCGCTTCTCCTGCTGGGGCCTCGAAGGCGGATTGCCAGGCTCGACCTGCAGCTTCCATCGCGCCAACGGCAACATGAAGCCGGAACACCTGGGGAACACTGACGTGGTTCGCTGCGGTCCGGGTGACGTGCTGACGATTTCAGCTGCAGGCGCAGGTGGCTGGGGCGACCCGTTCGAACGTCCGGATCACGAGGTCTTGCAGGACGTCCTTGGGGGCAAGGTCACCGAAAGCGGCGCCAGGGCCTATGGCGTGGTCGTCAAGGATGGTGTTGTCGATGAGGCCGCCACCAAGGCTCTGCGATCGGCGCCACGGGAACGCATGGGAGGCATGACCTTCGATCCCGAGAGGCTGAGCTTCGAGCGCATTTGGTCGGACGCCGTTTGGGACCGCCTGTCGCAGCACTTGTTTGCCCTTCCCGTCGAGTGGCGCTTCTTCGTCAAGCATGAGCTCTTCGCTGCGGTAAATGCCGATGCGGCCGCCAAGGATGATCCGGTTGCGGCACTGGAGCGGGCCTATGCCCGTGTTCTGGAACAGTACCCGCAGATCGTGCCTCGTCATCTGGAGGACGCGGCATGAATATCGAGTTCGTCAACCAGACCGTGCTGGTGGCTGGAGCGGCCCGTGGCATCGGCCGAGGCATCGTCGAGGAATTTGCGGCGAGGGGCGCCAATGTTTTCGCGGCAGACCGGCTCAAAGAGGAGATGGCCGGCCTGCCGGCGCATGCGACGCAGCTCGATCTGCTCGACAAGGCGGCCGTCAACCGGTGGGTTGTGGAGGTCGAGAGGATTGGCGGGCGAGCGCCTGACGTCCTGGTCTATGTGGCGGGCGGGGTGCTGGGGCAAAGCGCGAAGCCCCTGGAGGATGTCGAGGAGGCCGACTGGCGCGCTTTGCTCGACGTCAATTTGACGGGCGCCTTCTTGTCGTCCCAGGCGGTTTGCACCGGCATGAAGGCGCGCGGCAAGGGGCGGATCGTTCTGATCGCCAGCGGTGCCGGGCTGCGCACCTCGCTGACAGGGATTCAGGCTTATGCCTCCGCCAAGGCCGGTGAGATAGGGCTGGCGCGCCAGCTCGGCCAGGAGCTTGGACCGTTCGGGATCACGGTCAATGCGGTTGCTCCAGGGTTCCAGCGAACGAGCCCGGACTATGAGCGGCAGTGGCAGTCATATTCGGCCGAGCGGCAGGAAAACATGATTGCCAACACGGCGCGGCGTCGTCCGGGGACGCCGCAGGACATCGCCTACACGGTCATGTTCCTCGCCTCCGACTATGCGGACTTCATCACAGGCCAGGTCATTTCGGTGACCGGCAACCCTTGAAACGATAACAATGGAGGGACGGCATGACGACGACACGGAGAGACGCACTTAAAGCGGTTGCGGGATCGGTCGCCCTGGCATCGCTCTCGATCGAGGGAGTTTTGGCTCAGGCTGGCGGCAAGTTCGTCTACGCGAACAACAGCCCGTACGATAACCTCGACCCGCATACCATTTTTGATACAGCCCGTGCCGCGTCGCGTTTCAATCTCTACGACGGGCTCTACCGCTGGGTCGACAATCCCCCCAAGATGATCCCATGGCTGGCGGAGAGCCATACGGTCTCGGATGACGGCAAGGTCTACACGTTCAAGCTGCGGCAGAACGCCAAGTTCCACGATGGCAAGCCGCTGACATCTGCCGATGTCGTCTACTCGATCGAGCGCATCCTCGCCCTCAAAAAGGGGCCGGCCAGCCTGTACCTCGACAGCATCAAACCAGGATCGACACAGGCGCCCGATGCTCACACCGTCGTCTTCAACCTGAATGGCCCATCCGCGATTTTCCTGACCACCGTGCCCGACATCCTCGTGGTCAACAGCGCGCTGGTGAAGGCCAATGAGAAGGATGGGGACTGGGGCGAGGCCTGGCTCACGCGCAACGAGGCGGGCTCGGGATCCTATGCTCTTCGTCGGCATGACCCGGCCGTGGGCTTTACCGCACGCCGCTTCACCGACCATTTTGCGGGGTGGACCGGCCAGCCCTTCGACGACCTTGAATTCCGTACGGTCCTTGAGACGAACACCCGCGTGCTCGGCTTGATCCGCGGCGATTTCCAGGGCGCCGACGGCTATCTTCCCTATGATCAGATCCAGCGGCTCCGGCAGTCGAGCAACGTTCAGATCATCGAGCAGGAATCGATGAGGGTGTTCATCCTGGCGTTGAACTGCACCAAACCGCCGATGAACAATCCGAATTTCCGCCGCGCGCTGGCCTACGCCTTCGACTACGACGGTTTCATCAAGAGCATCATGAAGGACTCGGTCTCGCGGAATCCGGGACCCAACCCCAACAACATATGGGGCACGCCGGCCGGCCTGAAGGGCTACAGTTACAATCTCGAAAAGGCCCGCGAGGAGCTGAAGAAGGTGACGGAGCCGCTGCGCCCGATCACCATCAACGCCCTTGCCGGCTTCAGCGAATCCGAACAGGCGGCGACGCTGTTTCAGAGCACATTGCGCCAGATCGGGGTCGAGGTCGTGGTCGAGGTTTCGCCCTGGTCGCTCGTCTCCACCCGTATGCGCAAGGCCGACACCCAGGCCGATATCGTGCCGCTATGGAAGAGCACCTACTACGTCGATCCGAATAACTGGGTCGGCGAGCTCTATGGCACGCGTTATCACGGCACGCGCACCTTCTCGTACTACAGCAATCCCGAATTCGATAAGCGGCTCGACCGTGCCCTTGTCTCAAGTAGCCAGGAAGAACGCCGCAAGCTCTACGAGGAAATGACCGAGATGGTGAACGACGATGCCGCCGGCATCTTCGTTTACAACACGCGTTGGTACGGACCCTATTCGAGCAAGGTCGAGGGCATCCGCTTCTCCCCGGTCAGCAACGGCCAGGATATTCGCTGGGCATCTCTCAAGCGCTGAGCGGTCCTGACTTCTTCCAACCGGAGGCGTTGCCATGAACTGGCTGTCAATGGTGGCGAACCGATTGCTCTGGTTCGTACCGACACTCGTGGGGCTACTCGCGATCGTATTCGTGCTGTCGCGCGTCATTCCCGTCGACCCCGCGGTTTTGGCCGCGGGAGAGAACGCTTCCGTTGCGCAGGTCCAGCAGGTTCGGGAGCGCTTCGGGTTTGACAAGCCATTGCCGGTTCAGTTCGTGAACTACCTGCGCGACATCGCGCAGGGCAATCTCGGCACTAGTCTCTTTACCCAGCAGCCCATCGTCGACGACCTCGCTTCTCGTCTTCCCGCGACGCTGGAGCTGACGATCTTTGCCGTCCTGATCGCAGGCCTCATCGGCATCCCCTTGGGCGTGTTCTGCGGCCTGCACCGGAATTCATGGATAGACCACGTGCTTCGGGTCGTGACGGTTTCAGGCCTTGCTGTGGCATCCTTCTGGTTGGCGATGCAGTTTCAGTTCCTCTTCTCGATGAAACTCGGATGGCTGCCGCTTTCCGGGCGCATTGAGGGATTTCCGCCTGAGCCGGTAACGGGTCTCATGCTGGTTGACGCGATGATCGAAGGCGATCGCGAGATGATCGGCTCCGCACTCAGGCACATTGTCTTGCCGACACTGACCCTGGCTTTGCCCGCTGCGGCCACCGTCGTCCGCTTTACTAGAAACGGCGTTATCGGCGTGATCAACTCGCCGTCTGTGGCCTACCAGACCGCGATGGGGCTGCCTCGTCGCCTGATTGTCTGGAAATACGTGCTTCGCATGGCATTGACCGCAACCGTCACGCAGCTCGGACTGATTTTTGGTATCCTCCTCGCTGGCGCGGTTGTCGTCGAGACCGTCTTTGATTGGCCCGGCTTGGGCGCCTATGCCGTGCGCTCGATCCTGCAGTCCGACTACAACGCTGTGATGGGCTTTACCCTCTGCACGGGCGCACTCTTCGTCCTGATCAATCTGCTGGTCGACATGCTGCAGGCTGCGATCGACCCGCGAGGTGCGGCCTGATGGATCTCCTGAAACGCTTTGCCAAAGATAAAGCCGCATTCATCGGATTGAGTCTGCTGGGCCTTCTCGTGCTGACTGCGGTGTTTGCGCCGCTGCTGGCCCCATTTCCGAACGATGTCTTCGATTTCCACATCGGGAACCGGCTTCAACCGCCATCGGCCACCGCGCTTTTCGGCACAGACCGGATGGGCAGCGACATCTTCAGCCGAATGCTGTTCGGCGCCCGGATCACGCTGATGCTGGCGGGGATTGCCGTCGGCTCGGCGCTCGTCATCGGCGTACCGATCGGTCTTATCGCCGGCTATTATCAGAACTGGGTCAGCGATGCGCTGATGCGGATCGCCGAGATCTTCCTTGCGGTGCCCCAGATCGTTCTGGCCATCGCGATCGCGCAGACGCTCGGACCATCGATCGAGAACGTCATTCTGGCGCTATCTTTGACATATTGGCCGTTCTGGGCGCGGCTGGTCTATGCCGAGACGCGATCCATGCGGAATGAGGTCTTCGTGGAGTCTGCGGTCGCGCTCGGTGCATCGCCTTGGCGCGTCATCGTCCTACACATCCTGCCGAACATCGCTTCGCCCATCATCGTCCGGACGTCGATTGGCATGGGCGCGACGATTCTGACCGCGGCAACGCTTGGCTTCCTGGGGCTTGGCGCGCCGCCGCCCACCCCCGAATGGGGGCGGATGATTGCGGAAAGTCGTGAGTTTCTCCCCGAAGCCTGGTGGTACGCTCTCGCTCCGGGCATCGCGATCTTCCTGACGGTGCTGGGCTTCAATCTCTTTGGCGACGGCCTGCGCGACATTCTGGACCCGCGTACGCGGCGCAGTGTCTGATCATGAGCAATCTCCTCGACATTCAGGCCCTGTCCCTGGGCTTTCGAACGGAAAAAGGTCTCGCCAAGGTCCTCGATCGGATCGATCTCAGCGTGAAGCCTGGTGAAATCGTCGGACTGGTCGGCGAATCCGGCTGTGGCAAGTCAACGCTCGCCCGTGCGATCCTGGGAACGCTTCCCGAAGGCCAGACGGAGATCAACAGCGGGCACATCCGGCTGGACGGTGTCGATATGCTCTCGGGAGGAAAGGCGGCCGAGCATCTGCGGGGCCGTGTCGTTACCTTTGTCCCGCAGGACCCCTTTGCGAGCTTCAATCCTCTGTTTCGGATCGGCACCCAGATCCACGACCTGATGCGCTTCAAAGCCCCTCGGGACGAAAAGGGGAGCTTCGGCCGTTCGCGCAAGGCAGATGAAGCTAGCGCCATCGCCATGCTCGATGCGGTGCAGTTGCCGCAGCCGAAGGCGATTCTGGACAAGTATCCTCACCAGCTATCGGGCGGCCAGCGCCAGCGGGTGATGATTGCCATGGCGCTTCTTCCTCAACCTCGGATGATCATCGCCGACGAGCCTACAACTGCTTTGGATGTGACGGTCCAGGCGCAGATCCTGGGGTTGCTGCGGCGGCTGGCGGTCGAACGAGGCGTTTCAGTCCTGTTCACGACCCATGATCTCGGCGCGGCCTGGGAAATCTGCGACCGCGTGGTGGTAATGTATGCTGGGCAGACTGCAGAAATAGCGCCGCGCGAGCAATTCTTCGGCGATCCCCGCCATCCTTATACGCGCATGTTGCTCGATAGTTTGCCCGCGCCCGGGCGTGATCCTGTCGGAATTCCCGGCGGTGTTCCCAGTCCGCTCAACGCCCCAAACGGTTGCCGCTTCAATCCACGCTGCCCCCGCGCAACGGACGTTTGTCACGATAGCAGGCCGACGCTGATTGCCGAGCCCAATGGCCACGCCGTTGCGTGTCATCATCCCTGGTCGGCCGAGGCGGAGGCTGCGCATGTCTGACGCCAACAATCCCCCCATCCTCGAAGTCGACCACCTGGCCCGGCACTTCCCTGTCCGAGGGTTCCTGAATCGGAAGGTTGGCAGCCTACGCGCGCTGGACGATGTTTCCTTCGCCGTCGAGCCTGGCGAAATTCTGGGAATTGTCGGCGAATCCGGCTGCGGCAAGTCCACGCTCGGCAAGACGCTCATGGGCATCCACGAGCCAAGTGAGGGCGAAGTCCGGATGCTGGGCGAGAGGATTGCCTCGCCGGGCCAGAAGCGTGCTTCCAAAATCCGTGCGCGTCTTCAGTATGTCTATCAGGATCCGGGCGCTTCCCTCGACCCCCGCTGGACACTGCGCCGCTCGCTCCACGAGCCACTGATTATTCACACCGACTGGTCGAGGGAAAAGCGGGAGGAAAAGGTCAAGGAGATCGTCAAGGCGGTTGGACTGCCCGTTGAGCACCTGGATCTCTATCCGCATGAAATCAGCGGCGGCCAACAGCGGCGGGTTGGTCTGGCTCGGATCCTGGTTCTCGGGCCGGAACTGGTCATCTTCGACGAGCCCACGTCGGGACTGGACGTTTCGGTGCAGGCGACCGTGCTGCGGCTGTTCCGCGACCTCAAGTCAGAATTCGATCTGACCTACCTCTTCATCAGCCATGACCTAGCTGTCGTGGAGTCGATCTGCGACCGCGTCATCGTCATGTATCTCGGGAGGATCGTTGAGATCGGGCGGACCGCCGAGGTTTTCGCCGCACCGCGCCATCCCTACACACAGGCGCTACTGTCGGCTGCACCTCGGATCGGCGGGCCTCGCATTACTGAGAATTTCTCGCTGCAAGGTGAGCCGCCTGATCCGTCCAATGTTCCGAGTGGGTGTCGCTTCCGTACGCGTTGCCAGTACGCGACATCGGAGTGTGCCGACACTCAACCGGAACTTGATGACAAAGATGGTCACGGCGTTGCATGCTTGCGCTGGCGCGAGTTGAACGTGTGAGGCCCGGTCTCTTCAAAGCTGTAGCCGCTCCTTCATGGCAGCTTGCTCTCGCGACCATGGTTGCGGTTCAAATGGCCACCGCGTTCCTCAGCCGGATTCCCCCGACCATTGCACCCATTCTCGCCGAGGAGCGAGGCTGGTCGGCTTCGGTGGTGGGGTATCTTGCCAGCCTCAACACGCTCGGTTCGATCCTCTTTCTTGCCTTGGGTGCGCCCTATCTGAGAGCTCTCGGTTCAGTGCGAGCCCTCCAAGTCGGGCTGATGATCGGAATCCTGGGTCTGGCGCTCTTTCTGCCGAGCTGGACGGTGACGGCCTGCATTGCCGCGCTGCTCATCGGTGTGGGGTACGGACCATCGTCGCCCGCGGGCAACGATGTCCTGCATCGCACAGCACCTCATGGCCGTCGCAGCATGATTTTCTCGATCAAGCAGGCTGGAGTGCCGCTCGGAGGAGTCATTGCGGGGCTCGCACTACCTCCTCTCGCAGCAGCCTATGGTTGGCGCATCGCCCTCCTTGCTTCTGCGGTCTTTGTGCTTGCCATCATCGCCAGTGTCCAGCCGATGCGAGAGGCGCTTGATCGAGATCGGGAGAGGGGACTGAAGTTTGGATTGGGGGTGATCCTCTCCGTCTCCAATCTGGTGACACCGATCAGAACGCTGACAGCTTCGTCGACCTTGTTTCGTCTGGCGGCAGCGGGCGCTTGCCTGGCGATCGGGCAGGGGATCTGGTTCGCCTATCTCATGACGTATGCGGTCTCGCAGCTCGGCTACAGCCTCGAGACCGCCGGAGCGCTGTACGCATTGATGCAAGCAACCAGCATCGCCGGTCGTGTTTTTCTCGGTTGGCTCTCCGATCGGCTTGGAGTTCCACGATTGCTGTTGCGCTTGATCGGGTTGGCGTCAGGTGTGACCTCCCTGACATTGGCCCTGGCGACGCCCGAATGGCCTTTCCCGGTCTATTGCATCATCGCTGCGGTCGCGGGCATCACTGTATCTAGCTGGAACGGTGTCCAGTTGTCCGAAATCGCCCGGGCTTGTCCTCCTACACTCGTTCGGGAGGCTTCTTCCGCTGCCACCCTCGTCATTTTCCTCGGTTACGTCGTCGCGCCATCAGCATTTGCGATGACACTAAGCTTTACGTCCCGTTTCGACCTTGGCTTCTTCGCCTGTGCGCTTTCCGGAGTGGCGTGCTTGATCCTCGTGCCTGAGGAATGAAGCTCGCGCTTCAGAGGCTGCCTGTGGTGTGTCTGCTTTCAGCGAGAATCCCTGGGAGATATCGATCTCGCCATTTCCGCCGGACCCGGGCAACGTTGGTCCATCATGGGGCAACCGAAGGTCTGGCACCTTGCTGGCGGAATCGAGCGGCGAGAGGGGGCGATAAAGGACCTCTGAAACCGCACATGTGCGCGCGCCATTTTAACGCTTCCTAATCGCCGGCTCTCGCAGACTGACGTCCCAAGCTCTCGGACCGCGGACGCGCTGTGCTTCTCGATCAAGGTTCACTTTTCACGGCATTTTCGCTGTCGGCGCTCGGCCTCGCGGCGGCATTCTTCGTGAATTGGCTGGTCACTCGCAGTGAGCGTTTCCTCATCGTCTGGACGATCGGCGTCTCGCTCATGGCGTTGGGCGTATTTGGCTACAGCTCGTATACTCGCTCGCTTTCACCCGTTGTGGGCACAATGGGCTACACCGCCCTGCTGGTCGGTCTGGCATGTGTCTATGGGGCTGGACGAGAGTTTCGCTCGAAGCGCCTGCCTTGGAAGGTGATGAGCCTCATGGCTATCGGCTCCTCGACTGCGATGGCCGTTCCCATGCTATCCGGCTACAACGGCGCATCGATCATCATCTTGAATCTGGCTGCGGCAACAATCCTTCTGATCACCGCTCGGGATTACTGGCGTGGACGCGCCGAGGATCGCTTCGCGATAACGGCGCTGAGCGGCCTTTACCTCCTGACTGCCACCTCCTTCGTGCCCTGCGCGGCGCTTCTGCTTCTCGGCGGGCACTGGATCTTGGCGTCCGCGCCCGACAACTGGGCCGAGGATCTGAACATCGTCATTTGCCTGACGACACTCGCGGGCATCGGCGCGTTGTCTCTTGCTCTCAATCAGTCGCGGCTCGCCCGAGGGCACAAGCAGGATGCGGAAACGGATGCGCTGACGGGGCTGCTGAATCGGCGGGCGCTCCTCCAGCGCATGGCTGGCGAGATCACAGGGCCCGCGACAATCGTCTTATTCGACGTCGATCGGTTCAAGGGCATTAACGACAGCCATGGCCATGCGGCTGGAGATGAAGTCCTGCGCTTTTTCGGGAGCACCCTCGCGACCAATACACCAAGAAGTGGCCTCTCCGCCCGTATGGGGGGTGAGGAGTTTGCATTGCTGCTGCCTGATACGTCGCTCGTCATGGCTGCGATGTTGGCCGACGAAATCCGCCTGGGCCTTGGGAGCAAAATCTTTCACACAAGCCGCGGGGCCTTTGGGTGCACTGTGAGCGCGGGTGTCGCATATTCAGAGGGCATCGAAGCCTTCGAAGCGCTTTTGCATTCTGCCGATGAGGCCCTCTATGCAGCCAAGGGCAATGGCCGCAATCAGGTTGCGATCAGCTCCGGGGATGGGATTTTCCGGGCGCAGATGCATGGGCAAGCGGCCGGCCATCGCGGGCCAGTCGACCTTATCAAGTTGAAGGCGAGTTAGCCAAAATGATGAGCCGGGATCCTGTCCGCCGACGCAGCCCTTGACGCCTGGCACCAGGGCACTCGCTGAAACCTTCATGTTCGGGGGCACCGCGAGTCGAAGGGCGCCGGCAGCCAGACGACGTCCTTGCCGGGCACCAGCTTGCCCATCACCCAGGACGGGCCCCAGTCGTAGTAGAGCGTCGGCTCGCCGCGCATCACCCGCGCGATCACCTCGGCCATCAGCGCCTCGTATGCGCCGCGCGCTGACTTGACGGTGCCCTTCAGGCCGAATTTGTCGAGCTGGTGTTCGACGACGTAAAGGCTCACGCTTTCCCAGATCAGGAGACCGCTCCACCCGATCGAGCAACTTTCGCTTCCAAGCGCAGCGGAAGCGTCCAGATTCTGGCGCCTCGTGGGTAAGGCCATTCCAATCGAGACGTACCGGCTGCTTTGCATTGAAGAGCAAGCACCGGCCGAGATAATGAGAGTTGGCTAGAGCGCTGCAACATGGAGATCCGGTGACTTTTCGTTTCGTCCACGCCGCCGATATCCACCTCGATTCCCCGCTGCGTTCACTTGCGCTCAGGGATCCAGATTTGGCGGAGCTGGTCGGCAATGCGACGCGACATGCCTTCGTGCGGATCATCGATCTCTGCCTCGCAGAGAAGGTCGACGCGCTGTTGATCGCTGGCGACCTTTATGATGGCGATCAGAGCTCGATGAAGACGGCGCGCTTTCTGGCCGAGCAACTCCGGCGGCTCGATCAAGCCGGCATCGACACCTTCATCATCCGCGGCAACCATGACGCGATGTCGCGGATCACGAAGGAGTTGGTGCTTCCGGACTCGGTCAAGGTCTTCGGCGGTCGCGCCGAGGCGCTGGAGCTTCCCGGCCCGGCGGGGCGGGTTCCGATTGTGGTCCATGGGCTGAGCTTTGCGCAGCCGCATGCGCCGGACAGCCTGCTCGGCAAGTACCGGCCGCCGGTGGAGGGCGCGGTCAATATCGGCATGTTGCACACCAGCCTGGCCGGCACCCCGGGCCACGACCTCTATGCGCCCTGCAGCCTGGCCGACCTCCGGGCGACGGGCTTTCGCTACTGGGCGCTCGGCCATATCCACAAGCGCGCCATTGTCGACGATGCCTGCATGATCGCGGTGCCGGGCATGCCGCAGGGGCGCGATATCAACGAGGCCGGATCGAAATCCGTCTCGCTGGTCGCTGTCGGCGACGACCGTTCCATCAGCATCGAGGAACGCGTGACCAGCGTCGCGCAGTTCGAGCGGGTCACGGTCGACGCGACCGGGATGGAGGATTGGCGGGAGTTGGTGTCGGGCGTCGCGCGAGCTCTGGAGGCGACACGCAGCGCGATCGATTCCGCGCACCTGGTCGCGCGACTGCAGGTCGTGGGAGCGACGCCGCTGGCCTGGCGCATCCGCCGCGATATGGACCTGTTGAAGACCGAGGCCGACGACAGGGCTGCCGCCATCGGCTCATGCTGGGTGGAGAAGCTGGAGATCTCCTGCCAGCCGCCCACGCTTCCGGGGGAGACGCGCGGCGACCCACTCATCGATCTCCATCGCCTGATCGAGGAGCAGATCCTCGGCTCCGATGCCTTCACAGCCACGCTGGCCGGCATGGCGGAGGAAATCCGGGGCCAGCTCCCACAGGAATGCCGCGACGTGCTGGGCGCCGACGAGGACGCCTTCCGGGAGCGTGTCGCACGCCTCGCCCGCGACGGCGCGGAAACGGTGGTCGCGCGGCTGCAGGCGGCAGGCGAGGGGGGCTGAGCATGCGCCTTTGCCGCCTCGACCTGACGCGCTACGGCAAGTTCACCGATCACAGCATCGATTTCGGCGCGCGACGCGACGGCGAGCCGGATCTGCATGTGATCTACGGGCCGAACGAGGCCGGCAAGTCGACGACCTTCTCGGCTTTTCTCGATCTCCTGTTCGGCATGGGACCGCAAAGCGCCTTCGACTTCCTGCATCCCTATTCCACGATGCGGATCGGCGCGGCGCTGGAGTTCGATGGTGAGACGCGGGAATTCGCGCGCATCAAGCGACCGCAGAACAGCCTGCTCGATGCCGAGGATCGTCCGCTGCCCGAAAGCGCCATCCGCGCGGAGATTGGCGGGATCGAGCGCGACGCTTATCGCACCATGTTCTCGCTCGATGACGAGACCCTAGAGAAGGGCGGCGAGAGCATCCTGGCGAGCAAGGGCGATCTCGGGCAATTGCTGTTCTCGGCCAGCGCCGGCCTCGCCCATCTCAGCCACAAGCTTTTCGATCTGCGGGCCGAGACGGAGAGGTTCTACAAGTTCCGGGCTCGCAGCGGCTTGCTCGCGGAGCTCAAGGCACGGCTCGCGGGGCTGAAGGCCGAGCGCGAGCAGTTCGACACGCTGGCGTCGGACTATGCGCGCCTGATCGAGACGCGGGACCGTGCCACCGGCCAATATGACGAAGCGGTCGGAGAGCGCGCGCGCCTCCAGGCCCGCATGGACGAGATTCAGCGTCATCTTGCGGCATTGCCCCGGCTCGTCGCGCTGCGGGCCGATCGCGAGCGCCTCGCGCCCCTCGCCGGTTTGCCGGAAGCCCCGCCCGGCTGGGCGGCCGAACTGCCGGCGCTGCAGAAGGAAGAGATCGCGCTCGGCGTCCAGAGCCAAGCTAGCCGCGAAGAGATCGAGCGGTTGCGCCACGAGATCCGGGCGATCGTCATCGACGAGGCCGCTCTTCGGCAAGCGGAGGGGCTGGAGCGATTGACCGAGCTGCGGGCACGCTACATCACGGCGGAGAGGGACCTCCCCGAACGCAGATTGCAATTGCGCCAGCTCGATCTGCAGGTTTCCGGCATCCTGCAGCGGATCGAACGCGACGGGGAGGCCGAGCCGCAGCGTCTCGTCTTGACCGCCGCGACGACCGGCCGGCTGCGCGAGCTGATCGAAGCGAGGTCGGGCCTCGATGCCGCCCTGCGCAATGCCGGCGAAGAACTCGCCGAGACCCGACGACGTCTCGCGGAGACCGCGGCCAAGCTGCCGAAGGCGGATCGGGCCGAGCCCGCTTCCCAGGATCGAGCGCGCGCGATCGCGGCGCTGGCGGCCACGGTCGAGGCCTTGCGGTCGGCCGATCATCAGGTGCGCTCGCGCCTCGCCGAGCGGGCGCGGGCGGCGGCGCAGGAGATCCTCGACGAGCGCGTGCCGGCGCTGCGCCCCTGGCAGGGCACGGTCGATCAGCTCGCCGGCATGACGATCCCCAGACCGGACATGCTGCGGCGCTGGAAAGCGTCCCGGGGCGAGAGCGAAACCCTGCTGACCCAGCACCGGCGGGAGATCGAGCGGCTGACGACCCAGATGCGGCATGTCGAGGCTGAGCGGGCGGGCCTTGCCGCGACGACCGGCATCGTGACCGACCGGGAGGCGGCCGAGATCCGCGCCCGGCGCGAACAGGCCTGGGCGGTGCATCGGCGCGAGCTCGATACAACCTCGGCAGACATCTTCGAGACGGCCCTGCGCCATGACGACCTCGTCGGCGGCGGGCGTCTCTCGCATATGTCCGAGCTGGCGAGGCTGCATCAGAGCGGGCAGGCCTTGGCCGTCGCGCAGGCCGATCTCGCCCGCGCGGAGGAGCTGGCCGCGAACGCCGCGGCCGCTCTCGACGGCATCGACGCTGAGGTCGCGCAAGCTGTGCGTGTCATGGCGCCGTCCTGGTCCCCGGTGCCGCCCTTGCCGGAACTTGAGGATTGGCTGTCGCGTCGAGACCGGGCCCTGGAGGCGCGGGAGGCAGTGCGGGCCGCCGAACGGGATCTGGATGCAGCGCAGGCGGACATCCGCGAGGCGCGGGCTCAACTTTCGGCCGCGCTGGCGCGAGCAGGGCTCTCCGCTGTGGAGGACGCCGATGTCGGCACCCTGCTCGCGGAAGCCCAGGCCGGCCTGGAGAACGAGGCGCAGTTGCGGCGGCTCTACGCAGAGCTGGCGGACCGGCAGCGCGATGTGGCGATGCGCGAGCGCACGGCGGAACAGGCGGTGACGAAGGAGCGGGAGTGGGTCGAGGCCTGGTCCGCGACCTGTCGCAGTTGCTGGCTGGCGGAGGCGGGTTCGGTCCCCGCCCTCGGCGTCGTGCGCGAGATCCTGACCGCGATGGCCGATCTCGCGCCGACGCTGGAGAAGCGCGCGGGCCTCGTCGACCGCATCGACAAGATGGAGAAGGACCAGGCGGCGTTTCGAGAAGAGGTCGCGGTTCTCGCGCAGGCTCTGGGCATTCCGCGCGAGATGCCGGTGCTCGACAGCATCCGGGAGATCGTCGACAGGGTCCGGCAGGCCGGCGCCAGCGAGGACCGTCGCACGCAACTATCCGCCCAACTGGGGACCGCGGCGGATCGGCAGCGCAAGCTGGTCGAGAAGCATAGGATCCATGCCGGCCAAACGGAGCGGATGATCGCCTTTTTCGACGCGAGCTCGCTGGCCAATGTCGCCGAAGCGCTAGATCGGATCGCGCAGCGCCGGGCGCTGCTGGAGCGGGCGGGCGAAGCCGAGCGCGACATCTGCGAGGCGCTGCGCAGCGACGACCTCGCCAGTGCCGAGGCGGCGCTCGACAGCGTGGTCCGGCCGGCGCTGGAGGCCGAATGGAACGAGCTGAAGGTGCGGTTCGAGGATCAGGACCAGCGCTGCCACGAGCTCTTCGCAGCCCGCGCGACGGCGATCGATCAGGTCGAGGCCATTGGCGGCGATGCCAGGGTCGCCGAGATCGAAGAACGTCGCCGCACGACCTTGCTGGAGATCGAGGACGGAGCGCTGCGCTATCTGCAATTGCGCGCCGGCATCGCCGCGGCGGAACAGGCGCTTTCGATCTATCGGGAGCGCCATCGCAGCTCGATGATGGAGCAGGCCTCGGCCGCGTTCAGGACAATCAGTCGGGGCGCCTATTCCGGCCTTGCGGCGCAGCCCGGGAAGGATGGCGAGACGCTGATCGCCCTTGCTGCTGGCGGCGGCTCGAAAGCCGCGGACGAGCTGTCGAAGGGCACGCGCTTCCAGCTCTATCTCGCGCTGCGCGTCGCCGGATACCATGAATTCGCAAAGGCGCGCCGCACCGTGCCGTTCGTGGCCGACGACATCATGGAGACGTTCGACGATTTTCGCGCCGAGGAAGCGTTCCGGCTGTTCGCGGATATGGCGCGGAATGGTCAGGTCATCTACCTGACACACCATCAGCACCTTTGCGAGATTGCTCAGCGGGTCTGCCCAACAGTCCGTTTGCACAGGCTGGACGCGCCAGAAGCACCGCGTTTGATAGCCTGACGCCCCTCGACAACGTCTGCTTTCAGGCAAAACGTCAAAGTCGGCTTCTGGCGCATCGAGGGCGAGTCGCGCCCCGCCGCTTAGACCCTACCTAAGCCCCAGATCGCTCGTTCGATCGAGGGCCGACTAGGCGCCTCGAAAATCGGCTCCTTCTACGGAGAAGCGAGCAGATCGTCACCCGCCAGATTTTAGCGATCGACCATCGCTTCGCCTGGGTCCGTGATCGTCGCGGATTCTAATGGCTTAGGTCTGTGTATGAAGCACAACCGCGAGACCGCTTTTCCGGCTTTGGAAGATATGAAAACCAAAGCGGAGAAGATCCACGCGCTCGCGCTGGCAGGCTATTTCAGGACCGAGATCGCCGAGATGCCCGGCATTTGCATTTGTTCCATAATGTAAATTATCGGAATCGCTGGTGTCGCCAGGTGGGTTCAAGTTTGAAGCACGACTTGCGAACGACCCCAATGGGTTACCAGTCGCAGGAACGCAGCGAGGCAACCTCCGGCAGTTCTCGTCCCCTGGTGGAAAATTCCACCAGCTAGCATGCCTGGCATCGTGGAAGAGGACGAAGGTCCTCTTTGGCTTCCTCTCTCACGCGCCCGGACGGTGCTCCCGGAACCCGGCAGCCAGCGCACGGAGGGCCTCACGGGATTTCGCATCGGTAAGCGTGGAGAACATCACGATCTCGGTCGAGGGAAGTGGAGGCAGGCCAAAGCGCTGGCTGACCTCGATCGTGCCGGGAGGGACGAGACGACAGGAAAAGGCCGCGATGGCAAGGCCGGCGGAGACGGCTGCCGTCACCATGGATGACGTGCCGCCAAGGAAGACCTCCGTCCAGGGTATGGAAGCGGTGTCCAGCGCGCGGGCGGCGATGTCGCGCACGCCGCAGGCGGGCGAGAGCGCGGCCAGCCGCAAAGGCTCGCCCTGACGATGTTCGAATCCTGGGGCCGCGAACCAGCCGAAATGCTCCAGCCCCAGCACCTCGCCGTCGCGCCGGTCTTCCTCGCGCCGAATGATGGCGGCGTCCAGTTCGCCGCGATCGAAAGCGTCCAGCAGCACGCGCGAATTGTCCATCCGCACTTCAATGGTCAGGCCGGGATCATGGGCGTTGAGCCGGGCCAGAAGGGTCGGAACCTCCGGCCCGGCCACATGGGCGGCGATGCCGAGACCGAAGCGGCGGCGCCCCGCAACAAGACCCGCCATGGCACGGTCGTGAGCCGCGAGGAAGTCGCGCGCGCCCACGAGGAACACCGCCCCTTGCGCGGACAGGCGCACCGAGCGGGGCGTGCGTTCGATGAGGCGTTGGCCGAGCCGGTCTTCCAGTCGCTTGAGCTTCACGCTGATGGCGCCCTGCGTCGTCCCGAGCGCCTCGGCGGCCCGGGTGAAGCTCTGGAGATCGGCGATGGTGACGAACGCCTGGACGGCGTCCACGTCGAGCGCGGCCATTTAATGATCCGGATATGTTGTCTCTGAAATATACAACCATCCAGTTTTGGCATGGTCAAGGTTTCGCTAGCTTGCCTCGACTCCGCAACGCGCGAACCGAAGCACATGCGCCTTATGTCATGACCGGCTTCGCCGTTGCGCCCCCGACATCGAAAGACTGAACCATGACTATCGCCGTATCCGCACCAACCGGTAGCCGAAGTGCTGTCGCGCTCGCCGCCGTTTGCCTGTCTGCCCTGATGTTCGGACTGGAGATCTCCAGCGTCCCGGCGATCCTGCCGACGCTGGAGCAGGTGCTCCACGCGGATTTCCGGCAGCTTCAGTGGATCATGAACGCCTATACGATCGGCGTGACGATGGTGCTGATGGCTGCGGGCGCGCTCGCCGACCGCTTCGGGCGCAAACGCGTGTTCATCGCCAGCATCGTCGCCTTTGGCATGGCATCGCTCGCCTGCGGGGTCACGACGAGCGTCGCGGTGCTGATCGGCGCCCGTTTCCTTCAGGGCTTGAGCGGCGGGGCGATGCTGGTGTGCCAGATCGCCATCCTGTCGCACCAGTTCCGCACGCCCACCGAGCGTGGCATGGCCTTCGGCTGGTGGGGCATCGTCTCCGGTGTGGGGCTGGGGTTCGGTCCGATCATCGGCGGCGTCATCGTCGCGCTCTGGAGCTGGGAATGGGTGTTCCTCGTCCATGCAGTCCTCTGCATCATGACGGTTTTGCTGGCAGCCAGCGGCGTACGGGAATCGCGCGACCCGGACGCGATCCGTCTCGACTTCGTCGGCATCGTCACATTGTCGGCCGCCGTATATTGCCTCGCATTCTTTATCACTCAGGGACCGGTACTCGGCTTTGCCAGCCTGACAGCGCTTTCAATTCTCGGCGTGTCCTTCGCGAGCTTCATCGCCTTCGTCATCGCGGAAAAGCTTAGCCCGAGGCCGATGGTTGACTTCTCGGTGTTCCGCATCCGGCCGTTTTCCGGTGCGATCGTCGGCTCGGCCGCGATGAACATGAGCTTCTGGCCGTTCATGATCTATTTGCCGATTTGGTTCCAGGCGGGCCTTGGCTATGACAGCGTCGCCGCCGGTCTCGGGCTGCTCGCCTATACGCTGCCGGCCCTGGTCGTGCCGCCGCTGGCCGAGCGCTTGTCGCTGCGCTACCAGCCCCGCCTCGTGATTCCGGCCGGCCTGTTCACCATCGGGCTCGGCTTCATTATGATGAAGTTCGGCAGCGCGGCCGCGAGCGCGAACTGGTTGACGATGCTGCCGGGCTGCATCCTGGCCGGTGTCGGCCTTGGCCTGACCAATACGCCGGTCACCAACACGACAACGGGATCGGTTCCCCCTGCGCGCTCCGGCATGGCCTCCGGCATCGACATGAGCGCACGGATGATCTCGCTCGCCATCAACATTCCCATCATGGGCTTTATTCTGGTCGAAGGTGTGCTGTCTTCGCTCAGAACGAACCTGCCGCTGGACGCGGACCCGTCTGCTCTGCGCTCGCTCGCCGAAAGAATTGCTGCCGGGACCGCAGGCTCACCGGGACAGGGCATATCCGACACCATCGTCCGCCAGGCCCTAGCCGACGGCTTCGGACGGGTCATGCTCTATGGCGGCTTGAGCGCGTGGCTGCTCGCAGCAGTGAGCTTGATGGTGTTTGGCCAAGCCAGAAAGCTCTCCCGAGATTGTACGGCCTGACATCCGGAAATTCTGGCACACGCTCGTGGACGATGCGGCATACCGCTGGACAGCGTTATGCCGTGCTGTTCGGCGCGCTCAAGCCGCGTCCGCACAGAGGGCCCGGCGAAGAGAAGCGAGCCTGCGAAGGCCACGAGGCGGGCCGCGATAAAGAGCCGCGCGATTTCATGAGGCCTGCTCGGCCGCGACCAGATCGAGAAGATGAGGGAAAAGCCTGTCCAGTTCGGCCCGGCGCAATGTGGCCGCGCGGCTATTGCCCCGATTTACCTGCCGGATCAGGCCCGCTTCACGCAAGACGCGAAAATGGTGTGTCAGTGAAGCCTTGCTGACCGCAAAGCCGAACGACGCGCAGGTTCTCTGCGTGCCTTCGGGAGCGCGCGCGAGCTCCGCCACCACGCGACGGCGCAGCGGATCGGCGAGTGCCGCCAGGACCGGACCAAATGAGATCTCGGCCACTTCCGGATGTCCTTCTCCGTCCGGCAATCTTGCCCTCCATCCCCAGGTAAGGCTTGAGCCTTACCATAAATTCGATAAGGTACGATCAAAGACTTACCATAAGGAGAGGCGATGTCTCAATCCGCTGTTGATCTACCGCTGCCCGATGCGGATGAAACCGGACCTTACGCCCTGATGGGGACTGCGAGGGCGAAGCCCGGAGAAGCGGATGCCCTCGAAACGCATCTGCTGTCGCTGGTTGCGCCAACCCGCCTTGAGACGGGAGCGCTGGCCTATCATGTGCACCGCGATCGTAACGACCCCGACCTTTTTGCCTTCTACGAGGTCTGGAGCAGCCGCGAAGCGCTGGCGGCCCATCTGAAGCAGCCCTACATCGCCGCCTTCCTGGCCGATCGCACGCGCTATCTCGAGGGAGACTTGCAGATTCGCTGGCTTCGTATGGCGAGTCGTTATCCGACGCGTCTGTAGTCTCGCGTCCCGGCGAGGGCAACGAAACCGAATTGCGACAGGAAGGCGAGTATCGTCACATAGGTGCAGGGCGCACCGGGCTGCGGGGTGCGCGGTCCGGCGCGATGAACCCGAGGTCGCGCGGCTAGCCAATCGTGACCGGCTGATTTCCTTTCCGAAAGCCGCACCAGGTTCAGCCCGGGTGAACGCGGGAAATACCCGACACACCGCAGCTCACCGGAGTGTCGGGTTCCAAGATGCATTTGGATACAAGCGGAAACGTCCCAGCAACATCTGTCCGGCATGGCCGAAACAAAGACGGTCTATCCGACGATCATAGATATCGTCGGAACATCCATGTCGGGTACCAATTCATCATCAAAGCCGGGCTCTGCTGTGATGCGCGCCCAGCGGATCGCCGCGTCGGCGATCGGTGCTGTATGGATTATCGCCCTGCTGCTGCGCGTCCTCGATCCAGGCATCGTCGACAGCGCTTCGGCCTGCCGTCGCATGGTCTATCGCGACCCGGTGACGGGGCGAGAGCGAGGCATCGGAGCAGTTCGGATCACCGCGAACGGCACGATCAGATGTCGTGACGTCACCTATCAGCCCGGAACACGATGACGGCTGCGCGGGAACCGCGGGTCCGATATCCTCGCGCCGGTTGAAGCATGGGATGATGAAGTGAGCGTAACGGCGCATATCCTGATCGTCGAAGACGACCGCGAGATCAGCGCCCTCGTGGCACGCTACCTGTCGCAGAACAGCATGCGGACTTCAGCGGCGCGCGACGGGCGAGAAATGGACCGGATCTTGCGGGAGGGCAGGTTCGACCTGATTGTGCTCGATCTCAATCTGCCCGGCGAAGACGGACTGTCGATCTGCCGACGGCTGCGCCTGACGACGCAGATTCCGATCATCATGCTGACCGCCCGCAGCGAGGATGTGGACAGGATCATCGGTCTCGAAATGGGGGCAGACGACTACCTCGGCAAGCCCTTTAACCCGCGGGAGTTGCTGGCGCGCATCAGGGCGGTGATGCGACGACAAGGCGGCGGACAGGCCGATCCGAACGAGCCTCCCGGCGCCTTTGCCTTTGTGGGTTGGACGCTGAATGCGAACAACCGCGAGCTGACGAACCCGGACAATGTCCGGGTCGCCGTGACCGGCGCTGAGTTCGATTTGCTGCGGGCATTCTGCGAGCGACCCGGGCGCGTGCTCTCGCGCGATGTCCTGCTCGATCTGACGCAGGGCCGGACGGCTGCCCCGTTCGAGCGCAGCATCGATATCCTGATCAGCCGCCTTCGTCAGAAGATCGAACGTGAGCCGCGCGAGCCCGAACTGATCAAGACGATCCGCTCGGGCGGATATCTCTTCACTCCGTCCGTCGAGCGGCAATGACCCACCCGTTCCGCCTGCCTGCCCGGATCGGAAGCCAGATCGCGCTGCTTGTCGTTGGCGTGATCGGCTTGATCTATCTCATTCTCGCGGGCGTGCTGGTGTGGCAGGCACCGCGCGACAGACCGGGCCCGCCTGCATTCGAGGGTATTGCGGCCATCGCGAAACTCGTGGCGGCGGCGCCGCCGCAACAACGGCAGCTGATCGTGGAGGCGGCGAACAAGGCCGACGAGCGCTTCCGTTTTGCGTTGTCCGACAAAGGATTTGATCCGTCGCGATCGGCACCGCGCCCTATGGACGCCGACGGAATGGCGCCGCGCCTGGGAAGCGGCTTCACCGCATGGCCGAACGCGGCGACGGAACAAGACAGGCTACCGCGAGGCTTTTCGATCCAGCTTCCCGACCGCACAGGGCTCGATGTCGAGATCATCGCCGGTGCCATGGGAGCGCCGCCACCGCGCCCCTTCTCCATGCTGGTACTCGTCACGATCATCCTTGTCGGGCTCAATATCGGCGCACTGACCCTCTGGGCCTCCCGGGGCATCACTGCGCCGCTCGCGCGATTTGCCTCGGCTGCGGAAGAATTCTCGATCGACCGTGATCCGTCGCCGCTGCGTGAGGAGGGGCCGATCGAGGTTCGCACGGCCGCTCGCGCCCTCAACAGATTGAGAGATCGTATCCATGCGTTGTTCGCGGACCGCACGCGCATGCTGGCGGCGATCAGCCACGATCTGAGGACGCCGATCACACGCATGCGTTTGCGCGTGGAGTTCATCGAGGATGATGTCCTGCGCGGCCAGTTCACGCGCGATCTGGAGCACATGGACACCATGGTGCAGGGCGCGCTTTCCTATCTGCGCGGTGCCAGCCGCCGCGAAAAGCGTGGCGCTTTCGACCTTTCAAGCTTGCTCCAGACCGTCGCGGACGAGTTCAGCGATATGGGCAAGGCAACACGCTATGAGGGGCCGCGGCGGGCGGTCACAATCGGAGACGCACAGCAACTGGAGCGCGCCGTCACCAATCTCGTCGAAAACGCGGTGCGCTATGGCAACGACGTGATCGTCCGCCTCCGCGAGGAAGCCGGGCTCCTCCTGATCGAGGTGGCCGACGACGGCCCGGGTATTCCGGAAGTCGATCGATCGCGGCTTCTGGAGCCCTTCATGCGCGGCGACGAAGCGCGGGGGCGGATCGATTCGGAGGGGTTCGGCCTCGGCCTCGCCATCGCCCAGTCGATCGCGGCCGGGCATGACGGCAAGCTGACCTTACACGACAATCACCCGCGTGGCCTGCTGGTGCGCATCAGCTTGCCGAGGCAGTCGCCCCCTGCTTCCGCGAACGCCTGAGCGCTTACAACTTTCAACGCCCGCGAAACATTCGGCAACATTGGCGCCGGCATTTCGCCCGAACGCCCCGCGATAGTCCCGAGGAACCGAACGGGACACATATGGTCGCACTTGCCAGCTATCCTCACAGACTGACCGCGCTGATATTGTCAGCCGTCGCTTTAACATCCCTGATCGGCTTCGCCGCCTCCTTTGGCCCCGAAGCGCCGGCATCGCCGCAGCCCAGTCCTGCAACCCTGCAATTGAGCCCGTCCGGAAAGATCATCGACAGGCTTCCGAACAGCGCGCCAGCGACCGTCCATTTCGCCGATCCCCTCGCTTGTCCTGAGCGAGCGGAGCTGGCTGCGCTCGACATGCATGCCGGGCTGGTTTCGTCGATCGCAGGCGAGTTCATCATCCCGAAGGCACCGGCCATCGACGACCACCCTCTCATCGCCAAAGCGAAGGCCCACGAAGCCCGCGCGCAGAAGCCGCCCCGCGCAGCCGCTCGCCCTCGCAGACCGCCTGTCGCCTTCGCCGCTTTGCCGCCGACGAGGCCCGCTTCCCTGCACGAGCCTCAGAACGTTGGCGAAGGCGCGACCGTCAGAGAGAGGCACGTTTCCGTTGCGGGACGGATGATCGCTTTCGTTGGCTCGCTCGCCTCCCTGGCACGCGTCCTATGAGCGCCATCGTTGCCTTTGTTCTCCGGCCGCGATCGACCGGCCGCGCGATAAGCCGGCAGGCGCTGATCGGGACCGCCGTTCCCGCGCTTCTGCTTGCGCTCGCCGCTGGCTGGATTGGCCATGGCTGGCTTGTGGACATCCGCGCCCCACGCGCCTTCGAAGGCTTCCAGCAGGTCCGCCTGAAGACCATTCAGACCCAGCTCGACCAGGTCGAGGGGCCCTATATTATGGTGCTGGGCGACTCCCATGCCGAAAGACTCTATCTGCCGAGCCTTTGCGGTTTTCCGGTAGTGAATGCCGGTGTTTCCGGCGCGACCGTGAGCGATGTCCTCGATCTGGCGCGCAAGATTACGCCACCGCGCAAAGCACAGGCCGTGCTGCTTTCCGTCGGTACGAACGATATCTGGGCGAAGCGGAATCCGCAGTCCGCTGAAGCGGAAAGCGGCTTCCGAACAACGCTCGTCGCCCTCAAACAGAGACTGGCAAGCTGGAGCGGCCGCCATGCCCTGATCGCGATCCCCCCGGTCGCGAGCAAGGAGGAAGCGTTGTTCCCGCGGGCGGCAGCGACCCGCTATTCCGCCATGCTGGCTCAGTCCTGCGAACCGAAAGGTTGCCTGTATCTCGACTTGTTTGCCGGGGTGGCGCAGATCCCGGAGCCGCGCTCGGCATTCAGCGACGGCGTCCATCTGCGAAACTATGCACGTTTCGTGCGGGACCGGGAGGCGGAGATATGCCGCGGCCTCGGTATTCCGGCTCTTCCCTGAGCTTGGCCCGCAGCGCCTTCTGGCACCGCGGGGATGCAGTCGCCGGTCCTCGCCGTCCAAGTGATCGGGGCCCTGGCCGAGCAACGCGCATGGAGGGTCCGACGATCAGTGCTGGTGGATGCGGATGAGGCGCCTTGACCTGACGCGCTCTGGGCGCTTGCTCAATCGCCGCGTAGCCCGCGCGGGCTGATACCCAATCGCTTTGTGAAAAACCGCGAGAAATAGCCGGCGTCTCGAAAGCCGAGCGCCTCGGCGATTTGTCCGACTGGCGTCGAGCTGTACAGCAACCAGCGCTGGGCTTCGACCATGATGCGCCGATGGATGATCTGAAGTGGTGGAGCATCGAAGCGCTTTCGACAGACCATCAGCAGACGGTCTTCGGAGACCCCCAGCTTGCGCGCGTAAGCGGCGACAGGGAGATGGTCGGCAAAGTGCGCTTCCACGAGCGCGCGAAAGCGGCTCAGCAACCTGGATTCTGCGTCGGACAGCGACGCGGCCGCCACATCGGTCGCCACGACTGCACGGGTGAACGAGACCAGCAGCCTGAGAATCTCCCCTTCGATCGCAAGGTTGCGCGCGGCCCCGCCCCAGGTGAGCTCGTTGGATAGCGATTGGAAGCACTGGCCTATCTCCCGAGTGGCCTCGCCATCGATGGGGCCGACGCAGCGCGACTGATCCAAGAGCGTCGAGATCAAGCGATCGGAGCTCGCGGATGCGGGAAGAGCCGTCAGCGCGATCGAGATAACCCAACCATCCGTGCCGGGAGCAAAATCGAAGCCATGCACGGTCTCGGCCGGAATAACGAGGACTGCCGGCATCTTAACCGCGAAGCACTGGCCTTCGCTGATCATCGTGCCCCCACCCGCGGAGACCAGCAGGAGTTGATGCAGCTCGCGATGAGCGTGGGGCGCAATCTTCCATTGATGGTAGCCGCTGCGCTCGCGGATGGGCTCCACATGGATGAAGCGTGGCTCGACGTGCCTGACCGGCTCGCCATACAGCCTGTAGCGCTCGATCAGTTCGGCGGTCACAGCGTCTCGCGCCTCGGGATCAGTCGCGGGAAAAGTACAAATAGTTTCGTTCTGCGTCCATTGCTCTTCCGCGCCGACGATCTAGCCTTTCGCAGCAAGCTCCCGCAGCTCGTCGGGAGGAGGAAGCGCTATCTGACCGGACCAAAAGCCCCAATTGGCTGCTTGTCCGCGCCGGAAGGAGATCGGCATGACTGCTCAAGACGAGGAATGCGACGTGCTGGTGATTGGAGCCGGCGCGGGCGGATTATCAACTGCGGTGACCGCCCGCATTCACGGCCTGGACGTCATCGTCGCGGAAAAAGATCGGTACTTCGGCGGCACTATGGCCTATTCCGGCGGCGTGCTCTGGATCCCCGGCAACGCTCACGCGGCGAAGGCGGGCCTGTCCGACTCCCGCGAGGCGGCCCGCACCTATCTGCGGCAGGAGGCCGGGAACTCTTACGCCGAGGACGTCGTCGAGGCCTTCCTCGACACGGGTCCGCGCATGATCGACTTCTTCGAGCGCGAGACCGAGGTCCGCTTCCTGCTGTCGAACTACCCGGACTATCACCCGGATGCGCCGGGCGGCGTGCCGAAGGGACGGTCGCTGACGGCCATGCCCTATGATGCACGCGGCCTCGGTAAGGAGCTTGGGCGGCTGCGCCCGCCGCTTGAGACGATCACGTTCATCGGCATGATGTTCAACTCCTCCAACGAGGATTTGAAGCACTTCTTCCGGGCGACGCGCTCTCTGACCTCGGCCCTCTATGTCGCGCGCCGCCTCGCCTCCCATATCAAGGATCTCGCGCAGTACCGGCGCGGCGTGCAGGTGACCAGCGGCAACGCGCTGGCGGCGCGCCTGGCCAGAACGGCCTTCGATCTCGGTATCCCGATCCTGACCGAGATGCCGGCGGAAGGGCTCATCGTCGAGGGCGGACGAGTCGTTGGCGCTCGCTTTTCTTCGGGAGGGGAGAGGAAGCGCATCCGCGCGCGCCGTGCGGTGGTGCTCGCCTGCGGCGGCTTTCCGCACGATGCGGCGCGGCTGGCCGTGGCCTATCCCCATGTCGCCCGCGGCGGCCGCCATGTCTCGCCCACCCCGGCCGGCAACACCGGGGACGGCATCCGGTTGGCGGAGACCGCGGGCGGGCGTTGCGAGATCCGCTATCCCAACGCTGCCGCCTGGATGCCCGTTTCGGAAGTACCGCTGGCCAAGGGGCGCATCGGCGTCTTTCCGCACCTCGTGGATCGCTACAAGCCGGGCGTGATCGCGGTGAACCGCGCCGGGCGGCGCTTCACCAACGAGTCGGAGTCCTATCATGACGTCGGCGCCGCCATGATCGCCGACAATGCGCAGGGTGGGGCGACGGAGGCCTGGCTGATCTGCGATCATGTCGCGATCCGCAAATACGGCCTCGGCTTCGCCAAGCCCGCGCCGGTCCCGACCGGCCGCTATGTTCGCAGCGGCTATCTCAAGCGCGGCGGTACGCTGGCGGAACTCGCAAAGGCTGCCGGCATCGACGCGGTGGGGCTAGAGGCGACCGTCGAGCGCTTCAACCGCCATGCCGAACGCGGCGAGGACCCCGCTTTCGGTCGCGGGCGCAGCGCGTTCAACCGTTTCCTCGGCGACCTCGAGCACAAGCCGAATCCGACCGTCGCGCCGATCCGGAAAGCTCCATTCTACGCGTTGAAGCTGGTGATGGGCGACCTCGGCACCTTCGACGGGCTCTCGACCGATGTCATCGGGCGCGTGCTCACGGCCGGCGGCGAGCCTATCGAGGGCCTTTACGCCGTCGGCAATGACAGGGCGAGCATGATGGGCGGCAGCTATCCCGGCGCGGGGATCACGCTGGGCCCGATCATGACCTTCGGCTATCTGGCCGGCTGTCACCTTGCCGGCCGCGAACCATGAGCGGGGTGAAGACGATGGGCAACGACGCCATGGCCATGCCGGGCTTGAAGGATTCCGTCTGCGTCGTCACCGGCGCCGGCGGCGGGCTCGGCCGTGCGATCGCCCTCGCCCTCGCCGGGGCGGGCGCGCGGATCGCGATGCTGGATCGTTCACCGGCTGCGGCCGAAGCGACGCTTGCCGCCATCCGGCAGATCGGAGCGGGAGGCGCCGTCTTCGCCTGCGACGTCTCGGACCCTGCGAGCATCGAGTCCGCGGCCGAGGCCTGCCGGACGCAATTCGGGCCTTGCCGGGTGCTGGTCAACAATGCCGCATTGCTGCGGCCCGGCGCATTGGAAACCCTGAGCCTGGCGGAATGGAATGCTGTGCTCGCGGTCAACCTGACCGGCTACTTTCTCTGCGCCCAGGCCTTCGCACGCCAGATGCGTCCGAACGGTGGCGGCTCCGTGGTCCACATCGCCTCGGTCGCGGGGACGCATGCGCAAGGCTTTAGCGGCGCCTACAGCGTCAGCAAGGCCGGCATCGTCATGCTGTCGCGGCAGATCGCGCTCGAATGGGGGCCTCAGGGCATCCGCAGCAACGTCGTCAGCCCGGGCCTCGTGCTGACGCCGATGAGCCAGAACTTCTACGCCGACCCGGCCTTGAAGCGCCGACGTGAGGCGGCCGTGCCGCAGGGACGGATCGGGCAGCCCGAGGACATCGCCGATGCCGTGCTGTTCCTGGCGAGCGACCAGGCAGCTTACGTCAATGGCGAGGAGATCACGGTCGATGGCGGCTTCACGCGCGGATTGATGAGCCTGATCCCGCGGCCGGGCCATACGCCCGGCGGCGCGACGGCAGGCTGACGGAGACCGATCATGGCCAAGGAACCCGCCGCGATCATCACGGGCGCCGCCGACGGCATCGGCTGGGCGCTGGCCCGCCGCTTCGCCTCTGCCGGCTGCCGCGTCGCGCTCGTCGATATCGCGGGCGAACGAGCCGCGGCCCGCGCGGCGGAGCTCGGAGCCGGGCACATCGCGCTTGCCTGCGACGTCTCCGACGAGGCTTCCGTCCGCGCCACTGTGACGGCAGCAGCCTCCGCGCTGGGCGGCATCGACATTCTCGTCAACAACGCCGGCATCGGGGACACGCATCTGCCGACGCTCGAACAGGATATCGGCCATTTCGAGCGGGTGCTAAGAGTCCATCTCAACGGCACCTTCCTGATGTCGCGGGAAGTCTCGCGCGTGATGGCGGATCGCGGCGGCGCGATCCTGAACATCAGCTCGATCGCCGGGCTCGGCGGCCTGCCGCGCCGCAATGCCTACGGCGCCGCCAAGGCAGGCATTGCCCAGATCACGAAGAACCTCGCCTGCGAATGGGCCGGCCTTGGCATCCGGGTCAACGCGCTCGCGCCCGGTTATGTCGGAACGGCGCTGGTCAGGACGCTGGAGGCCGCCGGCCGCATCGACCGGGCAAAGCTGGAGCGCCGCATCCCGATGGGCCGCCTCGCAGAGCCCGAGGAGATCGCCGAGGCCGGCTGGTTCCTGTGCTCGCCGGCGGCCTCCTATGTCACCGGCGCGATCCTCAGCGTCGATGGCGGCTGGCAGGCCTTTTCCGATGCCGGCGACGCATCGTCCGGCTGAGCCGCTTTGGGGTTTTCACAACCGGGGCAGCGGCTCTTCGAAACGCCATCCATCCGCAACGAGCTTGCGCGCGCCGTCGAGGAGGCCCTTCAGCGGCTTCTCCGAGAGGATTTCGAGCGCAACCGCCCCCTTATAGCCGTGCCGTCGCAGCTCCCGCCCGATCGCGCCGAAATCGATGATCCCGCTGCCGATCGGGTCGTGCCGCCACTGCCCGGCCTGGCTGTCGGAAAGATGCACGATGCTGAGATGGGGAGCGAGCGTCGCCAGCCCTTCGATCGGGTCCTCGCCGATCGCGACAGCATTTGCGACATCGTAGATCGCCGTGACGTCCCCATAGCCCTCCTCCTCGATGAACCGGCGGATGGTGCCGGCACCGGCGAGCAGACCCTGCGGATGGTTTTCGAGCCCGACGGACAAACCATGGCGCCGGGCCTCGGCGACGATCTCGCGGAAGGCCGGGCGGAAGCTTTCCATCACCCGGTCGTTCGCCTTGGCAAGCAGGGCATGCCGTCGCCCGGAGCCGACGCAGACCGCAGCAGCCCCAAGCTCGGCGCAGCGCGCGATCAGCCGCTTATAGGCATCGACCGAGAAACTCACTACGTCCGTGGAAGCGCTCGCCAGATTGATGTCGCTGCTCGCGAGATCGCCGGCCAGCAGCTCGAGGCCGTATCGCGCGATCAATTCCCGCAAGCGCGCCGTGCGTGCGGCATCGTCGCGCCAGGGATCGAAATGCGGCGGCGCGGCCATGAGCTGGACATGACGGAAGCCGGCCGAGGCGATGGCCTCCAGCGCGGCCTCGGCGCTCTCCTGCCAGACGAAGCCGAAGGTATGGGCAGCAAGCCGCATCTGCTACAGGCTCCCGTCGCGATAGAAGGCGAAGGTTCGGGCGATGCCTTCCCGAAGCGATGTGAAGGGCACGTCGGCGAGGACCTCCCGCAACGGACCTTCCGCGATCTCCGGCGCCGAGGGCATCGGCGCGCCGCCACGGCGGATGTCGCAATCCGGGGCCAGCTTGAGCAGTTCGGCGATCACGTCTTCCGGCGCGGCCTGTTCGCCGATCATGTTGAAGACATGCGCTCCCGCGACCTGGTGGCGCAGCGCGCTGTCATAGGCCGCAGCGACATCGCCGGCATAGACGAGCCCCGCCATTCCTTCATAGGGAAAGACATAGGGTTCGCCACGCGCCGCGGCCCGGCAGGCAAGGGAAGGCCCGGCGCTGAGGCCGCTGTCCCTGCCCGGCCCGTAGACGACATAAGGCCGGAAGCCGATGCTGGAGAGGCCGTGATCGGCGAAATAGGCCCGCGCACTGCCCTCGCAGGCGAGCTTGAACGCCCCGTAATGCGAGGTGGGTACCGGAAGCTCACCGCTCTGCGGCCCATAGGCACCGGCGCTGCTGGTGTAGACGACCTTGCCGATGCCGTGGCGCAGCGCTGCCTCGAAGACGTTGAGCGTTCCGATCAGGTTGATCTCAGCGCCACGAACCGGATTCTCCTTGCAGGCCAGCGTCAGCACGCCGGCAAGGTGGATGATCGCGTCGCAGCCACGCGCAGCAGCCGCAACAGCCTCGCCGTCGACGATATCGCCCGTTACCCATTCGCAGGCCGCGGCGGCCTCGCTACCTGCGATCGCCGCGGTGGTCGCCCGGTTCTCGGCCCGGTCGAAGATTCGGATGGCGTCGCCGCGACACGACAGGCGCCGGCAGATCCAGGCGCCGAGGAAGCCGGCGCCGCCGGTGATGAGAACCTTCAATCGAACCTCCCGTCGTGTCGCCGGCCTGCCGGGCGGTTCCTCCTCGACGGAGCGAAGCCGGCTCAGCCGAAGAACGGCCCTCGCGATTGCCGGGAGGCGAGGCTGGGGCTCGCTCCCATCGCCAGCGACAATTCCCGCGCGGCGCTGAGCAGCATCGGCGATAGCGCCAGCATCTTCTCTTCCGTCAATCGGATATGCGGCCCCGCGATCACCACGGCGCCGACCACGTCCTTCGTCTGCGGATTGCGGATCGGAGCGGCGGTCGCGTTCATCCAGGGCGAATAGGTCTGGACGACGATGCTGAAGCCGCGCTTGCGCGCCTGGCGCAGATATTTCAGCACCGCCGCTTGCGTCTGCGGCGCGCGCGGGCCGAACTCCTCGCGCGAGCCATAGCCCTGCCGCTCGATGAGCGCGATCGCCTCCTCCTCCGGCAGGCAGGACAGCCAGGCATGCCCGCTGGCCGAGCAGGACAGCCGGCCCGCCTGCCCCATATCGGGATCGTAGCGCAGCCCGAAGGGCGAGCCCTGCGATTTCGCCACCCAGACGAGCTCACGTCCGTCGATCAGGGCGAGGCGCACCAGCTCCGCCGATTCCCGCGCGAGATGATCGAGGATCGGCTGGGCGAGATCGGTGATGCCCGTCCCCGCCAGGAAGCTGAAGGCGAGCGATGCGATCTTGGCGGTCAGCTCATAGGTGCCGTGATGGCGCTCCTGCCTGACATAGCCATGATCGGCGAGGCTGGAGAGCACACGATGGGTGGCGCTGCGCGGAATCTTCAGCCGCTCGGCGATCTCGAAGAGCGGCAGCCCCCGCGCATTCTGCGCGAGCAGTTCGAGAACGCCGAGAGTGCGCTCGAGGAGGCCGCTCGGGGCCTGCTCGGTATCGTCCAGCCCTGCCTCGTCCTCGATCCGCTTTGCCATCGCCCTATCCAAACTGCATCTCCAGACGCTGTCTCTGGCGCGCCGCGTCCTGGACGGCAAGGGTCACTTTCAGCGTACGCGTCGCATCGGCGGCATCGATCAGCGGCCGGGCACCGTGGCGCACGACGTCGAAGAGGTGACGGAGCTGGCGTATGTAGGGGCTTTCGCGCTCGATCGGGATCGCCTCCTGCGTGATCGGGGCGAACCAGCTCTTTTCGCCGTCATAGCGCCAATGGTCGAGGCTGGGCAGCGCCAGCGAACCTTCCGTGCCCGAGATGAAGTGCGAGTTCACCGGCTTCTCCTGCCGGGGATAGTTCGGCAATTCGCCCGAAACCAAATCCCAGCTCCAGGGCGTGACCGCGGTGTCGGACAGGCTGACCGTGACGAGCGCGCCGTTCTCGAGTTCCAGCAGCACCGCCGCCGTATCCTCGACCGGCAGGCCCCGGACGCGGCCCGACGTCACCGCCTGCACGGCCGCAACCTCGCCGCAGACGAAGCGGATCAGGTCGATCTCGTGGATCAGGTTGATGAGGATCGGCCCGCCGCCCGGCTCCCGCCGCCAGGCCAGATCGAAATAGGCGTCGTGCTTGAAGAACGTGTAGAGCACCGTCGCGTTCGTCAGCCGCCCGAGCGCGCCCTGCCCCACCAGTTCGCGCGCCTTGGCGATGATCGGATTGTGCCGGCGGTGATGCCCGACGAGGATCGGCACGCCGGCCTTGGCCGATGCCGCCGACAGCTCCTCCCCTTCCGCCACAGTGACCGCGACCGGCTTTTCGATCAGCGCGGGGACGCCATGGGCGATCGCCGCCAGACCGATCTCCAGATGGCTCTGGTTAGGCGTGGCGATGATGAGCGCTTCGACGCCGCCCGCTTCGAGCAGCGCGTGGTGGCTTGAGCACCAGGGCAGCCCACGCTCCAGGCAGTAGAGGCGGCCGGCCTCGGTCGGATCGGCGACGGCAACGATCTCCGCGAAGCCGCTGCCTGCAATCACATCGGCATGCATGCGGCCAATGGCACCGGCTCCGACGAGCCCGATCGATAGCGGTTTCATGCGTTTCTCTCCCACCCCCGTTTATGTCGGCCGCACCGGGGAGCGTCAACACAAATCAGAATAGAATTCCAATTCTGAAATTAATAGTGGAATTAGATTCCAGTTATGTTACAGCCTTCGCCGCCGCACGCCGCCGAAACGGACGGACCGACAAGAAGATCGACGCGGCAAGGGAACGCCAGACAGGGAGGACGTCGTGACAGACGCTCGCAAACCATCATTCACCAGCGCCATCGGGCGCCGCAGCCTGCTCCTCGGCGCCGGGTCACTAGGCGCCAGCGGCATCGTCTCGGCCAAGCTCGGGATGCCCTATATCGGCAATGCCGCTGCGGCCGAGCCGATCAAGATCGGCATGATCTGGGCCAAGACCGGCACCATCGTCGATCAATCGGAGTATCTCGCCCAGGGCGGCATGCTGGCGCTGGAACAGCGCAACAACATGCTGCTCGGCCGCCCCGCCGAGATCGTCTGGCTCGACGAGCCCAACCCGCAAGGCGCCCAGCAGAATGCCGAGCGTCTCGTCGGCGAGCACAAGGTCGTCGGCATGGTCGGCGGCGCGCTCAGCTCCTTCGCTCTCGCAATCTCGGCGGTCGCCAAAAAGGCCAAGGTGCCCTACATCGCCGCCAACGCCGCGACCGGCGAACTGACCGGCAAGTCCTGCAACAAATACACCTTCCGCCTGCAGCCGCCGGTCGACGTGCATGTGCGGGTGCTGGCGCCCTACTGCGCCGATGTCGGCAAGAAATGGTATCTGCTGACCGCGGCCTATGCCTTCGGCCAGGACATCAAGCGCTCCTTCGAGGAATACGCGAAGGCCAACGGCATCACCATCGTCGGCGCCGATGAGGTGCCGGTCGGCACGCCCGACTATTCCTCCTTCATCCTCAAGATCCGGCAGGCCAAGCCCGACGTCGTCATCGGCGGCATCGCCGCCAGCGACCTCACCACCTTCCTGAAACAGTGGAACGAGCTCGGCATGAAGGGCCGCATACCCTTCGCCGAGATCTCGGTCGGCAACACCGATCTCTGGGGCGTCGGCCCCGACGCGGCCGACGGCCTCTACACCATCACCTGGTACTACAAGAACCCCAACAACCCGCCCGAAGAACAGGCGATGGCCGCCGCCTACGAGAAGAAATACGGGCGCCCCGCCGCCGACAAGGCCTGGATGGGCTGGATGGGCATGAAGACCCTGCTCGACTCGATCGAGGCGGCGAAGTCGACGGATTCGGCTGCAATCGTCGCGGCACTCGAAAAGTGGTCGACCAAGCGCGACGGACTCGACGTGCACTATCGCGACTTCGATCACCAGATGATCAGTCGCCTTCTGGTCGCCGGCATCAAGCCGAAGATAACCGACAAGTGGGACTATTTCGACATCAAGGCCGAACTGCCAAAAACCACGGCCGATATCGAGAAAGCCTTCGGCAGCCAGGCCGACAGCGCCTGCAAGATGGACGCCGTCTGAGGCAGCCATCCCCGACGTCGATGCGGCCGCGCAGTATCGTGCGGCCTGCCCGTCCCGCGCGTCCCTCGCGTCCTTTGCAGGAGCGGCCAATCCATGTTGGACATGATACTGTCCCAGACCGTCAACGGTCTGATCCTCGGTTTTCTCTACGTCCTGATCGCGATCGGGCTGTCGATCATCTTCGGCCTGCTCGGCATCGTGAACTTTGCCCACGGCGCCTTCTTCGCGCTCGGCGCCTATCTCGCGCTGGTCCTCGCCCGTGAATTCGGCTGGTGGGCCGCGCTGCTTGCGCCGCTGTTGACGGGCGGCATCGGAATGGTGGTCGAGGTCGTCCTGATCCGCCATCTCTACGGCAAGGAACCTCTTCTCGGCCTGATCCTGACCTTCGCGCTGGCGCTTCTCATCGAAGCCATTCTGCGGATGATCTTCGGCGGCGCGCCCCTGCCGTTCAGCGCACCGCGCTTCCTCGCAGGCTTCGTCGAATACGGCCCGATCCTGCTGACCAAGTACCGGCTCTTCGTCCTCATGGTGACGATCGCAGCCCTCGTCGCCTTCTGGGCCTTCCTCACCTACACGCCCTTCGGCCGCATCATCCGGGCGGGCTCCCGCGACGCCGAGATGGTCGGCCTCCTCGGCATCAACCTGCCCGTCGTCTTCAGCTTCGTCTTCGGCATCGGCTGCCTGCTCGCCGGCCTCGCCGGGCTGTTGGCGGCACCGCTCTGGACGGTGACGCCCTCGATGGCGGCGAGCGCCATCATGCCGGCCTTCGTCATCGTCACCATCGGCGGGCTCGGCTCCTATGCAGGCGCCATCATCGCCGGGCTGCTCGTCGGCATCACCATCGCCATGACCATCCAGTTCCAGCCGGAATGGTCGGGCGCGGCCATGTACGTGCTGATGGCGGCCATCCTGCTCGTGCGCCCTCGCGGCCTCTTCGGCGAAAAATGGGAGCGCTTCGAATGAGCCTTCGCACCCTCTTCACGCATCCCGCCCTCTGGGTCGGCCTCGTCCTCTGCGCCCTGACCGGACTGTGGCTGATGCTCGGCGCACCCGTGGGGCTGATCACCCAGATCGCCATCTACACGCTCTACGGCATGGGGGTGAACCTGCTGGTCGGCTATACCGGGCTCGTCCCCTTCGGCGCCTCCGTCTTCTTCGGCTGCGCCAGCTATGCCGCCGCCTTCTTCATGCTCGGCCGGATGTCGAACGACATTGGCGGCATCCTGCTCTCCGTGCTGTTCTCGCTGGCGCTCGGCCTCGTGCTCGGCGCACTGGTCCTGCGCCGCAAGGGCCTCTATTTCTCGCTGCTGACCCTGGCCTGCTCCCAGATCGCCTTCGAGGTCGCCTTCAAATGGACGGCCGTCACCGGCGGCGAGAACGGGCTGCAGGGCGTCGCGCGCCCGACCTTCCCAAACGATCTCGCCTTCCATGGCTTCGTCATCGCCTGCGTCGTGGCGGGCGTCTGGCTGCTCTGGCGCATCGTGCATTCGCCCTTCGGGCGGGCCTTGCAGGCGGTGCGCGACAATGAGCAGCGGGCGCGCAGCCTCGGCTTCAACGTCTATCTTCTGCGGCTCGGCTCCTTCGTGCTGATGGCGGGCTTCGTCGGCTTCGCCGGCTCGCTGCTGACCTTCCTGCTGCAGGGTGTCTACGCCAATAATCTGAGTTGGCAGCATGCGGGCGACGCCCTGCTCATGACGGTACTCGGGGGCGTCCATCACTTCCTCGGCCCGCTCTGGGGCGCGATCAGCTTCATCATCTTGGAGAACCGGCTTTCGGCCGTCACCGAGAACTGGTGGCTGATCTTCGCGCCGATCCTGATCCTGTTCGCGCTGCTCTCGCCCGAAGGCATCACCGGGCTCGTGCAGCGCCTCAGTGGGCGCCAGCGCTGGACGCTGACGCGCAACACGATTCCGCCGCGCCCGGCCGTGATCGAGCCCTATGTCAGCGCCGCACAGGCCATGGACCCGGACAAGCCGGTCCTGGAGACACGCAAGCTCTCCAAGCAGTTCGGCAGCCTGGTCACCGCCAGGGAGATCGATCTTCAGATCAGGCCCTTCGTCCTGCACTCGATCATCGGCCCGAATGGCGCCGGCAAGACGACCTTCTACAACATGCTCACCGGCGTGCTGCCGCCGAGCGCCGGCCAGGTCTTCTTCGAAGGCCGCGACATCACCAGGCTGCCGATGCATGCCCGCGCCCGGCTCGGCATCGCCCGCTCCTTCCAGATCCTCTCGATCTTCCCGAACCTGACCGTGTTCGAGAATGTCCGCATCGCCGTGCAGGCGCAGCGCCTCGGCGCCCGCGGCCTGCTGCGCGACGCCCATGACATCGAGGACATCAATGCGCGCAGCTGGTCGCTGCTCGATGCGGTCGGCCTCGTCGAGCAGGCTGCCGAGACCAGCCAGGACCTGCCGCACGGCGCCAAACGCCTGCTCGAGATCGCGGTGACGCTGGCGATCGAATCCAAGCTGCTGCTGCTAGACGAGCCGCTGGCCGGCCTCGCCGAGGCCGACCGGATCGTCGTCGCGGACCTGATCCGTCGGCTCGCCCAGCGTCATGCCGTCCTGCTGATCGAGCACGATATCGACCGCGTGCTTGCCATCTCCGACCGCATTTCGGTGCTGCATCAGGGCCGCATGATCGCCGACGGCAAGCCGGCCGACGTCGCGCGCAACCCGGAGGTGATCGCCGCCTATCTCGGCGCCGCCAAGGATGGCGAGCGCGCCACGGCGCCGGCCGTGAACCGCAGCAAGGGCGCGGCAAGCCCCGTGCTGCTCGATGCCTCGGACATCGCCGCCGGCTATAGCGGCAGCACGGTCCTCTCGGGCATCGACCTGACGATCCGTGAAGGCGAGGCGGTGGCGCTGCTCGGCCGCAACGGCGTCGGCAAGACGACGCTGCTGCGGGCGCTGACGGGCAGCCTGCCACTCGACCGGGGCAGCATCCGCTTCGCCGGCACGGATCTGCGCAAGCTTCGCCCCTTCGAGATCAACCGGCTCGGCGTCTCGCTGGTGCCGGAGGGCCGGCGCCTCTTCCCGAACCTGACCGTGACCGAGAATCTGCTGCTCGCCCAGCGCCCGGGCGGCATCAGCCTGGAGGAGGCCTTCACCCTGTTCCCGCGCCTCAAGACGCGGCAGGCGGCCAAGGCAGAGAACCTCTCCGGTGGCGAGCGCCAGATGGTGGCGATCGCCCGCGCCCTAATGGTCCCGAGCAAGCTCATCCTGCTCGACGAGCCCTTCGAGGGGCTGGCGCCGGCCGTCGTCAACGAGGTCATGGAGGCCTTGGTGAAGCTGCGCGGGCGCGTCGCGATGGTGATCGTCGAGCATCATGCCGAGCTGGTGCTGCCGATCGTCGACCGGGCCTATGTGCTGGTCAACGGGCAGGTCGCCTTCGCAGGCGATGCCGCAGAGCTCGAACATGACGAGGCGATGCAGGCCCGCCTGCTCGGCGTCGTCGAAACCCAGGGACAATGCGCGGCCTGAGGGGCCGCGAGAGGAGAAAGACCGTGGATTTCCAGATCACCGGGGCCACCCGCCTCAACGTCATCGTCGGCGAGCCGATCGCGCAGGTGAAATCGCCGGGCGGCATGACCGCCGCTTTCGCCGAGCGTGGCCATGACGGCATCGTCGCTCCCGTCCGCGTCGCGCCCGAGCATCTCGAAGCCTTCCTCAAAGCCGCCGACCACCTGCCGAATCTCGACGGCATCATCGTCACCGTCCCGCACAAATTCACCTGCCACCGCCACTGCGCCAGCGCGACCGAGCGCGGCGATTTCCTCGGCGCGGTCAACATCATGCGCCGCCGCAAGGACGGCGCCTGGCATGGCGAGATGGTCGACGGGCTCGGCTTCGTCGGGGCGGTCAAGGCCAATGGCGGGGAGCCCGCGGGCAAGCGCGCCTTGCTGATCGGCGCGGGCGGCGCCGGCTCGGCCATCGCGCTCGCACTCGTCGATGCCGGCGTCAGTGAGCTCGCGATTCATGACGCCGATACGGCCCGGCGCGACGAACTGATCGCGCGGCTGAACCGCAAGGGCAAGGCCAGGGTCTTCGCCGGCTCGCCGGATCCGACCGGCTTCGGCCTCGTCGCCAACGCCACCCCGGCCGGCATGAAGGCGGGCGACGCACTGCCGGTCGAGGTCGAAAAGCTCTCACCGGACACCTTCGTCGGCTGCGTCATCACCGTTCCCGCCATCTCGCCGCTGATCGAAGCGGCGCGCGCTCGGGGATGCCGGACTTCTACGGGCACGCAGATGTACCAGGCGCTGCAGAGCGCGATGGTGGACTTCCTGCTCGCCGGCGAGCGCATCGGCTGAGGTCGCCATGTTCACGACGCTGAAGGCCCTGCCCGAGCAGGGGGAATACGATCTCATCGTCGTCGGCTCGGGCGCCGCCGGCCTGTCGGCCGCGGTCTTTGCCGCGATCGAGGGCCGCTCCGTCCTCGTGATCGAGCGGACCGAGCATGTCGGCGGTACGAGCGCGCTCTCGGCCGCCACGACCTGGATCCCCAATTCGATGCACGCGGCGAAGGTCGCGACCGGGGACAGCCTCGAAAAGGTCTCCCGCTTCCTCGACGGCGTCGTCGGCAACCGCTCCTCCGCGCGCCTGCGCGACGCCTTCCTGCGCGCCGGGCCCCAGGCCATCGCGACGCTGGAGAGCCGCACCGACGTCCATTTCCGGCCCTATGCGACCCATCCGGACTATGAATCGGATGTCGAGGGCTCGACGCTGCGCGGCCGCGCCCTGGAACCGGCGCCCTTCGACGGACGCCGGCTCGGCGCCGACATGACCCGCATTCGTCCGCCGATCCCGGAATTCACGCTGTTCGGCGGCATGATGATCGACCGCACCGATATCGGCCACCTGCTCAACCTGCGCAAATCCTGGAAATCGTTCCGGCATGCGGCCGGTATCCTCGGCCGTTACGGGCTGGACCGCCTGCACGGGCATCGCGGCACGCGGCTGGTCATGGGCAACGCCTTGATCGGCAGCCTGCTCCTGACCCTGAAGAAGCACGGCGGCACGGTGCTGACGGACGCCTCGGTGACGGAACTTCTAACGGGGTCGGCCGGCGTCAACGGCGTCGTCGTCGCGCAGGACGGCGCCCACCGTTCCATCGCGACGCAGCTCGGCGTCGTGCTCGCCTCCGGCGGCTATAACCGCCATCCCCAGCGGCGCGGCGAGATGCTCAATGCGCCCACGCCTGCCGTCAGCCCGGCCGCCCCCGGACATACCGGCGCGATGCAGGATCTCGCGCTGAAGCTCGGCGCGCGCTTCGGCGAAGGCAATCTCGACAACGCCTTCTGGGCTCCGGTCTCGACCCGCAAGCGGCCGGACGGGACGACCGCGGTCTTCCCGCATTTCGTGCTCGACCGCAGCAAGCCCGGCACCGTCTGCGTCGACCAGACCGGCCGCCGCTTCGTCAATGAATCGACCTCCTACCATCTGTTCAGCCGGGCGATGTTCGAGGCCAATCGCAACCGCCCGACGATCCCCTGCTGGATCGTCACCGATGCCGAGGGCCTGCGGCGCTACGGCCTCGGCATGGTCCGCATGGGCACGAAGAACCTGCAGCCCTTCCTGGCCGACGGCTATCTGATCGAAGGTGCGACGATCCCCGATCTCGCGACCAAGCTCGCGATCGACCCGGCAAAGCTGTCGGAAACCGTCGCCCGGATGAACGAATACGCCCGCAGCGGCGTCGACCCCGAATTCGGCCGCGGCACGACCGACTACCACCGCATCAATGGCGATGCCTCGCGCGGCTTCCCGAACCCGACGCTCGGCCCGATCGCGACCGCACCCTTCTACGCGGTCAAGCTGACGCCCGGCGATATCGGCGCCGCGACCGGGCTCGTCATCGACGAGGATGCGCAGGTGCTGGGCGAAGGCGACCGGCCGATCGGCCATCTCTATGCCTGCGGCAACGAGGCGAATTCGATCATGGGCGGCACCTATCCGGGGCCGGGCATCACGATCGGCCCGGCGATCACCTTCGCCTTCCGCGCCGTCCGCCATGCGCTCGGCCAGGGCGCGGACCGGCAAGCCACTCCGGCGCCGGAACGGGCTGCGTGATGAGCGAGGCGCTGCCGCAATCCTGCGACCTGCTGGTGATCGGCTCGGGCGCCGGCGGCCTCGCCGCCGCCGTCACCGCCGCCGCGCTCGGCCTCGACGTCGTCGTGGTCGAGAAGGATAGCCATTTCGGCGGCACCACGGCCTGGTCCGGCGGATGGATGTGGATTCCGCGCAACCCGCTCGCCCGGGCGGCCGGGATCGACGAGGACGAGGAGATCATCCGCACCTATCTGCGCCATGAGCTCGGTGCGGATTACGACGAGACCTTCGTCACCACCCTGCTGGAGCAGGGGCCGCGCATGGTCTCCTTCTTCCAGCGCGAGACGGCGGTCGATTTCGTCGACGGCAATCTCATCCCGGATTTCCATGGCAAGTCTCCGGGCGCCGGCACCGGCGGGCGTTCGCTCTGCGCCAAGCCCTTCGACGGGCGCGCGCTCGGCGCCCGCCTCAAGGATTTGCGCCCGCCCCTGGAGGAGGTGGCGCCCTTCGGCATGAATATTGGCTCCGGCGCCGATCTGCGCCATTTCCTCAATGCCACGCGCAAACTCCCCTCCTTCCTGCATGTGCTGCAGCGCCTCGCACGGCATTTCGCCGATCGCGCAGGCCACGGCCGCGGCCTGCATCTGGTCAACGGCAATGCGCTGGCGGCGCGTCTCCTGAAATCGGCCGATGATCTCGGCGTGACGCTACGGAGCAACACGGCCGCGATCGAGATGCTGCGGGAGGGCGACCAGATCGCCGGAGCCGTGGTCGAGGCCGGCGGACGGCGGCAGAGCATCCGGGCGGCGCGCGGCGTGGTGCTCGCGACAGGCGGCTTTCCCCACGATACCAAGCGCAAGGCCGAACTGTTTCCGCATGCGCCGACCGGCCGGGAGCATTGGTCGGCAGCGCCCTCCGCCAATACGGGCGACGGCATCAGGCTCGGCGAGGCGGTCGGCGGACATGTGGAGCCCGGCCTGCCCAATGCCGGCGCCTGGGCGCCGGTCTCGCTCGTGCCGAAGCCGGACGGTTCCGTCGGCCGCTTTCCGCATCTGATCGAGCGCGCCAAGCCGGGCGCGATCATGATCCGCCGCGACGGCCAGCGCTTCTGCAACGAGGCCGATTCCTATCACGACGTGATGCAGGCGCTGTTCGCTGCCACGCCGCCCGGCGAGCCCGCCGAATGCTGGCTGATCTGCGACCACGCCTTCTTGCGGCGCTATGGACTCGGCCGCGCAAGGCCCCGCCCCTTCCCGATCGGCTCTTGGCTCCAGAACGGCTATCTGCGCCGCGGCGACACGATCGAGGCGCTCGCCGCCGCCTGCGGCATTGATGGCGCCGGCTTGTCCGAGACGGTCACACAGTACAATCGCGAGGCAGAACAAGGCCGCGATCCCGCCTTCGGCCGCGGGGACACGCCCTATAACCGCATGCAGGGCGACCCCGAGCATCGACCCAACCCTTGCGTCGGCCCGATCGGACCCGGCCCCTTCTTTGCCGTGAAAATCGCCCCCGGCAGCCTCGGCACCTTCGCCGGGCTGAAGACGGATGCCTCGGCGCGCGTGCTCGACGGCGAGGGAGCGCCGATTCCGGGCCTCTATGCCGTAGGCAACGACATGTCGAGCATGATGGCCGGGCGCTATCCGGCCGGCGGCATCACGCTCGGGCCGGCCATGACCTTCGGCTACGTCGCCGCCCATCATGCCAGCGGCGTGCCGCTCGCCAACAACCGTTTCTGATGCCGGAGAGAGCCATGCGCTACGAAATCGCCACCTTGACCATCCGCCTCGGCAAGGCCGCCGCCGTCACCGCCGCGATCGACGCCGCCTTCAAGGCCGGTGAGGCGAAGGGAGAGCTCCATGGCTGCTGGGCGAGTGAGATCGGCACGCTGAACCAGATCATCCTCCTGCGCGGCTTCACGGACGAGGCGGAGCTGCGCCGGGAGCGCGAGCGCATCCTCGCCAGCGGCAACCCCTTCGGCTGCGGCGAGGATATCGTGACGCTCGCATTCGACAGCTACGCGCCCTTCCCTTTCCTGCCGCCGATCAAGCCCGGCCGTTACGGGAGCGTCTACGAGATCCGCACCTATATGCTGAAGCATGGCGGCGTGCCTCCCACGATCACCGCCTGGGAGGCGGCAGTGCCGGCTCGCGTCGAACTCTCGCCGCTCGTCATCGCGATGTATGCTCTCGATGGCCCGGCACGCTTCACCCATATCTGGCCCTTCGCCAGCCTCGACCAGCGCGCCGCCATCCGCGCCGATGCCGTGGCGAAGGGGCTCTGGCCGCCGAAGGGCGGCCCGCAATGGCTGACCGGCGAGATGTATTCGACGATCGCGCTCCCCACCGCGATCTCCCCGCTCGCCTGATCGGGAGCACAGGCCATGCCAACGATCTCGCTCGCCTATCTCACCAGCGTCCCGCTCAGCCCGCCCGACGCCATTCGTCTCGCCACCGACCTCGGCTACGACGCCGTCGGCCTGCGCGCGCTTCCCGCGGCTCCGGGAGGCGACGCCAGCCCGCTCATCGAAGATGCCCCATTGAGCGCAGAAACCCGCCGGGCGCTCGCCTCGGGCGTGCCGATCTTCGACGTCGAGATCGTCCGGCTGGGCGCGGATTTTTCGGTTGAGACCTTCCGGCCCTTCCTCGATCTCTGCGGCGAGCTCGGTGCGCGTGCGATCCTCGTCGCGGGCGACGACCCCGACGAAGCACGGCTGACCGCATCCTTCTCGGCCTTCTGCGAGGCCGCCGCCCCTTTCGGCTTGACCGGCGATCTCGAATTCATGCCCTGGACGAAGGTGCCCGATGCTCGCTCCGCGCTGCGGATCGTCACCGCCGCGGCCCAGCCGAACGGCCGCGTGTTGGTCGATGCCCTCCATGCTGGTCGTTCTCAAACCACCCTCGCCGATATCGCCGCGATTCCCGCAGCGCGGCTGAGCTACGCCCAGATCTGCGACGCGCCGGGCGAGATTCCGGCGACCGACGAGGGGCTGATCCACACCGCTCGCCAGGCGCGGCTCCTGCCCGGCGAGGGCGGCATCGATCTCACCGGCATCTTCAGCCAATTGCCAGCCGAGCTACCGATCAGCGTTGAAATCCCCCACCTCGAACGCTCCGCGCAGCTCGGCGTCCGCGAATGGGCGAAGCAGGCCCTGGCCGCGACACGCATGGCGCTGGCCGCCCGCGACGTTGCGATGGCCAACGGAGCGTCACTGCGCCGGCCGGAGGCTGCGCTGTGAACGCGATCGACCTGCAGGGGCGCATAGCCCTGCTCAGCGGTGGTTGCGGCGGCATCGGCCGCGCCGTGGCCGAACGGTTTTCCGCCTCGGGGGCGACCGTCGTGACCTGGGACCTGGCGGAGGAGGCGGGCGATCACGTCGACGTCACCGACGAGGGCGCAGTGTCGCGGGCGACAGCACGCTTGCTCGACCGGCATGGCCGTGTCGATATCCTCGTCAATTGCGCCGGTATCACCGGCCCCAATAGGCTGATCGAGGACTATTCCTTCGCAGATTGGCAGCGCACCGTCGACATCAGCCTGACCAGCACCTTCCTGTGCTGCCGGGCCATCGTGCCTACCATGCGGGCGCAGAACAGCGGCCGCATCATCAATCTCGCCTCTATCGCCGGCAAGGAGGGCAACGCGACGATGACGGCCTATTCGGCTGCGAAAGGCGCCGTCATCGCCCTGACCAAGTCACTCGGCAAGGAACTCGCGGATACGGACGTCCGTGTGAACTGCGTTGCGCCCGCGGTCATCGCCACGCCGATGAACCAGCAGATGACACCGGATGCCTATGCAGCGGTCGTTGCCAAGATCCCGCTGGGACGCCCCGGACGACCGGAGGAAGTCGCCGCGATGATCGCCTGGCTGGCGTCCGACGAATGCTCGTTTTCGACCGGTGCCTGCTTCGATCTCTCCGGCGGTCGCGCGACTTACTAAAAGTGCTTGATCCACGCATAGAACCGACCTTGTGGCCAGCTCTCGTCGCGATGTTCAGGATGGCTAGGTCAATGCGGAGACTGAAGATGCGACACATCCTCGGTCCGCTGCCTCCATAGGCTGAAGAGTCCCATTCAGGGCATCCCAACGCTCGCCCCTTTGTTCGGCGCTCTCCGGGTCAGCCTCTGCAGCAGATCCAGACCCGGGACCGTCGTGCCGCCCTGGCGCAGTGTCAGTCCGCCCCCTGAGAGAAAACGTCCCTTTGGGAAAACCTCGCGTAGGCGGGCATTGGCAGCCTCCGCGCGGGGCCGAGCGGGGCGCGACCGTTCTCGGAGCTATTGCTATCGAGCGTTCGGAGCAGAGCTCGCGTCTACGCTGAGAACGCGCCTTTCGATATGAAGGATCACCTCAAGGCGAGAGGCTACCGATGGTCGGAGGGGAGTGACGGAAGGCCGCGCGCCTGGTGGATAGAAATCGACGAAGAGCTCTAAGACGACGAGCTCCGTTACCTCTGTTCTGACAGTTACTGCTGGGAGGACGCCGAGCCACTGACGCGACGACTGACGGCTGTTGATCGGTTTCGGGCGTGATCTGTTGCGCCTCGAGGAGGCCGTCGTCCAAGGCCGCAGTCGGCAGCACCCAACAGGTATCCCGCGAAAGCGCGCTAAAGGGCTCGGACCTCAACGAGGTCGGGCGTAGGTCGAAATCTCTGCAGTTTGAACCAGGCCTCCGGCAGCCCGGCTTGCTCGATCATCAGCCGTCCGAGGCCTACCTTGTCGTCTGGTGCCTGCTTGTGCCAAGCCTCCAGCCGGTCAACATTCGCCGTGATACCGATCGCCCCGGCCATTTGTTCGGCATCGCGCCTGACTGCCGAGTTGGGCAGAACGGCACGAAGAAAGAGCAAATGCCTCGATAGATCAGAAGTTACATGGTCTGAGTTCGGCACGCCTTTGAGAACTTCGGAGTAAAGCGCTTCCCAAAACTCACCGGCGCCCGGGAGCACGAGTTCGAACGGCACAATCGTCAAATGCTCCAAGTCGTTATCGAGTGCCGCGACTTGACGCCGTTGCGGTACCGGCAATGCTTCGGCGGGAGCGAACTGCCAAACCCGATCAACCAGATAGCGCTCCAGGTGACGCAACTCGTGAGCTTCAATTCGATGGTCGAGCTCGCCACTGACTACGACATGAGCGGCTCGCGAATTGGGATCGACCTTGGCAAATGAGCGGTTCCAAACGTCGAGGAACCCCGCTTCACTGGGAACCGGCCGACGCATTCTGACAAGGTAGCCTGATTGCCCCTCGATATATTTAGCAAGAGTCCGGGCCTCTTGGCTGACTCTAAGACTGGAATCGATCCGCACCCGTCATCCCCTACCGCGCGCGACCGCCGCGCTCGGAGGCATTGATAGGGCCGAAGCAATAGATGGTCGAGCCGGCCACCGTCTGCGCTCTATCGCCTCGATCCGCGTCAGCATCCCGCCACTTGTAGAAGCCGATTTCGTTCGCAAATTCACGGCCGGCCGCCAACTCGACGTCCTCGAGCGACGATAGCTTGAAGTTTAGGCCGATAGGTGTCGCGGCCGATGCACTTGGACACTGACTGTGCCAGGCCGTGCGAAACTTGAGAGGGCTGCGCGATAGGCCCCCTGGCTCAACAGCCGTCACAGAGGCATCACCCAATGTGCGCCCGCAGATCGAGATCCTGCCTTTGGCGAATGCGGCGGAGGTCTATCAGCGAACGCAATCGAGCGACGCCAAATTTCGCATGGTTCCGATGATGGTGGTCCTCAGCGCTGATCCGTTGGCGCCCCAAATCCTAACATTGGATGCTTGCCCGAAAGCGGACGCCTGCCGAGCACCCACCTGGAACGCTCCAAGGCTGGTGCCAGAAGAGATGCCGGAAGCTGAATCATCGTGACTGGCTGCTTCCGTGCGTTGGAAAGCTTCATCTCACCAGTGCAGAAGGCGTGGAAAGATAAGCGCGCCGAGCGCTGCAACGATCACGGTCGCTATAGTGTATCAGGTTGCTAGAAAGGCCGCCGTATCATCCGGGCAATGCAGGCCGTAGGCGACAGTAGCAAGGCCAGCCGAGGCGAGGCCGGCAAAGGCCCCTGTCAGGACTCGATCTACAGGCGCGCCGCGGCGCGCCAGCAGCAGCAGCAGGATGAGCGGAAGCAGCGCGTAAAGCGGCACCGCGATCAGGCAGGCTCGCCAGTAGCGGCCGAAGATCAAGGCATGCCATTGTTCGGCCGGCGCCTGCATCAGCGTCAGCAGCGCCCAGCCAGCCGCCACGAGGAGCGGAGCCGCGATAACGCGGCCTTGGCGATGACCGACAGCGTCGTCCAGGCGCTGGTGAAATCTGGCCTGGCGCCGAGCGTGAGCAGCACGAGCCCAACCGTGATCGCGAGTGCTGCGAGGGCACAGAGCCGCGTCGTGCGGCGCAGCCAGCCGCCATCTCGGAAGATGGCAGCGGCAGCGGTGCAGGGCAAGGGACGCAGGCCGAGTTGGCCCAGCTATGTCGAGCCCGCCGGTCTGTCTCGGATGTCGGTTCGTCGCTGAAATCATCGCTTTTGCAGAATGTAGTGAACTGCCCAGCATTGGCGTCTCACGCCGCACATGGCAATCTTGCCCTAGCGAGGCGCGTGCATTTCTCCGATGGGATTTACCTCGATCGAAAGATCAATCTCGGTTCCTCCCCTTCAGACGCCATCGCAATGGGCCGCCTATGCGGAGGATTGCTTATTGCGAATTCAGCACGCCACCGACTTTGCCAAAGTACTGGACCTTTGACTGTAGCTCTAGCCGATTGCTTGGCTGGCAAGTGCGATACGGCGCGGACCGAGAGCCGATAGCGGCGCGAACGGCGTCCGTCCCAGCCCCATCGACGTGGCGCTGTCGTGGATTTGCATTCCGCTTGCAACCAGAAAGTTCGTAAAGGCGGCATTGCATGCTGGCGTGTCGGCACGCAGGAATCGCCCGGCATGCGCCTCGACATGCGGGCGCGAGACGACGATCGCATCATCCTCGCTCGCAGCGACGACAGGGCCGATGACATGCCCTCGGCCGAAAGGCCGGCACAGGGCAAAGGCGACGATATCGTCATTGCGAACGAGGACGTACCCTCGCGACACCGGCAGCAAGGCCTGGAAGGCGACGGAGCGATCATGGCCGGTCGCGGCATGGTCGAGCCGCAGAAGACTGTCGTGATCGCTCTCGGCGAGAGGGCGAACCAAGCCTTCCACCTTTGCCGAAGGCGCAACCATCCCGGGAGTCGGCGCTTCCAGCGTCGCCTCTCCCTGGCACCGCAGAATCTTCTGTTCGTAACCATATCCGAGCGAACGATAGAGCCGCTTTGCCTCTCGTGTCGCGTTGAGGCCGAAGACGGCCCCCTTGTTCAGCTCATGCGCCTTTTCCATGAGCCAGCGGCCCGCGCCCTGTTCCTGCAGCCGAGGCAGGGTGATGAGCATGCAGACCATGGCGAAATCCGCGTCGTAGCGCAGCCACATCACAGTTCCGACCACCCGCCCGATCTCGTCAACGGCGGCGAGCCCCTGCCCCAGTTCGAGCAGCATTTGCCAGTCGCTGTCCCGGTGCGGCCATCCCACCGAAACGGAAAGCGCATGCAGCAGCTTGGGATCGACCTGCTTGATGTCGCGCAAGGTGAGCTCGAACGTGTCGATATGCAGTCGAGCAATCGTCTCCAAAGCGCGGCCTCCGCCGTGTCCACGGCTCTGTCCGGCCTGGGATCCGGCCGGTTTACCGATCGGTTGTAAACCAATCTTGCAACAGGAAGCACCGTTCTTCCGGGGCATTTCGGCAGGGAAGTCCGTCAGACCGCGATGAAACGATCCGACCACCGGCGCACCGCCCCTATCCTGTCGCGAGCGCAGCTGGAACCGGAGCCGTCCGTGACGCCGGAAGAGATCCTGAAGGCATTGATCCGATTCCCCTCCGTGGTGGGGCAGTCCAACGCCGCCATCGCGGGCTGGGTCGTGCAGTATCTCGGCGACTTCGGCATCGAAGCACAGCTACTCCCCGGCCCGGAAGGCGACCGGGCAAACCTGTTCGCCACGATCGGCCCGCGCGATGTCGCCGGCCTCGTCCTGTCCGGCCATATGGACGTCGTCCCGGCGCAGGAGCCGCAATGGAGCGCCGATCCGTTTCAGCTGCGCGCGGAGGGCGACAAGCTGTTCGGGCGCGGCACGAGCGACATGAAGGGGTTTCTCGCCGCGGTGCTCGCGATCGTCCCGGCTCTGGTTGCCCTGAAGTCCGCCCGGCCAATCCACCTCGCCTTCTCCTATGACGAGGAGGCCGGCTGTCGTGGCGTTCCCCATCTCATCGCCCGGTTGCCCTCGCTCTGCGCCATGCCAGCGGCAGCCGTCATCGGAGAGCCGAGCGGGCTCCGGCCGATCCTCGCCCATAAGGGCAAGGCCGCCGCGCGCGCCGAGATTCACGGCCGGTCCGGCCATTCCTCCCGCCCCGATCTCGGTCTCAATGCCATCCATGCAATGGGGCGGGTGATCGCGGCAGCGGACAAGGCTGCCTCGAAGCTGAGCGACGGCCCGCTCGATCCCGTCTTCGAACCGCCCTACTCCACCATCCAGATCGGCACGATCCGTGGCGGCGACGCGCTGAACATCATCCCGGAAAGCTGCATCGTCGAGATCGAGGCGCGCGCCATCGCCGGCGCTTCGCCGGCGGCCTTGCTCGAACCGGTTCGCCAGGCGCTCGAGGCCCTGAGGGCCGAGGGCTTCGGAACCAGCTGGCAGCCGATCGCCGGCTACCCTGCCCTGTCCCTCCCCTCCGATGCGCCGATCGCCCGCCTCATGACCCGGATCACGGGCGAAGCGCCTCTCGCGGCAGTGAGCTATGGCACGGAGGCCGGCCTCTACCAGGCTGCCGGAATCGACGCGATCATCTGCGGGCCTGGCGACATCGCCCGCGCCCACAAGCCCGACGAATACATCACGCGCCGCGAGCTTGCGGCCTGCGTCGGCATGCTCGAACGGCTCTGCGCGCAATTCGCGCAGGAAACACTCTGATCTCCCGATCTCAAGGAGCTCGCCTTGACCTTCCTTTTCAATTCGACTGACGAGCGGGCACGGGTGTTCGCAGCGCGGTTTGCCGAAGAGCTGCCCGATATCCGCTTCATCAGAACCAGCGATCCCTACGACCCCGCCGAAATCCGCTACCTGATCACCTGGACGGCGCCGGAGAATCTCGAGCGCTTCTCCAATCTGGAGATCCTGTTCTCGATCGGGGCCGGCATCGACCAGATGAACACGGATGGCTTGCCGGCCGAGGTCCTGGTCGTGCGGATGGTCGACGAGGGCATCACCCGGATGATGCAGGAATACGTCACGCTCGGCGTTCTCGCCCTGCACCGGCAATGGCCGCTCTACATCGCCCAGCAGAGAGCTGCACACTGGGAACCCTACGATCTCGTATCCGCCCCGGACAGGCAGATCGGCGTGCTGGGGCTGGGCATGATGGGGTCGGCGGTCATCGAGCGCCTGAAGCCCTTCGGCTTCCCGATTTCCGGTTGGAGTCGCTCGCCGCGGACGATCGACGGGATTCGCTGCCTTCACGGATCGGCGGGCCTTGCGACCCTGCTCGCCGAAACCGACATCCTGATCTGCCTGCTGCCGCTCACGCCGGAGACCGTCGGCATCCTGAACGCGGAACTCTTCGCGCAGCTGCCTGCCGGCGCCGGCCTCGTGCATGTCGGCCGCGGACAGCATCTCGACCACGCCGCCCTTCTTGATGCCCTCGACAGCAGCCATCTCTCGGCTGCCGTCCTCGATGTCACCGAGCCGGAGCCGCTGCCGGTCGATCATCGCCTGTGGAGCCATCCCAAGGTGATCCTGACACCGCATATCGCCAGCAAGGTCGAGGCAGCGCCTGCGGCCAAGGCCGTCATTGAGAACCTCCGCCGTCATCGCTCCGGCATGCCGCCGATCGGCCTCGTCGATCGCAGGCGTGGCTACTGAATCTCCCTAGTACCGAACGAAAGGCTCTCCCATGTCCCTCCTCATCAAGCTCGACCTTGCCCCGACCAGCGAGCCCAAGCACTCGAAGGCGGCCGCCGACCGCCTGATCTCCGGCGATCCCTCGTTCAAGACCTGGGCCCAGGACCAGTCCCGCAACGAGCCCGTGCGCACCGGCGTGTGGGAAGCGACACCCGGCGAAACCCGCTCGATCAAGGGCGAGACCGTAGAGTTCTGTTACATCCTCTCGGGCGTCGTCGAACTGACCGAGCAAGGCCAGCCGCCGCGCACCTTCAGCGCCGGCGACAGCTTCGTGATGAAGCCCGGCTTCGTCGGCGTCTGGAAGACGATCGAGACCGTCCGCAAGATCTACGTGATCGTCGGCTGACGTAAGCGTACCGAAGAATCGGCCGCCCGGGACCTCGCAAACAGGATTTCCGGTCGGCGGGGCGGCCCTCACAGGCGCAAACTTCGGGCCGGGCGGAACTAGGCTCGGTCGACCACCATCCGGAGATACGCCGTGCCGCTGAGTTTCGATCCCGCTTCGGTCACGCTCCCGCGCGGCCATTTCATCGCCGGCGAATGGGTCGACGCCAGGGATGGCATTGATCTGCATCGCCCCTCCGACGCGATTGCCTTTGCCGCCTGCCCCGTTGCCGATGCCGATATCGTCGACCGCGCCGTGGCCGCCGCCAAGGCAGCCCTCGCGCAAAGCGGCTGGGGACGGCTGGCGCCGCGCGAGCGTGCCCGCGCGCTCCACCGCTGGGCCGATCTCATCGAGGCGGAAGCGGAAACCCTGGCGCGGCTGGAGTGCATCGCCTCGACCCGGCCGATCTCCGAGCTGATGGCGGGCGACGTCCCCGTGACGGCCGAGCAAATCCGCTTCTTCGCCGAATTCGCCGATAAGGAAGGCGGCGATCTTGTCCCGACGGGCTCCGACAACTTCGGCATGATCGCGACCGAGCCCTATGGCGTCGTCGGCGCCATCACGCCCTGGAACTTCCCGATCAACATGGCCGGCTGGAAGCTCGGTCCCGCGCTCGCGGCCGGCAATGCCGTCGTACTGAAACCATCCGAGATGACGCCGTTCGCGACGATCTACCTGGCGGAGTTGTCGGTTCGGGCCGGATTGCCGGCCGGCTTGATCAACATCGTGCTCGGCGACGGTCGGACGACCGGCACCGCGATCACCGGCCATCCCGATATCGCCAAGGTCAGCTTCACCGGCTCGACCGCCGCCGGCGCCGCGATCATGGAGAACATCGCCCGCACCGGCATCAAGCCGATGACGCTGGAGCTCGGCGGCAAGAGCCCGCAGCTCGTCTTCGCCGATGCCGATCTGCCGCAGGCAGCCGCCGCCATCGCCCGCAGCATCCTCGGCAATGCCGGGCAGGCCTGCGTCGCAGGCTCGCGCCTGATCGTGGCGGAAAGCGTCGCGGAGGAGCTGGTCGACCTCATCGTCGAACGTATGCGCGCGGTCCGGCCCGGCCCGACCTGGGATGCGACGAGCGCCTATTCGCCGATCATCTCGGAGCGGCAGATCGCTCGCATGGAAAGCATCGTGGATGCGGCGGTCGCGCGCGGCGCCAAGTGCCGGCTCGGCGGTGAACGCCTCGACCGCGCGGGCTATTTCTATGCGCCGACCGTGCTGGAGGGCGTCGACGCCATCTCGCCTGCCGTGACCGAGGAAATCTTCGGGCCGGTCCTGACCGTCCAGACCTTCCGGGAGGAAGAGGAAGGGCTTGGGCTCGCCGATCATCCGACCTACGGGCTTTGCGCCGGCCTCTACACGCGCGACCTGTCGCGGGCGCTGCGCGCGATCAACCGCCTGCAGGCCGGCACCGTTTGGGTCAATCGCTACGGGCGCTCGCGCGACCACATCCTGCCGACCGGCGGCTACAAGCAGTCCGGCCTCGGCAAAGACCTCGGGCGCGAGGCCTATCTTGCGAACCGGAAATCGAAAAGCGTCCTGATCGCGCTGTGAGGAGCAAACCGTGACATCCTACAAGATCGCCCTGATCCCAGGTGACGGCATCGGCAGCGCCGTCATCGACGCGACCTGGGAGGTGCTGACCAAGGCGGCTTCCGGCGCGGGCTTCGCGCTCGACGGCACCAGCTTCCCCTGGTCCTGCGACTTCTACGAGGAGACCGGCGCGATGATGCCGGCCGACGGCATCGAGACCCTGCGCGGCTTCGACGCGATCCTGCTCGGCGCGGTCGGCTGGCCCAAGCGCGTGCCGGATTCGGTCTCGCTGCACGGGCTGCTGCTGCCGATCCGCAAGGCCTTCGTGCAATACGCCAATATCCGGCCGCATCGCCTGCTGCCGGGCGTCGAGGGACCGCTGCGCGCGGGCGCCTTCGACATCCTGTGCATTCGCGAGAACACGGAGGGCGAGTACGCAGGAGCCGGTGGACGCGTCCATAACGGCACGGCCGATGAGGTCGCCGTCGAGACATCGATCTTCACGCGCAAAGGCGTCGAGCGCATTCTGCGCTTCGGCTTCGAGCAGGCTCGCAAGCGCCGCGGCAAGCTCGCCTCGGTGACGAAGTCCAACGCCCAGAAATATTCGATGGTGTTCTGGGACGAGATCACCGCCAAACTCGCGGCGGATTATCCCGATGTCGAAGTCGCGAACTACCACATCGACGCCATGGCGGCCCGCATGGTGATGGCGCCCGAGAGCCTCGACGTCGTGGTCGCCTCCAACCTCTTCGGCGACATCCTCACCGATCTCGGCGCCGCCATCCAGGGCGGCCTGGGCTATGCCGCCTCGGCCAACATCAATCCGGAGCGCGACGCGCCTTCGATGTTCGAGCCCGTGCATGGCTCGGCGCCGGATATCGCGCATCTCGGCATCGCCAACCCGATCGCCGCGATCTGGTCGGGCGCGATGATGCTGGAGCATCTCGGGCAGGCACAAGCCGCCGCAGCCGTGATGGGCGCCATCGAGACCGCCACCGGCCGCGGCATCGGCACGAAGCCGGGCGAGCACAAGACCACCGAGATCACGGCCGCCATCCTCGCGGCGCTGAACTGACAGGAGAGCCCACATGACCATCGATGGCCTTCGCGATCCCGGCCTCGTCCGGGAGGCCTGCCTGATCGGCGGCGCGTGGGGCGCCGGCGCCTCCGGCCGCACGCTCGACGTGATCGATCCGGCGACCCAAAGCGCGCTGGGCACGGTGCCGGATGCCGGCACAGCCGAGACGCGCGCGGCGATCGAGGCCGCAACCGCCGCCTTCGACAACTGGCGCGCGAAGACGTCGGCCGAGCGCGCCGCGCTGCTGGAAGCCTGGCATGCGCTGATGATCGAGCATATCGAGGATCTGGCGCTGATCCTGACGCGCGAGCAGGGCAAGCCGCTGGCCGAGGCGCGCGGCGAGATCCGCTACGGCGCCTCCTTCGTGAAATGGTTCGCCGAAGAAGCCCGCCGGATCTACGGCTCGACGATTCCCGCGCCGACGGCCGACCGCCGCATCCTCGTGCTGAAGCAGCCGGTCGGCGTCTGCGGCATCGTCACGCCGTGGAACTTCCCAAACGCGATGATCACCCGCAAGGTCGCGCCGGCACTCGCCGCCGGCTGCACCGTGGTGATCAAGCCCTCCGAGCTGACGCCCTACTCGGCGATCGCGCTCGGCGTGTTGGCCGAGCGGGCCGGCATCCCGGCCGGCGTGATCAACATCATCACCGGCATGCCGAGCGAGATCGGCGCCGAGCTCACCGGCAATCTCGCCGTGCGCAAGATCTCCTTCACCGGCTCGACGCGCATCGGCGCGCTGCTGATGAAACAGGCCTCCGACAGCATCAAGCGGCTGAGCCTCGAACTCGGCGGCAACGCGCCTTTCATCGTCTTCGACGATGCCGATCTCGACATCGCGATCGAGGGCGTCCTGGTTTCCAAGTTCCGCAATGGCGGCCAGACCTGCGTCTGTGCCAACCGCATCTTGGTGCAGGACGGCATCTACGACCGCTTCGCCGAGAAGCTTTCGGCCCGCGTCAACGCGATGAAGGTCGGCCCCGGCACCAATGCGGGCATCGACATCGGCCCGATGATCAACGCCGCCGCACTCCAGAAGATCGAGCGCCATGTCGAGGACGCGCTGTCGAAGGGCGCCACGCGCCTCGCCAGTGCCGCCGACATGCCAAACGGCAAGCAGTATGCGACGCCGACCGTGCTGGGCGAAGCGACCACCGAGATGCTGCTGGCGAGCGAGGAGACCTTCGGGCCGGTCGCGCCGCTCTTCCGCTTCCGCAGCGAGGAGGAGGCGCTGGCCATCGCCAACGGCACGCCGTTCGGCCTCGCCGCCTATTTCTTCACGCAGGACATCCGCCGGTCCTGGCGCGTCGGCGAAGCGCTGGAGTTCGGCATGGTCGGCCTCAACACCGGCGCGATCTCGATGGAGGTAGCTCCCTTCGGCGGCGTCAAGCAATCGGGCCTCGGCCGCGAGGGCTCGCAGCTCGGCATCGAGGAATATCTCGAGGTCAAGGCCTTCCATATCGGCGGTCTCTGAAACGCCAAGGGCGCCGGGAGAAACCTCCCGGCGCCCCCTTTCCGTCCACCGTCGGCGATGCGATTCACTGAATCCGGTCGAGCAGCTTGTAGTAAAGGCCGACCAGCGGCAGGAACCAGGGTTTGCCGAAATGGCCCGGCACCGCTGGCCAGGCGAGTCCCTCGAGCGGGTTGCGATTGGGGCGGCCGAGGATGGCGTCGGCCATGATCATGCCGAGATGCGTCGACATCTGCGCGCCGTGGCCGGAATAGCCCATCGCATACCAGACGCCGTCCTCATAGCCGGCGCGCGGATAGCGATCCTTGGTCATGTCGACCAGCCCGCCCCAGCAATAGTCGATCCCGACATCCTTCAATTGCGGGAAGATGCCGGCGAGGCTCGCGCGCAGGATGGCGCCGCTCTTGGCATCCGAGGTCTGGTCGGAGCTTGCCGAAAAGCGCGCCCGCCCGCCGAAGATCAGCCGATTGTCCGGCGCGAGGCGGAAGTAGTTGCCGATGTTGAGCGAGGTCACGGCGGTGCGGTTGCCCGGCATCGTCATGGCAACCTCGGCATCGCTCAACGGCCGCGTCGCGATCAGGAAGCTGCCGACGGCGACGATCCGGCGCCGGAACCAGGAGAAGGGTCCGGCCGTATAGGCGCCCGTGGCCACCAGCACATCCTTCGCCGAAACGCTTCCGCGCGGCGTCTGGAGGACATGCCGCCGGCCCTCCTGCCGCCGCTCGGTGACGGGCGCGTGCTCATGGATCACCGCGCCGTGCCGGACGGCCGCCGCGGCCAAGCCTGTCACGAAGCGGCCCATATGCATCATGGCGCTCTTCTTCGAGAGCATCGCACCATGGAAGCTATCGGAGCCGATCTCGCCCGCAAGCTCGGCCCGGCTCAGCATGGCTGTATCGGGATCGGCCTCGCGATGCAGCACCTCGAAATTGCGGGTGAGCGAGGCGACATGTTCCGGCTTCGAGGCGAGCTTGAGCTTGCCGGCGCGCCGAAAGGAGCAGTCGATGCCCTCCTCGGCGACGATCCGCTCGATCGTATCGACGGAATCGTCGAAGGCCTTGTAGAGGGCGACGGCACGCTCAGTGCCCATCGCCGCCTTGGCGGCGATAAAGCTGTGGGCGAGGCCATTGTTGAGATGGCCGCCATTGCGGCCCGAGGCTCCGTATCCGACGCTTTCCGCCTCCAGCACCACGACCCTGGCGCCGGCCATGGCAAGTTGGCGCGCAGCGGCGAGGCCGGTGAAGCCGCCGCCGACGACGGCCACGTCATAGATGCCTTCGACCGGCCCTTCGGCGGCGCCGGAGAAGCTGTTGGCCGTATCATGCCAATAGGATTTGAACTGCATCGGCCGCGGCCTCAGAGCCCGAACACGCCGGGCAGCCCGCCGATGTCCTTGATCTCGGTGTAGCCGTAATAGGGGTTCGCCGGCTCGTGCCCGCGATTGACCCAGACCTTGTTCTTGATCCCGAGGTCATGCGCCGTCATCAGGTCGTAGCGGAACGAGGAGGAGACGTGGCAGACGTCCTCCGGGCCGCAGCCGAGCATATCGAACATGTATTCGAAGCCCTTCATACGCGGCTTGTAGGACCGGGCCTGCTCGGCCGTGTAGACGGCATGGAAGGGCGCGCCGAGCCGAGCGACGTTATGCGGGATCTGGTCGTTCTGGGCATTTGACAGGATGACGAGCGGGATTTCCTTCGCCACCTTGGCGAGGCCAGCCGGCACGTCCGCATGCGGCCCCCAGGTCGGCACCTGCTCATAGATCCAGCGCGCATCCTCGGGGCGGAAGGCGACGCCGTTACGGCGACAGGTGCGCTCCAGCGAATTGTAGACGACCTCTTCATAGGGCTTCCAGTCGCCGAGGATCTCGTCGAGCCGGTAGGCCGAGAAATTCGTGATGAAGGTCCGCATCGCCGGCTCGTCCAGCTTGTCGCCGTAAAGCGCGCGCGCGGCCTTATCCATCGCGAAATAGATCAGCGTGCCGTGGCAGTCGAAGGTGACGAATTTGGGCTTGAAGACAGTCATCCGCTGAAATCCCCTATGGCGAAACGGTTGTGTCCGTTAGCGGGGATCATAGACGGGGGCAGAACGGCGCGAGCACCGCATTGCCCGCGGCAGGAAGCACAAACTGCCGTCCGTCCATAAGGCTGTGGCAGAGAGTTGCGCCCGCATCGCCGCCCGGCCCCGCTCTGCCCTGTGACTACCGACTCCGTCTGGGGGTTCGTGGCATTCCATGCGGTCGCCCCGCATTCCTACGGTCGAAGATATCGCCCGGCACCGTTCCTTAGGAGCAACTGCGCCGGCGCACGGCCTATCCATGATGCAACGGATACGAAGTGAAGCATCATGAACCCGGAAACGATCGATCTCGTCGCATTCGACGAACACCATCTCGATGGCGCAGTTCTGCTTTCACGCGAGGCTGGCTGGCCCCACCGGCGCGAGGACTGGGCGATGCTCCTGACCCTCAGCCACGGCTTCGTCGCGCTTCAGGGCGATGTCGTGGTCGGCACCGCCATGTTGACGCCGTTCGGGGACAATTGCGCGACCGTGAACATGGTGATCGTCGCAGCCAGCATGCGCGGACGGGGCCTTGGCCGGAAGCTCATGGATGCCGCCCTGCATGCCTGCGGCGCGCGCGAATGCCGGCTCACCGCGACCGCGGACGGCCTGCCCCTCTATGAAAAGCTCGGATTCAACGCGACTCACGAGATCCGTCAGCACCAAGGCATTCCCGCGCCGCTGCCGGCGGATGCGGCGAACGACGCCATCGAACTGGATTGGGTCGGTTCGGAAAACTTCCCTGCGGTCGCCGCGCTCGATCTGGAGGCGCAGGGGATGGATCGCCGCCCTCTGCTCAGGCTCCTGGCCGAAGCCGGGCGAATGGTCATCCTCCGTGAAGCCGGCCGGGTCGTCGGCTATGCCGCGCTGCGCCCTTTCGGCCGCGGCGAGGTGATCGGCCCCGTCGTCGCGAATACGCTGGAACAGGCGCAGAGCCTCATGAGCTTTCTGATCGCCAGCCGCCCGGGCGCCTTCCTGCGCGTCGACACCGCCGAGTGGCCCGAGCTTTCGCCATGGCTTTCCGCGCGCGGCCTGGTGGGCGTCGGCGGCGGCATCGTCATGGACCGCAACGCGACCGGCCGGCAGCCGCCCGGCCCCGCCAAACCCTTCGCTCTCGCCAGTCAAGCGCTCGGATAGTCTGGAGAACCGCCATGTTGAGCAATTCCCTGATCGAACTCGATCGCGAACATTGGATTCACCCGGTCGCCTCCTATCGCGGCCATGAAAAGGCCGGTGTGCGCGTGCTGCGCTCGGCGAAGGGCGCGACCATTACCGACGCGTCCGGCAAGCAGCTCATCGACGGCTTTGCCGGGCTATGGTGCGTGAATGCCGGCTACGGGCAGGACAGCATCGTCGAGGCCGCGGCGAACCAGATGCGCGAGCTGGCCTATGCGACGGGCTATTTCGGCCTAGGCTCCGAGCCCGCGATCCGGCTGGCGGCCGAACTCGCCGAGCGTTCGCCCGGGGATCTCAACCGCGTCTATTTCACACTCGGCGGTTCCGACGCGGTCGACAGCACGGTCCGCTTCATCCGCTATTACCAGCAGGCCCGCGGCAAGCCGCAGAAGGACCAGTTCATCTCGATCGAGCAGGGCTATCACGGCTCCTCGACCGTCGGCGCCGGCCTCACCGCCCTGCCCGCCTTCCATGCTGGCTTCGGCGTGCCCTATGATTGGCAGCACAAGATTCCGTCGCATTACACCTACCGCAACCCGGTGGGCTCCGCGCCGGAAGCCGTCATCGCCGCCTCGCTGGCGGCACTGCGGGCCAAGGTCGAGGCCGTCGGCGGCACCGATCGTGTCGCAGCCTTCTATTGCGAGCCGATCCAGGGTTCCGGCGGCGTGCTCGTTCCGCCACCAGGCTGGGTCAAGGCGATGCGCGAGCTCTGCCGCGAGCTCGACATCCTCTTCGTCGCCGACGAGGTCATCACCGGCTTCGGGCGCACCGGCCCGCTCTTCGCATGCGAGGACGAGGACATCGTCCCCGACCTCATGACGGTCGCGAAGGGGCTGACCTCGGGCTACGTGCCGATGGGCGCCGTGCTGATGTCGCAGAAGGTCTACGACGTCATCGCGGACGGCTCGGGCGCGGCGGCGGTCGGCCACGGCTATACCTATTCCGCCCATCCGGTCAGCGCGGCCGTGGGCCTCGAAGTGCTGCGTCTCTATGAGAACGGCCTCCTCGACAATGGCCGCAAGGCCGGGGCGCGCTTGATGGCAGGCCTCGAAAGCCTACGCGACCACCCGCTGGTCGGCGAAGTGCGCGGCCGCGGCATGCTGGCTGCCGTCGAGCTCGTGACCGACAAGGCGAAGAAGACGYCGCTGCCGGCCGCTGCCCTCCCGGCCCAGCGCGTCTTCGACCGCGCCTGGGACAAGGGCCTCGTCATCCGCGCCTTCGGCAACGGCGTGCTGGGCTATGCGCCGCCCTTGTGCTGCACCGATTCCGAGATCGACGCGATCGTCGAGCGGACCCGCGCGACGCTCGACGAGACGCTGGCCGATCCGGATGTGCGCGCTGCGATGGCCTGACATTCGCAGGATCTGCGGGGATCGAGCGGAGGTAAGGGTGGCCCCCGCCTCCACTCTTCACCTCCGAGATTCCGCGAAGGCTGCGAATACGGAATTTTGTGCCGCCGGGTTTTGGACATTCAGCGTATCCGGCGACCATGGCGTGGGAAACTCCCATACGGCCGACGGAGATCGGCCGGGGAACACAAGCGCGACCGTCGCGACCAGCGACCGAATGATCCGAAAGCGACGCGACCGCGCTCGGTGACGATTGCCCGCACGCAACAGGCGGGAGAAGCGGAGAGGCGATGGCTAAGAGTTTCGGCGACTTCCGCTATATGACGTTCGACGTCGTGGGCACCCTGATCGATTTCGAGGGCGGCCTCGTCGATAGCCTGGCGGCCATCGCTCGCGAGGCCGGGGTGCCGTTCGATGGCGAGGAAGCCCTCAGTCTCTACCGGGCGGCCCGGTATATGCCCGATGTCCAGCATTTCCCTGATGATCTCGTCCGCGTCTACGGCGTCATCGCGCCGAAGCTCGGCCTGCCGTCCGGCGAGAGCCATGGGCAGCGCCTGCGGGACGCCGTCAAGGACTGGCGCCCCTTCCCGGACAGCATCGATGCCCTGGCCCGGCTGTCGAAGCGCTACAAGCTGATCGCGATGACCAATGCCCAGCGCTGGGCCTTCGAGCATTTCTCCCGCGCCCTCGGCAACCCGTTCTATGCCAGCTTCACCGTCGACGACACCGGCACGGAGAAGCCGGACCCCGCCTTCTTCGAGCAGGTCTTCTCCTTCGTCGAGAAGGATGGCGGCTCGCGCGCGCAGATCCTGCATGTCGCGCAGAGCCAGTATCACGACATCGGAATCTCGCGGAAGCTCGGCCTGACCAATTGCTGGATCCAGCGGCGCCACGCCCAGCCCGGGTATGGCGGCACGATCGAGCCGGAACGCTTCACCGAACCCGACTTCCACTTCACCTCGATGGGCGCGCTCGCCGACGCCGTCGAGGCCAGTCTGGTGGCCTGAAGGAACCCGTAACGAAGAAGACCAACGCCGGAACAACGGCGCAAATCAGAACAGGGGAATGAGCATGACCGACAAGATTTCTTCCAGCTGGACGAGCGCCGACGACGCCATCGTCGAGAATGCGATCCGCCGCGGCGCCAGCCGCCGCGACCTCCTGCAGATGCTCATGGCCGGCGGCCTGGCAGCCTCCGCCAGCAGCCTCGTGCTGGCGCGCGCCACCTCCGCGCTCGCGGCGACACCGGTCAAGGGCGGCAACCTGAAGGCGGCCGGCTGGTCCTCCTCGACCGCCGACACGCTCGATCCGGCCAAGGCTTCGCTGTCGACGGACTATGTCCGCTGCTGCGCCTTCTACAACCGCCTGACCTTCCTGGACGGGGACGGCAAGCTGCAGATGGAGCTCGCTGACAAGTTCGAGACCAAGGATGCCAAGGTCTGGACCGTCACGATCAAGAAGGGCGTCACCTTCCATGACGGCAAGCCGCTGACCTCCGCCGACGTCATCTACTCGCTGAAGCGCCATCTCGACCCGGCCGTCGGCTCGAAGTCGAACTCGCTCGCCAAGCAGATGACCGAATTCAAGGCCGTCGATCCGCTGACGGTCGAGATCACGCTGGCGGCGCCGAACGGCGACCTGCCGACCATCCTGTCGACGCACCATTTCATGATCATCGCCGACGGCACCACGAACTTCGCCAAGGCGAACGGCACCGGCGCCTTCACCTGCGAAAGCTTCGAGCCCGGCGTGCGCTCGATCGCGGTCAGGAACAAGAACTACTTCAAGTCCGGCGGCGCGAACCTCGACTCCTTCGAGTTCTTCGCGATCACCGACGACACCGCGCGCGTCAATGCGCTGCTCTCGGGCGACATCCAGCTCGCCGCCGCCATCAATCCGCGCTCGATGCGCCTGGTCGAGAGCCAGCCCGGCGTCGTGCTGTCGAAGACCACGACCGGTAACTACACGAACCTCAACATGCGCCTGGACATGGCACCGGGCAACAAGATGGATTTCGTGACGGGCATGAAATACCTGCTCAACCGCGAGCAGATCCAGAAATCGGCGTTGCGCGGCCTCGCCGAGATCGCCAACGACCAGCCCGTTCCGCCGATGAACGTCTATCACAACAAGGATCTGAAGCCGAAGGCGTTCGATCCGGAGCGGGCGAAATCCCTCTTCCAGAAGGCAGGCGTCCTCGGCCAGTCGATCCCGATCGTGGCCTCGGATGCCGCCGGTTCCTCGGTCGACATGGCCGTACTCGTCCAGCAGGCCGGCAACGCGATCGGCATGAAGTTCGACATCCAGCGCGTTCCCTCGGACGGCTATTGGTCGAACTACTGGCTGAAGGCCCCGGTCCATTTCGGCAACATCAACCCGCGGCCGACGCCGGATATCCTGTTCTCGCTTCTCTACGCCTCCACGGCGCCGTGGAACGAGAGCCAGTACAAGTCCGAGAAATTCGACAGGATGCTGCTCGAGGCGCGCGGCTCGCTCGACGAGGCCAAGCGCAAGCAGATCTACGGCGAGATGCAGGTGATGGTCGCCGACGAGGCCGGCACCGCGATCCCGGTCTACATCTCGAACGTCGACGCGATCTCGAACAAGCTCAAGGGCCTGCTCCCGAACCCGCTCGGCGGGATGATGGGCTACGCCTTCGCCGAGTACGTCTGGCTCGAAGGCTAAAGCCTTTTTCTCCTGCGGGCCGGGCGCGTGCGTCCGGCCCTCATTTCGTGTCACACTCCGATCGGAGGTGTCAGCTGCGGGAGCGTCGATGAACCTTCACCTGTTGTCCCTGCTTGGCGGACGGCTGCTCGTCGCACTGCTGACGCTGCTGATCGTCTCCTTCGTGGTGTTCTGCGCCACCCAGATCCTGCCCGGCGACGTGGCGGAGGTGCTGCTCGGCCAGGCGGCGACGCCGGAAGCCGTGGCGGGCCTGCGCGCAGCGATGCACCTCAACGACCCGGCGATCCTGCGCTTCTTCCGCTGGCTCGGCGGAATGCTGACCGGCGATCTCGGCATTTCCTACGCCAATAACCGGCCGATTGCGGAACTCATCGCCGGGCGCCTGGGCAATTCGCTCCAGCTCGCGGCGGCAACCGCGCTCTTCTCGGTTCCGATCGCGCTCGCGCTCGGGATCAGCTCCGCCATGCTGCGCGGTTCGCTTTACGACCGCTCGATCACGATGGCGACGATCACGGTGATCTCGGTGCCGGAATTCATGATCGCGACAGCAGGCGTGCTGATTTTCGCGGTCTGGCTGAAATGGCTGCCGGCGCTCTCCTTTGCGCGAGACATCCACTCCTTCGGCGAGATGCTGCGGATCTACGCGATGCCGGTCTTCACGCTGAGCTTCGTCATTTCCGCCCAGATGATCCGCATGTCGCGCGCCGCCGTCGTCGAGGCGCTCAACACGCCCTATGTGGAGATGGCGCAGCTGAAGGGCGCATCGCGCCCGCGAGTCGTGTTGCGCCATGCGCTGCCCAACGCGCTCGGTCCTATCGTCAACGCCGTTGCGCTGTCGCTCTCCTACCTGCTGGGCGGCGTCATCATCGTCGAGACGATCTTCAACTATCCCGGCATCGCCAAGCTGATGGTCGACGCGGTAGCGACGCGGGACCTGCCGCTCATCCAGAGCTGCGCGATGATCTTCTGCGTCGTCTACCTGCTCCTTATCACGACGGCGGACGTCATCGCCATCCTGTCGAACCCGAAATTGCGCTGACCATGGCCATCGACGCAGCCAATACGACAACCGCCAGCCAGCGCCGCGCCGGGTATCGGTTCAACCTCACCGGCTGGATCAGCCTGATCGTCATCCTCGCCTGGGCGCTGATCGCGATCCTCGCGCCCTATGTCACGCCCCACGGCATCAGCGACATCGTCGACACCGACTATTTCGGCCCGATGAGCCTGCAGTTTCCGCTCGGCACCGACTATCTCGGGCGCGACATGCTCTCGCGCATCCTGTTCGGCGCGCGCTACACGGTCGGCATATCGCTGGCCGCCACCTTGATCGCCTGCAGCATCGGCGTCACGCTCGGCATGGCTGCGGCCGTGACCGGCGGCTGGTTCGATACGGCGCTGAGCCGCTTCATCGATGCGTTGAGCTCGATCCCCAGCAAGCTGTTCGCTCTCGTCGCCGTTGCCGGCGTCGGCTCCTCGATCCCCGTGCTGATGCTGATCCTCGGCATCATCTACACGCCCGGCTCCTATCGCTTCGCCAGGGCGCTCGCGGTCAACGTCAACACTGCGGATTTCGTCACGGTGGCACGCATTCGCGGCGAGAAACTGAGCTACCTGATCCGCGCGGAAATCCTGCCGAACATCATCGGCCCGGTGCTGGCCGATGTCGGCCTGCGTTTCGTCTTCATCGTGCTGCTCCTGTCCGGCCTGTCCTTCCTCGGGCTCGGCGTGCAGCCGCCGGAGGCCGATTGGGGTTCGCTGGTGCGCGAGAATATCGGCGGCCTGCCCTTCGGCTCGCCGGCCGTGATGGCGCCCTCCTTCGCTATCGCGAGCCTGACGATCGCGGTGAACATGCTGATCGACAACCTGCCGCAGAAAATCCGCGACCGGAGCGAATGATGAGTCCTCTCGTCGAAATCCGGGACCTGAAGGTCGAAGCGACCACCGATGCCGGCCGCCGCGTCGAGATCATCAAGGGGGTAAGCTTCGAGATCGCGCCCGGCGAGATCGTCGCGCTGATCGGCGAGAGCGGCTCGGGCAAGACCACGATCGCGCTGACCCTGCTCGGCTACACCCGCGCGGGCTGCCGCATCACCGGTGGCAGCGTCCGCGTCAACGGCCGCGACATGGCCGGCTTGCCCGAGAAGGAGCGAGCGAAGGTCCGTGGCGTCACGGTCTCCTATGTGCCGCAGAGCGCGGCCGCCGCCTTCAATCCGGCGCAGCGGATCATGGACCAGGTGATCGAGATCACCCGCATCCATGAACTGATGCCGCGTGCCGAGGCCGAGGCCAAGGCGGTGGACCTGTTCCGAGCACTGTCCCTGCCCTCGCCGGAGACGATCGGCGGGCGCTATCCGCACCAGGTTTCCGGCGGCCAGTTGCAGCGTTTGTCAGCGGCCATGGCTCTCATTGGCGATCCGAAGGTCGTGATCTTCGACGAGCCGACGACGGCGCTGGACGTCACCACGCAGATCGAAGTCCTGCGCGCCTTCAAATCCGTGATGCGCCAGAGCCGGATGGCCGGCGTCTATGTCTCGCACGATCTGGCCGTCGTCGCGCAGATCGCCGACCGCATCGTCGTCCTGAAAGGCGGCGTCATCCAGGAGATCGGTGCCACTGCACAGATATTGTCGGCGCCGAAACACCCCTACACCCAGGAATTACTCGCAGCCTTCGCGCCGCCCGGCCGCGTCCCTGCACAGGTGGCGAGCCCGGAAGGCGCGGCTCCCCGCCCCGTGCTCGAACTTGCATCCATCAGCGCCGGTTACGGCAAGCTGCAGGCGGATGGAACGCCGCTGATCCTGGCCGTCGACAAGGTCAGCTTCAAGCTGGAGCGCGGGCGCAATCTCGGCATCATCGGCGAGTCCGGCTGCGGAAAATCGACGCTCGCCCGCTCCATCGCCGGCATCATCCCGCCCTCCTCAGGCACGATCGCCTTCAACGGCAAGCCGATGGCGCCGCGGGCGCAGGACCGCAGCGCCGATGAATTGCGCAAGCTCCAGATCGTGTTCCAGTCGGCCGATACCGCGCTCAACCCGGCCAAGTCGATCGAGGACATCCTGGGCCGGCCGCTCACCTTCTACCATGGCCTGCGCGGCGCCGCCCGCGATGCGCGCATCGACCGCCTGCTCGAACTGGTGCATCTGCCGCGTGCGCTTAAGCATCGGCTGCCAAGCGAATTGTCGGGCGGGCAGAAGCAGCGCGTGAACCTGGCACGCGCGCTCGCCGCCGATCCCGAACTGATCCTCTGCGACGAGATCACCTCCGCGCTCGACACCGTGGTGGCCGCGGCCATCATCGAATTGCTGAAAGACCTGCAGCGCGAACTCGGCCTGTCCTACCTCTTCATCAGCCATGACCTGACGACGGTGCAGGCGATCTGCGACGAGGTCGCGGTGATGTATCGCGGCGTAAAGGTCGAGCAGTTGCCGGCCGACCAGGTCGGCAAGGCCGGCGGCCACCCCTATGCGCGGCTGCTGATGTCCTCGGTGCCCAAGCTCGACCCATCCTGGCTCGACAAGCTCGAACGCGATCCGGAACTCGTAGCCGCCTTCGCAAAACGCTGAGCTTTCCCAAGGAAGCACGCCGCCATTCCGGACAAGCCACGAAGCGGCGCAGATCCGGAATCCATCATAAGATCTGCACTCCACGATGGATCCCGGGTCAAGCCCGGGATGACGGCCTGTCCGCGCGAGATCAGCAGGGCCTAGCTCGTCGCCGTAACCGGGAACAGGCTGGTCAGTGGCATATGCGGCTTCACGATCGGCGATTTCAGCACGACGAAGCTGAAATACTTGTCGATGCCGATGTCGAGGTCGATCAGCCGCTCCATCAGCGTCTGGTATTCGATGATGCCGCTGGTGACGAACTTGACGAGATAGTCGTAGCCGCCCGAGACCAGATGGCATTCGATCACCTGGTCGAGCTTCTCGATGGCGGCAAGGAAGCGCGCGAAATCGATCTGCCGGTGGTTCTTGAGCGTCACCTCGGTGAAGACCGTCAGCGTCTGGCCGAGCTTGCCGATATTGATGCGGGCGGAATAGCCGGTGATGTAGCCGTCCTGCTGCAGCTTCTTGACGCGCATCAGGCAGGGGCTCGGCGACAGGTTCACCAGCTCGGCCAGCTCGACATTGGTGATCCGGCCATTCTTCTGCAGCTCGTAGAGGATCTTGATGTCGATCTGGTCAAGCTTCATGGGGGTCCCCTTCGATCGACAGATGGCCACGCCGCGCCTTCCGGCCCGGCGCTCCGGCAGCAGATCATGCCGCGAACCATGCGCAGTGTCTAACAGGTGCCAGGCGCAAGCGATGGCAGAATTGGGCTGTCGAAACGGAAGGAAATGCTGCGGCGATCCGATCTGCGGTGCACATGCCCGGTGGCCGGCGGATAGTCTCCTCTCCGCAAGGAGACCGCGATGCCAGCGCCACTGTCCGAGATCGAGACCAGCCCTGCCCTGCCCGAGCGTGCCGATGTCGTCATCATCGGCGGCGGCATCGTCGGCGTCTCCGCGGGCTACTATCTCGCGCGCCGCGGCTTGAAGGTCGCGCTCGTCGAGAAGGGCCGCATTGGCGCCGAGCAGTCGAGCCGCAACTGGGGCTGGTGCCGGCAGCAGAATCGCGATGCCCGCGAGCTGCCGATGGCGACGGAAAGCCTCACGCTCTGGGATCGCTTCGCCGAAGAGATCGGAGAGGATCTCGGCTTCCGGCGCTGCGGCCTGCTTTATCTGAGCGATGACGACGCGCAACTGGCTGCCTGGGCGAAATGGCGCGATTTCGCGGTCGGCGAGGGTGTCGTCACCCATATGCTCTCCGCTGACGAAGCCTCGGCCCGCGGCAGCGCGACCGGCAAGCGCTGGAAGGGCGGCGTGTTCTCGCCGACGGACGGCACCGCTGACCCCGCCCGCGCGGCGCCAGTGATCGCGCGCGGCATCCTCAAGGCTGGCGGCAGCGTACATCAGTTCTGCGCCGCGCGCGGTCTTGAGACGGAGGGCGGGCGCGTCTCGGCCGTCGTGACCGAGAAGGGCACGATCCGCACGGCGACGGTCATCCATGCGGGTGGCGCCTGGGCCTCGTCCTTCCTCAACCAGTACGGCATTCGCTTCCCGCAATCTTCTGTCCGCTCGTCGATTCTGTCCGTCGCGCCAGGCGCAATCGGCCTGCCCGACGCGCTGCATACGGCCGCAGTCTCGGTGACGCGGCGCAGCGATGGCGGCTACACGCTGGCCATCAGCGGCGGTGCCCGCGTTGACCCCACGCCGCAGCAACTGCGCTTCGCCCGACAGTTCGTGCCGATGTTCCTGCGGCGCTGGCGCAGCCTCGCCATCGGCGGGTTCGAAGGCTGGAAGGCCGGCCACGAGACGCTTGGTCGCTGGAAGCTCGACGCACCCACCCCCATGGAGGCCAACCGCATCCTCGACCCGACGCCCGATCCGCGCCAGATCGCCGAGACCCACGCGCGCGCCCAGCGCCTGCTGCCGGGCCTCAAATCCGTGCCGGTCGCGGCACGCTGGGCCGGCTACATCGACAGTACGCCGGATGGCGTGCCGGCCATCGGCGAACTCGCGGGCCTGCCGGGGTTCATTCTCGCGGCCGGGTTCAGCGGCCATGGCTTCGGGATCGGCCCGGGCGCAGGTCACATGATCGCGGATATCGTGACCGGCGCGAAGCCGATCGTCGATCCGCGACCCTACCGGCCCGAGCGGCTGGAGGGCTCAGCCTTCGGCAAGGTGGCGGAGTTCTAGGTGGCGGTGCTGCTCGCAGCAAACCGCATAAGTCCGTCTTATGGTTCCGAAACAAATCCGTCTTGTCGTTCGCTCCGGCAGGTACGGATGCTGCATGGCCCGGCTCCGATTCTGGGTAACTTCAACGCAAAAAGGGGAATGGGATGATCGGGTTCAGAACGGTTGCAGCGCTCGGCATGATGATTGCCGCGGCGACCGCCCAGGCACAGACAGTCTACAAGGTCGGCTCAACGCCGACGGGGACGCCCTTCACCTTCCTCGACGCCAAGACCAATACCATCCAGGGGATGATGGTCGACGTGATCGAGGAAATCGGCAAGGACGCCGGCTTCAAGGTCGAAATCCAGCCGATGCAGTTCTCGACGCTGATCGCCTCTCTTACCTCGGGCAAGATCGATATCATTTCCGCCGCCATGTACGGCTCTCCGGAGCGCGCCAAGGTCGTCGACTTCAGCCAGGACGTCTACGCCTATGGCGAGGGTCTGGTGGTTCAGTCGGGCGATGCCAAGGACTATGTCGGCTTCGAGGATCTCAAGGGAAAGAAGGTCGGCGGCCAGATCGGCACCCGCTATATCGACGCCCTCAAGGCATCGGGCGCGCCGGCCGAGGTGAACGCCTATGACAGCCTGCCCGACATCCTGCGCGACGTCTCCAACGGCCGCCTCGACGCCGGCATCGGCGACTATCCGATCCTGGCCTACAATCTCGCGCAGGGGCGCTTCCCGCAGCTGCGGCTGGTCAAGTCCTACAAACCTTCGGTGCCGGGGCCGATCAACATCGCCGTCAAGCAGGGCAATGCCGAGCTGCTGGCGAAGATAAACACCAGCCTCGCGAACATGAAGAAGGATGGCCGCTTCGAGACGATCCTGAAGAAGTGGGGTCTCTAAGCGCTAGGCGTCCCATCCGGCCATGACGCATTTTCTCACCCAGGTTCCGACGTATCTGCCGATCCTGATGCAGGGCGTCTACCTCACTCTGCTGGTCACGCTCGGCGCCTTCGTCCTCGCGACGGTGCTCGGCCTGGCCTGGGCCTTCATGCGGGTGAGCGGCATCGCGCCGCTCGCCTGGACGGCGCGCACGATCATCGTGATCGTGCGCGGCATCCCCGGCATCGTCACCCTGTTCTACATCTATTTCGTGCTGCCGGATCTCGGCCTGTCGCTGAGCGCCGTGCAGGCGGCCGTCATCGGCCTCGGCATCGCCTATTCGCCCTACATGGCCGAAGTCTTCCGCGCCGGCATCGAGGCGATCGACCGCGGGCAGACGGAAGCCGCGCTCTCGATCGGCATGGGCTGGGGGCTGCTGATGCGGCGCGTCGTGCTGCCCCAGGCGATCCGCGTGGCGCTGCCGCCCTATGGCAGCACGATGGTCATGCTGCTCAAGGATTCCTCGCTGGCCTCGACGATCACGGTCGCGGAGCTGTCGCTTCAGGGCAAGCTCCTGGCATCCTCGACCTTCGAGAACACCACGATCTTCACGCTGGTGGCGCTGATCTACCTTGCCATGAGCTTGCCGCTCACGGCCTTCAACAGCTGGCTCGAACGCCGCATGAGGCAGGCCCGATGAGCATCATCGAACTGCGCAACATCCGAAAATCCTTCGGCACGCTCGAGGTCATCCACGACGTCTCCTTCGCGGTCGAGAAGGGTGAGGTGGTCTGCATCATCGGGCCGTCCGGTTCCGGCAAGTCGACGCTCCTGCGCTGCATCAACGGCCTGGAGACCTATCAGGGCGGCGAGATCACCGTGCATGGCGAGCGCGTCGACACCGGCTCGTCGAGTATTCGCCAGGTGCGGACCCGCGTCGCGATGGTCTTCCAGCGCTTCAACCTGTTTCCACATCGGACAGCGCTCGAAAACGTCGCGGAAGGCCCGGTCTTCGTGAAGAAGGAGCCGCGCGACAAGGTTCTCGCCCGCTCGCGTGAGCTGCTGACGCGAGTCGGGCTCGGCACCAAGATCGACGCCTATCCCGCCCAGCTCTCCGGCGGCCAGCAGCAACGTGTCGCGATCGCCCGCGCGCTCGGCATGAAGCCCGACGCCATCCTGTTCGACGAGCCGACGTCGGCGCTTGACCCGGAGCTGGTCGGAGAGGTCCTCGCCGTCATGCGCTCGCTTGCCGACGAGGGCATGACGATGGTCGTCGTCACCCACGAGATGGGGTTCGCCCGCGAGGTCGCGGACCGCGTGCTGTTCCTCGATGGCGGCGTCCTCGTCGAACAGGGCTCGCCCGAAGCCGTGCTGAGCCGGCCGCAGCATCCGCGTACGCAGGATTTCCTGCGGCGCATCCTGCCATCCTGAGGGTTACGCGCATGGCACGCCTGTCCGGTCCGTTCTTCAGCGACGACGCGGTCGACACGCCCTATTGGTGGGACGCCGCGAGGCCCGCGGCGCAGGCCCCGGTAGAACTTCCCGCACAGAGCGACGTCACCGTCGTCGGCGCCGGTTTCACCGGCCTCAATGCCGCGCTGACCCTGGCGCGTGCCGGCAAGCAGGTGACCGTGCTGGACGCGGAAGCGCCCGGCTGGGGCGCCTCCTCCCGCAATGGCGGGATGCTCGGCCCCGGCTGGGCGACCTTCGACACCGCGATGGCCTATGGCCCGGACAAGGCGCGCGCCATCGTCGAGGAGAGTTTTCTCGCATTGCAGCACGTCAAGGATGTGGTGGCGCGGGAGGCCATTGACTGCGATCTGGCGGTGGTCGGCTATTTCCGGGGAGCGATGACGCCGCGTCTCTACGAGGCGATGGGGCGCAATCTCGACCGCATCCGGCAGGTCATGCCCTGCGATGCCTACCTGGTGCCGCGGGCCGAGCAGCAGGGCGAGATCGGCACCGAACTCTACCATGGTGGCCTCGCCATGCCCGGCTATGCCGGCCTACATCCTGCCCGCTATGTCGCGGGTCTCGCCGAAGCCGCGCGGCGGCTCGGCGTGCATATCGTCAGCGGCGCCCGGGTCACGGCGATCTCGCCCCAGGCCGGCGGGTTCAGCCTTTCCGTCGGGCGACAGAAGACGGCGACGAAGCAGCTGCTCGTCGCGACCAACGGTTACACCGGGGCGCTCCTGCCCTTCCTGCAGCGGCGGATCATTCCCATCCGCAGTGCGCTGATCGCGACCGGCCAGCTCCCGGCCGAGGTGATGGATCGCCTCATGCCGAAGCGGCGCATGCTGGCGGGCAGCCAGCGTGTCGTGACCTATTACCGCCCCTCGCCCGACGGGACCCGGATTCTTTTCGGCGGACGCGTGCTCAAGGTGACCGGGGAGAATGTCGCCCACGCCAATGCCGGGCACCTGCGCAAGCAGATGCTGCAGGTCTTCCCCCAGCTGGAACGGACGCCGATCACCCATTACTGGCACGGCCAGACCGGCTTCACCTTCGACAAGCTGCCCCATCTCGGCGAGCAGGAGGGTGTCTTCTATGCCTGCGGCTACAACGGCACCGGCATCGCTCGGGCGAGCTGGTTCGGCCACAAGATCGCGCAGCGCATGCTCGGCAACACGGATGCGCCGAGCGCCTATTCCGATCTACCCTTCCGCAGCCGCCCGCTCTATTTCGGCAAGCTCTGGTTCCTGCCGCTCGCCGTGCTCTTCTACGAAATGCGGGATCGCTGGGACCAGCGATAGACCGGGAGCAAACCCGAGGGCGGTTGAGGCTGGACATCCGCGCCGGCGGCGGCGATGTCTGCGCTATCGCCGTTGATGGGAGGACAGATGCGGGCGCGCCAACTCGAAGTCTTCTGCACGCTGATGCGCTGCGGCACGGTCACCGGCGCGGCCGCGATGCTGAACATCTCGCAGCCTGCCCTGAGCCAGATCCTGCTTCATGCCGAGGACCAGCTCGGCTTCAAGCTGTTCAACCGCGTGCGCGGCCGGCTTGTGCCAACGCAGGAGGCGGAGGAGCTGTACTCCCAGGCCGAGCACATCTTCGGCGAGCTCGATGCGCTCAGGCGACGGACGGTCGACATGCGGCACGGGCGCACCGGCCTCGTCCGGCTCGCCGCGTCGGCTCCGCCTTCCATGTCGATCGTGCCGCGCGCCCTGACCGCTTTCCGGGAGGAGCATCCCGAGATCGTGGTGCGCTCGCTCATCGCCTCGCAGACATCCATCGTCGAGATGCTGCGCAATGGCGAAGTCTCCCTCGGCATCGCCATGAACAACCTGCCGCATGCGGGCATCCATGCCGAGACGGTCGGGCGCGCCACGCTGGTCTGCGTCGTGTCGGCCGGGCATCGGCTGGCCGGGCTCGACCGCGTCTGCTTCGCCGACATCTGCGACGAGACGCTGATTTCCTACCGCGCCGACACGTTGCCGGGACGGTTGCTGGCAGCATCGGCTGAGGCCGAAGATTTTGCTTACGCCCCGGCGATCGAGATCGACCTATCGATCACGGCCCTGCCCTATGTGCGGGACGGGCTCGGCATCGCCATCGTCGACAGTCTCCTGCCCTGGGAGCAGTTCAACGGCGTCGTGACCCGGCCGTTCGAACCCCGGATCGAAGTGCCCGTCGCCATCCTGACCAGCAAAGACCGGCCACTCTCGGCCAGCCATGAGCTGATGCGCAATTGCCTGCGTGCCGCCTGCCGGGACCTCAATCACCCGCCCGGCGCCTGAGCTCTCGATCCTATCCGTCGGCAGGCGCATCCTGAATCAGGGCAGCGATCGGCGCTGGCCTCACCGGCGCTTGTCCGCGCAGCCGGCCCGCCGCAGCCGCGCAAGCATGCCCCGCGCTGCCGGCGACGATTTCCGCGGCGGCCAGTTCGCAATAGCGGCCCTGGCAGCGCCCCATGCCGGCGCGCCCGAGCGATTTGACGCGATTGACCTCGCCACCACCAAAATCGACGGTCCGGCGCAACTCGCCGGCCGTAACACCTTCGCAACGACAGACCACCGTCTCATCCGGCAATTCGGCCGCCGTCTCGGCCGGCCAGGGAAAAGCCTCCGCGACGCCGCGCGCGAAGCGGCCGAACCGGGCCAACCGGCGCTTATCCGCCGCCATGTCCGGTGCCGGCAGACCGAGATCCTTCAGACAGGCCGCCGCGGCGAGCCGCCCTGCGACCTCGGCCCCATCGGCGCCGAGTATCCTGAGCCCGTCCCCGGCGAGATAGACGCCGCGTCCGGCCCGCCCCATGGCGTCGGCCTGCGGCAGCCATTGCCGCCAGGTCTCGTCATAGGCGAAGTCGCAGCCGGCCAGGTCCGCAAGACGGGTCTCTGCCCGCAGGTGCCAACCCATGCCGACCGCATCACAGGCCGTACGCTGGCTCCGGCCCGCTTCATCGCGCCAGAACAGGGCGACCGGGCCGCGCTCATCCACCTCGATGCGATCCAACTGGACGCCGGCATGGTAGAGTCCGGCCAGGCGCCGGCGCATCATCAACCCGCGCAAGGCAAAGAGCGGCCTTGCCGAGAGGCCTGAGAAGCCGCGAAATTGCTGGCGCATGGACGCGGTATCGAGGACCGCCGCGATCTGCCCTCCGGCCTTGAGCAATTGCACCGCGAGCAGTGTGAGCAGCGGGCCGGAGCCGGCCAGCACGATGCGCCGTCCCAACGCGGCCCCCTGCGCCTTCAGCGCGATCTGCATCGCGCCGAGCCCGTAGACGCCGGCATTCTCCCAGCCCGGCACGGGCATGATGCGATCCATGGCTCCCGCAGCGAGGATCAGCCGGTCATAGGAAACCCAGCGCGCCCCTGCGTCGCCAATGACCTGCAATCGCCCGTCCGCAATGGCGATGACGGAACTGCGTGAATGATGAAGGAGGCTGCCGGCCGCCGCCAGGGAATCGAAGGTCTGGTGCAGCGCGATCGCCTTGGCAGCCTCGGAGCCATAGAGGGCCTCTGGCGGGCGCGTGAAACCCTGCGGCGGCCGGCGATAAATCTGGCCTCCGGCGCGCTCGCCCTCGTCGATGACGATGGGCATCAGCCCGCCGACAACGAGTGCCTCGGCAGCCCGGATGCCAGCCGGCCCGGCCCCGACGACAACGACCCGCGGTCCTGCCGCGTCGCTCATGGCCATTCGCCCGGCGCGTCGGACAGGAGGCGCATGCCTTCGGCCAGCGGCGTCGAGCACGCCCGCAGCCTTGGTCCATCCTCCTGCCAGATCCAGCAGTCCTGGCAGGCTCCCATGAGACAGAAGCCTGCACGGGCCTCCGGGCCGAATTCCGAGCGGCGCAGTGCCGACGCGACCGACAGCACCGCGCTGAGCACGGTGTCGCCCGTCAAAGCCCGGTGCTCGCTGCCATCGAGGAAGAAGCACAACGGGGCGCGATCGACCTCGGCCAATCGAACCAGCCTGCCCGCCCCTTCGCTCGCGGCTGTGCTCATTCGGCCGCCTCGGCATGGACCAGCCGTGGCTCCGGCATCTCGGGAAACCGCAGCTTGGCCGCGGCAAAAGCCTCGTCGACACCATCAGCGCCGGCCCTGCGCTTCATGCGGCGGAAGATCTCGGTCTTCGCGAAGAAGCGCCAGTGGATCGGCAGGCCGGCGAGGATCGCCGTCAGCCTGTCATAGGCGTCCCGCGTCCATTGCGCCTCGTAGCCCTCGCGCTCCGGGCCGAAATGGAAGTGGCCGGCGATGGGCGCTCGGTCGGCGCGCCGCGCCTTCGTCGCTTCCTCGTCCAGGACTCCGTCCTGCGTGACGACGCCATAATCCCGCTCCGCCGCTTCCGGCGAAACATAGCCGCGCACGACATCCTGCACCACGCGCCAGGCCTCCCGGTCGAAGGGATGGCCGCGGCCGCCACCGCCGGCCGAGCGGATCTCCAGCACATCGCCGGGCTGCAGGACGGCGGTGTCGATATTGCCGAGCCGCCGCTCCTCCGGCTGACCCGGATTGACCACCATGTCCGACAATCCTGCCGCCCGGCCGCCCAGCACGCCCCAGGGCCGGAAGAAGCTGCGGTCGCGATTGCGGGCGGTGATGCGGCTGTCCGGCGCGAAGACGCGGAAGGCCATGTCGGTGGCAAGCCCGCCGCGCCAGCGCCCGGCGCCGCCGCTATCCTTGGCCAGCCCGTATTTGACGAATTCCACCGGCGTCTCGGTCTCGGTGATCTCGATGGGCGTGTTCTTGAGATAGGCCGCGTCGGCACCGGAGCCGTTGGTGCCGTCGCGATGCGGCATGCCGCCGCCGCCGCCCACCACCGGGTTCACAGCGGCGATGACGGTCCGGCTCGTGCGCTCGTCCGTCGTCATCACGTTGACGATGCAGTTGTTGCCGGCGGGCGCCGCGGGCAAACGCTCCGGCACGGCCTGCGAGAACGCACCGAAGATCACGGAACGGAGCCTGGCACAGGTCAGCGAGCGCATGCCGACCGCGGCCGGGAAGACCGGGTTGAGCACCGTTCCCTCCGGCGCGATGCAGGTGAAGGGGCGCGTCAGGCCGGTATTGAGCAGGATCTTCGGGTTCAGCGTGTAGAGGACGTAATAGACCCCGACGAGCAGGATCGTGTGCCGCGGATTGCCGCCGCTCGGCACGTTGAGCGAGGAAGCGAGCTGCGGGTCGGAGCCGGTGAAATCCAGCACCGCCTCGTCGCCGCGGATGGTGAGCTTGAGCTTCAGGCGGCAGGGATTGGCCTCGACCGAATCCTCGTCGGCATAATCCGCGAATTCCCAGGTGCCGTCCGGCATGCCGCACAGCACCTCGCGCGCCTGCGCCTCGGCATGGTCGAGCAGCGCCTCGACGCCGCCGAGGAAGGCCTCGCGGCCGAACTTCTCGATCATGGCCAGCACCTTGCGCTCGCCGGTGTTGAGCGCGCCGACCAGGGCCTTGATGTCGCCGATGTTCAGGTCCGGCTTGCGGACATTGGTCGTCATGATCCTGAGGATCTGCTCCTCGAAGACACCTTCGTTGACGAGCTTCATCGGCGGAAAGCGGATGCCCTCCTGATGGATTTCGGTCAGTGCCCGCGAGAGCGAGGCCGGCACTGCGCCGCCCATGTCGGTGTTGTGGATATGGCCGCCGGTCCAGGCCACGATCTCGCCCTCGTGGAAGACCGGCTTCCAGAGATGGGTATCGGGCGCGTGGGTGGCGACGAAGCAGGAATAGGGGTCGTTGGTGAAGGCGACGTCGCCGGGCTTATAGTCGTCGACCATCGCCAGCGCCGGCGCCCAGGACAGGCCGGGATACCAGGTCGCGCCCAGCTCCATCGGCACGGCGAAGGTGTCGCCGCTGCGGCTGATCAGCATCACCGTGAAATCCTCCGTCTCCTTGACGAAGGCGGAATGCGCCGTGCGGTGCAGCGTATGCGCCATGTTCTCAGCGGCGGCGCGCGCATGGTTCGCGAGCACCTGAAGCTTCATCCGGTCGAACATCGATATCACCCAGCGAAAGTCAGATGAAGGTTGAGATGGCCGTCGATCCGCGCCATCGCGCCGGCAGGTATGGCCACCGTGGTGTCCTCCTGGGCAACGACAGCCGGGCCGGCGAAGCGGCTGCCGGGCGGCAGGTCGGCGCGGCGGTACAGTCCGACCGCCCTTCGCGCACCGCCGGTATGGATATCGAGCGCGCATTCCGGCGTCGCGACCGCATCGGTTTCGCTGGCCTCCGGGAAGGAGAGGACCGGCCCCGCACCGATGGCAGAGAGGCGCAGGTTGACGATCTCGATCCGGCCGTCCGTATCATCGAAATCATAGATTCGGGCATGCGTCCGATGGAACTCGCGGGCGATCGCCGTCGGGTCGCCGGCCTCGAGCCAGGCCGGCTGCAGGGGAACCTCGATCTCGTAGCTCTGGCCGACATAGCGCATATCCGCCGAGAACCGGAGATCGGCAGGGCCGGCATGTCCCTGGGCCGCAAGCCAGCTGCGCCCCTCCTGAACCATGGCGGCGGCCGCCGCGTTCAGCTGCGGCAGGACCGCGGCGGAGAGTTCGGCGAAGAGCGTGCGGACGAAGTCGCCGCGCAAATCGGCGACGAGGCCGCCGAGCGCCGACACGACGCCCGGTCGGCGCGGGGCCAGCAACCTGGTCATGCCGAGTTCGCGGGCGAGGAAGGCGCCGAGCATCGGCCCCCCGCCGCCGAACGGCATCAGGGTGAACTCCTTCAGGTCGACACCCGCCCGCGACGACAGCTTCTCGACCTCGACGAACATCTCTGAGACAGCGATATCGAGGATCGCCTGCGCCGTGTCGTCGAGGGGCCGTCCGAGCGTCTCGGCCAGTCGCCCTACGGCGGCGCGGGCAAGGCCTGCATCCATCCTGAGCTGGCCATAGGCCATCTCACTATGGCCGAGCCAGCCGCAGACCACCATGGCGTCGGTGACGGTCGCCTGCTCGCCACCGCGCCCATAGCAGGCCGGCCCCGGTGTCGAGCCGGCCGATTCCGGCCCGACCCGGAGCACGCCCTGCCCGTCGACCGTGGCGATCGAGCCGCCGCCGATGCCGATCGAGCTGACCGAGACGGACGGAATATAGAGGGGGAACTCGCCGATCATCTCGCCGGTGCCGTATTGCGGCTCGCCGTCGATGATCAGGGCGAAGTCGGCGGATGTGCCGCCGATATCGAGCGTCAGCACGCGCTTCTCGCCGGCTTGGCGGGCGAACCAGGTCGCGCCGATCACGCCCGAAGCCGTGCCGGAGAGCAGCATGGAGACGCAGGCGCGCTTGCCCTCGGCAGCGTTCATCACGCCGCCATTCGACTTGGTCAGGAGCGCCCGCGCCGGCACGCCGCGATCCGCCAGCCGCTGCTCCAGCGCCGTCAGATAGCCCGCGATGCGGGGATGGACGTAGGCGTTGAGGATCGCCGTCGTCGTCCGCTCGTATTCGCGGATCACCGGCCAGACCTCGGCGGAGGTGAAGACGAAGAGCTCCGGAGCCAGCCGGGCGATCTCGGCCTTCACCGCCTCCTCCTGCGCGCCGTCGCGCCAGGCGTGGAGGAAGGCGATGACGATGCCGACAGCTCCCCGCGCCTTTGCCGAAGCGATGGCGGCAGCGACGGCTTCGAGATCGGGCTTCACCGTCTCGCGCCCGTCCGAACGCATGCGGACCGGAATGCCGAACACCCGATCGCGGGTGATGAGCTGCTCCGGGCGGCAGCAGAACAGCGAATACGTCTCGGGCATGCGCAGGCGGGCGAGCTCGATTACGTCCTCGAAGCCGGCATTGGTGAAGAGAGCGAGCTGCGCTCCCTTGCGCTGGATGATGGTGTTGACGCCGACCGTCGTGCCGTGGACGAAACGGGTGACGGCCTCGGGATCGAGCCCCTCACGCTCGGCGAGCAGCGAGAGGCCCGTCATCAGCTCGGCGCCCGGATCGTCGGGCGTCGTCAAGACCTTCAGCGACGCGACCTGGCCGGAGCGCGTCTCGAGCGCGCAGAAATCGATGAAGGTGCCGCCGATATCGACGCCGACCTTCCAGTCCGCACTCGGCACAGTGCCATCGTCCATGTCCGCTCCTCTTGCTGGCGGCCGGAAGCTGACACGGATGCCGCGAGATGGTCCAAGAGACATGCGGGGCAGGACCATAGGCTCGACTTATGGCCTGCCGGCCATCGCGTCTTTGACGGCTCCGCGCGCCCGCGTCAGGTTCGGCCGCGTGTAAAATTGCCGCCGCAGTGGCAAGAGGCTGGACATGGATGTGATCGTGCTCGGCGGCGGCCTGATGGGAACCRCCGCAACCTTCTTCCTGAAGCGGCGCGGCCTGAAGGTCACGCTGATCGAACGTCACCGGGTCGGAACGGGCGCCACCGTCGCATCCTTCGGCAATATCCGCCGGACCGGGCGGCATCTCACGCAATTGCCGCTCGCGCATCGCTCCCGCACGCTATGGGGCGATGCGGAACGGTTGCTCGGCCGCGATGTGGAATTCCGCGCGACCGGCCATCTCCGGCTCATCTTCGAAGAGGATGCGCTGGCCGATATGCGCGCCTATGCCGAGGCGGCGCGGCCCTGGGGGCTCGAGCTCGAAGAACTGGGCGCCAACGAGATCCGCGCGCGCTTTCCCGGCCTCGGCCCCGGCGCGATCGCAGCCTCCTATTCGCCTCAGGATGGCTCGGGCAATCCACGCCTTATCGCGCCCGCATTCGCCGACGCCGCGCGGCGGCTCGGCGCGGAGATCGTCGAGGATTGCGAGGTCGGCAGCATCGAGAAGACCGAGGCAGGCTTCCGCGTCACGACATCGAAGGGCGTGTTCGAGGCCGGCAGGCTCCTCAACACCGCCGGCGCCTGGGGTATGCGGATCGCCGCGCAATTCGGCGAGCCGGTGCCCCTCACCCCGCGCGGTCCGCAGATGGGCGTCACCGAGCCCTTGCCCCATCGCATCCTGCCGGTCGTCGGCATCTGGACACGCCGGCACGGAACCGACGCCTATTTCCGTCAGGTCGAGCGCGGCAACATCGTCTTCGGCGGCGCAGCCGAGCGTGTCGACGTCGCCTTGGACCCCGGCCATGCAAAGGCCGATCCGACGCGGCTGCCTGCCCAGCTCCGTGCCTTGCGGCAGCTCTTACCGGCTCTGGAGAAAGTCTCGGTAATCCGCACCTGGTCGGGCTGCGAGGGCTATCTGGCCGACATGCTGCCGGTCATGGGCCCGTCCGGCACGACGCTGGGGCTGTTCCACGCCTTTGGCTTCAGCGGGCACGGCTTCCAGCTGGGCCCGGGCGTCGGCGACACGATGGCCGAGCTGATCGCGACGGGCACGACCGAAATCCCGCTCCACGACTTCCGGATCGAGCGCTTCGCCGACGCGGCGAGCGGCCGAAGCCCTGCCGCGGCTTGATTGGACCGATCGCTCAAAGCTTGGAGCAAAGCCGGTAGGCCTCGTAGATCGCGGAATAGAGGTCGCGGCTCGAAACGGCGTCGCCGATACGGTGCAGGAGGAAGTGCCCCGGCGCCGGCGCGGCCGCCTCCTCGCTCCCCAGCATGAACGCGATATCGGTCACCCCGTCATTGGCCGAGAGATGTCGCAACTCGTGATAGATTTCGGCGGCCGGCAGCGTGCCGTATTCGACGACGATCTGGCTGGCCTCGACTTGGCTTTCCGCGCCGGTCAGCTCGTTGCGGAACGTGGCCTGCAAGGCGTTGCCCCGGCGCTCGACCTTCTCCAGCCTGACATCGACGAGCGAGCGGATGCCGAGCTCGGCGAAGCGCTTCCTGAAGCTCGACTTGTCGATATAGGACATCTCGACGGCAAGCGCGTCATCGGGCGTGGCGATGCAAACCGACCGGCCCTGCCGAGCAAGCTGCAACGCGCAGGATGCCGCGGCCTGACGCCCCGTCCCATCATAGACGAGCACGTCGCTCTTGCCGGGCACCGTGCCGGTCAGCACGTCCCAGGCGCTGTCGCAGAGCTCCGAACCTTCGAACCAGTCGGTATCCGGAATGCCGCCTGTGGCGACGATCACGAGGCCCGGCGCCTCGGCGCGAACCGTGTCGGCCTCCGCATAGCAGTTCACCCGCATATCGACGCCGAGCCGATCGAGTTCCGCGATGCGCCAATCGACGATGCCGATCAGGTCGCGACGCTCGTGGGCAGCGCTGGCCACGAGCAACTGCCCGCCCAGCTTGGCGGCAGCCTCGAATAGCACGACCGAATGCCCTCGCTCGGCACAGACGCGGGCGGCTTCCAACCCGGCCGGCCCGCCGCCGACCACCACGGCCTTCAGGCTTCGCGAGGCCGGCGCGACTTCATGGCCGAGCACGGTTTCGCGCCCGCTGGCGGCGTTATGGATGCAGTTGACCTTCTTGTAGAGGCAGTAGGAGGCGCCGACGCAGGGGCGGATCTGCTCCTCCTCCCCGCGCCTGATCTTGTTGACCAGATGCGGGTCGGCAATATGAGCACGGGTCATGCCGATCAGATCGACGACGCCCTCGCGGATGGTGTGGCGAGCGGTCGCGACGTCGCGAATGCCGCCGGCATGGATCAGCGGCAGCTTTGTCTCGCGGCGAAACTGCGCCACCGAAGCGAGATAGGGCGCGTTGCGCTGGAACATACCGGGCATGTTGTCCTCGGCCAGCGCGAGATCCGTGTCCATGCGGCCGTAGATGCAGTTGAAATAGTCGATATAGCCTTCGCGTTCGAAGATCCGGGCGAGTTGCAGGCAATCCTCGAAATCCGACCCATCGGCTACGCCCTCGTCGATCACGAAGCGGATGCCGACGACGGCGTCGTTGCCGACGCGCTTGCGGATCGCCTCGTGGACCATGAGCCCGAAGCGCGCCCGGTTCTCGTGCGAGCCGCCGAAACCGTCGGTGCGCTTGTTGGTGCGCGGCGACAGGAACTGGCCGATGAGGTGGCCGCCGGTCACCGTCTCGATGCCGTCAAGCCCACCCTCCATGCAGCGCAACGCCGCATCGGCATAATCCCGGATGATGCGCGCGATGTCCGCATCGTCCATCTCCTTGGGAAAATTGCGGTTGCGCGTCTCCCTGACGCGCGACGGCGCCAGCACCGGAAGCCAGTTCCAGCCATAGGAGGTCGCGCGGCGGCCGAGATGCGAAACCTGGCACATCACGGCCGCACCATGGCCGTGAATGCGGTCGGACAGCGCCGCGAGATGCGGAATGATGCGGTTGCTGGAGAGGTCGAGCTGGCCACCGCCCCAGCTGGAATCCGGCGACGTCATAGCGGAGCCGCCGATCATCGTCATGGCGAGGCCGCCACGGGCCTTTTCCTCGTGATATCGCTGGTAGCGTTCGAGCGGCAGGCCGCCATCGTCCAGCATCGAGGCATGGCTGGTGCTGACGATGCGGTTGCGAAGTCGCAGCTTCTTGATGGCAAACGGCTCCAGAAGTGGGTCGCGCGGTGCAGCGAGGGGCCGATCCGGCATGGAAACCGTTGCGCTCATCGAATGGCTTCCCTGTGATCGAACCGGAGTGGGACGACTGCGCTATTTCAGTCCGGGAGCACCGGCAGCCCCCGAAACTGCGGCGCTGCTGAACAACTTCGGCGATCGTGGCGGGAAGTCTGGAACCGGACCAGATTGAAAAACCTTGGGAGAAGCATACGCTGGGCGTATGGCTCCGCTCTCCCGCCTTATCCCCTCCGCGAGGGGGCTTCTGGTTTTCGAGGCCGCGGCCCGCACCGGCAGCTTCACGGCTGCGGCCGCGGAATTCAACGTCAGCCAGCCCTCGATCAGCCGCAGCGTCGCCGAGTTGGAGGCTGCGGTAGGAGCCAGACTCTTCGAACGGCGGGCACGCGGGCTCGAACTTACCGCGGATGGCAGCGATCTCTTCGGCGTCGTCGGCGAGGCCGTCGGGCGCATTGCCGATGCGGTCCAAGCGATCCGGCAGCGGCAGAATACGACGAAGCCGGTCGTCACCCTCTCCATGTCCAGCTCGTTCGTGGCCCACTGGCTGTTGCCGCGGCTGGGCGAATTCCATGCGGCTTTTCCGGAGATCGATATCCGTTTCGACCTCATCCCGGGCGTCCTGCGCGGCATTCCCGACAATGTGGATCTGGCAACGCGCATCGTCAAAGACGACGACGCGCGCTACCATCGCTGGTTCTTCGCGCCGGAGATCATCTTCCCCGTCTGCAGCCCGGCCTATCTGAAGGCGCGCGGCAGGCTCGATCACGCCGGGGACGGGTTGGGGCATGTGTTCTTGTGGCTCACGGACCACGCTATGCCCAAATGGGCGCGGGAATGGGGCAATGTCGCCCAACGAAACAGTTCGAAAGGCGTCTGGCACGAGTTCACGGATTACTCCGTCATCCTGCAAGCCGCCCTGAACGGGGAAGGCATCGCTCTCGGCTGGCTCAGCGTGGTCTCGAGCGCCTTGCTGAAGGGAACTCTGATTCCCGCCTCCGACCTGATCATCCGCACGGGGCAGCACCACAGCTTGATCGCGCCGCGGTCGAGGCCTCTCAATGCGATGGTCGAAGGGGTGGCGCTATGGCTTCGGACCCAGATCGCGACGGAATTGGATGCACTCGACGAGGCGCTCCGGCCACGCCCGAAATGCTCGCCCGACATCTCGGATGGTCAGAGCCAAGACCATGAGCGCCGATAGCTGGCTCGCGCTAAAGTAACCCGGCACAACAACTTAGAACATTTATAATGTTTCCGGCTCGACTAGCCCTTTTCGCGCAGGGGCGTAAAGAGCTCGCCGCACAGACTACATTTCCTGGACATAGCGCGTTGGCCGACTCAGGGGTGGGAGAGCATCATTGCGGCGAAGCCGGACGTCGTCACAATACTATGAGCGAGATCGGCTTCCACGAGCGTAGAGATTTCATCCAATTGTAGATCGCGTTAACGACCTTGTTGGAGCGATATCGTGAAGCGCGAAGAACGTTATCCTCTGCAAAGCGCGCGAACCGCTTGAGCTTCACGCCGGCCGGATTTTTCCAACACAATCGGGGCGAGCCGGCCTCCAGGCACCGCCAGCGGCTGTGATTTAGGTGGACTGCCAAGCCTCCCAGACAGTTTTTTGAATTCAGGGCAGCATGATGATACCGATCGCCAACGTCGCGAGCGTCAGCGGCGCGCCGACCTTGAAATAGGTCCAGAAGTCGATGGTGATGCCGTCCTTGGCGGCGCGCTCGGCGACGATCAGGTTGGCGACGGAGCCCAGGAGCGTGAAGTTGCCGGCGAGAGTCGAGGCCATCGCCACGACGAGCCAGGCGCGCTGGGGATCGTGCAGCTGCTCGACGAAGGGCTTCAGCACGAGAACCGCTGGGACGTTGCTGACGAGGTTGGACAGCACCGCGGTGACGCCGGTCAGGGTCGCCGCGTTGCCGAGGTCGAGGCGGGCGGCCTGCGCCAGCAGGTCAGGCGTCAACACCGCTTGTTCAAGCCCCCGCACCACGACGAAGAGCCCGGCGAACATCAGCAGGAGCGGCCCGTCGATCTCGGCGTAGACCTTGCGCGGCTCGATCCTGCGGGTGAGCAGCAGCAGCGCTGCCGCGCAGATCGCCACCTTCGCCACCGGCTGGCCGAGGAAGAACAGGGCGATCATCGCCACCGAAACCAGCGCTGCCTTCGTCGCGAGCCAGCCGTGATAGTGAGCGGGAACGGTCACGCTGCGCAGCGCCTGCCGCGTCATGTATTCGCGCGGATTGAGCAGGAGCACGAGCAGGATCGTCACCAGCAGCCCCAGCACCGCGATCGGCAGCAGCGCGCCGGTGAAGGCGCCATAGGAGATGCCCGAGAGATTGCCGATGATCATGTTCTGGGGGTTGCCGGTGATCGTCGCCGTCGAGCCGACATTGGAGGCGAGCGCCACCGCGATGAGATAGGGCACCGGGTTGCGGTCGAGCGCGCGGGTCAGCGTGATCACGATCGGCGCCATCACCAGGCAGATCGCGTCGTTGACGAGGAAGGCGGAGAGCACGCCGGTCGTCATCACTACGACCGACAGTAGCAGCACCGGATGCCGCGCCCGGCCTGCGGCCCAGCCGGTCACCATGCGGAAGAAGCCCGAGAGCCGCAGATTGGCGACCACGATCATCATGCCGAGCAGCAGCGTGATGGTGTCGAGATCGATCGCCCGATAGGCATCCTCGAGGGAAAGCACCCCGCAGCCGACCATGAGCGCAGCCCCGATCAGCGCCGCTCCCGCACGGTCGACGCGCAGGCCGGGCATACGGCCGATCGCGATGGCGACATAGGTCGCGAGGAAGATCGCGATCGCGAGGATCTGCGTCGCGTTGAGGCCCCAGCCGGTCATGCAGATCAGGCCATTCTCTCGCTCGCCGCCGGCACCGGGCGGGCGCCGCGGTCGGTCGGCGGCTCATAGCCGTGCGTTTCCGGCATGGCAACGACATAGAGAACGAGGCCGCAAGCCGCGATTGCCGCAAGCGTGACGAAGCCGGCGGAATAGCCGGCGGTGACGATGATCACGCCCGCCGGCAAGGCGGAGATCGAAGCCCCCACGCCCTGGACCGTCGCGACGGCACCTTGCGCGGCGTTGAAGCGGCCGGTGCCTCGGGTCAGGTCCGCCACCACGATGGGGAACAGCGCACCGAAGATGCCGGCGCCGACGCCGCTGAGCGCCTGCACGGCCACCAGCCAGAACGGGTTGTCCGAGACGACATAGGGCGCGCCGCTCAGCGCCCGCACGCCTAAGGTGACCAGGAAGATCGGCTTTCGGCCCCGGGCATTGACCTTGAGCGGGCTCGTCCGGTCCCAATGTAGAAATTTCGTTCCTATGCGGGCGAAGAGGGCGCCTCGCTTGGGGCGCTTCACTAGCAACCGAAGAGCGTTTTCTCCGCCGCGCGCCGACCCAGCTTGAACTTCAAGCCCYCCGGATTTTTTAACACAATCGGCGCGAAGCCGCTTGATGCTTCTAATGGATAAGAAGCCAACTGCGAAGGCTAGCTGAGAGCCAGTTTCGCCATTCGCCGCTCCCAAGAATCAGCGAGGCGCTATACTGCGGAACATCTCCATTAAATCTGCCAGGAGATCGTCCGGATGCTCCAGTCCGATCGCCAGCCGGATCAGTCCCGGCGGGCAATCGGATTCCTCGCCTTCGGTGCTCAACCTGTGTTCGATCAGGCTCTCGGGCGACCCGAGCGAGGTCGAGGGGCGGAAGACCCGCGTCCGGGCGCAGAGATCTACGGCCTCGGCCGCGTCGGCGAGTTCGAAGGAGAGCATGCCGCCGAAGCCCTCCCGGAATTGCCGGCAGGCCAGTCCGTGCTGCGGGTGCTGTGGCAACCCCGGATAATGCACCTTGCAGACGCGCGGATGACGGTCGAGCCAGCCCGCGAGCGTCAGAGCCGTCGTGGAGACACGCTCCATCCTAAGTGCCAGTGACCGCATGCCGCGCAGCAGCAGCCAGGCCTCGAAGGGCGGCAGGATGCTGCCATGCGCCTCGCGGGCGGCTAGCATCTCATGCCACCACCCATCGTCCTCTGCCGCAACGAGCACGCCGGCGACCAGATCGCCATGGCCGTTGAGGTATTTCGTCGCCGAATGCAGCACGAGATCGGCGCCCAGCGTCAGCGGCCGGCAGAGCACCGGGGTCGCCACCGTCGCATCGACCAGCAGCCTTGCGCCGTGCCGATGCGCCAGCGCTGCCAGCGCAGCGAGATCCGGCACGCGCCAGAGCGGGTTGCTCGGGCATTCGGCCCAGACGAGCCGCGTCGGCGCGGCACCGAGGCTCAGGGCGACCGCATCGAGATCGCAGAGATCGGCCCGCGCCAATCCCAGACCGAAGCGTTCCGCGAAGGCGCCAATCATGCGTCCGAACTCGTAGTAGAGGCCGGTGTCGATCAGCACCCGGTCACCGGGTCGCAAGGTCGCGAGCACGGCCTGGGCCGCTGCCGCTCCGGCCCCGAACGCCGCGGCCACGGCGCCACCTTCGAGCTGACAGAGGATGGTCTCGACAAGCGCCGCGCCGCTGTTTCCCGAGCGGGCATAGCCCAGGGCGATGTCGCTTCCGGGCCGGACATAGGTCACGCCGGGATGGATCGACGGCACCAGCCCGCCCGTCGACGGATCCGTGACGTGGTCGAGCTGGGCCAGGATGGTCGCGGCGTGCATCGGAATATCATGCTCCGGGGAGCGCGCATTTTAGAAGTCTATTGTCGATTGTCGATCCTCGGTCCAATTGCGGCGGCTAATGATCTGTGCGAAGTTCAGGTCTCCTTACCGTCCGTCAGAGCCTCTGATGTCTGCCGACCGCCAGAACGACCTCTCACTCGCGATCGAACGCCATGTCGCCGAGATCGAGCCGCAGCTGATCGCCATCCGCCGCGACATCCACGCCCACCCCGAAATCGGGTTCGAGACCGCCCGGACCGCCGAGATCGTCGCGCAGGAGCTGGAGCGCATCGGACTCGTGCCGCAGCGCGGCGTCGGGCGCAGCGGTGTGGTGGCCGAGATCACCGGCGGCGCTCCCGGGCCCTGCCTGCTGATCCGCGCCGACATGGATGCCCTGCCGATGGAGGAGCTGACGGGGCTGCCCTTCGCCAGCACCGTGCCCGGAAAGATGCATGCCTGCGGCCATGACATTCACACCGCCACGCTGCTCGGCGTCGGCTCGGTGCTGCAGGCGATGGCGCCCCGGCTGCGCGGCAGCGTCAGGCTCGTGTTCCAGCCGGCGGAGGAGACGGTCGAGAGCGGAGCCGCCGCCATGGTCGCGGATGGCGCGGCCGACGGCGCCGCCATCGCGCTCGCCTTCCACAACCGGCCGGAGATGCCGGTCGGTCGCTTCGGCTATGTCCGGGGGGCGTCCACGGCGTCCAGCGACGAATTCGACGTGGTCGTGCACGGCAAGTCGGGCCATGCGGCGCGCCCGCATTCGGCGCTCGATCCGATCGTCGCCGCCTCCGCGATGATCATGCAGCTGCAGACTGCGATTTCGCGCGTGATGGACCCGACCCGCTCGGCGGTGCTCACCATCGGCCACATCCAGGGCGGCTCGACGCACAACATCATCCCCGACAGTTGTCTGTTCCAGGGCACGGTCCGCTGCCGCTCGCCCGAGAGCCGCGACACGATGGAAGCCACCTTCCGGCGCATCTGCGACGGCGTCGCTGCAGCGATGGGCGTAACCTGCGAGATCGACTACAAGCGCGGGGCCCCCGCGCTCATCAACGATGACGGCGTCGTCGATGCGGTGATCCGCTCGGTGTCCGAGCAATTCGGCGGGGACAAGATCGACCAGCTCGAGGGACGCTTCGGCGCCGAGGATTTCTCCTATTTCTCGGAGCGGATCCCGTCCTGCCAGTTGCTGGTCGGCTCGTCGCAGCCCGGCCGCGACGACCGCGTGCACAATTCCGACTATCAGCCGGACGAGCGCTGCATCGGACTGGGCGCCGCAGCCCTCGCCCGCACCGCCTTCGACATCCTGTCCTGATCCCGCCCGCATTCTCTAAGGCCCTGGAGACCCGACATGACGATCACCCGCTCCGACTTCCTCAAGCTGGGCCTCGGCGCGGCCGCCGGCCTCGCTCTGGGCGTGGCTCCCCGTGCCGCCGCCGCCAAGGAGTGGAAGGTCATCCGCGTCGCCACGGAAGGCGCCTTCCCTCCCTACAACATGCACGCGCCTGACGGCCGCCTGATCGGCTTCGAGCCTGACCTGCTGCAGGAGCTGTCCACCCGCATGAACGTCAAATGCGAGATGATCGCACAGGCCTGGGACGGCATGATCGCCGGGCTGACCGACGGCAAATACGACGCGATCATGGACGCGCTCTCGATCACGCCCAAGCGCGAGGAGGTGATCGCCTTTTCCCGTCCCTACGCCTCCGCCGGCTCGGGCTTCGCGATCATGAAGGAAGGCAGCATCAAGGCCATGCCCGGCACCGGCACGCGGGTACCGCTGACCGACGAGGCCGCCGCCAAGAAGGCGATCGATGAACTCGCCAAGTCGCTCGCTGGCAAGACCGTCGCGGTTCAGGTCGCGACAATCCAGAACGACGTGCTCAACCGCTACTTCAAGGACGTCCTGACCATCCGCACCTATCCCTCGGGGCCGGACACCTTCCTGGACCTGAAGAGCGGCCGCGTCGACGCCGTGATGGCCTCCCAGATCAACATCCAGGCGACGGCGAAGAAGTCGAACGGCGAGATGATCCAGTCCGGCTATCTCTTCGCCGGCGGTCTGCTCGGGCTGGGTTCGGCGGTCGGCCTGCGCAAGGGCGATCCCGAGCTCAAGGAGATGTTCGACAAGGCGCTGAAGTCCGTCATCGACGACGGCACGCTGAAGAAGCTGGCGCTGAAGTGGTTCGAGATGGACATCACGCCCGCGAGCTGACGCAGGCGGGCAGGACGAGATGGATGACAGCCTGACATTGCTCGGCTTCGGCCCGGAGGGCTGGGGCCATGCTCTGCTGAACGGCGGGCTGATGACGCTCGCCGTCTCGGCCAGCGCCTTCGCGCTCGGGCTCGGGCTCGGCACGCTCTGCGCCTGGGCGCGGATCGCCGGCTCCGCGCCGGTGCAACGCCTCGCGCAGGGCTATGGCGTGGTCATGCGCGGCATCCCGGATCTGCTGGTCATCTATCTCTTTTATTTCGGCGGCCGGCAGATCGCGTCCACCGTCGCCAAGCAGTTCGGTCATGTCGGTCCGGTCGAGATCAGCGGCTTTGCCGCCGGCTGCCTCGCGATCGGCCTGCTTTCAGGCGCCACGCAGGCGGAAGTGCTGCGCGGCGCCTTCCATGCCATCGCGCCCGGAACGCTAGAGGCGGCGCGCGTCACCGGCATGGGCCGCTGGACGATGTTCCGGCGCATCATCGCCCCGCTGGCCCTGCGCACCGCGCTGCCGGGCCTCGGCAACCAGTGGCAGTCGGTCATCAAGGAATCGGCGCTGGTCTCGGTCACCGGGCTCGTCGAGACGCTGCGCGCGGTGACGGTGGCCGCGAACTCGACCGAGCTGCCCTTCCTGTTCTTCCTCGCCGGCGGCGGGATCTATCTCGCCATCACCACGGTCTCCGGCTTCCTCTTCCGCATCGCCGAATGGCGCTCGATGCGGGGGCAGGCAGCAACGACCGGCAGGGGGTAGCGATGGATATCGCATTCATCGCCCAGATCTTTCCCAAGCTGCTCGCCGGGCTGCCGCTGACGCTGCTCCTGGCAGTGCTGGCGCTTCTCGGCGGCGGCTTCATCGCGCTGGGGCTGTCGGGCTTGCGCGCCTCCTCCTGGATCGGCGCGCGGATCGCCGACTTCTACGTCTACATCTTCCGCGGCACGCCGCTGCTGATCCAGATCTTCCTGATCTATTACGGTCTCGCCCAGTTTCCGGCGGTGCGTCACTCGCCGCTCTGGCCGCTGCTGCGCGAGCCGTATGTCTGCGCCGTCCTCGCGCTGATGCTGAACGACGCCGCCTATACCTCCGAGATCCTGCGCGGCGGCCTTCGCGCCGTTTCCACGGGTGCGATCGAGGCCGCGCGCGTCTCCGGCATGACGCGCCTGACCATGCTGCGCCGGATTGTGCTCCCCCTCGCTTTCCGCCAGGCGCTGCCGGCCTATGGCGCGGAGATCACCAGCATGGTCAAGGCGACCTCGCTCGCCAGCGTCGTGACGCTGATGGAGATCACCGGCATCGCGCGCGCGGAAGTCTCCGAAACCTACCGCGCCATCGAGATCTTCCTGTGCGCGGCGGTGATCTATCTCGTCTTGGTGACGGTGATCGCCCGGGCGGTCGATTGGCTCGAGCAGCACCTCTCCCCCTATCGCCGGCCGACCGGCGCCCGGAGCGTGGCATGAAGCCGATCACGGTCAGGCTGACCGACATCCGAAAGAGCTTTGGCGGGCAGGAGGTGCTGCGCGGGGTCGACCTCGCCGCCCGCGACGGCGACGTGATCGCCATCATCGGCGCGAGCGGCTCGGGCAAGAGCACGCTGCTGCGCTGCATCCCGCTGCTCGAAATCCCGGATCGGGGCGAGGTCAGCGTCGGCGATGCGCAGATCCGCATGAGGAATGCCGGCCATCGCTTCTCGCGGGCCGAGCGGCAGACCGTGCGCCGGCTGCGCGGCCAGCTCGGCTTCGTCTTCCAGAGCTTCAATCTCTGGCCGCATATGACGGCGCTGCAGAACGTCATGGAGGTCCCGCTCCACGTCCAGGGGCGGCCGCGCGCCGAATGCCGCGAGGAGGCTGAGGCGATGCTCGCCAAGGTCGGGCTCTCCGACAAGTTCGACGCCTGGCCGGCCCATCTCTCCGGCGGCCAGCAGCAACGCGTCGCCATCGCCCGCGCTTTGGCGATGCGGCCCCGCGCGCTGCTCTTCGACGAGCCGACCTCGGCCCTCGACCCGGAACTGGTCGGCGAAGTGCTGCGCGTCATCCGGGCCTTGGCGGAAGAGGGCCGCACGATGCTGATCGTGACCCATGAGATGACCTTTGCGCGCGAGGTCTCCAACCACGCCATCTACCTTCAGGACGGGCGCGTCGAGGAACAGGGCCCGCCCGAGCAGGTCTTCCTCGATCCGCAGTCGGAGCGCTGCCGCCGCTTCGTCGGCATGCATCGCAGCGGCGTGTGAGGAGCGGCCAGTGCCCCTGACCGACGACCAGCAGCCGATCGAGCGGCTCAGCCTCGCCGATATGGCGATGCGCCGCCTGCGCGATGACATCGTCCACGGCCGGCTGCTGCCGGACGAGGTGCTGACCGAGATCGCGCTGGCAGGCCGCCTCGGGGTCGGGCGCGGCACGGTGCGGACCGCCCTGTTTGCGCTGGAGGCCGACGAACTCGTGGTCCGCGCGCCCTATTCGAACTGGCGCGTCGCCAGCCTCAACGACCAGGTGATCTGGGAAATCTACACCCTGCGGGAAGCGATGGAGGGGCTGGCGGCGCGCATCCTGGCCGACCGGGGCGAGACGCGGCCCAAAGAGCTGCTGGCCGCCGCCTTCGCGAAGCTGGCGCCGGCGGAAGCGAGTTCGATCGACGACCGCGTCGCGGCCGATCTCGGCTTTCACCGAGCGATCGTTGAGGCGACCGGCCACCGCCATCTGATCAAGCGATACGCTGCCCTCTCCACTAAGATGGAATGGCTCTACCGCTGGTCGGAGATGCATTGGCCCGCGCGTTTTCCGCTGGAAGCCGATCATCGCGCCCTGTTCGAGGGCGTGATGCGCGGCACGCCCGACGAGGCGGAGCGCGCCGTGCGCGCCCATATCGATCCCAGTCTCGCCGCCGATCTCGAAGGATACCGCAGTCTGGTCTCAGTGGACGACTTAGGTTCAGAAGCCGCAAAGAGGACACGCGATCCGGCATGAACGAGAGAATGATCCTCCTCGATGGCGGCATGGGCCGCGAGCTGAAGCGCATGGGCGCCCCGTTCCGGCAGCCGGAATGGTCAGCGCTGGCGCTCATGGAAGCGCCGGAAACGGTCGTCGCGGCGCATCGCGCCTTCATCGAGGCAGGCGCCACGGTCATTACCACCAACAGCTACGCGGTCGTGCCCTTCCATATCGGCGAGGAGCGCTTCGCTCAGGACGGCGCGCGTCTCGCCGCGCTGTCCGGCGAACTGGCCCGTCGCGCTGCCGATGAGGAGAGGCTGCGCAGTGGCCGCGGCATCGCTGTCGCCGGCTCGCTGCCGCCGCTGTTCGGCTCCTACCGCCCCGATCTGTTCGATCCGGCGCGGGCGCCCTCCCTGCTGGCGGTGCTGATCGAGGCGCTTCTCCCCTCCGTCGATCACTTCCTCGCCGAGACGCAAAGCTGCATCGCCGAGGCGCTGGCGGCCTGCGCCGCCGTGCGCCCCACCGGCAAGCCGATCTGGGCGTCCTTTACGCTGCAGGACGAGGGCGCGGCCGGCGGCCTGCCCATGCTGCGCTCCGGCGAATTCGTCGCGGAAGCCGTCGCCGCCGTCCGAGACGCTGGTGCCGCCGCCGTGCTCTTCAACTGCAGCCTGCCGGAGGTCATGGGCCCGGCCGTCGACGTCGCCCGCTCCGTGCTCGGCGACGCCGAGCTTCCGATCGGCGTCTATGCCAATGCCTTCCCCGAAAAGACCGGAGATGCCGCGGCCAACGAGGGCCTGAGCGATCTGCGCGACGATGTCGGGCCGCTGCGCTATCGCGACTTCGGGCGGGACTGGCGGCGCCGCGGCGCCGGTATCATTGGCGGATGCTGCGGCATCGGCCCCGACGCGATCTGCGCGCTGCACACCGAATTAAGAGCTGATTGAACGCGCGCTTACCGGCAGTGTGCCAAGTTCCGCATCTGGCGCACGGCCGACTGGTTACCAGAGAGGGGCCGCAAAAGCCGCCTCGGGCCGGAAGCGGACCTGTTTGCTATCAACTCGATTAGCCAATCCAGCGGATGGGCTGCACGGCGGCGGCCATAAGGGAAGCCGCCGACTCGACGACAACTTGGCTCGTCGGCCCCGCTCCATGAATGTGAAATACCGAGCCGATCTTTCGTCGCCCGCCCGTCCGCGACAGGGGATAGCTGGCTGCACCCTGGTTCATCCACCATCCATTTCCCGGCTTGCCCGGAGAGAGCCGCCGATCCGCGGGAGCCATCATCAACGGCCACCACAAAGCGCTGTCGAAGATCTCACGCCATGGCGCGTCCGGAAAACCTCGACCCCAAATCCGTAAGCCACTGGCGCGGCGGTTACGTCAGCAACGCCACGACGGGCTGCGAAATTATGGAAAGAACGCCTGATTTAGTCGACGACCAACTCGATAACCTTCATTCAAATCAAGCCGGTCGCCCGGACTTGATGCTGCTGATGATGCGATACGGCGGCCACAAAAATAACCCGAAGGAATTGGTGGCCCGGCGTCATGCAGGATGTGAAGTCGCTGGTTTCTTCACAGATCGACCGGCTTTCCCGATCCCTCCTCCTCAAGCTTCACGGCGATATCCGCATTGGCGGAAAGGCGCACCTTGTTGCCTTGGACACCGGCGACGAAGCCGAGCTCAATATAGTGATGGTGGCCCTCATGACGGCCGTAAGCATCGCTTTTCTTGAGCTTGATGCGCCCTCCCTCGACACGATCGACCGTTCCGACATGGACGCCGTCGGCGCCGATGAGTTCCATGTTCTCCCTGATCTCGTCCGTCATCCTGAACTCCTCCTGGTTTGAAGCGTGGCCACGCTCGAACGCCGTGCCGGCGGTCATGCCGCCCGCGGCTCCAGCCGTAACCACCGGCGGCTCGGACGGGTTCCATGCGTTTCGCCAGTGGCGTGCTTCAACCCTGGCGCTCCTTCATTCCCTCCCGTAGTTCGGCGAGGACGCGCCGCAGCCCGTGGACCTGGTCCATGAGATTCAAGATCACATCGATGCCCTCGTCGTTGGCGCCGATATCGTCCTTGAGCTGCCGAATGAGACGGGCGCGCGCGATGTCGATATCGTGGAAATGCATCTCGCCGTCCGCCTCCTCCGGGACCAGCCAGCGCTGCTCCAGCCAGAACTCCAGCACCTGCGCCTGCAGCCCCGACGAGATCAGGAACTCCTGCTTGGTCATCCTCATGACACGCCGCCCTCGCGCGGATCGTAGTCCTTGCCCTTCCAGCTCGACACGAAGGCTTCGAGCTCCGGATCCACAGTCTTCGGCAGCACCACCTTCAGCTTGACGAACTGATCGCCCTGGCCACCACCGCGCTTCGGGGCTCCCCTGCCGCGCAATCGCAGCCTGGTCCCAGCATTCGATCCCTTCGGCACAGACATCGTGACGTCGCCCGTCGGCGTTGGCACCCTGACCTGTCCGCCGAGAACCGCCTCCGTGAGCGAGACTGGCAGCTCGAATGTGATGTCGTCACCCTCGCGGGTGAAGCGGCGATCCGGCCGGACCTCGACCTCGATCAGCGCATCCCCTGCCCCGCCCTTGCCTGCGCCGGGTGCGCCCTTGCCCTTCAGCCGGAGCGTCTGGCCATCGACGAGGCCCGGCGGGATTTTCACGTCAATCGTGCTGCCATCCGGCAGATCGAGTCGCTTGGTTCCGCCGGTGATCGAATCGGCAAAGTCGATCACCAGATGGTAGTGCAGATCCTGCCCACGCCGGTTCGCCCGCGCCCTCTGGCTGCGCCGGAGAAGCTCGGCGAAGGCATCGTCCTGATCCATGAAGTCCGCAAAGCCGGAGGCATCGGCATAGGGGTCTCCCTGAGACGAGGTCGCAAAATCCCGATAGTAGTGGTGCTGCGGCCGTTCGGCGCCAGAGGCGTCGATATCGCCTGCGTCGAAACGCCGGCGCTTGTCGGCATCGCTCAGCAGATCATAGGCGACCGCCACCTCCTTGAATTTGTCCTCGGCGGTCTTGTCGCCGGGGTTGAGGTCAGGGTGCAGCTTTTTCGCCAGCTTGCGATAGGCGCTTTGGATCTCGGCGGGTGAAGCCGTCGAGGCAACACCGAGAACCTCGTAGGGATTTTTCACGGGTTACTCCGAAGGCCTATTCGGTGGCGAAGGTGCGAGGCGAATTGTGTCACTTCGCGTGAAATTTGATAGCGGCATGCGTCCCATCTCAGAATGACTTGTGCCCCGACCTGCCGCAACGGCACAGCGTCACCCGCTGCAAGGACGCCGGCGTGCGGCCATCGACCGGCTCCGTCGGCCACGCCTATGACAACGCCATGTGCGAGGGCTTCTTCGCGACATTGGAATGCGAACTGCTCGATCGGCATCGCTTCCGAAAGTGGCCTTTTAAAAACCCTGTCGGCAGCATCGGAGCCTCGGCCTTCTGCCCACAACACGCGGCAGAAACCAGGCTCCGCCATCTCCCGGAATCAGGCCAAGCTTGACGAAATTCTCACCGAAGCTCGCATTCTCGGAGGCGATGCGAAGGTCGCACATCAATGTCAGGTCGCAGCCCGCCGATCGCCGCCCCGTTGACCGCCGCGATGATCGGGATTTCGAGCGCTTCGAGCGTCAGGGCAGGTTCTGGATTCCGCTGCGATAATTGCCCCGCGTTCGCACCAGCAGCCGATCGTTGAGGCCGCTGCCGCTGCCCATCTTCTTCAGATTGCTGCCGCAGGAGGATGCCGTGCCGGCTCCGGTCAGGATCGCGACGCGGGCAGCCGCATCGGCTTGGAGCCTATCCCACGCGGCAAGCAGCGCTGCGACCATATCCTCATCCGAGATCGGATTACGGAGCTTGGCCTGTTCAGAGGCAGGGTGACGATCCCCTGAGGGTCGTCCCGGGAGCGAACCGCTTCGGTCATTTTGCGCCACGTTGAACTGCTGAAATGCGTGAGAGAAGGGCCGTCAGCCGGCCATCATCTTGCGCGGCAGCCAGAGGATGATCTCCGGCCACGCGACCAGAACCGCGATGACGACGATGTGGGCGATGAAGTGCGGCAGCGAACCGCGGAAGATCTCCTGCACCGGCCGCCCCGAATAGCGCGCAACGACGAAACAGTTGAGCCCGATCGGTGGCGTGATCATCCCGACTTCCGCGGTGACGATCTTGATGATGCCGAACCAGAGGGGGTCGAAGCCGAGCACCTTGATCAGCGGCAGCACGATCGGCACGGTCAGGACCAGGATCGCGATCTGGTCCATGAACATGCCGAGGATGATGTAGCCGCACAGGATGAGCGCGATGATCAGCCAGCGCGAGACCTCGAGCGCGCCCACCCAGCCGACGAGCGTCTGTGTGACCTGGGTCAGCGTGAAGAAATAGCCGAAGATCTGGGCGCCGAGCAGGATCATCACGATCATGCAGGTGCCGTTGGCGGAGCGGCGCAAGACGCGCACCAGCGCCGGTAGCGTGACCTTGCCGTACCAGGCCGCAATGGCGAGCGCGCCGGCGGCGCCGAGCGCCGAAGCCTCTGTTGGCGTGGCGATACCGGTATAGATGACGCCGGTCACTGCTCCGAACAGGACGACCATAGGGCCGACAACCCTGAGCCAGGCGATCTTCTCGCGCCACGGGACGGGTTTTGCCGGCGGGGCGCGGGAGGGGTCGAGCAGCACCAGTACGTAGACCGTCGCCATGATCGTGAGCATGACGAGAATGCCGGGAATGATGCCGCCGATCAGCAGCGCGCCGATATTAACCTCGGCAAGCAGGCCGAAGATGACGAGCGCGACACTGGGCGGGATCAGCATTGCGAGGGTGCCGGAGATCGCGACGACGCCGCCGGCCATCGCCGGCTCGTAGCCCTGCTTGAGCATGGCCGGCAGGCTCGTCGCCGAAAGCGTCGCAGCCGAGGCGGTGCTCGTGCCGCAGATGGCGCCGAAGCCGGCGCCGGCCAGCGCCGTCGCCATGGCCAAACCACCCCGCACCCGCCCCATCCACGCTGCCGTCGCGCGGAAGAGATCGTCGGCGACGCCGCTGAGGAGCACGAGCTCGGCCATCAGCAGGAACATCGGGATGGTGATGAGCTCATAGGCTCCGACGGTCGAGAGCGGCGCAGTCTCGAGGATGCCCGAGAGCATCGACATGCCGCCCACCAGCCACAGGCCAAGGACGCCCGATGCGATCATGGCGAAGCCGACAGGTGTGCCGATGGCGAGCAGGAAGAACAGCACGCCCAGTCCGATGGCGACGATCATTCGAAATGTTCTCCCTCGCCATGCCCGATCCTGACCGGCACGAAATCCCGGCCCGTGGCGAGACTGAGCAACTGGGCGATGAACTGGACTGCAAGCCGCACCGTCATGAGCCCGCAACCGAGCGGCACCAGCGCGAGCGACGGCCATGTCGGCCAGGGAATGGCACCTGACAGCACGTCGCGGGAGGCATAGGCATCGATCGTCCTCAGCGCACCGAAATAGGTGATGAGCGCGAAGACGAGTGCGCCGATCGCCGCGGTGACGAGTTCCGTCAGCCGGATCGTGCTGGGCGGAAACGTCTGCTGCAGGATATCGACATTGACATGCGCTCCCTCGGTATAGGCGGCCGACAGCGAGAGAAAGAACACGGCGGCGACGAGATAGAGCGAGATCAGGTCATAGGCCCAGGACAGCGGGCTGTGGAAGAAGTAGCGCATGATGACGTCGCAGAAGACGATCAACATGATCACGAACATCGCGGCAGCCGACAGCCAGCCGAGAGCATTCTCGACCACGGACAACGCACGCAGGACCGACTTCATCTGAGTTCCTTTCGGCAGAGGCAGGCGACGCGGGCTGAGCTCCCGCGCCATTTGCGGCAGCTCAGCCGCCAGCCTGCTTCTTCAGCAGAGCCCGGAACTCCTTCAGCACCTCGCTGCCCTTCTTGCCGCGCCCGTCGAGGCCCTTGGCCCATTCGTCACCGACCGCGCTGAGCTTGCCTGCTATGCTGGCATGCATCGCTGCCGGCAGAGGAGCGAAAGTGACGCCGGATGTCTTCAGCTTCTGCCGGGTCTCGTCGTCCTGGCGATCGACCTCGGCGCAGGCGCTCTTGTTAACGACCTCAGCCGCCTCGGCCATGGCCTTCTGCGTCTCGGGGGCAAGCTTGCTCCAGGCGGCGTCGCTGATCGAATAAGCGACGATGAAGCTGCCGAAATTCTCGCCTTCGGTGGAGTGCTTCACCAGCTTGTCGACATTGTAGGAGATCACGCTGTCGAGCGGGAACAGCACGCCGTCGAGCGTGCCGCGCGAGAGCGACTCGTAGGTGTCGGGCGCGGCCATGCGCACCGGCGTCGCACCGATGCTGCGCAGGGTCAGGTCCTGCGCGCCGCCTGTCGTGCGTAGCTTCAGTCCCTTCAGGTCCGCATCGGATGCCACAGGCGCCTTCACCGTCAGAATCTGATAAGGCGGCAGCGCGACGGCGAGCAGCAGCTTGATCTTGTTGGGCGTGTAGTCCTCGGCCGCCACGAGCCCGTTGCGCGCCGTTTCCAGATAGGCCTTCGTGCCCTCGCAAGCCGTGGTGAAGCCGCCCGGCAGCATCGCGACCTCGGAAGCCACCATCTTGTCCGACACATAGGCCGGCGCGACATAGCCGATATCGACCACGCCCGATTGCGTCAGCTTCAACATGTCAGCCGCCTTGCCGATCTGCTGGCTCGGGAAATAGTCGAAAGTGACGCCGCCGTTCGTGCGCTTGGTGACCTCCGCCATCCAGGGCTGGATGATCAGCTTCACAAGGTAATGACCCGCAGGGAAGGAATCCGCCACGCGCAGCTTGCGGGTCTCCGCCTGGACGGAGGCGCTCAGCACGCCGAGCGCCGTCACGGCAAGGCATGCCGCCATCAGGGTCCTGTTCATGTGTTGTCCTCCGTCTCGAATGGGGGCGCGTTGCGGCCGCGCTCTTGAGGTGGGTGGCTTCAACCGGCCTGTCGGCGCAGCTCCGTCTTCAGGATCTTGCCGTAGGAGTTCTTCGGCAGGGCCTCGAAGAACCGGTATTGCTTGGGCTTCTTGAAGCGAGCGATGTGAGCCTCGCACAGGGCGTCCAGCTCTGCGGTGACGACGGAAGCGCCTTCATGCAGGCTGAGCGCCGCGACGACTTCCTCGCCCCAATCCGGGTGTCTGCGCCCGAAGACCGCGACTTCCGCGACGGCCGGGTGCAGGAGCAGCACCTCCTCGACCTCGCGCGGATAGATGTTCACGCCGCCGGAGATGATCACATCCTTGGAACGGTCCTTCAGCGTCAGCAGGCCATGCTCGTCGAGCGAACCGAGATCTCCGGTATGAAGCCAGCCGTCGTGCAGCGCCGCCGCGGTCGCCTCCGGATTGTTCCAGTATCCGCTCATGACGCTGTCGCCGCGGACCAGAACTTCCCCGACCTCGCCGGCGGGCAAGGACGCGCCGTCACTGCCGGCGACCCGCAGGGAGACGATGGCCTGCGCATAGCCGACGGACCCGAGCCGGTGATCGAGCAGACCGTCGCCCGTATCCTTGTGAAGGCCGCGCGGCAGCACCGTGATCGTCATCGGGCTTTCGCCCTGACCGTAGATCTGGACGAGGCGTTGGCCGAATACCTCGAGCGCACGCCGGCTGTCCTCCACATACATCGGACCTCCGCCATAGATGATCGTCTTCAGGCCTGCGCGTTCGGCATCGCCAATCACGCCGGCATTCATCAGGCGGGTAACGATCGTCGGCGCGGCGAAGAAGGCGCAGCCTCGATGGCTGCGCAGCAGCGAGGCGAGCTCGGCCGGGTCGAACCGGCCGCTCTCGGGCACGACCTGGGCAGCCATGCCGGCGACATGCGGCAAGGCATAGAGACCCGAGCCATGCGAGAGCGGCGCCGGGTGCAGGATGCAATCCCCGGGCGAAACCGTGTCGACCTCTGCCAGGTAGCCCAGCGTCATCGCTAACAGGTTGCGGTGGGAGAGCACCGCCCCCTTCGAACGGCCCGTCGTGCCGCTGGTGTAGAACAGCCAGGCTGGATCGCCGGCGATGACATCGCGTTCAGCAGCTTCCTCCGATTGAGCGAGAGTGCGATGATCCCGGCTGCCAATGGCGACGACCGGGGGCAGGCGCTCCCGCATGAAGCCCAGCGCCTCCGAGACCGTGCCGGCCAGATCCGCGGTGGAGAAGACGAGGGCCGCGCCGGAGTCGTCGAGGATATGAGCGACCTCCCTGGCGTGGAGCTTCGCGTTCACCGGCACGCAGATCAGCCCGGCGCGCCAGCAGGCGAAGAGCAGCGCGAGATAGTCGGGGCAGTTGCGCATCACCAGCGCGACGCGGTCACCGGGCCGGAGGCCGTGGCTTTCGACGAGCCCCCCTGCGAGCCGCGCCGCCAGCGCAGCCCATTCCGCATAGCTCCAGACCGGCGCCGTGCCCTCGTAGACGGCGATGCGGCCGGGGGTCAATTTGGCGGCGCGGCGGAGGAGGGCTGCGATGTTCATGGCGTCATTGTCCCAGATAGGCCGCGCGAACCTGGGGGTCGGCCAGCAGCTGAGCCGCTTCTCCGCGCAAGACGATCTCGCCCTGGCGCAGGACATAGCCTTCGTCGACAGAGCGCAAGCTGAGCTGGACGTTCTGCTCGACCAGAAGCAGGCTGAGCCCCTCCCGGGTGAGCGTGCTCAGGACCTCGAAGATTTCAGCGACGACCTTGGGGGCGAGGCCGATCGAGGGTTCGTCGAGGACGAGCAGGCGCGGGCGCGTCATAAGCGCCCGGCCGATCGCGACCATCTGCTGCTCTCCGCCGGAGAGTGTGCCGGTGCGCTGGCCGGCGCGCTCACGCAGGCGCGGGAACAGCCCGTAGACCCGCTCAAGCCCCTGCTCGCGATGCTCCTTCGCGCTTCCGAAGGTGCTGGCTGCGACGAGGTTCTCCTTCACCGTGCATTCGGGGAAGAGCATCCGCCCCTCCGGCACCGTGCCGATCCCGGCGCGCGTCCTGTCGGAGGCCTTCATCGCGCCGAGCGTGGTTCCGTCCCAGGCGATTGTGCCGATGCGCGTGGGCAGCAGACCGTTGATCGCCTTGACGATCGTGCTTTTACCCGCGCCGTTGGAGCCGATCAGCGCGACGCGCCGGCCGCTTTCGATGGTCAGGTCGATGCCGCGGATGACATTGGCCTTGCCGTATCCGGTGGCAACGCCTTGCAGGACGAGGCRGCTCACGAGACGGCACTCCCGAGATAGGCTTCCTGCACCTGGGCATCGGCCAGCACCGCGCGGGTTGCGCCTATTGCCAGCATCTCGCCGAAATTGAGCACGATGGCGTTTCCGCAGAGTTCACTGATGATCGGCACGGAATGCTCGACCATCATGATGGTGACCCCTTCCGCGTTGATCCGCCGGATCTGTTCGCAGAGTGAGGCTGCCTCCGTCGCGGTCAGGCCGGCCAGCATCTCGTCGAGCAGCAGCAGGCGCGGCTCCGTCGCGATGGCGCGCGCGATCTCGAGGCGGCGCATCTCCGCGACGCTGAGCCGCTCGGCGTCGAGATCGGCGAGATGCGACATGCCGACCCGCCCCAATGCCAGCCGGGCATGCTGCTCGGCGGCGGCGGACGCATGGTGACGGGCGAAGGCCGCGACCTTGACGTTCTCCAGCACGCTCATGCCGTGGAAGGGGCGCACGATCTGGAACGTCCGGGCCAGGCCGAGCCGGCAGATCTCGTGCGGGCGCAGGCCGTCGATGCGGCGCCCGTCGAGAAGCACCGTGCCGGCAGACAGTGGCAGCAGCCCCGACAGGCAATTGAACAGGGTCGTCTTGCCGGCGCCGTTCGGCCCGATGATGCCGAAGATCTCGCCGGGCATCACCGTGAAGCCGACATCGGAGACGGCCTTTAGCCCACCGAACGACTTGCCGAGCCCTGCGACGGCGAGCAGTGGCTGCTGCTGGCTCACGGTGCCGCCTCCATGGCGAGGGCCCTCCCGGCCGCGTTCCGCTTCCCCGGAAGGATCCGCCGGAGGCGCGCGCTCAGCACGCCGCCGAGCCCTTGCGGCAGCACCAGCGCCAGCACGATCATCAGCAGCGCATAGGCGACGATGTTGACGCCGTGGAAGCTGGAGCCGAGATAGGTCCGCAGCAGCTCGCCGGCCGGGATCAGCAGCGCGGCGCCGAGCAGAGGCCCCCAGAGCAGGCCGAGGCCGCCGATGATGCCGAAGACCAGCAGCTGGATCGAGAGCTCGACGCCGAGCGTCGAGCGCGGATCGACGAGGGCGAAGGTGTTGGCGAAGATCGCGCCGCCGAGCGCGGTCAGCGCGGCGCTGAGCGCGAAGACCACCAGCTTGTAGCGCATCGCCGGCACACCGAGCGCTTCAGCCGCCCCCTCATTGTCGCGCAGGGCGCGCCAGTAATACCCTGGCCGGGCCGTCAGGAACGCCTGGGAGAGGATAAGCGTCAGGGCGAGGAAGGCGACGATGATCAGGCCATAGGGCCATTTCTGGTCGAACTGCAGGTAGCGCAGCGTCTCGGAGGAGGAAGGCAGCATCATGCCGTCGGACCGGCCAAGCCAGAGCGCGGACGAGACGAGCAGGAATGCCACCTCGCTGAAGGCGAGCGTGGCGATCGAGAAGAAATAGCCGCGCAGCCCATAGCGGAAGCAGAGCAGCCCGATGAAGAGCGCGCTCGCGACAGCCAGCAGGACCGCGATCGGCCAGGTCGCGAGTGGGCCGAGCCCGAAGCCGACCTGGCCGTAGGCGACGGTGTAGGCGCCGATGCCGAAGAACAGCGAATGGCCGAGCGAGACCAGGCCAGTGAAACCCGCCATCAGGTTCCAGGCGACGGCCACGGTGCCGATCAACCCGACCATGATGAAGATTTCCATGAAGTACGGGTCGGTGAGGCTGAAGCCGAAGCCGGCGATCGCGAGCAGCGTCGGTATCAGCGCGGGAAGGAAACGGCGGAGCATCAGCGCGACCCTCCCGCCGGGACGAGGCCTTCCGGCCGCAGCAGCATGACCAGGATCAGCAGCGCAAAGGGCACGGCAGCGGCGACCGAGGCGGTCAGCCAGGACGCAGCGATGCTCTCGGCGATGCCGACCAGCAGCGCCCCGATCAGCACGCCGCCGAAGGAGCCCATGCCGCCGACAATGACGATGACGAAGGCCTTCAGGGTGAAGAGCTGGCCTACATGCGGGTTGACGTAGAGCGCCGAGACCATCAGCGGCCCGGCGATTCCGAGCGTGCCGAGGCCGATCGCCATCGCCCAGCGATAGGTGCCGCCGATATCGATGCCGGAGAGCGCCGCGCCGTCGCGCGACTGCGAGACGACGCGCATGATCAGGCCGAGATCGGTCTTGCGCAGGACGACGTAGAAAAGCCCGAGCAGGATGATCGAGGCGAGAGCGGCGATCGCCTGCGGCATCTGGATCAGCACCGGACCGAGCCAGATGCTCGCGGTGGAACGCTCTTGCGTCACCAGCAGGTTGTCGGCCTTGAAGACGACGAGCGCGAGATACTGCAACAACAGCGACAGGCCGAGCGTGACCGCCATCTGGTTGATCTCCGGCACCTTCAGCGCCGGGCGGATCAGGCCGCCGAAGAGCAGATAGCCCATCAGCATCAGCACGGGCGCGACCAGGAAGACGGCCAGGATCGGGTCGACTCCCAGGAAGGTGAAGGCGAGGTAGCCGCCATACATCGCGAGCATCAGGAACTCGCCATGGGCGAAGTTGACGATGCGCATGACGCCGAAGACCAGCGTCAATCCCACGGCGACGAGCGCGTAGATCGCTCCGTTGGTGAGCCCGCTGAGCATGGCCTGGAGAAAGATGGTCGTCGACATGCGGCTCCTCGCGCACCGCGCCTCTGCCTCGCGGCGAAGGCACGGCGGATCGTGACGGGTCGGCCGGTCAGCCCTGGACGGGCGCCGGCGGGCGGACGGCGACGGCTTCCGGCCAGACGGTGACGAACTTGCCGTCGATGGCCTGAACGATGACGCAGGTCGCGGGCGATTGCCCTTGCTCGTCGAAGGAGAGCACGGGGGCGGGCAGCACCGCGGCGGGCCCGTCCGTGATCTTCAACGTGGTCAAAGCCTCGCGGATCGCGTTGCGATCGGTCGATTTGGCGGCGTCGGCGGCGAGCGCCAGCGCATAGGTCGCGACGAAGGCCTGGGCCTGGTTGCTGAGCGGGGTTTCGCCCGGATGGGCTTCCGCGAAGGCCTTCACGAAGGCCAGGCTCGCCGGCCTGTTCAGGTCGGGGGACCATTCGACGACGCCGAAGCTCCGGTCGCTCGGCTTGCCGGCGGCGAGCACCGTCTGGTTCACATGCGCGCCGCCGAAGCCGACATAGAGCGGCCGGAAGCTCTGGGCGGCCAGGGCGCGCAGCAGCACCGTCGAATCCTCGGCATAGGCGCAGGTCAGGAGCCCTTCGGCTCCGCTGGTGCGCAGCTTGGTGGCGATGGTGCTGAAATCGGGCGTGCCGGTGCGGAAGGTCTCGTCCGTCAGGATCGGATAGCCGCGCCCAGGCATGACCGAGGTGTAGTTGCTGCGCACCGCCTGGCCGGCCGGACCGTCCTCGGTGGCGAGCGCGATCTTGCCGACCGAGATCCCCTTCGACTTCTGATAGTCGAGGAAATCGGCGATATACCCGCCGAACCACTTCGCCTTCACCGCCGTCCGGAAGACATATTTCATGCCCTGCTCGGTCAAGGCGTCGTTGACCGCGCTGGTGATCATGAAGGGGGTGCGGTTGCGGTCGGCGATCTGTGCCGCAGGAATGGTCGTGGCCGAGGCCCAGGCGCCGGTCAGCGCGCTCACCCGTTCGCGGCTGATCAATCTCTCCGCCTCGGCGCGCGAGACCTCAGGCTTCGACTGGATGTCGGTGACCAGCAGCTCGACCTTGGCGCCTCCGAGCGATTTGAGGCCGCCCGCGTCGTTGATCATCTTGGCGGCGAGTTGATGCGCCTTGAGCATGCGGATGCCGTCCGAGGCGTGGACGCCGGTGGTGGGCACCAGGACGCCGATCTTCAGCGCTTCCGTCGCGGCGCTGCCGCGGGAGGGGATGATGGCCGGCATGGCTATCGCCGCCCCCATTAGCAGCGTCTGCCTGCGGTCGATTCCGGATTTCGTCATGGTTGCCTTCCCTCCCTCATGAATGCGGCGACGGGTTCCTTCGCCCGTTGCCGTTCTGGTTGTCAGCTCATGGGCACAGCACCGCGCGGCCGACAAAGCGGCCCTCGCGAAGACCGACCAGGGCATCGTTGGCGCTTTCGAGCGGCAGCCGCGTCACCGGGATCGGCGCGATCTTGCCGGCGCGGGCCAGCGCGAGGAGCTCCCGCAACTCGGCGAGATTGCCGACCAGGCTGCCCTGGATGCGGGCCGCCTTCATCGGAATGAGCGGCAGCGACCATGGCGCCGTGCCTCCGAACAGCCCGACGATCACCAACGTCCCGCCCTTGGCGAGGGCGTCGAAGCCCAGGGCTGCCGATTTTTCGTTTCCGACGAGATCGACCACCGACTGGGCGGGACCCCCGACGGCCTCGGCGATCTGCGCCAGTGYATCGGGCGCCGCGCCGTCGATCGCCGCGATGGCGCCCGCTTCCAGGGCCGATCGGCGCTTGGCCGGGTCGAGGTCGACGAGAACGGCGCCGACGCCGCCGAGGGCGCGCAGGATTTGGATGCACATCAGCCCGAGGCCGCCGGCGCCGATCACCAGGACGGGCTGACGCTCGATCTGGTCGCCGAGCTTCCTGAGGGCGCTGTAGGTGGTGACGCCGGAGCAAGCGAGGGGAGCCACCTGCGCCGGGTCGAGATCACCGATCGGCAGGAGGTAACGGGCATCCGGCACGCGCAGGTATTCGGCATAGCCGCCGTCGCGGTGGACACCGAGATAGCCGGCCTTGGCGCAGTAGTTCTCGAAACCGTCCCGGCAGGTCTGGCACTGGCCGCAGCCGATCCAGGGATAGGCGAGGCATCGTTCGCCCAGGGCGACGCCTTCGGCCTCCGGCCCGAGCGCAACGACCTCGCCGACCGTCTCATGCCCCATGGTGATCGGCAGCGCCACACCGCGGTCCCGGAGCGAGAGCTTGCGTCCGGCTCCGAGATCGTAGCCGCCTTCCCAGAGATGGATATCGCTGTGGCAGACGCCCGCAGCCTTGACTCGCATCACGACCTCGCGGCCGGTCGGAACCGGCTGCGGCTTCTCGGCTGCGGCGAGCGGAGCGCCGAACTCCTCGATGCAGAAGAAGCGCATGCTTTCCCCTTTGACGTTCAGCGGGCCGTGAAGCCGCCGTCGACCGGCAGGGCGACGCCGGTGACGAAGGACGCGTCGTCGGATGCCAGCCAGAGCGCGGCATGGGCGATTTCGTCCGGGCGGCAGAGCCGGCCGAGCGGCACGGCTGCGAGCAGCTTCTTCTCGTTCGCGGCGGCTTCGGCCGGATCGCCCGAACGGCTGGTGAAATTGAACGCCATCGGCGTGTCGGTGAGGCCCGGGCAGATCACGTTCACGCGCACCTTGTCGGGCGCGAATGTCTGTGACAACGACTTGGTCAATCCGACGACGGCGAACTTGGCAGCCGAGTAGACCGGGCTGAACATCGAGCCGACGAGCCCCGAGACCGACGCTGTGAAGATCAGCGAACCGCCCCCGCGGTTGCGCATGTGCTTGATGACCTCGCCGGCTGCGAGCGCTGCCGAATCGACGTTCAGCGCCATCGCTCGGTCATAGGCCCCGAGATCGAGATCCTCGATGCCGGCGGGACCGGGAATGCCGGCATGCGCCCACATGACGTCGATACCGCCGAGGCGTGCCGCCGCCTCATGGACGGAGGAGCGCATCACCTCCTGCCGGGAGAGGTCCGCCTGCAGCGTCTCGACATTCTGCCCTCTTGCCTTCGCTTCGGCAGCAAGTTGCGCGAGCGCCTCGGCGTTGACGTCGATCGCGACGACCTTCGCACCTTCGCGCAGGAAAAGCTCGACTCCGGCCTTTCCCATTCCCGACGCCGCCGCGGTGATGACGGCAAGCTTGTCCGCAAGACGCATGGTCGTTTTCTCCGGCTGTTCTATTGTGCGTAGGCGTCCGGGAACTGGCCGGTCGTGCTGACGACCGTGGTCCGCGTTTCCAGGAAGTTGTCGAGCGCTTCGAGCCCGTTCTCGCGTCCCCAGCCACTGCTCTTGAAGCCGCCGTAAGGCGTCGACCAGCGGATGTAGCGGTAGGTGTTCACCCAGACGATGCCGGCCTGAATGCGCGCGGAGACGCGATGCGCCCTCCCGACATCGCGGGTCCAGAGGCCGGCGGTCAGCCCGTAGGCCGTGTCGTTGGCGATCGCGACCGCCTCCTCCTCGCCGGAGAACGGGATCAGCGCGGCGACCGGGCCGAAGATCTCCTCGCGGGCGATACGCATGTTGTTGGCGACATTGGCGAAGACCGTCGGGGCGACGAAGAAGCCCTTGGCGAGCGGGCCGTCCGACAGACGGTTGCCGCCGGCGACCAGTTCCGCGCCCTCGGACTTGCCGATGTCGATATAGGAGAGCGTCTTGTCGAGCTGTTCGGCATGGGCCTGCGGCCCCATATGCGTGGCTTCCTCGAGCGGCATGCCGACGCGGACCTTCGTGGCACGCTCGGCGAAGGCCGCGACGACGCGGTCGTAGATCGGCCGCTCCACCAGGACGCGCGAGCCCAGGGCGCAGCTCTGGCCGCAGACGGCCCAGGCCGACGAGGTCGCGGCATTGACGGCCTGGTCGACATCGGCGTCGGCGAAGATGATGTGCGGTGCCTTACCGCCGAGCTCGAAGGAGAAGCGCTTCAGATTCTCGGCACCATTGCGCAGGATCGTCTTGGCCGTGCGCCCCTCGCCGGTGAAGGCGATCTTGTCGACGCCCGGATGGGCGACGAGATGGGCGCCGGCATCATGGCCGTTGCCCGGAACGACGTTGAAAACGCCGGGCGGGAAGCCGGCCTTCTCGATCAGCCTGGCGAGCTCCAGTGCCGTGACTGGCGTTTGCTCGGCCGGCTTCAGCACGACGGCGCAACCGGCCGCGAGTGCCGGCGCGACCTTCCAGGTCGTCGTCAGCATCGGCGCGTTCCAGGGCGTGATCGCGCCGACCACGCCGACCGGCACGCGTGTGGTGAAACAATGCACCGAATCGTCGATCGGGATGGTCCGGCCGGAAATCTTGTCGGCCAGCGACGCGAACCACTGATACCAGTGGTGATGCGCGCCGACGTCGCTGCGCGCCTCGCGGATGGCGCGGCCGGAATCCCGTGATTCCAGCACGGCCATCTCGCCGGCGAACTCGCGGTAGAGATCGGCCAGGCGCCGCAGCAGCGCCGCCCGCTCCCAGCCCGGCATGCGGCGCCACGGTCCCTCGAAGGCTTCGCGGGCCGCGGCGACCGCGCGATCGATGTCGCGCGGTCCACCGAATGCGACCTCCGCCCAGGGCAACCCCGTCGCCGGGTCGATGCTTTCGACGAGGCCGCCATCGAGTGGCGCGACCCATTCGCCGCCGATGAAGAGACGATCGTAGCGGCGGAGCGAACCCGCGGGCTTCTGCGATTGCAATTCGGAGTTCAACGCAACGGCCACGGGCGCCTCCCGTTCATGGGCTGGGCAAATATGTACACAGTCATGAATTCGGGTGTCAACCGACAGAACCGGGCAGGGCAAAATTCGAATTTGAATTTATCATGTTGATTCCACTGCAGTAATTTTTCCTGCGGGTCACAGTCGAAGGTCTTGCATCGCAGCAAATCGTCGCCGCGGCGCAGCATAGATTTCATCTTTTCTGAACAATAAATCTCTGTATATGAATTATGAGCAGGCCGCCGAGGCTTGGAAAGGACGAGGCATGGGTCCACTCGAAGGCATCAAGATCATCGACATGACGTCGGTCCTGATGGGGCCCTATGCGACCCAGATGCTGGGCGACATGGGGGCGGACGTCATCAAGGTCGAAGCGCCCGACGGGGACGTCACACGGCAGATCGCTCCCTCGCGCAACCCGGGCATGGGCGCGATCTATCTCAACGCCAACCGGAACAAGCGCAGCATCTGCCTCGATCTCAAGCAGAACGCGGGACGGGAAGCCCTTCTCCGGCTGGCGGCCGATGCCGACGTACTGGTCTACAACATTCGTCCGCAGGCGATGCGGCGGCTGGGGCTGGGCTACGAGACGCTAGCAGGCATCAATCCCCGCCTCGTCTATGCCGGGCTCTTCGGTTTCGGGCAGGGCGGCCCCTATGCCGCGAAGCCGGCCTATGACGACCTGATCCAGGGCGCCTCGGTGATGTCGTCGCTCATCGCGAAGGCGGGTGACGGCACGCCGCGCTATGTCCCTTCCGCCATCGCTGATCGCGTGGTCGGCCTCGCCGCGGTCGGCGCGATCTGCGCCACGCTAGTCAATCGCGACCGGACCGGCCTCGGCCAGCAGGTCGATATCCCGATGTTCGAGACGATGGTCGGCTTCGTGCTCGGCGACCATCTCGGCGGCCTGACTTTCGAGCCGCCCATCGGCGGCGGCGGCTATGGCCGCCAGCTCTCGCCCGAGCGCCGCCCGTATCGGACCAGCGACGGCTATGTCTGCGCGCTGATCTACACCGACAAGCAATGGGCGAGCTTCCTGGAGGCGATCGGCCAGGCGGACCTGCCGCAGCGCGATCCGCGCTTCGCGAATTTCGCCAACCGGATTGCCAATATCGACCATGTCTATGGCGAATTGGGACGCATCTTCGCGCAGCGCAGCACGGCCGAATGGCTGGAGCTGCTGGAGCGCGCCGACATTCCGTCGATGCCGATGCATGATTTCGACAGCGTGCTGAGTGATCCGCATCTCGCGCAGACCGGCTTCTTCCAGCCTGTCGACCACCCGACCGAAGGGCGCCTGCGCATGATGCGCCTCGCCACGACATGGTCCCGGACCCCGTCGGAAATCATGCGTCTGCCGCCCCACAAGGGCGCGGACGGCATCGCGATCCTGCGCGATGCGGGCTTTTCGGATGACGAGATCGACGAACTCGCGGCGCAGCGGGCTCTGCTCGCCACGGAACGCACGCCGGACATGGCGGATAGTTGAGGGACGACCCGATGGATTTCAGGCTGAGTGACGACCAGGAAGCGATTCGCGACGCGATCTCCGCGATCTGCAAGCGCTTCGGCGACGACTACTGGTTGAAGCGCGATCGCGAGGGCGGCTTCCCGCAGGACTTCTATGCGGCCTTCGCAGAGGCCGGCTGGCTCGGCATCTGCATCCCCGAGGAGTATGGCGGTTCGGGACTCGGCATCACCGAAGCCGCGATCATGATGCGCGCCATCGCCGAATCCGGCGCCGGCATGTCGGGCGCCTCCTGCCTGCACATCAACATCTTCGGCCTCAATCCAGTGCTCGTGAACGGCACCGAGGAGCAGAAGCGGCGCATGCTGCCGCCGATGGTGCAAGGCAAGGAGAAGGCCTGCTTCGCCGTGACCGAGCCCAATACCGGCCTCAACACGACGCAGCTCAAGACGCGCGCCGTTCGCAAGGGTGACCGCTATGTCGTGGACGGCCAGAAGGTCTGGATCTCGACCGCGCAGGTCGCCGACAAGATCCTGCTATTGGCTCGCACCACCCCTCTGGAGGAGGTGAAGAAGCCGACCCATGGCTTGAGCCTGTTCTACACCGATTTCGACCGCAACCGGATCAAGGTGCACGAGATCGAGAAGATGGGCCGCAAGGTCGTCGACTCGAACGAGCTCTTCATCGAGGGCTTCGAGATTCCAGTTGAGGACCGCATCGGAGAGGAAGGTCGGGGCTTCGAATATATCCTGCACGGCATGAATCCCGAGCGGGTGCTGATCGCGGCCGAAGCAATCGGCCTCGGCCAGCTCGCGCTCTCGCGGGCGACGGCCTATGCGAAGGAGCGCGTCGTCTTCAACCGCCCGATCGGCCAGAATCAGGCGATCCAGCATCCGCTCGCTCGCAACTGGATGCAGCTTGAGGCGGCCTGGCTGATGGTGATGCGCGCGGCCTGGGAATATGATTCCAGCCTGCCCTGCGGCGCCAGTGCCAATGCCGCGAAGTATCTCGCCGGCGAGGCCGGCTTCGATGCCTGCCAGCAGGCCGTCATGACCCATGGCGGCTTCGGCTATGCCAAGGAATTCCATGTCGAGCGCTATCTGCGAGAGGTGATGATTCCGCGCATCGCGCCGATCAGCCCGCAGCTCGTGCTCTGCTTCATTGCCGAGAAGGTGCTCGGCCTGCCCAAATCCTACTGAGCGGCATGCGCAGTATCGGAACAGACGCACTGGATCTGGCCGCGTTCATCAGACCCGGTGACCGGGTACTGTGCGGCCAGGTCTCGGCCGAGCCGCAGACATTGGCTGCGGCGCTGCCGGCCGCCTTCGGGACCGTCGGGCCGTTCGAGACCTTTCTCGGAACGGTGGTGTCGAACAGTTTCGATACCGTTCCGGCGGATATGCCTTTCGCGGGCTACGGCGCCATGGGCCGGGCGAGCCGCATCGCCCGGCGCGGGCGGCTGGATGTCTGGCCTCTGCACTACAGCGCGCTCGAGGCCGGCTTCGCATCGGGCGCCATTCGTGCCGATGTCGTGTTGATCCAGATCGCAGAGGGGCCCGGCGGCCGATGCGCGACATTGGCCAACGACTATGTCCTGGCCGCCGCCCGTCAGGCGCGTTGCGTGATCGCGGAGGTGAACGCGCGGGCGCCCTGGTGCGCTGGGGCGGAAGTCCCGTCGGACCTCCGCATCGACGCGGTCGTCGAGACGGACCGGGAACCGGTCTCGTCGTCGGCCGCCGCGGCAGGAGGGGTCGAGCGCGCGATCGCGAAGCATGTGGCGGCACTGGTCCCGGATGGAGCGACCATCCAGATCGGCATCGGCGCCATTCCGGATGCCGTCCTCGACGGCCTTGCCGATCACCGCGAGCTCGGCATCCATTCCGGCGTCTTCGGCGACCGGATGGCGGCTCTCGTTGCGCGCGGCGTCTTCACCAATGCCCGCAAGACCGTCGATCCGGGGCTGGGCATCGCCAATGTCGTCGTCGGCTCCGGCCGGGCCTTCGGCGTGCTCGATTGCAATGAGGCGATCCGATTGCGCCCCGCCGCCCATACACATGCCTTTGCCGTTCTGGCGCGGCAGAAGCGGATGATCGCCGTCAATGCGGCGATCGAAGTGGACCTGTCCGGCCAGATCAATGCGGAGGCGGTCGATGGCGCTCCGGTCGGCGGGACAGGTGGGCTCTGCGACTTCTCGCGCGGGGCCAGCGCTTCACAAGGTGGGCGCGCGATCGTCGCCCTGCGCGCGACCGACCGGACGGGCGCGATCTCGCGAATCGTGCCGCGCGTCGGAGCCGTCACGCTCGCCCGCACCGATGCCGATACGATCGTGACCGAATACGGCGTAGCGGAACTCGCCCATCGCGGTGCGGCCGAGCGCGCCCGCGCCCTGATCGCGATCGCGGCGCCGCAGCATCGCGAGATGCTGGAGCGCAGCCTCGTCGAGGGAGCCGCGAAATGACGCAAACCCGCAAGGGCCCGCTCGCCGGCCTGAAGATCGTCGAGTTCGCGGGCATCGGCCCCGCTCCGATGGCCGCGATGCTGTTGTCCGATCTCGGCGCCGATATCATCGTCATAGACCGTCCGGAGCCGAGCGGCCTCGGCATCGCGAAGCCGATCCGCTTCGATGTCACGCGCCGTGGGCGCCGTTCGATCGCGCTCGACCTGAAGCGGCCGGAGGGGATCGCCTGCGCGGTCACGCTCGTCGCGAAAGCCGATGCGCTGATCGAAGGGTTCCGGCCTGGCACGATGGAGCGCCTGGGCCTCGGTCCCGGGATTTGCCTCGAACGCAACCCGCGCCTCGTCTACGGTCGCGTGACCGGCTGGGGCCAGAGCGGGCCGCTCGCCCAGGCCGCGGGTCATGATCTCAACTACATCGCGCTTTCGGGCGCGCTGTCCGCGATCGGGCGGGCGGGCCAGGCGCCGACCGTGCCGCTCAATCTGATCGGCGATTATGGCGGCGGCGCCATGCTGCTCGCCTTCGGCATCGTTTGCGCACTGCTCGCGGCCCGGCAGTCCGGGGCGGGCCAGGTCGTCGATGCCGCCATGGTCGAGGGCAGCACGACATTGATGGCGAGCCTCTTCGGCCTCGCCGCAGCCGGCCTCCACGGACCGGAGCGCGGAACCAATCTCCTCGATTCCGGCGCTCCGCACTACGAGACCTACGCTTGCGCCGATGGCGCATGGATCGCCGTGGCGCCGATCGAGACGAAATTCAGGGACGAGCTGTTGCGCCGGATCGGTTTCGATCCTGCGCGCTTTCCCGATGTCGACGACCGTGCGTCATGGCCGGAGGCCCGCGAACTGCTGAGCCGGCGCTTCGCGGAGCGCAGCCGCGCCGAATGGTGCGCCCTGCTGGAGGGGACGGATGCCTGCTTCGCGCCGGTGCTCAGCCTCGCCGAGGCTCCGGAGCACGATCACGCGAAGGCGCGCGGGAGTTTCGTCGCGATCGACGGCGTCCTCCAGCCAGCCCCCCACCCGCGCTTCAGCCGGACACCGGCGGCGACGCCGACCGCGGCGCGGGCGCCGGGCGAAGGCGGGCGGGCGGCCCTGGGCGAATGGGGCTTGCCCACGGCCGAGATCGACAGGCTGGAAAAGGCAGGAGTCCTCCGCGCCACAGCCGATATTCCCGAAGCGAACGGTAATGCAGGAGCACGATGATGGCCGGACTCTACTACGAGGAATTCGAGATCGGGCAGGTCTTCGAACATGCCTATTCGCGAACGGTCACTGAGCAGGACAATATCAGTTTCAGTCTGATGACCTTGAACCCGCAACCGCTCCATATCGACGCCGATTTCTCCAGCCGCACGGAATGGGGAAAGCCGCTGTTCAACAGCCTCTACACGCTCGGGATCATGATCGGCATGAGCGTGTCCGACACAACGCTCGGCACGACGATAGGCAATCTCGGCATGAGCGACGTGCGCTTTCCGAAGCCGGTGTTCCAGGGCGATACGCTGCGCTCCCGGACCAAGGTTCTGGGCAAGCGCGAGAGCCGGTCGCGGCCTACGGCGGGGCTGGTCGAGTTCGAGCACGAATGCCTCAACCAGCGCGGCGAGGTGGTGGCGGTGTGCCGGCGCATGGCAATGATGCACCGGCAGCAGGCGGTGGCGTGATGCGCAGCCTCCTCTTCGTTCCCGGCGACAGTGCCCGCAAATTCGCGCGCGCCCGTGATTGCGGCGCCGATGCGCTGATCCTCGATCTGGAGGATTCAGTCGCCGCCGACGCCAAGGAGGCCGCGCGGCGCGAGACCGCCGCCATGCTGCAGGCGCCGCGTGGCCAGCAGAAGCTGTTCGTGCGCATCAATGCCTTCGAGACCGGGCTCAGCGCCACCGACCTCGCGGCGGTGATGCCGTATCGCCCGAACGGGATCGCCTTGCCGAAATGCGACGGGCCGGACCAGGTTCGGCGCCTTGCGTATATGCTCGACGCCCTGGAGGCCGCCAACGGCATCGCCGCCGGGAGCACGCTCGTCCTGGCGATCGTCACCGAGACGGCCGCTTCCCTCTTCGGGCTCGGCAGCTATCGCGGCTGCAGCGAGCGCCTATGGGGAATGATGTGGGGTGCGGAAGACCTCGCCGCCTCCTTCGGCGCGACGGCCAATCGCGATGCCGGCGGCATGCTGCCGCCCTACCAGCTCGCGCGCAACCTCTGCCTTGCCGGTGCCGCCGCCGCCGGGGTCGTCGCCGTGGACACGGTCGCCGTGACGATCGATGACCTCGCTGCGGTGGAACGGGAAGCACGCGAAGCGCGACGCGACGGCTTCATGGCCAAGGGCGTGATCCATCCCAGACATGTCGAGCCGGTCAATGCCGCCTTCAGACCGAGCGAGCAGGAGATCGCCTGGGCGCGTCGCATCACCGATGCATTTGGCAATCAGGCCGATCTCGGCGTAGTGAAAATCGACGGTCAAATGATCGACAAGCCGCATTTGCGCGCCGCCGAGCGCATTTTGGCGTCGCTCTCTCCGTCATAGTCACGATCGAAGCGCAACAGGAAGACGCATGCAGGTCAAGCAGGCTGCCAATGTTCTGGAGCTTCTCGAGTTCTTCGCCCGCCGGCAGCGCCCGGCGACCCTGGCCGAGCTCTCGGACGAGCTTGGCTGGCCGCGATCCAGTACGTTCAACCTGATCGGCACTCTCGCGGAGAAGGGCTATCTCTACGAGCCGCGGACCCGAGGGGGCTACTATCCCAGCCCGCGATGGCTGGCCATGGCGCAAGCCGTCTCGAAGGCTGAACCCCTGCCGGAGGCCGCTCTCCAGCTCGTGGCAGAGATCGCCGAGGAGACGGGGGAGACCACGGCGATCGGCGCGCCCGCGAGCACACACGCGCTGTTCATCCATGTCGTCGAGTCGAAGGCGCCCATCCGGTATTTCGCTCGCGTGGGGCATCGCCTACCGATCCATGCTAGTTCGACCGGCCGCGCCATCCTCGCCCAGTACTCCCCGGCGGAGCGTCAGGYGCTTTACCGCAAGCTCAGCTTCGAGCGCTATTCGGCAACGACGCCAATGAGTATCGAGGCCGTCGAGGCTGAGATTCGGCGCTCGGCGGCGCGCGGCTATCATTTCAGCAACGGCGACTTCAGCGCCGATCTGGTTGGCGTCGCCTTTCCGCTGCCTGTCCGCCATCGCCGGCTCTCGATCGTCGTCGCGGGCCCTCAATTCCGCTGTCTCGACAGAACCGCCGAGATCGCTGAGACAATAAGGCTCGCGATTGCGCGCTTTGCCGGCGACCTGTCGGCCGATGAGGGGGCGACCTTCTAAGGCATCGAGTTGATTATCCCGCCAGGTCTCTGGCTTCTTTCCCAAGTCGGCGCGTTGGCCGCTTCATGGTTGGGTCCGACGAGAGGTGGATTACGCTTTTCGCGGAGGGACCTTGCGGTCCCCAACCCGCCCTTGGTCTCACCACCCTTCGGGCCCTAGGGGAGATCGCTCCGCCTTGCAGCCGATCTCGGAAAGGGTGCTGTTGAGGCTAGGCTTGGGTCGGCTCGGCCATCCTGAGCGCTGATTTCGTAGTCCGTACACTGCGCAGGCTTGGCGACGAGCCCCGCATCATTCCGGCGAAGTACGCCAAGCCTTTCGCGAAGGGCCAGAAGAACGACTACAACGACGCCGAGGCCATCGCGGAGGCCATGCTGCGACCGAACCTACGGGTGGCACGGGAGAAGACGCAGGACGAACTCGACCTGCAGGCCTATCACCGTATCCGGTCGCGGCTGGTCTCGCGCCGGACCGCGACGGTCAATCAGATCCGGGCGTTCCTGATCGAACAGGGTATCGCCATTCGCCCCGGGCTGCGGGCCCTGCGAAGCTCGCTCTTCGACATCCTGAAGAACCGGGCCGATAAGATCTCGCCTCGCATGAGCGATCTGATCGTCGGCCTCTATGAGGACTGGCTATGACTCGACGAGCGGATCGAGACGATCACAGCCGAAATCGAGAAGATCGCAGCAGTGCAGGCTGCCTGCACACGGCTTATGAGCGTGCCGGACGTTGTGCCGATCATCTCAACCACGATGGTCGCCGCGATGGGCGACGGTGAAGCCTTCGACCGAGGCCGTGATTTCGGCGCGTGGCTCGGTCTCGTCCCACGACAATACTGCACCGGCGGTAGAACCGTGCTCGGGCGCATCTCGAAACAGGGCAACACCTATCTGAGAATGCTGTTCACCCAGACCGCGAAGGTCATCATCCTGAGACCGCACAACTGGGAGAAGTTCAGCTTCGGAACCTGGTTGAAGGAAGCGGCTCCGCGCCTTCACCGCAACAAGCTCGCTCGCATCAGCTGGAGCGCGCTGCGCAACGGACGGTCCTTCGACACGCACGGGGAGGCGCTCGCAATCTAGCAGCCCCCCAATGAGTTCGCGAGGGAGCAGGCATGCAACGGATTCAATATGCGCACCCTGAGCCTGGTGGCCCTTTTGGCCGCTGAACGGCCGATCTGCTAATGAGCTCAAAGGTGCGCGCGTACTCCCATCAAGGCCACGGCCCGCGGGCCGATCAGTAGCCGGACACATACGAGCGACTTCCGTTACCGCGCCCAACCGTTATGAAACGCAGCCGGTCCATACAAAAGGGCCAATCTCGCTCGTCAGACGCCTCGTCGGGAATGTCGCGCTTGAGTCACCAGCCGATGCTGCCCACCCGTGGGTGAATGTCCGGTCTCGGGTAAGGTGCCAACTTCCGCTCCTGGCACGACGCAGCCTTGAGGATTTGCTTCCTCCCCTTGATGCGACCGAATCTGCCGATCAATAGGTCGCCCGGCCGCCCGACAGGTCGAAGACGCCGCCGGTCGAGAACGAACACTCGTCCGAGGCCAGCCACAGCACCATCCGCGCCACCTCCTCGATCTCGACGAAGCGGCCCATGGGGATGCGCGACAGAATGTCGGCGCGGCGCTCGGCGGAAATCTCCTTCGCCATTGCGGTCTCGGCGGCGGCAGGAGTGATGGCGGTGACGACGATGCCGTCTCGCGCTGTTTCCTTGGCAGCGCTCTTGGTCAGCGCGATCACGCCGGCCTTGCTGGCCGAGTAGGCGGCGGCCAGCGCCATGCCTTCCTTGCCCTGGATCGAGGCGATGTTGACGACATGGCCGCGCAGCGCATGGCCGCCGACACCGCTACGCGGAGCCTGCATCCGCATGCGGCCGAGCAGCGCGCGGCTGACGAGATAGGTGCCGAACAGGTTGACCCGCAGCACCGCCTCGAAATTGCGGGGATCGGTCTCCCAGATCGGCTTCACCTCGCCGAGAATGCCGGCATTGTTGATCAGGATGTCGATGCGCCCACGCGCGGCGAAGGCGGCCGAGGCCGCCGCATCGACGGCGGCAGCATCGGTGATGTCGACCTGCCGGGCGGCGACGCCCAGTTCGGCGGCAGCCGCCTCCAGCTTGTTGGGGTCGGCATCCCATAATTCCACCGTCGCGCCGGCATCGCTCAGCGCTTGCGCGATGCCGCGTCCCAGCCCGCCGGCGCCGCCGGTGACGATGGCCGCGCGGCCGGCAAGGTCGTAGCGCGCATCCATCAGCCGGCGCTCCAGGCGGTCTTGGTCCGGGTGATCTGGTGACGATAGAGGCCAAGCGAATAGGACCCTTCGCCGCCGATGGAGCCGAGGGAAGCGGGTGAGAGCTCCTGCTTCGCCAGCGTGACGAAATCGGCCTCGTCGCCCCAGCCTTCGAGCAGCAGCACCCAGCGCGGCACGGCATTGGCGACACCACGCGCCTTCTGTTCGGCGGTGGCGACGCCGCTCGCCTCGGCATCGGCGACGAGCAGATGCACGCCGGCCACGCCCGGCTTGTCCAGCAGATCCGGGATGAACCGCCGCAGCAGCGCATCGCGGTGAGCCTGCTCGCCTCCCTCGGGCACGTCGTAGCGCAGCGTCGCGATCAACCCGCCCTGGGCCGGGCCGGCACTATGGGCGACACGGCAGATCGAGCGGGCGACCGAGCGGAAGTGCTTGACGGCACTCAGCGTCCAGGGCGTCGGCGCATTGACGCGGGCCGTGTAGTCCTGGCTCTTCAGCGTCTCGACGGTGAGCGCCTCGTAAAGGTTGAAGAACTCCAGATCGGCCTCAATCGCGACATAGCGGCGCCCGCGCAGGAAACCGGGAATGCCCACACGCTCGGGCATGTGCTCCTGACCGTGCCAGGCATAGAACTCGGCGCGCCCCTCCGGCGCGATGTCGTGCCAGATCGCGACCGCCCCCTCACCCGCCAGACTCATGCGCCCTCCCATATTCCGCCGCGAGGCGCGTTGACTTGGCCTCGTCGCGCTCTTATACGGAAAGCAATTCTGAATTGGAAATAATTTCCAAAAATAATCCGAGGGATGAAACGCAGGTGACGATTGCGGCCGTGGAGCGGGCGTTGAAGCTGATGGAGGCGCTGGCCGGCGCGCCGGATGGCGTCGATCTCAGCCTGCTTGCCGAACGGCTCGACCTGCCCTTCAGTGCGACGCATCGCCTGCTCGCCACGCTGGCCGAGCGCGGCTTCGTCCGGCAGGACGCACATTCCGGCGCCTATGGGCTGACGCTGAAGCTGGCCCAGCTCGCCTTTCGCGATCTCGACAGCCGCGGCCTACCCGATGCCGGCCAGATCGTGCTGGACCGGCTGGCGGCGGCGACGCGGGAATATTGCCGGCTCGCCGTGGTCGAGGGCGGCGATCTGATCTGGATCGCCCGCTCGCAAGGCGCGACGGCAGGGTTGCGCTACGAGCCGCCGATGGGTTCCGGGCCCGTGTTGCATGCGACCGCCACCGGCAAGGCGTGGCTCGCCTCGCTGCCGGAAACGGAGGCGCTGCGTATCGTCTTCGCGCGCGGCTTCGACGGCGACGACCGCACCGGGCCGAACGCGCTCAAGGATGTCGATGCGCTGCGCGCCCATCTCGACGAGACGCGGCGGCGCGGTTTTGCGATTGCAGTCGAGGAAGGCGAAATCGGCATCGTCGCGATGGCGACGACCTTTCGCGCCGGGCCAGATCCCGCCGCACCGGTGGCCGGGACGCTTAGCGTCGCCGGCCCCTTGCCGCGCATGCCCGAGGATCGACGCCTCGCCATCACCGAGGCACTCGGGCGCGCGGCGGCGGAGATGGCCGATATCTGGCCGCTGCGCCGACGCCAGATCCCGCAGTCCCACGCCCATCCGCTCGTCTCGGCCAACCAGAACCATCCCGCAGGAACACCGGCATGAGCGATAGTGCCGCCAACGCCTCCCCCGCCGCAGCAGATAGCGGGCGCAGCAGGCTCCCGGAGTGGGGCTCCGCCATCGCCTGGCCGCTGATGAGCTTCGCCGTGCTGCTCGCCGCCTGGGAGTGGCTGGTGCCGCTCGCGCGCATTCCGGAATACATCCTGCCGGTGCCGAGCGCCTTCTTCGAGCGGCTCTGGACCGACCGGGGCGAGATCTTCCGGCACACGCTGGTGACGGGCAACGAGATCGTCCTAGGATTCCTGATGGCGGCTGTGATCTCGATCCCGCTCGGCTATGTCATCGTCTCGGTGCGGATCCTGGAGAAGGCGATCTATCCGGTTATCGTCTTCTTCCAGCTCGTGCCGAAGATCGCGATCGCGCCGCTCTTCGTCGTCTGGTTCGGTTTCGGCCTGTTCCCGAAGGTGCTGCTGACCTTCCTGCTCTGCTTCTTCCCGACTTTGGTGGCGAGCATGACCGGCTTCCGCGCGCTGGACGAGCGCGTGCTCTATCTCACCCGTTCGATGGGCGCTTCCGCCTGGCAGACCTTCCGCTATGTCCGCGTGCCGGCAGCACTGACCTATATCTTCTCGGGGCTGAAGGTATCGGCCGTCTTCGCCGCGACCGGCGCCATCGTCGGCGAGTTCGTCGGCGCTAATGCGGGGCTCGGCTATCTCCTGCTACGCGGCACGAGCTTTCTCGACATGCCGCTGATCTTCGCCTGCCTGGTGGCGCTGAGCGTCGTCGGCATCCTGTTCAGCTACATCGTCGACGGCCTCGAAATCCTGCTGATGCCCTGGCAACGCAAGGGCTGAATCCAGACCACACCAATAAGCCGGACGAACCGGCTCAAGGGAGGACACCATGATGAACAGACGCATGCTGATCGGCGCCGTCGCGGCCATCGCGCTCAGCGCTTCCGGCGCCCTAGCACAAGGCGCCGGCAAGCCGATGAAGATCACGCTCAACTTCCTCGCCGCCGCTCCCAATGCCGGCTTCATGATGGCCAAGCAGATGGGCCTCTACCAGAAGGCCGGCATCGACCTGACCATCGAAGAAGGCAAGGGCTCCGGCACCACGGCCCAGATGGTCGCGACCGGCCAGACCGATATCGGCTTCGCCGACGCACCCGCCGCCATGCAATTGCGCACCAAGGGCGCGCCGGTGAAGATCATCGCGCCGGTGCTGCAGACCAACGGCTTCGCCATCATCGCGCTGGAGGAGAGCGGCATCGCCTCGCCGAAGGACCTCGTCGGCAAGAAGGTCGCTGTGCAGCCCGGCACGGCGCAGACCACCCTGCTCGACGCCATCCTCGCCAGCAACCAGATCGACAAGAGCAAGCTCGACATCATCAACATCGATCCCGGCGCCTTCGTCGGGGCGCTGCTGGAGAAGAAGGTCGACGCCATCCTGGGCGGTGCCGATTTCCACTCCGTCCAGATCCGCGAGCGCGGCTTCAAGGTGCGCGACATCTTCTATCGCGACGTCGGCGTGCCGACAGTGGGGCTCTCGATCATCGCCCGCGACGACAAGATCAAGGCCGATGCCGAACTCTACAAGAAGTTCGTCGACGCGAGCCTGCAGGGCTGGGACGCCGCCCGCAAGAACCCGGATGCCGCCGCCGACGCGGTCGTCGCGCAATTTCCCTCGGTGAAGAAGGCGCAGGTGCTCGCCCAGTTCGACGTGGTCAACAAGCTGCTCTGCGCGCCGGGCGCGACCGCGCTCGGCAAGGTGCCCGACGCAAACTGGACCAAGAGCTTCGAACTGCTGACCCAGTATCTCGGCCTGCCCAAGGACAAGCTGATCACCGATTATTACACGACGGAACTGCTGCCCGCCTCGGCCCCGTCCTGCCCCTGACAACCCAACCCTCGTCATCCCGGACGAAGCGAAACGGAGATCCGGGACGACCTTGGATTGATCGAGATACGAGCATGAACGCCGCAGCCGCCCACGCCGCCGCCTCGATCGAAGGGCGCGGCATCATCAAGACCTTCGGCAGCTTCACCGCCGTCGACGGACTGACGCTCAACATCCGCAGCGGCGAGTTCGTCAGCCTGATCGGCCCGTCCGGCTGCGGCAAGAGCACGTTCATGCTGATGGCGGCCGGGCTGATCCCGGTGAGCCGGGGCGAGCTTCTGGTCAATGGCAAGGCGCTGACCTCGCCGCTCACCGATATCGGTATCGTCTTCCAGGATCACCTCCTGCTCGAATTCCGCACGGCGATGGAGAACGTGCTGCTGCAGGCGGAGATCCGCGGCCTGCCGCTGGAGCCGGCGCGCGAGCGGGCGCTCGACCTATTCGCCAAGCTCGGCATCTCGCATGCGGTCGACCGCTACCCGAAGCAGCTCTCCGGCGGCATGCGCCAGCGCGTCTCGATCGCCCGCGCGCTGATCCACAATCCCGCCGTGCTGATGATGGACGAGCCCTTCGGCGCGCTCGACGCCATCACCCGCACCCAGATCCGCCACGACCTCGAACTGCTCTGGATGGAGCAGGCCAAGACGGTGGTGTTCATCACCCACTCGATCGAGGAGGCGATCGGGCTCTCCGATCGTGTGCTGGTGATGTCGCCGACGCCCGGCAGGATCGTCGACGAGATCGCGATCGAACTGCCGCGCCCCCGCCCGGCCCATCTCGGCGACTATCCGAGCTTCAACCACTACGCCGACCGGATTCACGATGCATTCCGACGCTTCGGGGTAATCAAGTACTGAGGCGGCGCGCGACCGGCACACCCCGGCGGGCGCCGAACTGATCGACCGAGCTTGGCGTATCGCTTCCGTTAGATGTTAATTCCACTGCTCCGCCGACCTCCACAACACATAAGGCCAGATTTGGTCTCGCGGAATTTTCAACGACGGATAGACAAAGCTTTAAATCTCAGGCGCACGATCGATCCGAAGCAATTTATCAAAATAAAAATCACATAACGAGGCGTATATACTAATCTTACCACTCATAACTGGAAGGTAAATCAGCCTTCAGCCTCTTTATCAAGATCAATAGGCTCGAACATCTCGGCATGCTGCTCAAGGAGGATAGGCAGGGCGTCCAGGAGCTTGGTTGTGTGGCGACGCGTCAAGGCTTCGGCTCTGTCGGCGTCACCGGACGCCACGGCATCGAGGATTGCCTCATGCTCACCGATATTGACGTTGTAGAGGTTCGCGTAGCTCGGATCTCTAGCTTCGGCCCTTCGCAGCTTCAAATATCGGATGCGGTCGATTTGGATCCTGTGATCGTCGACGATCTTCCACGCCAGTTCGAAGCCGGCGGCGGTGATGACGAGCCGGTGGAACTCGTCGTCCAGTCGCATGAAACGCTGGATCTCGTTGCTCTCCGCCGCAGTCTTCTGAAGTGCCACGCAATAGCGCAATTCCTTGAGAACGGCAGCCGTCGCCTGCATGCTGGCGCGTCGAGCAGCAGCACATTCAAGGGCTTCTCTGACGAAGCAGGCGGCCTCGACTGCAGGGATCGAGATCTTCTGCACCTGTGTGGCTTTCTGCGGTAAAGACCGGATCAGCCCTGTGTCCCGTAGTTGCAGCAGCGCATTGCGGACGGGGTGCCGGCTCAGGCCGAAAGCATCGGCAATGTCCTGCTCCGAAAGCCGTTCTCCCGGCGCGATATCTAGGCGCACAACGGCGTCCCTGATGACGCGTAGGAGCTGGGCGGCCGCCGATTCTCCGGACGCGAGCGGATGTCGCGAGGCAAGCCGCTTCAACACCGTCATGCATTTCCTCCGTGGTCGCCTGCTTTTGGTTGCTGGCCGCCTTGTTGACATAAAAACGACACCATGCGCAACTGGGCCACTAGTAGCCTAGTGACTCAGAAGCTGGATCCGATGTCGCCTCCCGTTCAGAAAGTCATTTCCAGCCCGCAGCTCCCGCAGAAGGTCGATGTTGTCGTCATCGGCGGCGGTATCGCCGGCGTGAGCACTGCCTTCTTCTTGGCTCGCAAAGGAATTTCAGTCGCGCTCTGCGAGAAGGGGGAGATCGGCGCCGAGCAGTCGAGCCGGAACTGGGGCTGGTGCCGGACCCTGAGCCGCGACCCGCGGGAGCTTCCTCTGGCGATGGAAAGCCTCCGGCTCTGGCGGCGAATGAACGAAATGACCGGGCGCGAGACCGGCTTCCGCCAGTGCGGCATTCTCTCGCTCTGCGCGACAGAGGCGGAGATCGCGGACGCGCAACGGGCTGATGACGAGGCCAGACTCTACCAATCCGACGCGAGGATGATCGGGCCCGAAGAGATCCGTGGGCTGGTGCCGGGCACGGGCAAACCCTGGATCGGGGCTCATTTCGCGCCGAGTGACGGGCGGGCCGAACCTGCCCTAGCAGCTCCCGCGATCGCCGAAAGTGCACGCGACGCGGGCGCCTACATCCTGACTGGCTGCGCGGTTCGCGGCATTGAGACTGCGGCCGGTGCGGTTTCAAGCGTAGTTACGGAAAAGGGCGAAATCGCTTGTCAGTCTGTCGTCCTCGCAGGAGGCGTCTGGTCGCGCCTCATGTGCCGCAGCCTTGGCATCCGGCTGCCGCAGCTCAACGTGCAGGGCAATGTCATGCGGACCGCTCCACTTGACGGCGGGCCGGAGGTCTCGGTGCGGGGCCGTGGCTTCGGCCTGCGCAAGCGCCTCGACGGCGGCTACAACATCGCCTACGGACTTTCGAACGAGGCGCAGATAGTTCCGGACAGCTTCCGTTATCTGTTCGATTTTCTGCCGCGTCTTATGATCGAACGTAAGTCGATCCGGCTCCGCTTGGGCAAACGCTTCCTTGAAGAGGCTCGTGATGCACGCGGCTGGTCGACAGACGGCATTTCCCCGTTCGAGCGAACCCGGATTTTGGATCCGCAGGTCATCCAATCGGACATGGATGCCGCATTGCGCAACCTCCGCGCGGCGTTCCCCGTTTTCGACAACGCAAAGATCGTCGAATCCTGGGGCGGGTTAATCGACGCTACCCCTGACGCCGTGCCTGTGATCTCGGCTGTCGATGAGCTGCCGGGCTTCTTCCTCAGCACTGGCTATTCCGGGCATGGCTTCGGCATCGGACCGGGGGCGGGACGGCTGACCGCCGAGATCGTGATGGGAGATGCTCCCGTCGTCGACCCGACGCCCTTCTCATTCAATCGATTGCGGAAGGGTTCGAAGCCCTTGCTCAAGCAAGATCTGCGACGGCTTCCGCTGCAATAGCGAACGCCGGCAGAAGGACCACCGTCACAGTAAGAGGGGAAAAGACGTGGTGAAAGCACTGACGAGATTGTTCGCGGCCATCGTGCTGCTGGCAACAGCGCCGATGGCCTTCGCTCAGGATACCTTGCGCTGGGGTTATAATTCCGCGCCATTTCCGCCGTGGACCAACAAGAGTCCGGCAGGCGAATGGTACGGCTTCGATATCGACATCATGAACGCCCTATGCCGTGAGATGAAGGCTACATGCGAGATCGTTCCCGTCGCCTGGGATGGAATCATCCCAGCTCTCCAGGCCAACAAGATCGACATCATCTGGTCCGGCATGTCGATGACGGCAGAGCGCGAGAAGGTAGTCGACTTCACTGATCGCTATCGTCGCGGACCGGCAGCTTTCATCGCCCCCAAGGCGCTGAAGGTAGAGGTCAGCGCCGCGGGCCTCAAGGACAAGATCGTCGCGGTGACGAAGGCGACGAATTTTCAGCGCTACCTGGAATCGTATTACGGCAATACGGCCAAGATCAAACTGTACGATACACTGGACGACGCCACCGCAGACCTCGTGGCTGGCCGCAACGATGTCGTCATGGGCGATATCCTGCAGTTGACGATCTTCATGAAGAACGTTCCTGGCCAGCCATACGAGATCAAGGGCATCACGCCTGTCGATCCGATCCTGGGGCGCGGCGCAGGCGCCGGCGTGCGCAAGGGCGACACCGTCTTGCGCGACCGCATGAACGTCGCGCTGGCAGCGATCCGCAAGAGCGGGGAGTACCAGGCGATCGCCAAGAAGTATTTCGAGCACGACCCTTACGGCGAGTGATCCGAAGCGGCGAGCCGGTCTGGCCGGCTCGCCCGCAAGATGGCGGTTGGTATGCAGTTCGACCTTTCAACATTCATGACACTGATTGGCTTCGGGCCAACCGGGTGGGGCGGGCAGCTCCTTCGAGGCGCCCTGACGACGATCGAGATCTCCATCGCTTCCTATGTTCTCGGAATGGCGCTCGGCCTTGTCGGGTGCTGGGCCAAGCTCTCAGGCAGCCCGCTCGCCGAAAAGGTGGCAGAGCTCTATACAACGCTCGTGCGGGCCATTCCCGCGCTGCTCCTGATCATCCTGCTCTATTATACTGGAACGGCACTGTTCGACGCGGCTATGGGGCTGATCGGCCTCAAGGGGCGCATTACGCTCAGCGGCTTCGCCACCGTTGTGTTTGCGCTCGGCTTCATAAAGGGCGCGTACATGACGGAGGTGTTCCGGGGCGCCATGGTCTCTGTCCCGCGGGGGATTCACGAGGCCGGTCGGGCGCTGGCTCTACCACCACTGACGCGTTTCCGCTTGGTCACCCTTCCGCTCATGTTGCGCATCGCATTGCCGGGGCTAGGAAACCTCTGGCAATCGGCGCTGAAGGACTCGGCGTTGGTCAGTGTTGTCGGGTTCGAAGAGCTATTGAATGTCGGGAAGATCGCTGCCAGCCAGACGAAGTTCTATCTCAGCTTCTTCCTGCTCGTCGCGGCGATGTTCCTTGCGATCTCGCTGATCTCCAACCTCTTCATCGCGCGGCTTGAGCGGCGCCTGAACCGGGGCTTCGCCTGAAATGGAACTCGCGTTCTTCGTCGAGATGGTGCCGCAACTCGTCGATGGGTTCTGGATCACGCTCAGCCTGTGGCTGTTCTCGCTACTTGCGGGGCTCGCAGGTGCGACCCTCGTGGCAACGATGCGGATGTCGCCGTCTATCTTGCTGAGCGCACCGGCAAGATCATTCCTGACCGTGATCAGGGGCACGCCGCTACTGATACAGGTTTATATCCTCTACTACGGCTTCGGAAACCTCTTCGCGCAGATGCCGTCGATCCGCTACAGCGCGTTCTGGCCCGTCCTTCGAGAGGGGTACTGGTATGCCTGGGCGGCTTTGACGATCAGCTTTGCTGCCTATGGCGGCGAGATTCTGCGGGGCGGCATCGCCGGCGTGCCCAAGGGCGAGATCGAGGCGGCGCGCTCGCTGGGCCTTCGTAGTTGGATGACTTGGCTGCTGATCGTTCTGCCCCGCGCCTTTCGCATCAGTCTACCGGCGTTGGGCGGCCAGAACATCATCCTGCTGAAATCGACAGTCCTGGCGTCGACTATCACGGTGATGGATCTGCTCGGGATGGCCAACTACATCAGAATGCAGACATTCAAGGTTTACGAGCCGCTTCTGGCCGTAACTTTCGTTTTCGTCATCCTGACATGGATTTCGGCACGCGCCGTGACGTGGCTTGAACGCCGGTACAGCTATGGCGCGGGGTAGAAGCTACCTCGTCCCCGCTTCAAGCGCTCAAACGCATCCAACGATCTGTGCTGCTCGGGAACAGCGTCTGCTGTCGGCAGCCATCACTCACCAAGAGGTCACAGCGCATGGAAATCGGGTCGTCACAGCCCAAGGTTGTCGTCATCGGCGCCGGCATTTTCGGTAGCTCAGCCGCACTCCATCTCGCTCGCCTCGGCGCGCGTGTGACGCTCGTCACCGAAGCCGGGTCGGCGAGCGGCGCTTCAGGACGTTCCCTGTCTTGGCTGAACTCGGCTCGCTTGCGGTCGACTGAATATCACGAACTGCGCATGCTCGGGCTGGAACGGTATCGCACTCTCTTGAAACAGCATCCCGGCGCGCCGTGGCTGCGGTTCGACGGCGGTTTGACCTGGGATGCAGATAGCGAGACCAATGGAATAGCCAGCGTATTCGCGCACGAGCAGAGCATTGGCTATCCTGCACGGCTACTTTCGGCGGACCAGATTGCGAGTGCGACCCCAGGCGTTCGCGCGCAGGCTGTGCCGCCGCAAGGCGCGATCTTTAATCCGGATGAGGGCTGGGTCGATCTGCCGTCTTTGATCGATGTGTTGCTGATCGAATTTCAGGGGCTTGGCGGGCAGCTCGTCCAGAACGCAGGGAAAGCATCGGTTGCCGTGTCCGGCTCGCGCGTGAAGGGCGTGAATACCGCTCAAGGCCATTCTTTCGATGCCGATGCGGTGCTGCTCGCGACGGGGCCTGCTGTGCCGAAGATCGTTGCCGAGGTCGGAGCGTGCATCCCGGATGCTACGCCTATCGGTCTGCTCGTGCGGACCAAGCCGGTCGAAGTCTCCTTGCGTGCGGTTTTGAACACGCCCCGCGCGGCCGTCCGTCCCACGCCTGACGGAGCGCTAGTTGTGGACTCGGGTTGGTCAGAGCGGGAAGTCGTAATCCATCCTGATGGCAGCTACGAGGCCAAGGATTCGACCATTCAGGGCCTGCTGCGAGAAGCTTCCGCGGTTTTGGAGGGCAACCCCAAGCTCGTGTTGGATTCATACGGATTGGGCCCCAAGCCGATCCCCGAGGGCGGAGAGCCAGTGTTCGGCCAACTGGACGAGGTCGCCGGCTATCATGTCGCCTTCAGCCATAGCGGGGCCACACTCGGATTGATCGCTGGTGAGTTGCTGGCAGCTGAGATCGTTACCAGTGAACAGAGTCCGCTTCTCGCGAAATTTCGACCAAACCGTTTCGGATAGGCCGGCACCGTTTGCGAGCCGATCGTAAGCGATTGGCTGTCGGATTTCAGCGAACTTAGGAGACTTGGACGATGAGTGTGATCGAGCCTGCCGGCTCCCGGCCTGCGGCGCTGAAGCAGACCTCGTTGAACACGGCCACGGCGGTCGAGATGATCGGCGTGAACAAGTGGTACGGCGAGTTCCACGTGTTGCGGGACATCAACCTCAAGGTTCAGCGCGGCGAGAAGCTGGTCATCTGCGGCCCGTCCGGTTCGGGCAAGTCGACGATGATCCGCTGCATCAACCGGCTCGAGGAGCACCAGAAGGGCCAGATCATCGTCGATGGCACGGAGCTCACCAACGATCTCAAGAAGATCGACGAGATCCGCCGCGATGTCGGCATGGTGTTCCAGCACTTCAACCTGTTCCCGCATCTGACGATCCTCGAGAACCTGACGCTGGCGCCGATCTGGGTGCGCAAGATGCCCAAGAAGGACGCCGAGGAGATCGCRATGCACTATCTCAAGCGCGTCAAGATCCCGGAGCAGGCGGCGAARTATCCGGGCCAGCTCTCGGGCGGCCAGCAGCAGCGCGTCGCGATCGCCCGCTCGCTGTGCATGAGCCCGAAAATCATGCTGTTCGATGAGCCGACCTCGGCGCTCGACCCGGAGATGGTGAAGGAGGTGCTCGACACCATGGTCTCGCTGGCGGAGGAGGGCATGACCATGCTCTGCGTCACCCACGAGATGGGCTTCGC
>NZ_JBFRDZ010000011.1:0-180935 GCF_052114025.1 Allobosea sp. RAF48
GCCGACGCCGATCGTTCCGTCTCGCGCGGGTATCTGCGCGGGCTGTTCTCACAGGGAGCGCGGCCTGTTCGCGAACCCGAATGACCAATGAAACAGCCGAACGACCAGACCGAGCTTCGGGATTTTCCGTGGGTGGTGGTGCGCTTCCGTTGTCACTACTGCCGGCGCAGCGGGGATGCGCTTCGTCAGCAGAAGCCAGATGAGGTTCGGCGTCTTCTCGATGAGGACCATGAGGTCGCTGCGCCAGAGCGGATCAACCTCATTGTCGAAGACATCCGCCAGCGAGGCACAGAACACGAAAGGTCGCGTGCCGGCGGCAGCCGCGTCGCGATCCCAGCGGATTGGAAGACGCCAGTTCGCCGCCGAGGTCCGCGACCGATCTTCGCCAGCACCCCAACGGACGCGGCCATAGCGCCCGTCCATCATCGCCTCGGCATAGCAGTGGTCACATGCCGGCGAGACCTTGGTGCATCCGATCCACGGATTGAACGTGTGCTGCGTCCATTCGATCTTGCTGTTCTCACCCACGGCCGTCCCTCCTCGCGGGGGAGGGGAAGGATGCGGAGAACGTCAGCAGAACATCTGTCGGGACTTTGTCGGGACTTTTTGTCCCGCTATGGCCGATTCCCTCCCGTTCGGTGCCGATCCGTTCTTCGGCGCCAGAAAACGGGTGGTTGGCAACATATTGATTTTGTGAGGTTTTATGGTCGGAGCGAGAGGATTCGAACCTCCGACCCCTTGTCCCCCAGACAAGTGCGCTAACCGGGCTGCGCTACGCTCCGACGGCTCGGCTTATAGTGGCGGGCCGCAGCAGATGCAATGCGCTTCGCTGCAATCTTGCTCGCTCTCGTGGAATGACTTGTGCGGAAAGGCCCCCCGCCTCGTTTTGCGGTGCGACAAATATGAATGGCGTCCCCCAAATGGGGGGTGTCGATCATGCTCCCCGCTGCAATCATCATTGCGCGGCGCGGGAATTGGTATCCATGAAACGCAGGCATCAGATGTCGCTGATCGTGCGGCGCGCACAGATTCGCCGCGCAGCCGCCAGCAGGAAAGACGCCTCTCGGGCTCTGGAGGCCGCGCGCCCCAAGCTTCGGCTGGTCTTCTCCAACGACAACGTCCAACACCTCAAGGCGACTTGCGGAGGCGACGGGCCGTCGCGGTCCTTCGAATAGGCCTGCCTCCGGTTCTCTTGCCGGCCAAGCGACCGTTCAGTAATCAGTCATCTGCCGTCGCCTTTGATGCGGTCGCGGTCGACGCTCCGTCGCCGTGCGAGAATGAATGCAGGCGAGGCCGTGTTGAGGCAGGACTGGTTCCATTGCGAGGATTGCGGTTCGCCGGGGGTTTCGATCCCCCAGGCTCTCACCGATGCCAGCATCGTTTCATGCGGCAATTGCGGTCGCAGGGTCGGCTCCTGGGCAGAGTATCGCCGTCACATCGATCTGGCTCTGCGGGCGGAGCAGGCGCGCAAGACGAGCCGCGTCATCGTGGCGGACCCGATCGGATGCGGTTCAGCCGGGGTCTGAGCTGCTGGCCCGGCGGCCTGCGTCCATGCCGGCGCCCGCGGGGCCACCGGCGTCATCCCTGATCGCGGCCGAGTTCGGATCGAGAGGCGCGTTCTGTCCGCGAGGTGGGCTTCGGCAGGGCAGCCAGACCCCAGATCAGGCCGAGCATCAGATAGAGATGGCGCCAATGGTCGGTGTCGATCTGAAGGCCTTGCAGGATCGTCACGAACAACACCGGCCACAGCACGACGGCATGCTGCTGCCACGGCCGGCGCTGAAACACGAGGCGCCAGCCGACATAGCAGGTCGCGGCCATCAACCCGAGCCACGCCACGCCGCCCAGCCACCCATAGGAAGCGAAGGCGTTGATGTAGACGTTGTGCGGATCTTCCGTGAAGTGCCAGCGGAAGCGCAAAGGCCCGAACCCGTTGGGCGCTTCGAGCAGAAGCGAGATCGAACGAAGCTGGTTGCCGAAGCGCCCCGTCACGCCCTGATCGTAGCTCTGGTCGAGACTCGCCCGGGTCTCGAAGACGTCGCGGATGTTCTCGAAGGAGAGCGCGACGGCAAGCGCGGCTGCCACCGCCATGAACGCGACGAGCGTCAGCAGCGCGATGCGCCCGCGCTGCGTGGCATTGGGGGCGGTCAGGAATGCCAGCCCGATCATGAGCAGGGCCGAAGCCACCAGATTGCCCCAGGCGCCGCGGGAGAAGGTCAGGAACAGCGCGAACAGCGGCATGCTGATCAAGGCTAAGCCGCGCACCAGCCCGGCCTGCCCGGTGAGGATGCGATGCAGGACGTAGAGAATGGGCAGGACGAGGAACGGGCCCAGCACGTTCGCATCCTTGAAGGTGCCGGACGCGCGCCCATAGAGCGTGAAGCTGCTGCCCAGACCGGCGACGTCGAAGTAGCCGAGCACGCCTGCGATGCCCGCGTACCAGGCGGCGAAGAGATAGCCCTGCCACAGGGTTTCCAACCGGCCTGTCGCATCCTCCGCCATGATCGCCGCGAAGAAGATGCCGGTGATCATCAGATAGACGGAAACGGCCGTGAAGCGGACCGAGTCGCCCTCGTCCATCCACGGTATCAGCGAGAAGATGCCACCGATATTGTAGAGGAGCAGCAGCACGGCCAGCGGCAGCAGCTTCTGCGAGAAGCGGATCCCGGTGACGGCGAAGATGAAGAGCGTCAGCAGGAAAACGAGTTCGTAGGGCGAGGGCTCTATCAGCGCGAAGCCGCTTGACGCGCCGAGGAGCCAGAGCGTCCCGCGCTTGATCGCCGCATATGCGATCGCGAGCCGGGGGCCCGGCGCCTCATGCGACGGGTGCTCGGCGACGGTGCTCAATACGCGTTCTCGTTCTTGGTCAGCAGCGAGAGCGGCGTCTTGAACAGGATGTAGAGATCGAGCAGCACCGACCAGTTCTCGATGTAGTAGAGATCGTGCTCGACGCGCCGCTGGATCTTCTCATCCGTGTCCGTCTCGCCGCGCCAGCCGCTGATCTGGGCCCAGCCGGTGATGCCGGGCTTGACCTTGTGGCGGGCGAAATAGCCGTCGACGACCTGCTCATAGGCGCGGTTGGCCGTCGAGGCGTGGATGGCGTGCGGGCGCGGCCCGACCAGCGACAGATCGCCCTTGAAGACCACGTTCAGCAGTTGCGGCAGTTCGTCGATCGATGTCTTGCGGATGAAGCGGCCGACGCGCGTCACGCGCGGATCGTCTCGCGTCACCTGCTTGGCCGCCTTGAAGTCGCTTTTGTCGTGGTAGAGCGAGCGGAACTTGAAGACCTCGACGGTCTCGTTGTTGAAGCCATAGCGTTTCTGGCGGAAGAAAACCGGCCCCTTGGAGTCGAGCTTGATGGCGATGGCTGTCGCCAGCATCACGGGCGAAAGCGCGATCAGTGCCAGCACGCCGACGACCTTGTCGAATATCCATTTGACGACGATGTCCCAGTCGGCGATCGGCCGGTCGAAGACATCCAGCACGGGCACGGTGCCGAAATAGGAGTAGGAGCGTGGCCGCAGCCTCAGCTTGGACAGATGCGCCGACAGACGGATGTCGATCGGCAGTACCCAGAGCTTGCGCAGCATGGTCAGGAGCCGCGCCTCGGCCGAGATCGGCAGGGTGAAGATCACCAGATCGAGCTTGGTTCGGCGCGCGAATTCGACGAGGTCGTCGATCGTGCCGAGCTTGGGGTAGCCGGCGACAAGATCGGGGGAGCGTTCGTCATTGCGGTCGTCGAAGACGCCGCAGATGCGCAGGCCGGTGTCCTTCTGGCTTTCCAGGGCGCGGATCAGGGCCTCGCCCGCCTCGCCGCCGCCGACGATCGCCGTGCGTCGCTCGAGCCGGCCGTTGCGGGTCAGATGACGCACGCCGAGCATCACGACGATGCGGCCGCTCAAGAGAGCGCCGGCGCCAGCGAAATAGAAGCCAATCAGCCAACCGCGGGAGACCTGATCGCTGATCTTGAGGATGAAGAAGACCGCCATCGTGATGAGGAAGAGTATCGTCCAGCCGGTCAGGAGCCGGACGGCACTGGCGATGAGGTTGCGCAGCGCGCCGATCGGATAGAGCTGCAGCGCCTGGAAGGTGCCGAGGGCTGTAACCGCCAGCGTCGGGATCGCGATTTGATAGGGCAGGGCGTATTCGTCCTTGCCCGCCACGTAGAGCCAGTAGATCAGGGCGCCCGTTCCGATCACCGCGAGCGCATCGACAAGCCGGGCGACTCCTTCGATCATTACGGGCGATAGCGTCGGCTTGACTGGGATGGCGGCGATGCGCTCGGCGAGGGGATGAAAGCGCCGCGTCGGGCCCGCTTCCGCTCCGCCGAACATCGCCGGCGTTGCCGAGGCGGCCGCGTCCGCCTTCATCATATCGCGGACATCGAAAGTCCCCATAGCGTCCAATCCTCAAGCCGGATCGCAGCGCCGGGCGCGGCGGTCCCGGTCGCGGTCTACCCGAAATTGCTCTCGGAACGCTTAACCCGACCGCGTCTTGTTTCGCAGGATCAGTAAGGGATCGGGCAAAACCGAGGCGTTCCGGACCTCGAAAATGCCTGAGCGCGGGGCTTAAAAAACATGGCGTGAAATGCTGATTTTGTCTTGGAGGGCCAATGGCTTGCTCGAGGGTAAAGCTACGTATAAATCAGTCGGTTTCCCGTAAGTCGTTGTTATTGCAAGTTATCGAGAGTTGACATTAGCCGAGGGTGGCGGCATATTCCTCTTCGATGAGTGTCTGAGAAGCATATATCGCCCGCTTGGGGCATGGCGTCGGGATCATTGTTTTTCCCATGACGCCGATTGTCGAGGTCGAGCCTCTGCAACTGCTTCTTTTCGGATCTGTCGATTTAAAACTCTAACGATTGCTTGGCTGTCCCTGATGGCGGTGGCCTATGCCGTCTGGGAAGGGGCGGGCATCGTCGGCATCGCCGTCATCGGCCATCTCCTCTTCGGGGAGCACCTCACAGTTGGCCGAATGCTCGGTTTCGCTGCGATCCTGGCCGGCATCCTTCTCATCGAGAATGGCGTCGGCCATGGCCGCAAGCAGGATGAGCCGCTCGCTGGCGGGAGGCTTGTGTGAATGCCTCGTTCATTCAGGCCGCTCCCTTCCTCTGGCTGCTGCTGGCGGTCACTTTCGAGATCGCCGGCACCTACCTGCTGAAGCTGTCGGACGGCATGAGCCACCGCGTGGTCGGCGCCGGGGGAATCGTCTTCGTCATGGGTGCCTTCGCCGCCCTGGCGCAGGCGATCAAGGGCATGGACCTGGCTGTCGCCTATGCCGTCTGGGGCGGTGCCGGGCTGGTGATCACCGCGGTTGTCGGCGCATTGGCCTTCGGTCAGCGCATCCGCCCGGTCGGCTGGCTCGGTATCGTGCTGGTCGTTGCCGGCGTCGCCGCGCTGAAGCTGGTCTGACGCCGCTTCACGCCATGCCGCGCGCGACCATTGCGCCGCGATAGGCGGCGATGATGCCGTCGACCATTGCGTCGATGCAGAAATTCTGCCGGACATGTGCGGCTAGGTCGACAGCCTGGGCCAGCCGTTCCGATTCCGGTGTTTCGAGCATGGTGCGGATCGCGCCGGCGAGGATCTGCGGATCGTCGGTCTTGATCAGCCGGTCACGGTGCCGCGCTCCGTAGATTTCGGCGATCCCGCCGACATCCGTTGAGATCAGCGGCTGCGCCGCGGCCGCGGCCTCGAGGATGACGTAAGGGAGAGACTCGGCGCGCGACGGGATCACCATCACATGCGCTTGCGCCAGCGCCTTGCGGATGGGCCCGGGTGGTTCGAACACGCATTGATCGGCTATGCCGCGGTCCCGCGTCATCTGCTTCAGCTCGGCCTCGTCCGGCCCCGATCCGACGATCAGGATACGCGGCCTCAGCCCGTCGCGCTGACGCAGCAGCTGCAGCGCATCGATCAGCGTGTCGACCCCCTTCGCCGAGCGCAGTTCGCCGAGATAGAGCAGGTCGAATTGCGCCTGCGCATGGTCGATCGGCTCGAACTCGGCATTCGAGACGCCATTCAGGACGACGCGGTGGCCGGTCCGCGGTGCGTGCCCGATATGCGCTTCGAAGCGCCCGGCGATGAAGCGGCTTTCGAACAGGAACATGTCCGTCGCGCCCTCGAGCAGGCGCTCGACCGCCATGTAGACTCTGTGTTCGCGGCTGCCGGGCTTGTAGTTGAAGCTGCCGCCATGCGGCGTATAGGCGGTGACATAGCGCCGTCCGGGCGAGAGCAGTGCCGGGAACCGGCCGTAGACCCCGCCTTTCGAGCCATGGCAGTGCACGATGTCGGGTGCCAACTTGCGCCGCAATGCGACGGCCGAGAGCTGCGCCTTGGCGTCGGTCAGGCTCGGATAGCGAGACATCGGCACGCGGGTCACGCCCAGTGCCAGCTGGCCCGACAGCTCCTGGAAGACTTCGTCGGCTCTCTGGCCGCCGGTGTTCGAGTCACAGAAGATGCCGACGGCGTGGCCGCGTTCCACCTGCCCGCGGGCTACATCGAGGACGTGCCGGAACAGCCCGCCGAGGGGGGCGCGAAAGACGTGCAGAATTCGCAAGGGGCGCGTGCCGGCGGCGTCCGTCATGGCAGGAATCCGCGGGGCTTCAGAACCAGCGTTCCTTGATGACGATCGTGTCTCCGGGCTGGACCGGGTAGGTGATCGGCACGGTCGCAGTCACGGTCTGGCCGTCGATCTGCCGGGTGACTTCCGCCGAGGAACGCTGTCCGCGCGGAGTGAAGCCGCCGGCGATCGCAACCGCGGTCTGCACGGTCATGCCGTTCACGAAGGGGAACTGGCCGGAATTGGTGACTTCGCCCAGCACGAAGAACGGACGATAGGTGTCGACCTCGACCGAAACCTTGGGCTCGCGCAGATAGCCGCCACGCAGCTTGGCTTCGATCGCCTGTGCGAGCTGCTGGGTGGTGCGGCCCTGCGCTTCGACGGTGTTGATCAGCGGCATGGCAATCCGGCCGGAGCCGTCGACCGCATAGATGTTCGACAGGTTGTCCTGCCCGAACACGATGATGCGCAGCCTGTCGCCGCTGGCGAGCCTGTAGGGACCCGCCGGCTCGGCAAGCGTATAGTCCGACGCCACATATCGGGGGGCGCATGCGCCCGCCAGCATGGCGGCGGCCAAGGCGAGAGAGGCGAGGCGTCGACTCATCACAAAGGCTATCCGTGCAGAATACCCCCGAGCTTTAGGCGTCATATGGTTAACAAAGGCTTCCCGGTGGCCAGCGGTAACCGCTCAGGAACCGTCTTAACCGGGCAATAACCTTACTGAGGCTTCAATGACGCCCGCGTCCCTGTCCGGGATGCATGAGTTTTGCGTCCAGAGGTGTGTCATGACCGCTCAGGCAGGGATTGAAGCGCGCAGCGCCGGCGATGGCCGGGGCGACATGCTCGACCTCTCCGCGTTGTGGGCCGCGATCAAGCGCCGCAAGCTCTGGATCATCGGGCCGACGCTTGCGGCGCTCGGCCTGTCGTTCCTTGCGGTCAATATCGTCACGCCGCGCTATACGGGCGAGGCGCGGCTGCTGCTGGAAAGCCGCGGCACCTTCTACGCACTGCCGGGCCAGTCGCTGCCGGATTCCTCCGGTCAGTTCGACGCTGAAGCGGTGCAGAGCCAGGTCCAGGTCATCATGTCGCGCGATCTGGCCCGCGAGGCGATCAAGCGCATCGGACTCGTCGGCAACCCCGAGTTCGATTCCGGCGTCGGCGCGCTCAGCAGCGTACGCAAGCTGGCGGTTATGATCGGGCTGGGTGGGCACCCTGCCGATCGCTCGCCGGAGGACCGCGTCCTCGAAAAATATTACGACCGGTTGCTGGTCTTCCCCGTCGGCCGTTCACGGATCGTGTCGATCGAATTCACCTCGGTCGATCCGGCGCTTGCGGCGAAGGCGGCGAACACCATCGCCGAGACCTATCTCGAGTTCCAGGAGGCGGCGAAGCAGGAAAACGCCCGCAGCGCCTCGAACTGGCTTTCGACCACGATCGAGCCGCTGCGCAAGCGTGTGGCCGAGGCCGAGGCGAAAGTCGAGGATTTCCGGTCCAAGAACGGCCTTTTGGTCGGTTCCAACAACACGACCATCACCTCGCAGCAGCTCACCGATCTCTCGAGCCAGCTTTCGTCCGCGCGCAGCCAGCAGACCGAGGCACAGGCCAAGGCAGGGCTGATCCGCGATGCGATCAAGCAGGGTCGGACCTTCGAGATCCCCGACGTCGCCAATAATGATCTCGTGCGCCGCCTGATCGAGCAGCGCGTCAATCTGCGCGCGCAGATTGCGGCGGAGTCGCGCAGCCTCCTGCCCGAGCACCCGCGGATCAAGGAGCTCAACGCCCAGCTTCTCGACCTCGAAGGGCAGCTGCGCGCCGCCGCCGAGCGGACCGTGCGGACGCTGGAGAACGAAGCCAAGATCGCAGGCCAGCGCGTCGAGAGTTTCCAGGCTGCGCTCGACGGACAGAAGAAGAATGTCTCGTCCGCCAATGACAGCGAGGTGCAGCTGCGGGCGCTCGAGCGCGAGGCGCGCACCCTGCGCGACCAGCTCGAGCAGTACATGCAGCGCTATCGCGAGGCGGTGGCGCGGGACACCATGAATGCCACGCCGGCCGATGCCCGCATCATCTCGCGTGCCGTGCAGCCGACCGAGCCGTCCTTCCCGAAGAAGGTTCCCGTCATGCTGGTCGCTACGCTCGCGACCTTCCTGGTCGCGCTGGCAACGATCGTCACGCGCGAGCTGCTCAACGGCCAGGGCCGGCCGCTGCCGGAGACTCCGCGCCGGCCGCGCTGGGTCTCTGCCGGCAAGAACGAGGACGAGACGGAGCAGGCTGGACCTGCGCCGCAGGAGCCCCGCCACGAGCGCGTCGCCGGCTTGCTGACCCATGCCGGGCGCCTGGGCCAGTTGCGGCTCGACCTCGACCGGCCGGAGCGGACCCTCGCGGAGATCGCCGAGCGGACGCAGGAGGCGCCGCGCGGCATGGCCCCGATGATGCTCGTGCTCGATGGCGGCGGGGAGGGGGCTGCCAACGCGCGCGACCTCGCCAAGCTGCTTGCGCAGCGCTGCCGCTGCATTCTCGTCGACCTGACGGTGGATGATGAGCACGACGAGCCGGGCTTCTCCGAACTCCTTGCAGGCGAGGCCCTGTTCTCCGACATCATTATGCGCGCGCCGGGCTCGCGTCTGCACAGCATCGGTCCCGGGCGTGCGGGGCGCGCTGCCGTGCTGGCGGCGCCCGACCTCGTGGATATTGCGCTCGATGCGCTCTGCGAGACCTACGACTGGGTGCTGGTTGCCGCTGCCTCCAGCGACGATGGTGCGATGCTGAGCCCCGTCGCCCGTCGCGCCCAGGGTGGCCTTGTGATGAGTGGCCAGTTCGGCAACGGTCACGCCCTCGAAGCCGCTTATCGCCTGAGCGAGCTCACAGAAGCGCCGGTCACGCTCATCCTCGACGCCGAAGGCGGCGTTCCCACGGCGTCCTCGCCGCGCGCCGAGGTGCCGGCCGAGGCGTAATCACCCCGGCGGGCCTCAGTCTTCGTCCCGCTCCTTGCGGTGCAGCCAGCCCGAGGCTCGCTGCGCCAGCTTGAGCGCGACCGGCGAGGCCTTGATCCGCCGCTTCAGTTCGCGTTTTGCCCGGGCCATCGTGGCGAAGAGCCGGCCCTTGAAGGTCAGCGGCAGGAAGGTGTCGACCAGATCGTCGTGGTCGTCGCAGAAGGTGGTTTTGTAGCGCGCTTCGCCCACGCCGAGATCGAAAGCGGCCGAGCCATCATTGCATTTCTGCCGGATCAGCTCGGCCAGCAGCAACTCGCCCGGGCTGGTCCGGACGGTCTCGCTCTCCATGTCGAACGAGGTCGCCATTCCCGAGAACCGCTCGCCCAGTGTGGCGCCGACATAGGTGGCGGTGCTTTTTCCCGCCAGATCGAGCGAGTAGAGCTCGATGGCGGGCGCAGCGTTGCCCTCGCAGCTCGCGGCCCGTGAAAGGAAGCTGCGGACCGCCGGTTCTGCGAATGGATCGGGCACGCCCATCGCACGAAAGCGCGCGGCTTTCTGTTCGAGGAAGGCCGAGAGAACGCGCTCGATCTCATCGGGCGTCCTCGCTCGGTTCATCGCCGACGGGCCGAAATCCCTGAAGCGGCTGTGCTTGTTCTTGAGCTTCTTGCGCGCATGACTGCTCATCGAACGTTTCAGCGTGGCATCGCCATCACCCGTGATCAGCGCGAGCTTGTAGGCCCGGCTCGGGCTCGGGCCGGCTGCAAGGAGGGCGGGCGGATTGAGATACCCGCGCCAGTGCGTCGGCTGGTTGACGAAGACGAGTGCATCGAGGCCGCCGATCGCCGCGCCGATCGCCGCGCCGATCTCGGCCAGCATCTGTTGTGCGAGCGCTGCATCGAGCCTGGCGGCGAAGGCGGGAGCATAGAGCCCCATATGGTAATTAGCATGCTTGCCGCCGATGATTTCGGCGAAGCGGATACCGCTGCGCCGGGTGATGACCAGCGGCAGCAGTGCACAGAGGGCGCCCTGCGCATCACGCAGGAGCGCATACCGAAACGTCATCCCGTGGTCGGCGCCCATCGTCTCCACGAAAGGACGGATCCAGCCATAGGCCTGATAGGGGGTCGCCAGCGCCGTTGCTTCGAAGGGCCGCCAGATGTCTTCGAGCGACCGGATATCGCTTTCGATGGCGATCGACGCCCAGGCGCGCTCGCCTGCGCGACTGTCCATGGCCGCGGTTCTGGGATGCGATGTTTCGGCGGCAATGGCGGGCATGGTCCCTCGGCCCCTTGGAGGATTGAGGCCGTCCTCCTTAACCCGCCATTGTGAACGGATCGGTCATGATCGTTCGGCCCGGCAGCGCTATTGCGCAACAGCGTTAGCGGGCAGTTGCATGGATTGGCGATGAACGGACGTCACAAGGCCATCGCGGCCGCATTCAAGCTGATGGCGGCGACGCGGGCCGATCGTTGGAGCCGCGGCTTCACGCAAGGCGCCGGGATGATCCTGACCCTGCACCACGTGCGTCCGCAGATGGCGCGCGGCTTCGCGCCAAATGCCTTGCTGGAGATCACGCCCGAATTCCTCGACGAGGCTCTGAGCCTTATCAAGGCCGAGGGCTACGACATCGTTTCGCTCGACGAGGCCATCCTGCGACTGCGGCAGCCGAAGCGCGGGCGCTTCTTCGTGGCGTTGACCTTCGACGACGGCTACCGAGACAATGTCGAGCACGCCTGGCCGGTGCTGGCGAAGCATGGCGTGCCCTGGACGCTTTTCGTCACGCCGGGCTTCGCCGATCGTACGGCGCGGCTCTGGTGGCTGGAGCTGGAAGAGGCGATCCGTGCTTTGCCGCGCCTCGACATCGCCTTGTCTGACGGCCCCTTCGCCGCCCGCACCGAGACCGACGCCGAAAAGAACCGTGCCTTCGACAGGCTCTATTGGCGCCTGCGCAAGGGGCCGGAAGCCGTCCTGCTGTCGGCGATCTCCGAGCTGACGGCCCGGGCTGGCATCGACCCGGCTGCACTCGTCGAGCGCGAATGCCTGCCATGGGAGACGCTGCGCGCGCTCTCCGGCGCGCCGGGCGTTACCATCGGCGCTCATACCCTGACGCATCCGATGCTGGCCAAGCACGATGCCGAGACCGCGCGCCGCGAGATCGCTGAAAGCAAGGCGCGACTGGAGGCGGAGCTGGCGATACCGATCCGGCACTTCGCCTATCCGGTCGGAGATCCCGGCTCCGCCGGGCCGCGCGAATTCGCGCTGGCGCAGGACGCGGGGTTCGTCAGTGCGGTGACGACGCGGCCGGGGCATCTCTTCCCGGACCATGTAAGCCATTTTCACGCGCTGCCGCGCGTCTCGCTTAACGGGCTGCACCAGAACGAGACGGCGCTGCGGGCGCTGCTGGCGGGGTTGCCGTTCTGGCTGCGGAACCGCGGGAGCAGCCTCGATGTCGGTTGAGGCGAGGCCTCAAGCCTGGTCCTTGCGCTCCATCCACTTGATCAGCGGCAGCAGCGGCAGCACCCAGGCGAGGCCGAGCGCGATATAGGCGATCGTCTGCACGAGCTTCGGCGCCTCGGTGATCCGTCCCTGCGCCAGCGCCATCGCGACCAGCGCGTAGACGCAGACGAAGACAAGGATCAGCACCGTCCCGAGCAGCTTGCGGTTGCGTTGTTTCATCAGACTCTCCGCCGCGCGGACGCGGCTGCTGCGGCATTGCGGGCGTTGTCGCGCCGTCGCGAGGGGTCTATGTCACCGGCGAAGGCGCTTGTGAAGCGCCAGCCAGCTTCTGCGACCGAAAGCCCCGCACCCGTGACCGTTGCGCTCAACCAGACTGCCGGCGATATCGCCAAGGCCGATCATGCCGGCATCCGCCGCTGGCTCTGGACAGTGGCGGGCCTCGTCTTCGTGATGGTCGTGGTCGGCGGCGCGACGCGGCTGACCGGTTCGGGCCTTTCCATCACCGAATGGAAGCCGATCACCGGGGCCTTGCCGCCGATCTCGGCACAGGCCTGGGCCGAGGAGTTCGCCAAGTACCAGGCGAGCCCGCAATACCAGATCCTCAACAACGGCATGAGCCTCGGCGAATTCCAGTTCATCTACTGGTGGGAATGGGGCCATCGTCAGCTCGGCCGCTTCATCGGGCTCGTCTATCTCGCCGGCTTCCTCGTCGTGGCGCTGCGCCGCCTGCTGCCGGCGCGCCAGATCGCGACGCTGTTCGGCATGGGGCTGCTGCTCGGCCTGCAGGGCACGATCGGCTGGATCATGGTGGCTTCCGGCCTGCAGCCCGGCATGGTCGCCGTCGCGCCGGTGAAGCTGACGCTGCACCTCACCTTCGCCGGGTTATTCTTCGCCTCGGTCGTCGCCTTCGCGACATGGCTGACGCCGCTGCGCCGGCCCGAAACCGTCGGCAGCCGCGCCATGGCCTGGCTGCTCCTTGCGCTGACCTTTGTCCAGATCGCGCTCGGCGGGCTCGTCGCCGGCTCGAAGGCGGGCTTCACCTTCAACACCTGGCCGCTGATGGACGGAGCGCTTGTGCCGTCCGGCTCGTTGCTCTTCGCCCAGACGCCGTTCTGGGAGAACTTCGTCGACAATGTCGCGCTGGTGCAGTTCAACCACCGCCTCGGCGCCTATGTGCTGTTCGCCTTCGCCCTCTGGCAGGCGGTTCGCCTGCGGCGGGTCGGCCCTCAATCGAGCGCGGCGAAGCGCGCGACGGCGATCGCCGGCCTGATGACGGCGCAGGCTGCGCTCGGCATCGTCACCTTGCTGCTGGTCGTGCCGCTCTGGGCCGGGCTGGCGCATCAGGCGCTCGCCTTCGCAGTGCTGGCGATGGCGGTGGTCCATGTCACCCGGACGGGGCGGGTGGCGGGAGCATGAGGCTCGTCATGCTCGGGCTCGCCCCGAGCATCTCTTGACGGTGAGCTCCCGATTGCCAACGCGGAAGGGCGCCCTTTCCGGCAGGAGATTCCCGGGTCGGCGCATGGCGCCGCCCGAGAATGACGCGGGACGTCACGCCAGCGCCTGATCGAGATCCGCGACCAGATCCTCGACATCCTCGAGGCCGATCGAGAGGCGGACGACCTGTGGGCCGGCGCCTGATGCCGCCTTCTGCTCGTCGGTGAGCTGGCGGTGGGTGGTCGAGGCCGGGTGGATCACCAGCGAGCGCGTATCGCCGATATTGGCGAGGTGCGAGAACAGCTTGAGGTTCGAGACCAGCTTCACGCCGGCGTCGTAGCCGCCCTTGAGCCCGAAGGTGAACACCGAGCCCGCGCCCTTCGGCACATAGCGCTTGGCGAGGTCATGGTACTTGTCGCCGGGCAGGCCGGGATAGCTGACCCATTCCACCGCCGGGTGCTTGGCAAGATGCTCGGCGACCTTCTGCGCGCTCTCGCAATGGCGCTGCATGCGCAAGGGCAGGGTCTCGATGCCGGTCAGCAGCATGAAGGCGTTGAAGGGCGAGAGCGCCGGGCCGAGATCGCGCAGGCCGAGCACGCGGGTCGCGATGGCGAAGGCGAAATTGCCGAAGGTCTCGCCCAGCACCATGCCGTTATATTCAGGCCGGGGCTTGGAGAGCATCGGGTAGCGGTCGTCGCCGACCCAATTGAACGAGCCGCCGTCGACGATCAGCCCGCCGATCGAGTTGCCGTGGCCGCCGAGGAACTTGGTGGCCGAATGCACGACGATGTCGGCGCCGTGCTCGAAGGGGCGCAGCAGATAGGGCGTCGCCATCGTGTTGTCGACGATGAGCGGGATATTGTGCTTCTTGGCGATTGCGCTGATCGCGGCGATGTCGACGACGACGCCGCCGGGATTGGCGATGGATTCGATGAAGATCGCCTTGGTCTTCGGCGTCACCGCCTTGGCGAAGCTCTCGATATCGTCGGAATCGGCCCAGATCACGTTCCAGCCGAAGTTCTTGTAGGAGTGGTTGAACTGGTTGATCGAGCCGCCATAGAGCTTGCGCGCCGCGACGAACTCGTCGCCCGGCTGCAGCAAAGCGTGGAAGCTCAGGAACTCGGCCGCATGGCCCGAGGCCACGGCGAGCGCCGCCGTACCGCCCTCCAGCGCCGCGACGCGCTCCTCCAGCACCGCATTCGTCGGGTTGCCGATACGAGTGTAGATGTTGCCGAAGGCCTGCAGGCCGAACAGCGAGGCGGCATGGTCGACATCGTCGAAGACGAAGGAGGTTGTCTGGTAGATCGGCGTGGCGCGGGCGCCCGTCGCCGCATCGGGAGCCGCTCCGGCATGGATGGCGAGTGTGCTGAAACCGGGTGCACGATCGGACATGGCGTTCTCCCTGACACTTTTGATGAAACCGTTCGTTCGATTTAACGAACGCTGCCGGCAGCGTCAATTCAGGGGCGCAGCGCCAGCTCCGGCCCGATATGCTCGGGCCTGAAACCCATGCCTACGAGCCGCGCCGGGATGCGGCGTAGCGGTGGGCACCACTGCAGGAGCTTGAGCAGGAGCGGCGGCTGCACCGGTCCGCTACCGGCGAGGATAGGCGTGATGACGCGGTTCTGGATCGCGACCTGAAGGCCTTGCGTCGCCTTCGTGGGGAAGGTCCGGCGCTCCTGCACGGCGGCAAGGTCGCTGTCTGAGACTCGTCTCTCCCGCAACGGGGCCGCCAACTGGTTGGCGGCGGCCACAGCATCCTGGATCGCCAGATTCACGCCGACGCCGCCTATCGGCGACATCGCATGGGCCGCATCGCCGATGCAGAGCACCCCCGGCTGCCACCAGCGCTCCAGCCGGTCGACGGCGACCGAGAGCAGTTTGAGATCGTCCCAGCTTGCGATCTCGCCGGCGCGATCGGCCAGGATCGGCAGCAGTTCGGCGAGGTTCGCCTTGAAGGCGTCGAGGCCGGCAGCCTGAAGCTTTTCCAGCGTGCCCTTTGGGATCACATAGGCGCATTGCCAGTAGTCGCCGCGGTTGAGCATCACCGCGAAGCGCCCGCGCGCGACCTGCCCGAAAGTCTGCGCCGCATCGCTCTCGCGCCGCGACAGGCGGAACCAGAGCACATCCATCGGCGCGCCGATCTCGTTGACGGTGAAGCCGCCCGCCCGCCGCAGGTCTGAATGGCGCCCGTCCGCCGCAACGACGAGATCGGCCGTGATCGTCGTCTCGCCGTCCTCCGTTTCCGCGGTGATTCCGGTCACGCGCCCACCCTCGCGGATGAGCCCGGTCGCCTTCGCCCGCATCAGCAGGTTGAAATGCGGCAGGTCCCTGCCTCGATCGGCGAGGAAATCCAGGAAATCCCATTGCGGCATGAAGGCGATATAGGGCGCCGCGACCGGCAGATGGCTGAAATCCGCTATCGGCACGTCCTCGTTGCCGAAGCGCGCGACGATGCGCCGTTCCTCGGTGTGCGGCAGCTTCAGGAAGTCGTCGAGCAGGCCGAGTTCCTGCATCAACTGCATCGTCGAGGGGTGAATGGTGTCGCCGCGGAAATCCCGCAGGAAGTCGGCGTGCTTTTCCAGCACCGTCACGTCGACGCCGGCCCGTGCCAGCAGGAAGCCCAGCATCATCCCGGCCGGTCCGCCGCCGACGATGCAGCAGGTCGTCGCGAGCTCGCGCATTGTCCTGCCTCTCCCTTGCGCGTCATTCTCGGGCTTGACCCGAGAAACTCGGATTTATGTCCCCGGCCGATTGATCGTCAGCTTCTGGAAGCCCTTGCCGGCCAGTACCGGCTTCTTGGCGGAAAGAATGCGCGAGTTGATGCCCTGCCAGCCGATCTCGCCCGACAGCCGGCCATACTCGATCTTCGGGCAGCGATTCATGATGACGGTGACGCCCTTCGCCTCGGCGCGGGCCGCGGCCTCGTCATTGCGCACCGAGAGCTGCATCCAGATCACCTTGGGCAGGGGATCGAGCGCCAATGCCTCGTCGGTGATCGGCCCGGCGGCTTGCGAGTTGCGGAAGATCTCGACCATGTCGATCGGGCCGGGGACGTCCTTGAGCGAGGCGTAGACCGTCCTGCCCAGGATGGTCTGCCCGGCGAGGCCGGGATTGACCGGAACGACATCGTAGCCGCGGTCGAGCAGGTATTTCGTCACGATCCAGCTTGGGCGCGCCTCATTCGCGGAGGCGCCGACCAGCGCGATCCGCTTCGTTTCGCGCAGGATGCGACGGATCGCAGCATCGTCGTAGGAATCGTGGCTCAATTGCGGGCACTCGCAGAAAAGTGAAGGGTATCAAAACGCTCCTGCGGCATGTCAAGGCACGCTCAACATAGGCCCGCCATGCTTTCGTGCTTTGCTGATGCGTCGGGGATGGCCCCCGACCTGTCAGTGAAAAGGAGGGCCTGCCATGTGCGACTATAGCCTGCACAATGTGATGTCCACTCCAGCCAAGGTCGGCGACGAGCTGGTTTCGACCCGCTTTCCGCAAGCGAGCACCCGCGGCTTCTGCGCTGTCGGCCGGGCGGACGTGGCCGTCTGCGTCATGCCCGGGACGGAGCTGGCCTTCGCGGCCGATATCGAGTGTGATCGCGGCATGGGGCTGCTGCCCAACCGGAGATATCGTGCCAGGGTCGCGCGTTTCCGCCAGGTCGATCTCGACAAGCCCTATGTCCATCACGATGCGCTCGAACTGCCGGACGGCCGCTTGGTGATGGTGACGAGCTTGGTGGAGGGCCAGCGCGCCACAGTCCTGCAACTGCCGGCGGAGCCGGCTCGTGAGGGCGAGGCCGCCACGCCTGCACCGGTCGTGGAACACCACTATCGGGAAATCGTCTGAATACACTGCAGGACAAGCCCGGCAGTCGATGTGCCGGGCCTGCTATGATTCCCAGATCGGCGCGCGCTTTTCCATGAACGCGCCGATCCCTTCCTCGGCGTCGCGCGCGAGCATGTTCTCGACCATGACCGCCGAAGCGTGGTCGTATGCGGCCTTCAGCCCCATCTCGCGCTGCTCGTAGAAGGCGCGCTTGCCGATCTTGACCGTCGCTGATGACTTCGCGGCGATGGTCGCGGCGAGACGACGGGCTTCCGCCAGGGCTCCGCCCGCCGGCACGGCGCGGTTGACGAGCCCCATCCGCAAGGCCTCGTCGGCTGGCACCATCTCGCCGAGCAGCAGCATCTCCATGGCGTGCTTGGCCGAGAGGTTGCGTGAGAGCGCGACCATCGGCGTCGAGCAGAACAGGCCGATATGGACGCCCGGCGTGCAAAAACGGGCGTCGCTGCCAGTGACAGCGAGGTCGCAGCTCGCGACGAGCTGGCACCCTGCGGCGGTGGCGGTGCCTTCGACGGCCGCGATGACCGGCTGGGGCAGGGCGGTGATCTGCTGCATCATCGCCGAGCAGCGCCCGAGGATATCTTCGAAATAGGCGCGGCCCCGATCCGCATCGGCGCGATGGGCGGTCATTTCCTTCAGATCATGCCCGGCGCTGAAGACGGGGCCTGCGGCGGCAAGGATGACGGCCCGCACCGAGCGGTCGGCGGCGATGGCGGTGAAGGCCTCGCTCAGCGCGGCCAGCATTGCTTCGCTCAGAGGATTGCGAGCCTGCGGGCGGTTCAGCGTCAGCGTCGCGATGCCCTCGGCATCCTCGCGCAGGAGGATGGCGGTGTCCGGTTGGTGATGCGCGTTCATGACGATCCTTCCCGGCACCGCCCGCGCCGCCATATTTGCGCGAGCCGCCTTCGCATTTTGCCCTATTGTCGGGGGCGGCCGACCATGCTGCAAGGGGAGAACTTCCGCCTTAGGCTTCGGTTTTTCGCATGACGATCCGCATGAGCGCCGCCGAGATCGAGAGCTATCTCGACGAGGTATTCCCGCAGCTCCACCATGGCGGCCGCACCTATTTCATCGAGGAGGTCGGGCCCATGACGGCCCGGATGCGCTGCGACTACCACGAGAAGCATCTGCGTCCGGGCGGGACCATTTCGGGGCCGACGATGATGGCGCTGGCCGACCTAGCGCTCTATGCGGCGATCCTCGCCCAGATCGGCCCGGTCGGCCTCGCGGTAACGACGAGCCTCAGCTTCAACTTCCTGCGCAAGCCCGGGCAGGCGGCCCTGATCGGCGAAGCGAAGCTCCTGAAACTCGGAAAGCGGCTCGCCGTCGGCGAAGTCCGCCTCTATTCGCAGGGTGAGACCGAGATGGTCTGCCATGCGACGGGGACCTATTCGATCCCGGCGGAGCGGTGAGTCGATGTCCGTTCTGCAAGCCTATCCCGTCATTGCGAGAAGCGAAGCGACGAAGCAATCCAGGAGGACTGGTTGGGACCGTTCGGCCCGGCTCTCCTGGATTGCTTCGCTGCGCTCGCAATGACGGGGGTGCGCAAATTAATGCGGTATCATGATACCGTTTTTCTCAGGCAATTGAAAAATCGGCGTTTTCTGCTTTTGAGTGTCGACGGTAACGCTTGACAGCCGGCTTCCTTGCCCCTATCCCGACGCCACACCGCCGCCGGGCTCTCCGGCGGCTTGTCCTTTTTTACGCAACCGAAGGGGTACCGCGATGAAGACCGTCTCGCTCAAGCCCGCCGATGTCGAAAAGAAGTGGGTTGTGATCGACGCCTCCGGGCTCGTCGTCGGCCGTCTCGCCTCCGTTGTGGCGATGCGTCTGCGCGGCAAGCACAAGGCCGCCTACACCCCCCACGTCGACTGCGGCGACAATGTCATCGTCATCAACGCCGAGAAGGTCTCCCTGACCGGCCGCAAGCGTGACCAGAAGGTGTACTACCACCACACTGGCTTCCCGGGCGGCATCAAGGAGCGTTCGGCCAAGTTCATCCTGGAAGGTCGCTTCCCGGAGCGTATCGTCGAGAAGGCTGTCGAGCGCATGCTGCCGCGCGGCCCGCTCTTCCGCCAGATCCTCGGCAACCTGCGCGTCTACAAGGGCGGGGAGCATCCGCACGCTGCCCAGTCGCCGGAGGCGCTCGACGTCGCCGCGCTCAACAGCAAGAACAAGAGGGTCTGACCGTGGCCGAAGTTCTTCAGTCTCTCGCCCAGCTCGGCGAAGTCGCCAAGCCTGAGCAGCCCGCTGCTCCCGTCCACGTCAAGAAGGTCGATGCGCAGGGCCGCGCCTACGCCACCGGCAAGCGCAAGAACGCGATCGCCCGCGTCTGGATCAAGCCCGGCTCGGGCAAGGTCACCGTAAACGGCCGCGATCAGGAGATCTACTTCGCTCGCCCGGTGCTGCGCCTCGTGCTCAAGCAGCCGCTGCAGCTCGTCGACCGTGTGACCCAGTACGACGTCGTCGTCTCGGTCAAGGGGGGCGGCCTCTCCGGCCAGGCCGGCGCGGTGCGCCATGGCATCTCCAAGGCGCTGACCTTCTACGAGCCGGAGCTTCGCGGCCCGCTCAAGAAGGAAGGCTTCCTGACCCGCGACTCGCGTGTCGTCGAGCGTAAGAAGTTCGGTAAGGCCAAGGCCCGCCGCAGCTTCCAGTTCTCGAAGCGCTGATTACACTCTTCAAAAGAGTTTCAAAATCAGAGGGTTGGCAGAAATGCCAACCCTCTTTTTTATTGACATGGGCTCGGAAACGCCCCTGACGGGGCCGGGATTCCAGCCTCGGTTTTTGACATCTCCACATTGAAACGATCGCGCCGCACGGTCCATCTCCGGTGCGATGGACCAAGCTTGTCGATGACTGGAATTCGGGCGGGGCACGTCAATGCGCCCGAGGGATTGCGGGAAATATAAGATGGCAGAATCTTTGGAAACGCCGGTACCGGCTCTGATTGGCTTTCACAGGCGCTCCAGTTTTCGCAAATTGACCGAGAAGACCGGCAACTGGGTTCGACAGAGTGGAAACTTGAAGTCAGTTACGGAATGTAATAGGTTGAAACTACGATAATTGGTTATAGGCCGATTATATCGACGTATAAATCAAGTTAAGCCGTGTAGTTGTTTTAAAAAGAGAGATTTTTATGAATTTTTAACGGGGCGCCAACTGCATGTCGAACAATCGGAGCAGTTACCAAAGGACGTCTGTGGCCGCATCGGCCTTCTTTTTAATAGCGATACTGACCGGAGGTGCAGCCTTTGCTGTTCCCTGGCTCGTCGCGATCCTGTTCTTCGTGTTTTGTTTGGCGGCCGCAGCCCTCGCTGGTCTCGTCGTGTTGGGCGGACTCATTGGTCTGTCCCGTGACGCGATGGAACTGCGCGGCCAACCCTACTACTCCAAGCGTCCGCGCGAATGCGCCGCCGGTGCTTTCGTTCACCTACGACGGAAGCTGCTAAGCCTGCTTCCCGGATCGCCGGCTCGATTGCGGCTCCGGCCGGGCGAGTGGGTCAAGATCCGGCCCTTCGCGGAAATCGCGACGACACTCGATGACGAAGGTCGGTTGGACGGCCTGCCGTTCATGCCCGAGATGTCGCGCCACTGCGGTAAACGTCTCCGCGTCTTTCGGCGTGTCGAGAAGATCCACTATTATTACGGCCCTACGGCACCTCATCTGCGGCGTTTGCAGGACGCGGTGCTGCTGGATGAATTGCGGTGTGATGGCGCAGGACACGGTGGCTGCCAGGCCGGTTGTCAACTCATCTGGAAAGAGGCTTGGCTCGCCCCGAGCGACAGCGCCGAGGTGGATTTGCCCGCGCTGGAAGCGGCCGACGCGTCGAGGCTGAACACATACACGAGGGTCAGATCGGCCGATGGCGAGGAGCGGTACGCTTGTCAAATGACCGAGCTGCCGACGGCGACAGCACGATTGAGTTGGCGTGACCCGAGGCACTACTGGCGTGAATTGCGTTCGGGCAATGTCCGGCTCGGTCCGTTCATCGTGGCCGTCGCACTCGCGCTGTTCAACACCGTGCAGCGCAAACTCCGCGGTGCGGAGGCGCCCTACCGCGAGCCGACAGACCGCAAGACCAGTCCAAAGGAAGTGCTCGATCTCCAGCCGGGAGAAATCGTGCGCGTGAAGACGCGATTGGAGATCGAACAAACGTTGAATTACCTGTCGAAAAATCGTGGGTTGTGGTTCGATCGCGAAATGCATCGGTTTTGCGGCGGGGAGTTTCGCGTCGCGTCGGTTGTGCGAACCATTGTCGACGAGGCCAGCGGAAAAATGTTGTCGATGGGCAGTGCTTGCATTGTCCTGGCAGGTGTGGCCGCGACCGGAGAATATCTCGGGCTATGCCCCCAGAATGAACTGATCTTCTGGCACGAGATCTGGCTCGAACGCGTCACATCACGTCCTTGACCGTCTCGACCGGTGGGAGCGCTCAGGCGGTTCGTGTCGAAGGCCGTGCGACGAGCGCGTGATTGACCTTCGCGCGCGACGCTATTCGTAAATGTAAGATTCTATTTTTCGAAGCGCTGATCGTTTCCGGATCATCCGATATGCGGAAGGGCGGCTTCGCAAGAGTCGCCCTTTTCGTATTCTCTGGCGCCTCTTCGACCGATCAGCAGGAGCCCGCCATGACCCGCCCCGTCCTTCTCGTCACCGGTGGCAGCCGCGGCATCGGCGCGGCGACCTGCATCATGGCGTCGGGGCGCGGCTACGATGTCGCGGTGAACTACCAGAGCAACGACAAGGCCGCGGCCGAGGTCGTCGAAGCCTGCCAGGCCGCCGGCGCGAAAGCTGTCGCGTTGCGGGGCGACATGGCGAGCGCAACCGACATCATCCGCATCTTCGCGGAAGCCAAGGCAGCGCTCGGCCCGCTCACCCATGTCGTCAACAATGCCGGCATCACCGGCAAGTCGAGCTCGTTGGCCGAGGCTGATACCGCCGTGATCCGGGAGTGCATCGACGTCAACGTGACCGGTGCGATTCTGGTCGCGCGCGAGGCGGCCCGGGCGCTTCTCGCCAACGAAGCGGCGCCGGCACGGGCGATCGTCAACATATCCTCCGTCGCGGCGGAATTGGGCTCTCCCGGCGAATATGTCTGGTACGCCGCCTCGAAGGGGGCCGTCGATTCCCTCACCATCGGCCTCGCCAAGGAACTGGCGGGCCATGGCATCCGCGTGAATGCGGTGGCGCCCGGCATCACCGAGACGGAAATCCACGCGCTTTCGACGGGGGAGGCCGGCCGTGTCGCGCGCATCGCGCCGCTGATCCCGCTGAAGCGCGCAGCGACTGCCGACGAGATCGCCGAGGCGGTGCTGTTTCTTCTGTCGGAAGCATCGAGCTACACGACGGGCGTGATCCTGAAGGTCTCCGGCGGCCGCTGATGTCGCCGCGCGGGCTTCCGCCGGAGGCTGTAGCTCGGCGGCTTCAAAGCGCGCAGGCCTCGTGATCGGGCCTCGGAGCGAGCGGGTCGGATGACCCGCTCGCGACGCAACGCAACGCAACGCCACACTCAACAACTCGTTGCGGGGCAAGGATGGCCCCGAGCAACTCGAGATCGTCAGTCGCAGACCTCGACCTGCTTCATCACGCCATCGATGGGAGCCTGCGTGAATCGGCAGGGATTGGCCTTCAGGGGCGGCGAGTAGTAGGCGTCCGTCGCCTGGTCGTGGTACTTCGGATATTCCTGCGGCTCCTGCTGGGTTTGCGGAGCGAGCTTGTTCTCGGCCGGCTGATGCGCCTTGGCGGCTACGGTGGTGACCAGGCCCCCGGTACCCATCAGCGCCGGATTTGGTGCTGCCGGATGGGCTGAGGCGGCCGATTGCACGGCGATGCCTCCAAGGGCGAGGGTCAGGGCGAACGCCGTTGCGGCCAGTGTTGTCTTCATAAGCTGCCTCCGAAACCACTGCATTGATAGGCAAGGGTTATTCGTTCCCGCAGGCTTGCAGGAACACCGAAGGATGCTTCCCGGAAAGAGACGCTCCTGCGGCTTGATCCGTGGCATTTTGGAGCGGCGATCACAATCATGTGCTTCCTTATTATGCGGAGGCTTACGAATTGCGCTCGGGCGTGAAGGAGAGAGCTGCCTCTCGCGCGCTGTTCGCCCCTGATGTAGCAAGAGCCCATGCGCGTCATTCTCACTCTCATCGCCTTCGGCATGATTGCGGTGCCGGCTTTGCTGATGCTGGCGCGCGAGGATATGCCGCGTGCGCGGCGCATCGGCCGGGCGCTGGCCATCTTCCTCGCTCCGGCGGTGGCGCTCGGCTTCATCCATGGCGTGCCGGAGCTGGACGGCCGCGCGCTCAACAATCCCAACGCCTGGACGATGTTCCGGCTCGTGCTGACGGCGCTCGCGCTGATCCTGCCCTGGTGCCTGTTTGTCTGGTTCACCGCGCGCCGCTGATTCGAAGGACGATCATGACCGAAGCCAGCGACAAGCCGCCTATCGATCACGCCTTCACTGGCGGCAGGCGCGACGGCGCTGCGGATCCGACCTATGCCGGCGCGCTGTCCTTCATGCGCCGGCCTTACGGCAAGGACGTCGCGGGCTGCGATCTCGTGATCTGGGGCGTACCCTTCGACCTCGCCGTCACCAATCGGCCGGGCGCGCGTTTCGGGCCTCAGGCGATCCGGCGCGCCAGCGCGATCTTCGACGGCGATCCGCAATACCCGTCCGGCATCGACCCCTTTGCACGACTTTCGGCCGTCGACTATGGCGACTGCGCCTTGCCGCGCGGCGATCTGCCGGGCTGTGCCGCGGCGATCGAAACGGAGGCTGCTGGCATCCTCGCCACTGGCGCCCATCTCGTCACGCTGGGCGGGGACCATTTCATCACCCTGCCGCTGCTGCGCGCCCATGTCGCCCGCCATGGCAAGCTGGCACTGATCCAGTTCGATGCCCATCAGGATACCTGGGACGACGGTCCCGGCGGGATCGGTCATGGCAGCTTCGTGCTGGAAGCGGTCCGGGAAGGGCTGATCGATGTCGAGCGCTCGATCCAGATCGGCATCCGCACGGTCGCACCGCGCGACTGCGGCATCGCCAGGATTGACGCCTATGATGCGCATGCGCTCGGCGTCGCCGGGACGGCGGAGCGCATCCGGGAGCGGGTGGGGCAGGGGGCGGCCTACCTCACCTTCGACATCGATGCGCTCGACCCGGCCTTCGCGCCCGGCACGGGCACGCCGGTCTCGGGCGGGCTCAGCGCGGATCAGGCCCTGCGCATGCTCTGGGCGTTCCGCGAGCTCGACATCCGCGGCATGGATGTCGTCGAGGTCTCGCCGCCCTACGACCATGCCGACATCACCGCGATCGCCGCCGCGACCATCGCACAGCACCATATCCAGTCGCTGGCGCTGAAGAACGCGGGTTGAATCAGTTTGCGAAGCCGCGGATTTGAAGTCGGAGCCAGCGCCTGCAAGCCGTTGCAGCGACTCGGAAAAGACGAGCGCCGCCGTCGACCACCGGAACCGCCGCGAACATGGCGCGGTGCGGTTATGCTTCAGGCTGCGCCGTGTCGTTATTGACAGGGCGCTGTGGCTCCCTCATATCGAGCCCATGGTCAGCAACCTTTCCCGACGTCGCTCGTTTCCGGCCGCTCCGGCGCGCCCGCGATGACGCTCGGCCTGTGACCGAACGCCCGCGACCGCGCCGTGAAGCGCGGTTTTTTTATGCCTGAAGCCCATCCATTGACGCGCGTGTCCAGCGATCGGGGGTCCTGATGAGCCAGAACCTGAAAACCATCTTCATTGACGGCGAAGCCGGCACCACGGGTCTCGGTATCCGCGAGAGGCTGGCGGCCGTGCCGGAGGTTGCGGTCAAGAGCATCGACCCGGGCAAGCGCAAAGACCCGGCTGCCCGCAAGGACATGATGGCGAGCGTCGATCTCGTCGTGCTCTGCCTGCCGGACGAAGCTGCCAGGGAATCGGTTGCGCTTGCCGACCAGCTCGGCACGGACGCGCCCAAGATCGTCGATGCCGCGACCGCCCATCGCGTTGCGCCAGGCTGGGTCTACGGCTTTGCCGAGCTCGAGCCGGGCCATGCCGAGAAGATCGCCAAGGCCGATCGCGTCGCCAATCCGGGCTGCTACCCGACAGGCGCCATCGCGCTGCTGCGCCCCCTCGTCGATGCCGGGCTGATGGCGCATGACTATCCCGTCACGGTCAACGCCGTCTCCGGCTATTCCGGCGGCGGCAAGTCGATGATCGAGGAGTTCGAGACCGGTGTCGCGCCGGCCTTCGAGCTCTACGGGCTCGGCCTGCGCCACAAGCACCTGCCCGAGTTGCAGGCCTATTCGCGGCTGACCCGGCGGCCGATCTTCGTGCCCTCCGTCGGCAATTTCCGGCAGGGCATGCTGGTTTCGGTTCCGCTGCATCTCGATACGCTGCCGGGGCGGCCGAGCGTCGGCGATCTCCACCATACGCTGGCCGAGCGCTATGCCGGCTCGACCTATGTCAGCGTGCACTCCCAGGACGGCATGGGCGGCAAGATCGAGCCGGAAGCGCTGAACGACACCAACAAGCTCGAGCTGCGCGTCTTCGGGCAGGACGATCTCGGCCAGGCCGTGCTCGTCGCTCGCCTGGACAATCTCGGCAAGGGTGCCTCGGGCGCGGCTGTCCAGAACATCCGCCTGATGCTCGGCCTGCCGGAAGGCTGAGCGCGCGCAGAGGGCTCCCGACCGCCGATTACGTCTAAAGGCTAAGCTGGCCTCCACCAATTGGGGGAGGCCAGCTTGCTGCGGCAAGGTTACCCTCCTGGGCAGAGGGAAATCGTGGCGGGCAGTGAGTTCGAAAACACGCTGATCGACGGCATTTATGAAGCCGCGATCGTGCCTGAGGGCTGGTCTCGCGTCCTGCGGGATACGGCCAGACTCGCCGGCTGCAAGGAAGCGTTGCTCGGCACGGTACTTGATGACGACGCACGCCTGATCGCATCCTCTCCCGAGTTTGGCGAGGCTTACGAGGAAGTGCTGCGGCGCATCCCGTTCGGCATCAACGAGCGGGCGCAACGTCTGCTCGTCCATGGCCGGCATGGCTTCATCACGGACAAGGACGTTTTCAGCCCGGACGAGATCGCGAGCGCGCCGCTCTATCAGGACATCCTGATTCCGGCCGGCTATGGTTCCGCTGTCGCGACCGCCATCGCGGCGCCGTCAGGCGACATGACGATCGTTCATTGCGAGCGGTCCTTGACCGAAGGCTATGTCGACGCCAGGGGCATCTCCGCCTTGGACAGCCTGCGGTCGCATTTCGCGCGCGCTGGTTTGCTTGGGCGTCGGCTGGCGATGGAGCGGGCGCGAGCCGCCTCGCAGGCCCTCGAAGTGATGGGGCTTCCCGCCGCCGTCCTTGGGTTGCGGGGGCAGGTGATCGATGCCAACGCTCTGTTTCAGGATCTGATGCCCGGTGTCTTCCAGGATCGCGCGGCACGCCTTGCCGTGGCGCATGCTCCCGCGGACGATCTGCTGGCTGCCGCCATTGCGGCTCTGTCGCGGCCTGATCTGCCCCAACCGGTGCGGTCTCTGCCGATACCGGCACGCCGTGGCGGGGCGCCGATGGTGCTGCATCTCTCGCCGGTACGCGGGCAGGCCCGTGACGTGTTTTCCTTCGCCAGCGCCATCGTGGTCGCGACGCCGGTAACGGCGGGGGCCGGGCCTGAGGCCGGGCTGATCGGCGGGCTCTTCGATCTGACGCCGGCGGAAGCGCGTCTGGCGGCTGCGATCGCGGGCGGGCACACGCCCCGCGAAGCGGCGCAGCGCCTCGGCGTGACCGAGGCGACGGCCCGCACGACGCTGAAGCGCATTCTGGCAAAAACGGGCTCACGCCGGCAGGCGGACCTCGTCGGACTGCTCAAGACGGCCGCGCCGCCGCGTTGAGTGCGGGACCCCCCATTTGGGGGATGTAAGCCCGTCGAAAGCGGGTGAGAGTGGCGAGGCAAAGACGGCGTGGCCGTCAGCGAACGTAACTTTGCGCCGTCAAGGCCGGGTCAAGCGGCTCTGGCGGCGTTTTTTATGCGCGCTGGCCACCGGTTGCGCCGCGCATCCATCGGATGGCTTGCGGCGTTTCCATCGATCAAACAGAAAGACGCCGGCGATGGCCGGCGTCTCATGCTGTCGCTGAGCGGGCGCCTGGCGCGTCCCGCGCGAGAACTCAGCCCTTGTAGGCGACGAAGTTCTGCTTCTGCTCGCCGAGGCCTTCGATGCCGAGCGTCACCACTTCGCCGCCCTTCAGGAAGCGCGGCGGCTTGAAGCCGAGGCCGACGCCGGGGGGCGTACCGGTGGTGATCACGTCGCCTGGATCGAGGCGCATGAACTGGCTGATATAGTGGACGAGATAGGCGGCGCCGAAGATCATCGTCTTGGTCGAGCCGTTCTGGACGCGCTCGCCATCGACCTCGAGCCACATGCCGAGGTCCTGGATGTCCTTGATCTCGTCGGCGGTCACCAGCCAGGGGCCGAGCGGCCCGAAGGTCGGGCAGCCCTTGCCCTTGGCCCATTGGCCGCCGCGCTCCTGTTGGAATTCGCGCTCGGAGACGTCGTTGCAGACGCAGAAACCGGCGATCGCGGCCATCGCATCCTTCTCTTCGATGTAGGAGCCGCCGTCGCCGATCACGATCGCGAGCTCGACTTCCCAATCCGTCTTCTTCGAGCCCTTCGGGATGATGACGTCGTCATTGGGGCCGACGATGCAGTTCGGCGTCTTGTTGAACAGGATCGGCTCTTTGGGGATCGCCGCGCCCGTCTCGGCGGCATGGTCGGCGAAATTCAGGCCGACGGCGATGAAGTTGCGCACATCGCCGACGCAGGCGCCGATGCGCGGCGCGCCCGACACCAGCGGCAGCGATTCAGGCGAGACCGCCTTGATCTTGGCGAGCGAGGCCGAGGTCAGCGCCTTGCCGGCAACATCGGGGATGACGCCGGACAGGTCGCGCAGCTTGCCCTGGGCATCGAGAAGGGCCGGTTTTTCCTGGCCGAGCGCGCCGTAGCGGAGCAGTTTCAAGGTGTTTCCCCCGTTTCAAACGATCTAAATGGGTTTTTGACTCTGAACGGATGTGACGGCGAAACACAAGTCCGTCTCTGTGCATGGCCCGCCCGCGGCAGCAGGGTGCCCAAGATGTTGCCCGATTGCAACGGCGCGCTCCAAAGCGACTTTCTCAACGATGAGTGCGCGGCAGGCCGGGGGGATGCTGCCGGCGCAAAATCGGCAATAGTTCTGATATAAACCATCCTTTTCTGAACGATCGAGCGAGCGATGTCGCGAAATCGGTCGCTTTTGGCCATTTTTGGCCTCTCGCAACCGCGAATAAGGAAATCCAGAGGCCGTTTTTGGGCGATGCCGGCGGGATTGCGGCAGGAAACCGCTCGCGGCATGCTTCGAATCAAGCGAGGGCGCGTAACCTCGAAGAACCTTAGCCGGGATGGATTCGATGAAGGGCCTCGTTCGTACTGCCGCAGCCGCCACGGTTTCACTTGCTGCTCTCCTTGCTGCTGGCGCTGCTTCGGCGAGCTCCTTTGCGATCCGCAGCGGACAGAGTGCCGAAGGCCTCGGCATGGCGTTTGCCGGCGCGGCGTCCGGCGGCATCGGCATGGGCGCGATGGCCTGGAACCCGGCGACCATCACCATGTTCCCGGGTCGCACCAGCAACTGGAACTTCACCTACCTCAACGCCAATGCCAGCTACGATCCGACTTCGGTCACACGCCTCGGCTCGCCATTCGGGCCGGCCAGCCCGATCCAGAACGGGACGGGCAATATCGGCGGTGACGGCGGCTTCATCCCGGCCTCCTATTCGGCCTGGCAGCTCACGGATCGCCTCTGGATCGGTATGCACACCGGCGCGCCCTATGGCCTGCGTTCGAAGGCCGAGGATCAGGTGAATGCCGCTCAGATCTATGGCCGTTCCGCCAAGGTCACGACCATCAACGTCTCGCCGACCATCGGTTACCAGGTCAATGATTGGCTCTCCGTCGGTGCCGCTTTGCAGGTCCAGTACCTCAATACGAGCCTCAAGCAGGCAGCCGGCATCGGCCCGACGGCACCGCCGGTCATCATCGAAGGCGACACGATCGATTTCGGCTACCGCTTCGGCTTCACGCTGACGCCGTTCCAGGGCACCAACATCGGCTTGGCCTATCGCTCGGAAGTGCGCCAGACGCTGGAAGGCACGCTGCGCACCCCACTTGCGGTCATCCCGGTCAGGGCCAATCTCAACCTGCCGGATTCGGTGGTGTTCGGCGTCTCGCAGGTCATCAACGACCAGTGGCAGGTGCATGCTGGCGTCGAATGGACGAACTGGAGCCGCTTCCGCAACATCCCGGTCGTCAGCAAGGCCGGCATCCCGGCGACGAGCCTGAACTTCCAGTATGACGATGCCTGGTTCTTCTCGCTCGGCGCGGAATACAAGTACAGCAACGCGCTGACCCTGCGCGCTGGCGTCGGCTATGAGCTCTCGGCCGTCAACGACCGCAACCGCACGATCTTCATCTCCGACAACGACCGGCTCTGGCTCTCCGCCGGCGCGAGCTACCAGCTGACCGACAAGATCAAGCTCGACCTCGGCTACACCTATATCGACGTGAAGAAGGCCAAGGTGAACTACGACGGCGCGCATCCGCAGCAGGGCGCCGTGTTCTACACCGCCGAAGCGAAGCCCTATGTTCACGTCGCCTCGGTCGGCATCACCTATCGCTGGGACGACCCGACTCAGACCGTCCCGGTCCATCCGGTGGTTCGCAAGTACTGACTTCAGCGCAGAACGTGCTCGAAAAGCCGGCCCTCGGGCCGGCTTTTCTGTTTCCGATGCTGGCAAGGTCGTTGGCGGCGATCCGCCCCGAAGGGTTCAGGCCGATATTTCAGCGGCAGGCGCGGATCGGCCGCTCGTTCATCTGCTCGCGAGCGCGCCAATCCACCTGCTTATTCCGGGGCTCCGATACCTGGCCCTCTCGATGACTTCGACGAGGCGGCGCGGGCTTGCGCAGCGTATCGGCCCATCCGCCGATGATGGCACGCCTCGGACCGTCTCAGACCCGGACCTTGACATAGGTGCCGGGCGCATCCGCGAGCGCCGGCAGCTTGCCGCCCCCCGGTTCGCGCGCCGCCACCTTCTTCGGTGCCTGCGCTTCGAGCCAGGCGAACCAATGCGGCCACCACGAGCCCGGGTGTTCCTCGGCCTTCGCCTGCCAGTCGGCATAGCTTCCCTTGGCCGGGCCGCCCGTCCAGTACTGGTACTTCGCCTTGCTCGGCGGGTTGACGACGCCTGCGATATGGCCGGAGCCCGCGACGACGTGCTCCACCGGGCCGCCGAAACATTGCGAGCCGTTGAAGACGGATTGCGCCGGGGCGATGTGATCCTCCCGCGTGGCGAGATTGTAGACCGGCATCGTCACACGCCGCAGATTCAGCTTCTTCCCGTCGATCGTCATCTCGCCCTTGGCGAGCTTGTTGTCGAGATAGCAGTTGCGCAGATAGAAGGAATGGTTCGCCGCCGGCATCCGGGTCGAATCCGAGTTCCAGTAGAGCAGGTCGAAGGCAGCGGGCGTCTTGCCCTTCAGGTAATTGTTGACCGCGTAGGACCAGATCAGGTCGTTGGGCCGCAGCATGTTGAAGGCGCCCGACATGCGCGAGCCATCGAGATAGCCGGTCTTGGCCATCTGCTCTTCAATCGCGTGGATCTGTTCTTCGTCCACGAAGACCGAAAGCTCGCCCGGCTGCGAGAAGTCGACCTGCGTGGTGAAGAAGGTGGCGCTCTCGATCCGCTTGTCGCCGATGGCGGCCATATAGGCGAGCGTCATGCCAAGTAGCGTGCCGCCGACACAGTAGCCGATGGCCGAAACGCGCTTCTCGCCCGTTGCGCGTTCGATCGTATCGAGGGCGGCGAAGATGCCCTCATGCATATAGCTTTCGAAATCCTTGGTGGCATGCCGGGCGTCGGGGTTGACCCAGGAGATGCAGAACACCGTCAGCCCCTGCTCGACACACCAGCGGATGAAGCTCTTTTCCGGGTTGAGGTCGAGGATATAGAACTTGTTGATCCAGGGCGGCACGATCAGCAGCGGTCGCTTCAGTACCTGCGGCGTCGACGGCGTGTACTGGATCAGTTCCATGACGTCGTCGCGGAAAATCACCTTGCCGGGCGTCATCGCAATGTTGACGCCGACCTCGAAGGCTTTGGCGTCGGACTGGCGAATCTTGAGCTCGCCGCCGCCGGCTTCGACGTCCTCCGCGAGCATCTTCATGCCGCGCACCAGATTCTCGCCGTTCTGACGCAGCGTCTCGCGCAGCAGTTCGGGATTGGTCGCGACGAAATTGGTCGGCGAGAGCGCTCCGGCGATTTGCTTGATGTAGAAACGCGCCTTGTTGCGCGTATGCGGGTCGAGGTCGTCGGCCTTTTCGACCATGGTCTCGGCCCAGCGCGAGCCGATGAGATAGGCCTGCTTGATGAAGTCGAAGGTCGGGAGGTTCGTCCAGTCCGGATCCTTGAAGCGATTGTCGCGCTTGTCGGGCTCGGCGACCGGGGCGACCTCCTCGCCGCTGGCGCGCTTCAGCGCCGCGCTCCACAGATTCATGAAGTCGCGGGTCAACGAAGCCTGCGCCTCGATGATCTTTGCGGGGTCGTTGACCCACTGCTCGGCGACACGGCCGAGCGTCTTGACCATGTCGCTCGCCTCGTCGGCCTGGCCGGTCTTGGTCTGGCCGCGTTCCAGAGGCTTCAGATAGGCGGCGGTGACCTTGCCGTATTCCTCTACGAGCCGTCCCATGTTCTGCGCGAACTGGTCGAAGTCAGGAACCGGAGACTCGGCGGAACCTTTGTGGTCCTTTGCTCGGTCGTCGACATGGCGGTTCATGAGTCGTCTTCCCCCTTGTCGTCATAGGATAGCGCATGGCTTCCCACTTTGGTCCTATTAAGGACGCAACCGCTGTGCTTTACCAAGCACATTCGACAAACTTGCTGGAAGAACCCATGCCGATCGAGATGCCTGCGAGGAAGCCGCTTCGGATCGCGGTGGTGATGGCCGCTGCTGGCATCGCCCTGGCGGGCTGCGCCGGGGATGAGGGCGTCAAGGGCGTGGCGGAAGCGGCCGGCATGGCGACGACGCCGCAGGAGGCAAAGAGCTTCGTCCGCGAGACGCGCCCTGCGGATGCGCAATACATCCCCGTTGGCAGCACGATCGGGGTCGATCAGCTTTGCCCGGGGCCGAATCCACCGGCTCCTTATGTGCCGACGGGGCAGGCGGCCCGCTTTGCGGCGCCGAAGCCGGCCCGCGGCCCCAATGACCCGTGCAAGAAGCGCTCGGACTTCCAGAAGATCGAGTCTCAGCTCGAGGCCAAGCGCCAGGCCAATGAAAGCGCCGGCACTCAGGCGAAGTCGCTGGGCGAGACGCCCGCTCCTCAGCCTGCGAAGATTCCTCAGAACTGATTTTCGGCCTCGGCGAAGAGAGGGGGTGTTCGGCGCTCGTGTCGCCATTTCGTCGCAGCAGCAAAATATTGCGTTTTTTGTTCTGTGCGGACGAAAGATGCGGTGCTAAGCACCTCCTGCGCAAAGAAGTGACACGCGCCCGAAAAGACACTGCCGGCGCCGCCGGCCGAGGACCTGTTCGAAATGACCGATTTTCACCGTATCAAGCGCCTGCCGCCCTACGTTTTCGAACAGGTCAACAAGATCAAGGCAGCCGAGCGCGCCAAGGGCGTCGACATCATCGATCTCGGTATGGGCAATCCCGACCTGCCGGCGCCGAAGCATGTGATCGAGAAGTTGGTCGAGACGGCCGGCAAGCCGCGCACAGACCGCTATTCCGCCTCGAAGGGCATTGTCGGCCTCCGCCGCGCCCAGGCGAATTATTACGAGCGCCGCTTCGGCGTGAAGCTCAACCCCGAGACGCAGGTCGTCGCGACGCTGGGCTCCAAGGAGGGTTTCGCCAACATGGCGCAGGCCATCACCGGCCCGGGCGATGTCGTGCTCGTGCCGAATCCGAGCTATCCGATCCACGCCTTCGGCTTCCTGATGGCGGGCGGCGTGATTCGCTCGGTTCCCGCCGAGCCGACCCCGGCGATGTTCCCGGCGCTGGAGCGGGCGATGGCGCATTCGGTGCCGAAGCCCATCGCGCTCGTCACCTGCTATCCCGCGAACCCCACGGCCTATGTCGCGACGCTCGACTTCTACCGTGACCTCGTCGCCTTCGCGAAGAAGCACGACATCATCCTGCTGTCGGACCTCGCCTATGCCGAGGTCTATTTCGACGACAACAACCCGCCGCCCTCGATGCTGCAGGTGCCGGGCGCGATCGACGTCGCGGTCGAATTCACCTCGATGTCGAAGACCTTTTCCATGGCCGGCTGGCGCATGGGCTTCGCCGTCGGCAACGAGCGCCTGCTCGCCGCGCTCGCGCGGGTGAAGTCCTATCTCGACTACGGCGCCTATACGCCGATCCAGGTCGCGGCCGCGGCTGCGCTTAACGGGCCCGACGACTGCATTCGCGAGATGCGCGACATCTACCGCAAGCGCCGTGACGCTCTGGTCGAGAGCTTCGGCAAGGCGGGCTGGGAGTTTCCGGCGCCGGAAGCCTCGATGTTCGCCTGGGTCGCGATCCCCGAAAAGTTCCGCCATCTGGGCTCGCTGGAGTTCTCCAAGCTCCTGATCGAGAAGGCCGAGGTCGCGGTCGCACCCGGCATCGGCTTCGGCGAGCATGGTGATGACTATGTCCGGATCGCCATCGTCGAGAACGAGCAGCGCATCCGCCAGGCAGCGCGCAATGTCGGCCGCTTCCTGAAGGGCGCCGACGCCACGCTGCACAACGTCATCCAGATGCCGAAGGCGGGGTAGGGCGGATCTCCGGAGGGTGTGGTGCTGCGGCCTCTGGACACGGGGGCGCAAAACATGGGAACCGATGCGGTGCGGACAGCCTGCTCCGCACCGCGTCCGAGGCCCGTCTCCATGCTCCGAAAAGGCCGCCTGCTCGGCGTCGCTTTTGCCGTCTTCGCCCTGGTCTGCCTCGTTGCGACCTATGACTACTCGAAGGGGCGCATCCCGCAGACCCGCTCGGCGCTGGTTTCCGACGTGCTGTCGGTCACGAACGGGCGTGAATGCGCCCGCGACGCCACCGAGATCGTCTCCCGTTTCATCCCCGTCGGGACGGAGCGGGCCGAGGCCGAGCGCAAGCTCACGGAGATCACGATCGATCCGCCGAAGCCCTGGTTCTGGACCCCGGCGGTCGAGAACAGCACGGTTTCCGAAGGCAACTCCATCGAGGCGTTGCACACCATCAAGGCGACGGCCTTCGGCAGCAACTTGCTGCGCATCTATCTCGGCTTCGAGGACGGCAAGGTGAAGCGCGTCGCTGCCGAGGTCGTCTGCCATTTCGGCTGAGACAGGTTGCGGAAATCGCTGAAGCGCCGTGTCCTTCGGGCCGGTGCTTCACCACCGCGCGCATGCGCGCGGTGGCTTGAATAATGCGGTTTCGTTACGTCAGTCGCTGAGCTATCCTGTCCGAGGGGTGCTGTAACAGGTGCTGCCATGGAAGCGACGGACAAGGTTTTCGCCGGTCCCATTCCGCAGATCTACGACCGGCTGCTCGTACCTCTGATCTTTCGACCCTATGCCGAGGATCTGGCAGCTCGCGTCATGGCCTCACGGCCCTCGCGCATTCTCGAACTTGCAGCCGGGACGGGCGCGCTGACGCGCGCGATGGCTGCGCGTCTCGATGGCGCGAGCATCGTCGCGACCGATCTCAATCAGCCGATGCTCGACCTTGCCGCTGCGCAGCTGGCGGGCGACGACAGGGTCGTCTGGCAGCAGGCGGACGCACTCGATCTGCCGTTCGCGGACGAGAGCTTCGATGTCGTAGTCTGCCAGTTCGGGGTGATGTTCTTTCCCGACAAGCCGAAAAGCCATAGCGGAGTGCGGCGCGTTCTGCGCCCGGGCGGCCGCTATCTGTTCAATGTCTGGGACGCGGTCGCCAGTAACGACTTCGCTGCGGTGCTGCTGGACGCGTTGGCGGAGACATTCCCGGCCGATCCTCCTCGCTTCATCGAGCGCACGCCGCATGGTTATCATGACGTCGGAACGATAGAACTCGATCTTTTGGCCGGCGGCTTCGCGCGGCCGGTGATCGAGCGTGTCGAGAAGCGCTCCCGCGCCGAATCCGCGATCGATGTCGCGACGGGCTTCTGCCAGGGCACGCCGATCCGCGGCGAAATCGAGGCACGGGGCGCGCCGGGGCTGATGGCTGCGACCGAGTCTGTGGCGAGGGCGCTGGAGCGTCGGTTCGGCTCCGGCCCGATCGAGGGAGGCATCGCCGCATTCGTTGTTTCGGCCCAGCGCGAGTAGCGCCGACGATATTTCGGAGGGCGGTGCAGCATTGCTCTCCGTTGACTTGCCCCGTGCCGCATGCCAACCCGGCGCCATGATCTCGACCCTGCCGCAAGCTTCATCGTCCCCTCTGCGCATCGGCCTCGCCGGCCTCGGCACGGTCGGCGCCTCGGTGCTGAAGATCCTGCAACGGCAGGAGAATGCGCTGGCGGCACGCTGCGGCCGGTCGATCCGGGTGGTTGCCGTCTCGGCCCGCGATCGCAAGCGCGACCGCGGCGTCGATCTTGGCGGCCTGGTTTGGTTCGATGATCCGGTCGCGCTGGCGAAATCCGACGACGTCGATTGCGTGGTCGAGCTGATGGGCGGCTCGGACGGCCCGGCCAAGGCGGCGGTCGAAGCCGCGCTCTCGGCCGGCAAGCATGTCGTCACCGCCAACAAGGCCCTGCTCGCGGCCCATGGCGTGGCACTGGCGGAACTGGCCGAAAGCAAGGGCGTAGCGCTAGCCTTCGAAGCCTCATCGGCCGGCGGCATCCCGGTGGTGAAGACGCTGCGCGAGGCGCTGGCCGGCAACAATGTCGGCCGGATCTCCGGCATCCTCAATGGCACCTGCAACTACATCCTGTCGCGGATGGAGCTGGAGGGGCTGACCTTCGAGGCCTGCCTGAGGGACGCACAGCGCCTGGGCTATGCCGAGGCCGATCCGACCTTCGACGTCGAGGGCTTCGACACCGCCCACAAGCTGGCGATCCTGACCAGCCTCGCCTTCGGTACGAAGATCGATGCCGAAGCGATTCATGTCGAAGGCATTTCCGCGATCACGCCGCTCGACCTGAAGATGGCCGATGAGCTGGGCTACCGCATCAAGCTGCTCGGCGTCGCCGAGCGCACCAAGACCGGCATCGAGCAGCGCGTGCACCCGACGATGGTGCCGAAATCCTCCGCCATCGCGCAGGTGATGGGCGTGCTCAACGCCGTCAGCGTCGATGCCGATGCGGTTCGCGAGATCACGCTGGTCGGCCCGGGCGCCGGCGGCGATCCGACCGCTTCCGCGGTGGTCGCCGACATCGCCGATGTCGCGCGCGGCACGGCCGGCCTGCCGTTCGGTTTGCCGGTTGCCCGTCTGGAGGAGGCCAAGCGCGCGCCGATGCAGCGTCATGAAGGCGGCTACTATGTCCGCCTCGCCGTCGCGGACCGGCCGGGTGCGGCGGCCGCGATCGCGACCCGCATGGCCGAGGCGGACATCTCGCTGGAGAGCATCGTCCAGCGCCGCTCGCCCGAAGCCGCCAACCGTGATCCGGGAGGCCGTTCCGGCGCGCCGGTTCCGGTCGTGCTGATCACCTATGCCACGAGCGAGACAGCCATCCGTGCCGCGCTCGAAAAGGTCACCGCGGACGGTCATGTCGCGGAACCGCCGCAAGTTATCCGCATAGAGCGGGAATAGGCCTTCGGGTCGATTCCACCCGCAGCATTGCAAGGGGAAACCATTTCATGTCCGTCGCTCTTCAAATCGCCCCCGATCAGATCATCGAGCGCTATCTCTCGATGGAACTCGTACGCGTCACCGAGCGCGCCGCCGTCTCCGCCGCCCGCCTGCGCGGCCACGGCAACGAGAAGGCCGCCGACCAGGCCGCCGTCGACGCGATGCGCCGCGAGCTGAACCGCCTGCCGATCGACGGCGAGATCGTCATCGGCGAGGGCGAGCGCGACGAGGCGCCGATGCTCTTCATCGGAGAGAAGGTCGGCAACAAGCAGGGCCCGAAGGTGCATATCGCGGTCGATCCGCTCGAGGGCACGACGCTTTGCGCCAAGGACATGCCGGGCTCGATCGCCGTGATGGCGATGGCCGGCGCCGGCAGCCTGCTCTACGCCCCGGACGTCTACATGGACAAGATCGCGATCGGCCCGGGCTATGCCAAGGGCGTGGTCGACCTCGATGCCTCGCCGGCCGACAACATCAACGCGCTGGCCAAGGCCAAGGGCGTGAAGCCGCATGAGATCTCGACGCTGATCATGGACCGCCCGCGCCATGCCAAGCTGATCGAGGAAGTCCGCAAGACCGGCTGCTCGATCCGCCTCATCACCGACGGTGACGTCGCCGGCGTGATCTTCTGCACCCAGCCGGAGAAGACCGGCATCGACCTCTATCTCGGCATCGGCGGCGCGCCCGAGGGCGTATTGGCTGCTGCTGCCCTGCGCTGCGTCGGCGGCCAGATGCAGGGCCGCCTCATCCTCGACACCGAGGAGAAGCGCGTGCGCGCGGCGGGCATGGGCGTCAAGGACCCGAACAAGAAGTACGACATGTCGGAGATGGCCTCGGGCGACGTCATCGTCTGCGCCACGGGGGTGACCGATGGTGGCCTCCTCTCGGGCGTGAAGTTCGGCAAGGACATGATCGAGACCGAGACGCTGGTCTACCGCTCGATCACCGGCACGGTCCGCCGCATCTATGGCGAGCACCGCGAGTTCTCGAAGTTCCAGCTCGATTGAGCGGGTTTCACATGTCGAATGGCATTCTAACCTAGCGGAACTTGTGCTAGCCCCGGAAAGCAATCTTTCCGGGGTTTGTTTTGCCCGCATTCGCCCGAGCTATTGACCTCGTCGGCGGCCTCGATCGGGCCGCGTCGCCGATGGCTGCAGGGCTTATTCTACGTCAGGCGCTGTCTCCGCTTGGAAGTTGCGGTTTCTTTGCGGGGTCGTTTCCCGCCTCTCCAGCGCTGCCCCTGGAGCGCATCGTTGCCGGTGGTCGGCGCTATGCGCAGTTCTCACCGCCCGGCTGGCTGGACGAATATATGAGGCGCGGGCTCGATCGGGGAAACCCCGTGATCTTCGCGCCGGCAAGACGCGTCTCGCCCTTTCGCTGGAGCGCGCCGGGCTTTCCGGAGCTGACCGGTTGGCGCGGCCTCGAGCTTGCGCGCGAGATCGGCGTCGAGGATGGCCTGGCCGTTCCCTGTCACGAGCCGGACGGGCGCGTCGGTGTCATCAGCATGAGCTTCGAGCGCTTCGATTTCTCCCCGCGCGACATTCAGGTCATCGCCCTGGCTGCCGTGATGACACATGAGCGGATGACACGGTTCACCGCCATGCCCGCCCCGCTTGCGCTTGGCCTCAGCCAACGCGAACGTGACTGCCTTGCCTATGTCGCCGATGGCCTGTCCGATGGCGAGATCGCCGAAAAGCTCGGCATCGCGCAGACGACCGCCCACAGCCACGTCGAGAATGCCAAGCGCAAACTCGGTGCCCGCAGCCGCGCGCAAGCCGTGGCGCGGCTTTTCGGAAATACACCACCGTAAGTTGTTGATGGAAGGGATTGCGCCCTCAGGCTATGGCCGCAGCGGCCGCGCGCCCGGCGGCTCGGCCCGAGAAGATGCAGCCGCCGAGAAAGGTGCCCTCCAGCGCGCGATAGCCGTGGACACCGCCGCCACCGAAGCCGGCGGCCTCGCCAGCGGCATAGAGCCCCGGCAGCGGCTCACCCGCCGCGTCCAGCACGCGCGACGACAGATCCGTCATCAGCCCGCCGAGCGATTTCCGGGTCAGGATGTTGAGACGCACAGCGATCAGCGGGCCATGGGCCGGATCGAGGATGCGATGGGGCCTGGCCGTGCGGATCAGCTTGTCGCCGAGATAGTTGCGCGCGCCGCGCAGCGCCGTGACCTGCAGATCCTTGCCGAAGGGGTTGGCGAGGGCCCGGTCGCGCGCCTCGATCTGCCCGCGCAGATACGCCTCGTCGATCAGCTTTTCACCGGTCAGTTCGTTCATGCGCTCGACGAGGCGGCTGAGATCGCTCTCGACGATGAAATCCTCGCCCTTGTCCATGAAGGCCTGCACGGGGCCGGGTACGCCTCCGCCGGCGCGACCTAGCACCTGCCGCCAGCTCTTGCCTGTCAGGTCCGGGTTCTGCTCGGAGCCCGACAGCGCGAATTCCTTGGCGATGATGCTGCGGTTCAGCACGAACCAGGAATAGTCGTAGCCGGTCTTCATGATGTGCTCGAGCGTGCCGAGCGTGTCGAAGCCCGGGAAGAGCGGAACTGGCAGGCGATTGCCGCGTGCATCGAACCAGAGCGAGGAGGGGCCGGGCAGGATGCGGATGCCGTGGCGCGGCCAGATCGGCGCCCAGTTGGCGATGCCCTCGACATAGTGCCACATCCGGTCGCCATTGATCAGCCGGCCGCCGGCAGCCTGCGCCACGGCGAGCATCGCGCCGTCGACATGGTCGGGCACACCCGAGAGCAGCCGGGCAGGGGGCGTTCCGAGGCGCGCCGGCCAATGCGCCCGGACGAGCTCGTGATTGCCGCCGATGCCGCCGGAGGTGACGATCACGGCCTGCGCCTTCAGCTTGAAGGAGCCGGTGACACCGCGCCCGCTCTTCTTGCCGCGCGCGACGTCGCTCGGCTCCAGAACCTCGCCTTCGATGCCGTCGATCGCGCCGCCGCGGCGCGTGATGCCGGTGACGCGATGGCGGAAGCGGAAGGAGAGCAGACCCTTTGCCTGCGCCCCCCTCGCCCGACGCAAAAAGGGCTCCAGCACGCCTGGGCCCGTGCCCCAGGTCACATGGAAGCGCGGCACCGAATTGCCATGGCCGGTCGCGAGATTTCCGCCGCGCTCGGCCCAGCCGACGACCGGGAACCAGCGCATGCCCATCGCATGCAGCCAGCTGCGCTTCTCGCCGGCTGCGAATTCGAGGTAGGCCTCGGCCCAGCGCCGCGGCCATTCATCCTCCGGCCGGTCGAAGCCCGCCGAGCCGAACCAGTCGTCCCGCGCCAGTTCGCGGGAATCGCGGATGCGCAGCCGCCGCTGCTCGGGGCTGTCGACGAAGAACAGCCCGCCCAGCGACCAGAACGCCTGACCGCCGAGCGATTGCTCCGGCTCCTGATCAAGCAGCACGACCCTGCGCCCGGCTTCCGCGATCTCGCAGGCCGCGACGAGGCCCGAAAGCCCTGCGCCGACGATCGCCACATCGGTTTCGTGCTGCATGATCCACCCCGGGCGCCGCCTTGGCTGGCGGCTTGGTGGCAGTATGGCGGCGGTATAGAGCCGGGCCAAGGTCGACGCTGGTTGACCTGGCGCCCAGCTTGCGCGACGCCGTTGGGACGATGAGTCCGATGCAGCAATCCCGCGCTTTCCTTGGTGTGACCCGTTCGGCGCTTGGCCGCCCCTGGCGCGACCGGCTCGATACCGCGGGTCTCGGCCGGGCGGAGGCGCTGTCCCAGCGCGAGGGGCTGTCCGATATCCTGTCGCGCCTGCTCGCCTCCCGCGGTGTCGAGCCCGCCGAGGCTGCGCGCTTCCTCGAGCCGAAGCTGCGCGATCTGCTGCCGGACCCGGCCGTCCTCACCGACATGGAGCCCGCTGCGGCGCGGCTCGCCCAGGCGGCGATGAAGGGGGAGCGTGTCGCGATCTTCGGCGACTATGACGTCGACGGCGCCTGCTCCTCCGCGCTGCTCGCCGGCTTCCTGACACAAGGCGGAGCCCGCCCGCGGATCCATATCCCCGACAGGCTGATCGAGGGCTATGGCCCCAACAGCGAGGCGATCCGCATGCTCGCAGGCGAGGGCGCGACCCTCCTCGTCACGGTCGACTGCGGCACGACCAGCGAGGAGCCGCTGGCGGAGGCCCGCAGGCTCGGCCTCGATGTCGTGGTCCTCGATCACCACCAGGCGCCCGAGCGGCTGCCGGCTGTCGAGGCGCTGGTCAACCCGAACCGGCAGGACGACCTCTCCGGGCTCGGCCATCTCTGCGCCGCCGGCGTGGTCTTTCTCACTTTGGTCGCCACCAGCCGGGCGCTGCGCCGCCAGGGCCATTGGGCGGCGCGCGGCGGCGAGCCCGACCTGCTGGCGGTGCTCGATCTCGTCGCGTTGGCAACGGTCGCCGACGTCGTGCCGCTGCAGGGGCTCAACCGCGCTTTCGTGCGGCAGGGGCTGGCGATGATGCGCAGCCGCGCGCGGCCGGGCCTAGCGGCGCTGATGGATGTCTCGGGCCTGGACGGCCCGATCCAGCCCTGGCATCTCGGCTTCCTGCTCGGGCCGCGCATCAATGCGGGCGGACGCATCGGAGACGCCGCGCTCGGCGCGCGCCTGCTTCTGAGCGATGACGAGGTGGAGGCGCGCGGCATCGCCGCCGAGCTCAACCGCCTCAACCAGGAGCGTCAGGAGATCGAGCGGCTCGCCGTGCTGGAGGCGGTGTCGCAGGCCGAGCATGAGCTTGCCGGCATGGCCGAATTGCCGGTCCTGCTCGCAGGCAGCGCCGATTGGCACCCCGGTATCGTCGGTCTGGTCGCGGCGCGGCTCAAGGAGCGCTTCCGCCGCCCGGCCTTTGCGCTCGCGCTGAACGGTGAGGGCGGGGCAACAGGCTCCGGCAGGTCGGTCGCTGGCGTCGATCTCGGGCGGGCCGTGCGCTCCGCCGTCGAGGCCGGCCTGGCGATCAAGGGCGGTGGCCATGCCATGGCGGCCGGTGTCACGCTGGCAAGCGGGCAGGCCGCGCCGTTCCACGCGTTCCTGAACGATTATCTCGCGCGCGAGGTCGGCGCCGCCGGCGAGGCAGAGGCGCTCCTCGTCGATGCCGCACTCAGCGCGGGCGGTGCCAGCCCGCGCCTGATCGCCGAGATCGATAAGGCCGGACCGTTCGGCTCCGGCAGCCCGGAGCCGGTCTTCGTCTTTCCGGCGCACCGCCTGACGGACGCCATCGAGATCGGCAGCGGCGGCCATGTCCGCATCAAGCTGCGCTCGGGCGATGGCGCCAGCATTGGCGGCATCGCTTTCCGCGCGGCCCAGGAGCCGCTGGGGCAAGCCCTGCTGGCGGCACGGGGCGAGACCGTGCATCTGGCCGCGACGCTCTCGCTCAACCGTTGGGGCGGCAGTGAAACGGCGGAGCTGCGCATCCTCGATCTTGCTCGCCCGGTCTAGCTGCCTGCCCGCCAAGGCACGTCATCCACATTTCTTGTGAACGGGCGCTTGCAGAGCGGCAGGCCTGCCACTATACCTCGCCCCGCTTCGGCACGGATCTACACGGTTCGAGACAAAGCGGTCTTCGTCTATCGGTTAGGACACCAGCCTTTCACGCTGGGAAGACGGGTTCGATTCCCGTAGACCGCGCCACTGATTCGGTGTGTGGCGTAAGTTGCTGAAAGCAACGAGTCATGTTGTTGCGGGAATCGAGGAAGCCCCTCGTGGTGCCTCGTCGTTGAAGGTGCGGACGACCAAGCCGCGAAAGCCAAACGCGATGGGCTCGCCTCTCGCCGTTCAGCCCGAGGGCTCATAGGGCGCTCTTCGTCTGGATCTGGCGCGCCCGGCGGCCCGGGAATGACGCCGGGATGTGATCTCCGCGGTCGGCGCATCCCTCTATATCACGTCCGCCATGGCCTCATCCGGCGCCTCGCCTGATCTTCAGAGCATACGCGACGAATTTCGAGGTAATCCAGAAGGGCTACCTCATTTGTGCGGGCGGGAATCCCTTTGCTCGCTTCGTTGTGCACTGCTCCAAGCGTAAGCTCATTACTCTCGTGGGTTGAGTAGTGAGGATGTAATCGTGGCATCGGACGCAGAAATCTCCGCGACGGAATTGCATGATGCCGCACAGAGGATCAAGGCACTTCGACGGGCGGCGACTGAACACGCTGTCGAAATCGGGCRTGAACTTCTCTGCATTAAAGAAAAGATGCCCCATGGCGCTTTCGTTAAATGGGTCGAAAAGGCGTGCGAGTTCAAGATAAGGACCGCGCAGGACTTGATGAAGCTTGCGCGTGAGGCAGAGTCCGATACGAAACTTGTCGCGCTGATGGTTCCCTCGACGCTTCGCGTCTACCTCTCCAAGAAAACTCCGCCTGCGGTCCGTAACACCATTCTGAAGCGGCTCGAGAGCGGCGAGCGCGTGTCGCGCAGCGATATTTATTCTCAGGTTTCGGATTCAAGGACGAAGGAAAAGGTGGACGCAGGTGATCGCCCGGAGCGCGAAGAGATTGCCTCGTCATTCTTCTCCAAGCCCGAACTTCTGAGGAGGACCGAGGAGAAGCGAAGCAATGCGGGCGGCGACCGCGCCCGGATGGTGGCTGAACTGATTCTTCGTCGTCTCAGCCCGCAAGACTACGAGAGCATCATGGAAGGAATGAGTTGGGAAGTGTGGAACCGGGCTTTCGTCTGGATGAGGGCCGCGCGGATCGTGGATTCCGAACGGGTAGAGCTCACTTTGTCCAACGCTCCTGCCGCTCAGAGCTTCGAGGCGCTGCCGGCCAAGTTGCAGTGACAATTGTTGCGGTTGTTTTTTATTCGTTCTCTGCCGTACCGAAGTCGAGTGAGGGCGTTAATGCAGTCTTTTCAAGAGACGACATCGCCGCGCGGGCATCGGATGGCGGGTAGATAAAGATCGGAAGCCCGATGCCGGATTATATTGGAGAGCGCCAATCTTTAACACCGCTCGGCTTTGGCAGCCTCCGTCGCCGCTGGAAGCTCGTTGGTGCGTGTGTCGTATTGTCCATGATGCTGGGCTTGTTTTTCGCTTTCCTCAAGCCAGCGAACTATACCGCATCAACCCAACTCCTGATCTATGTGAAGGAAGTTCAGCCGGGTCCGGATCTGGTCATTTTTCTGGGACGTGCCGATCTGACGCAGGTCGAGAACGAGATCGAGATTATCCGCTCGCGCGGCACCCTGACCAAGGTCGTGCAATCGCTTAATTTGTCCGAGGATCCCGAATTCGTTCCGACCGCGATGCCGTTTCATAGCATCGCGCAGCGGCTGTTTGGCGCGCCGTCGGCGACGCCCGATGAAAGCCGCGGCAGACAGGAGCTCGCCGTCGACACGCTCGCCAAGCGCATCGAACTGAAGCGGGTTGGAACAAGCCACACGATTCTCGTCAACGTAACGACCTCCGATCCGGAGAAGTCCGAGCGGATCGCGAACGGCATCAGCCAGATCATGCTTCAGGCGCGAGTCAGCGCGGAGGACGGCAGCAGGTCGCCGTTGCTGCGGGAGCGGCTGCAGGGGTTGGGTCCCAGTGTGTATGTGATGACGCGGGCCCTTGCTCCGGACAAGCCGAGCGGGCCGCGGAAGATTCTCGTCATCCTGGCGGCCGTCATTGCCGGGCTTGCCGTCGGATCGGTGTTGGCTCTGTTGCTGGACTTCAAGGACAAGACGATCCGCACTGCCGCGCAGGTTGAAGATTTCGGCCTGGAATGCATAGGCGCGATCCCTTTGCTGAAAAGCGGTGTTCCGGCGGTTTCGAGGTCCCTCCATTCGACAAAAGAGTCGGCCAGGGACGATCAATTTCTACCCGCTCCGCTGCTGAACCAGACGCTGCTTCGGATGACGGTGGCGATCGAAGCATCGAAGGCGCGCGTCGTCGGCATTGCTTCTTCGATAGCAGGAGAGGGGGCGACGACCGTTGCAAGGCAGCTCGCGCACCTGGCCGCTCGCAGCCAGCGGAGAGTGTTGCTTGTGGAACTCGATCGGAACCGGACGTCGCGCACCCCTGCTCAAGAAGTGCCGCCCGGGGGGGCAGCTGCTTCCGATACGAACGTGCGGCCGCTTGACGGCAGCCTCCGGAACAACCGTGGAAGCGGCCCCGATGTTCTCGTGACTTCGGTCTCGGACAATATCGACGGCGCCGCAAACTGGTGGATGCACAGCAATCAAAAGTTCTCGGTCGATTATGACCTTATCGTCGTCAGCTTGCCACCGCTTGAACGCGGAGCCGAATTTCGCATGGCCGCGCAGAACCTCGACGGAATCCTGCTGGTTATCAAGTGGGGTGACACGGAGACGGAACGGGTCGAGCGCGCCTTCGCAGTATCTGGCGCTATGCCATCGGACTTCATCGGAGCGGTCCTGAACATGGTCGACGATCGGATGATCGGACAGTTCGGAGACAAGCTCTGGGAGGCGGAAGCAGCAACGACTACCCGACGGCTCCCCTTCGGACTGGCGATGCCAGCCGAGCCTGCCGCCGTGTAATCATGAATCGGAGAGGTGCTACAATGAAGCAGAACCGTTCATGGGTTAACGTCGCCGGATCAATTTCTTTGGTTCTGTGCGTCCTCAGCGGAAGTGCCGTCCGTGCGACATCCGATTACAGTGTTCGTGCCAACGACAAGCTCAAGATCAAGATCTTCCAGTATCCTGAGCTGAGCGGCGAATACACGGTTCGCGCGAACGGTACGATTTCGATTGCTCCCGTTGGAGATATTCCGGTCGACGGCCTTTCGGCCAAGGAGATCGCGAACCAGATTTCCGACCGCTTTATCCGTGCGGGCATTTCCGACAAGCCCGGCGCGTCGGTCGAGATTCTCGAGACACGGCCGGTCTATGTCCTGGGCGACGTGCAGAAGCCCGGTGAGTATCCATTCCGTCCGGGAATGACCGTTCTGCAGGTCGTCAGCCTGTCCGGCGGGTGGCTGCGGTTCAACGATCCCGGCCTGATGCGGCTGGATCGCGACAGCATCAACATAACCGGCGAAATGCGGACTCTCGTCAGACGGTATCAGCAGCTGACGGCGCGCCGGGCTCGCCTGAACGCCGAGCTGGTGATGAAGGCCGATATCCAGTTTCCGTCCGATCTCGTGTCGCGGTCGCAGAACGACACGGGGGTACGGCAGTTGATCGACGAAGAGCGCTCGCTTCTGAACATTCACGTCGACGCGCTCAAAACCCAGATTGATAGCGTCGAGCGGAATCGCGGCCTGTATGAACGCGAGATCGACGCGATCAAGCTCCAGATCCAAGCGACCAAGGCCCAATATGCGAGCGTTGAAAAGGAGCTCGTGGAAGTTCGGGATTTGGTCAAGCGTGGCCTGTCGACCCTGAGCCGTTTGACGAACCTCGAACGGATGCAGGCCCAGCTCGATATGAACGAGCAGGGCTTCCAGACGCTGATCTTGCGGGCGCGCCAGAACATCACGCAGGCCGATCAGAGGATCTTCGACCTGAAGAGCGAACGGAATGCGTCCCTGACTGCCGAAGTGCAGAAAGTTCGGATGGATCTCGACGACATCAGCGTCAAATTCGAGACCAACAGGAGTCTTCTGGTCGAGGCCCAAGTGACGATCCCGACCCTGGTCGGCAATTCCGACGGCGCTGTCGAAACCCGCAGCTTGACGGTCGTGCGCATGCAGGACGGGAAGGCGCAGACGATCGACGCGCTGGAGAGCACCGAACTCCTGCCCGGAGATGTGCTCAGGGTCCAGAGGAGCATCCTTCCGGGCGGGTTGGGTATCGGTCCGCTTGAACAGACCAACGTCATGGTTCCTGCGCGGGTCAAGCAGTAGCAGCGCGGCTGCGCGATCTGCGCAGCCGCGAGCCGGCCTCGTTTCGCTTGCGAGTGATGGATTGTTGCGTCCCGTGGATGTGAGTGGGAGATCGACGATGGCCTTCGGAGACAATGGTTCCGGGAAGACGAAGGAAGCTGGTGGGCCCTCCATTCAGCAGCAGATGCTGGCGTTTGAGCCGCAGCTACGTGCCTACGCCATGTCCATCAGTCGCAGCGCAGACAGGTCCGACGATCTGGTGCAGGAAACGCTGCTGCGTGCCATCAGCAAAATCGACACCTTTCGGCCGGGCACGAACCTTGGCGCCTGGCTGACGACGATCCTGCGAAACTGCTACCTCTCCGATCTCCGGAGGCGCCGGCATGAGGTGGAGGACGCGGACGGCTGCTATTCCGAGGCGTTGCGCTCGGCGCCGGAGCAGGAAGGCCAGCTTGAATATCAGGAGTTCTGCGCGGCTCTGAGAGAAATCCCGTTCGACCAGCGCGAGGCGCTCCTGCTGGTCGGCGCGGCCGGACTATCCTACGAAGATACGGCCACGCTTTGCCGCACCACGACCGGAACGATCAAGAGCAGGATCAACCGAGCCCGCTCGCGACTCGCGGCGCTGCTTGCGATCGAGAGCGTCAGCGAGATCGGTTCCGATAGTCAGACACGCGCGGTCATGGTCGGCCATCAGGGCGGCGATTCCACGCGGTGGTTTTTTTGATCGCCGGAGCAGGTAAGCTCCGGCGATATGGTTCTTGGCTCTCTGAAAGTTCCCGCCCGGAGCTCTGGCGAGACAGCCGCGCTTACCGTTCGCGCAAGCTGTCGTGCTGATAGCGGGAGAGCGGCGAGAGCAGATAGCTGATGATCCGCCGCCGTCCGGTCTTGACCTCCGCCGTCACAGCCATGCCGGGCGATAGATTGACCTGCTTGTCCTCGATCGCCAGTTGCGTGCGGTCGAGGGAAATGCGCGCAGAATAGAGCAGTTCCTGGCCGCGCGGCTCGCTGCTGTTATTGTTCGCGCCCGACGTCTTGTCGCTTGAGCTGTCGGGAATCTTGTCGCGCGCGATAGCATCCTGCGAAACGCTGAGAATGGTTCCGCGAAGCAGGCCGTATCGTGTGAAATTGAAGGTATCGATCTTGATGGCGGCCTCCTGGCCGGCGCTCACGAAGCCAATGTCCCGGTTCGAGATCATCGCCTCGATTTCCAGCCGGTTTTCCGCAGGAACGACGAACATCAGCGACTGTGCGGGCGTCACGACGCCGCCGATCGTGTGAATCGCGAGTTGCTGCACGATGCCATCGACCGGTGCCGTCAGCCTTTGCAGGCTTTTGCGCTGCTCGGCCTTCACGATATCCCGCTTGAGGCCAGCTGCCTTCTGCTGGGCTTTGGTCAGCTCGTCGAAAAGGGTCCGCTCGTACTCGGCGATGGTTTTCGTGCGTGTCTCCATCAGTGCGGTAACCGCGGCATTTGTCTCGTTGCCGCGTTTCTCCTGAACGAGGATGTCCTGGCGCTGGCCGACGAGATCCTGCAGTTCGGTGAGATAAGTCACCTTGGATCCGAGCTCCTTCTGGAAAAGCTGCTCGCGAATTTCGACCCGTTGCTGGAGCGGGACGATGGTGGACTTCAGCTTGTCGACGGAGGCTTGAATCGTATCGCGTTCGGCTCCCTTTTGTGCGAGCTGACCGTCAATGGCGGCGAGTTTGGCCTTTTGCTCGCCGTTTTGGCTAACAAGGAAGCCACGGTACATCCGGAGCAGATCGGCCGGGGCATCCTCAGGCGGGTTGAATGCCGAAAGCGGGTCGTCCTTGTTGGCGATCCCTGCTTGCAGCCTGGCGATATCGAGGCGCGCGGCCATCAGGTCGCTCTGCAGATGTCCGAGCTCGGCATCGGCGGTGGTCGTATCGAGCTCGACCAGCACATCGCCGGCCTTGACGCTCTGGCCGTCATGGACCCGGATCGCGCGTACGACGCCGGTCTCGAATGGCTGGACCGTTTTGGTCCGGCCGCTGGGAATGATTTTCCCGGGTGCAACGGCAACAATGTCAACGGTGCCGATGCACGCCCAGACCAACGCGACGGCGAAGACGGCGATGATGCTCAGGCCGATGGTGCGCCCCAAAGGCGAAGGCGGGGTTTCCACGATCTCGAGCGCAGCCGGCAGGAACGCAAGTTCCTGGGATCTCATACGATTTTCATTCATGGATCGTGCGATAATTGCCTTTTGAAGGGCTTGCGAGCGGGTCGCTAGACCCGTCACCGCCGCGCGGGTACTGCGCTCGCCCCATTGTGCCGTCGTCGTCAGAGCCTGGCGTGCCCGGATCGCGACAGCCTTGTCGAAGCGGGGCATGAGCCCCGCGACTTCCTCGGCCTGTTTCAGCAAGACGAGACGCCCCGCCCATTGGGCCTCGAATTCGGCCCGCGTCAGCAAGGTGGGCTGCGTGATGTTCGAGGCCACGACAACCGCCTTTTCCTCGCTCACTTTGCCAAGCAGCAGGAAACCCCCGCCGCGAAGCTCTGCGATGCAGGGCAGCGGAAGATCGGCGAGCTTGTCCCAGGTGACGGACTGAGACCGCCCTGCGAAGCCGTATGCCCGAGCACCTCGGAGCATCTCGGCGATGCCGACGGCGCCGTTGCCGATATGGCGGCGAAGCTCTTCTACCGTGGCAGCGACGCCGCGCAGCCGCAGCAGCATCTCCAGAGCAAGAAGGCCAGACTGATCGTTTGTGAGCGCGTGCATGGCGTTTGCTTCGCCGCGGCTGTTTCCCTCCGGGAAATCAGCGCGCCGCATGAGTCCCCTGGGCTATGGAAAGAGCGGTTGTCTCGATGGTATTCGTGGTCGCGGATCGCGCGGCCGCTTGGCTCGCCGCCGCCGGCGTGCTTCCGGCCTCCGGCAATCCGGACTGGAGGCGGTGCAACGTGGCGTACCGGCCGCCTGTCCGCATCAGTGTTTCGTGCGTGCCATCCTCGATCAGGCGGCCGCCTTCGATAGTCACGATGCGATCGGCCATCCGCAGGGTGGAAAGGCGATGCGCGATGATAAGCACGGTCCGGGAGCGCGCGATCTGCGCCATGTTCTGCTGGATGATGTGCTCGCTCTCGTAGTCGAGTGCGCTCGTCGCCTCATCGAAGATCAGGATGCGCGGATTAGTCGCCAGGGCGCGAGCGATGGCGATGCGTTGCCGCTGCCCGCCCGACAGGCTGCCGCCGCGCTCGCCGACGATCGTGTCGTAGCCCTCGGGCAGTTTGAGAATGAAATCGTGCGCGCCTGCCAGCGTCGCGGCCTCGATCACCTTTTCCGCCGGAAGAGCAGGGTCGGCCAAGGCGATGTTGTCGCGGATCGAGCGGTTGAAGAGGATATTGTCCTGCAGAACGATGCCGATCTGACGGCGCAGCCAGGAAGGATCGATCTGGGCGACATCCACCCCGTCGACCAGAACCCGGCCGCTTTCCGGCACGTAGAGCCGCTGGGCGAGCTTGGCCAGGGTGCTCTTGCCGGACCCGGATGGGCCCACGATGCCGATCATTTGCCCGGCCGGAATGTTGAGGCTGACGTCGCGAAGAATCTCCGGCCCGTCGATCCGGTAACGGAACGTGACATGCTCGAAGGAGATGTCGCCGCGGACCGACGGAAGGGCCGTGCGGCTGGGGTTGTAGGCCGGCTCTGGCGTGGTGTTGAGAATATCGCCGAGGCGGGCGATCGACAGCCGCGTCTGGTGGAATTCCTGCCAGATCTGCGCCAGCCGCAGCACGGGGCCGCTGACGCGCCCGGCGAGCAGGTTGAACGCAATGAGCTCGCCGACAGAAAGGCTGCCGCCGATGACCAGCTTCGCGCCGACATACAGGATCGCTGCGGTCACGATCTTGCTGACGAGCTGAACGGTCTCGCTGGCGACGTTGCCCAGGCTCAGCACCCGGAAGCTTGCTGCGACATAGGCCGCCAGCTGCTCCTCCCAGCGCTGTTGCATCTGGGGTTCGATCGCCATGGCCTTGAGCGTTTCGACTGCCGTCACGCTCTCGACCAGAAAGGCCTGGTTCTCCGCGCCACGGGCGAATTTCTCGTCGAGATACCGACGAAAGAGCGGCGTCACGCCCGCGGATATCGCAACATAGATGGGTAGCGACGCGAGCACGATCCAGGTCAGCTGCGGCGAATAGAAGAACAGCGCGGCGACGAAGACGACCGTGAAGAACAGATCGATGACGAGGGTCAGCCCTGAACTGGTGAGGAAGTTACGGATGTTCTCGAGCTCGCGTACGCGGGCCACGGAATCGCCGACACGCCTCGCCTGGAAATAGCCGATCGGCAGCGCCAGCAAGTGACGAAACAGGCGCGCGCCGAGCTCGACGTCGATCCGGTTCGTGGTGTGTGAGAACAGGTAGGTTCGCAAGGCGCCGAGGACGACCTCGAACACGGCGATGGCCACAAGCCCGAAAGCGAGCACGTCCAGCGTGCTCATGCTTCGATGCACGAGAACCTTGTCGATGACGACCTGGAAGAACAGCGGCGAGATCAGGCCGAAGAGCTGGAGGAAGAAGGACGCTACCAGAACTTCGGTGAGGAGCCACCGGTACTTATGGATGGCGCCCATGAACCATGTGACGTCGAAACGGCGGGCGAGATCGGTCAGCGAAGCCCGCTTCGTCATCAACACGAGCCGGCCGTCCCAAGCCGCTTCCAGCTCGGCCCGAGACATCATGCTCGGCCGTGGGGCGTTCGGGGCCTGGACGAGGATGCTGTCTTCGCCGCATCGTCCGAGCAGGAGGAAGCTTCCGTCGCGCATGGCGGCGATCACGGGGAGCGGCGTATGCGCCAGGCGCTCCCAGTTCGTCGTCACAGACCGGGCTTTGAGACCGAGGCTTTTGGCGCAGCGGATCATCTCCACGACGCCGATGCGGCGGCCGGGAAACTGATGCTGGATCTGCTCCGGGGTTACGCTCACGCCCTGACTGCTCAGGATGAACATAAGCGCGGCCAGGCCGCCATCGGGCAACGGAAGGGTGTCGTTATCGGGCTTTTTCAAGCTTTTCTGTCCCGCGTATAAATCGTTGACGCATGCGCGGGGAGTTCCCCCACATGCAAACCACGACGAGCGTCAGAACGCTCTCATGCCGCGTTGATACGAAGACGCCAGATTCGGTGTTTCGTTGATTTTGATTGTCGTTTCAGATCGCCGTGCGCCCTTCCGGGCGCACGGCGTCATCGTTGACGCATCGGATGCCCGAAAGGTGGGATGCCACCTTTCGGGCTGATGCATTACGCGTGTGGCTTCGCCAGGGTCTGGGCGACGTTGTTCAACCATCCCTGCATCTGAGCAGCGCTGGATGTCGCCGAAGGCGCGGCGAAGCTCGATGCCGCATACTGACTCAACAGGGCAAGCTTGGGCGTCACCGAGCTGTCGGACGGCGCAGCGCTTGCGCCTTGATCCTGGAAGCCGGGGAAACCAACCGTCTTGCGGCTACCGAACGTCAGGTCCAACAGATTTTTCGCTTGGCTGGTGGTGCTAAGCGAGGTGTCTGTGGCGGTCGGTGAAGTCGAGGACGAGCTGCTAGCCGACGGGTCCACAGTGGACGCCACCGTCGCAGGGGCCGCAAGAGCGGTCGCCGACGAGGTGAGTGCTGTGGTCCGTTGACTGGCCGACGTCGTGCTGACGACAAGCGTTCCGGCGGGCTGGAGGGGCGCGCCGGAGAGGTTGACGCTATTGCCTGCCTTATCGGTGACACCACCCAGGTTGTACTTGGTGACCGCAAGGTCGGAGGCCTTCTCGCCGGCTCCCACCTTGTAGTCGAACTGCAGGGTGTTGGTGCCGGCGCCGCTGACGTACTTGGCGGTGCCGTTGCTGTTCAGCGACAAGGTCGGCGTGCCGTTGACGGTGACAACTTCGTTGAAGTTGACCGACAACCGGACAGTGTCGCCGGCGCGAACGGTGCCGTTCCCATTGCTGAGACTGGACCCGTTGGCCGCGATCCACTGGACCTTGGGCTTCGTGGTGTCGGCCGACGACGTCTTGGTGTCGACGACCAGCGTTCCGGCAGGCTGGAGCGGCGCGCCGGCAAGATTGACGGCATTACCCGCCAGATCCGTGACACCACCCAGATTGTACCCGGAGACCGCGAGGTCCGAGGCCTTCTCGCCGGCGCCCACCTTGTAGTCGAACTGCAGGGTGTTGGTGCCGGCGCCGCTGACATACTTGGCGGTGCCGTTGCTGTTCAACGACAAGGTCGGCGTGCCGTTGACAGTCATCGCCTCGTTGAAGTTGACCGACAACCGAACGGTGTCGCCGGCCTTGACCGTGCCGTTGCCGTTGCTGAGGCCCGTCCCGGTGGCAGCGATCCACTGGACGTTCGGCGCCGTTGTATCGACCGGTTTCGCAGGGTCGACGGGCGCCGTGGTGTTGATGGCAAGCGTTCCGCCGGGCTGGTGCGGGGCACCAGTCACATTGGCGGCGTTGCCGGCCAGGTCCTTCACACCGGACAGGTTGAAACCGCTGATCTCGAGATCGGCAGCATTCTCACCTGCGGCAACCTTGTACTCGAACTGCAAGGTGTCCGTTCCGGCGCCGCCGACATACTTGGCGGTGCCGCTGCTGTTGAGCGACAAAGTCGGCGTGCCGCTGACGTTGACCGACTCGCTGAACTTCAGCGTCAGGCTCACGGTGTCGCCGGCTTTGACCGTGCCGGTACCATTCGTGACCCCCGGCCCGTTGGCCGCAACCCACTGCACCGTCGGCGCAGTCGTGTCGCCGCTGGGCGTGGTTGGGTTCGTCGGGTTCGTAGGGTTCGTCGGTGTTGTCGGGTTGGTCGGGTTCGTCGGATTGGTAGGGTTGGTGCCCGAATTGCCCGAACCCGGCGTGCCACCGCTCACGCCCTGCAGCAATGGCGTGATGTTCCCCATGTCGTGCCACAACGCGGTCATCGTTGCGTCGTCATAGGCGTTGGATTGCGCACGAATATTGGTCGTGCCGCCGGCTACGTCGATGACATAGGCGCCGTACTGCTGCATGGCCTTAAAGACCTGCTGGCCAAGCGGGGAGAGGCCGGCAGGCATAGGGGTACCCGGCGGGATCGCGAGGTGCTGCCCTTCTTGGACGATGCCCGACGCGCTGCTGCCGTCGCTGTTGATGGCCTGGCCGACAGCGCCGGGCTTGGCGAGCGAGAAGTCGACCGCGAGCTGCAGCGCGTGATCGATCACCCCGTCGTCTGTTTCCGCCTTGACGAGCAGACCGCCGAGCTGACTTGCGCCGGCAGCCGTGATGCCCGCGGCGAGGAAGGGCGACTTGCTGCCCCAGCCATCGCCCGTGACGATGTTTTCGGACGCGAATGAAGCGGCCGAACCGCTCGTGTTGCTGGTTCTTTTGAACTGCCAGAAGTTGTAGGCGACGTCGCCATCGATGACGATTAGTTCGCCATCAGTACCCGCGGCGCCATTCGCGGCGGCCGGCATGTGAACGCTGATGGTGCCGCCAGGATAACCCCATCCCGGGGGGTAAGTGACTTGTACAAGTGGATCTGAAGAAGAAGCAACGTAAACCGCTGGGGAATAACTGCTCCATGCAACGCTGTAATTGTAGCCTGTTGACGCGGGCCAATTGAGTTTTGTGAAGTTTGCATCGCTAGCTACTTCTGTATTCCAACTCGAAGACGCAGTAAATGGGCGAGTTTCGAGTGAGCTCATAAGCCTATTTTCCTTAGTTTTATATAGAAAGGAACGGGAGCGGAATTAGTAGGCCAGCCGGGTAGTCCTCGCCGTTCCGTGGAAACGCAGCGAAATAGACAGGCACGCCGCGCGATTAGCGGTCGGATGACGGGTCATCGCCATATGAGGCGGCGAATCAAAGGCCCATCCACCAGCGAACGTGGCCAGATATCGTGTTTGGAATGTGATGCCAAAATGAAATTGTTTGGGCACGAAAATCTGGGGATATCTTGACTATATGATCTGCGCTTTTGGCTAAACGCTATATAGAATCAGCGATTCTCTCGATATGCAGAATGAAGCTGCAATGCGCAAAAGGCGGCCTATCGAGCCGTATGGCTGACCGCTATGCGTTTAATGCAATGATCGAGACGATCGTTTCGAACAGGCCCTTGCCTGCGCCCCTCCCGGGATGGTCAGGGATTTCCCTTGCTTGGCTGCCCCACGCGCTGAAGCAGCGGGGAGATCCGGGCAAGGTCCTGTTGCAGTGCCACGATCGTCATACGGTCGTAGGCATTCGCCTGGGCGCGCAAATTAGTGACGCCTCCAGCCACGTCGATCACAAATGCTCCGTAGACCTGATAGGCGCGAAAGACTTTTTGCCCGAGAGGCGACAACCCTCGCGGCATCGCCACGCTGGACGGAATGGCCAGGCGTTCGCCTTCCTGAACCAACCCATCCGGATTCACGCCGTCGCCATTGATCGCCTCGCCGACGCGGCCCGGTTTCGCGTAGGCCATATCGACCGCGATCTGCAACGCGTGTGAGATGTCGCCGCGGTCGGTTTCCGCCTGGACCAGCAAGCCGGCGAGCTGGCTCGATCCCGCCGCCACGATGCCGGCGCCGAGAAAGGGCGATCTGCGCCCCCAGCCGTCTCCGGTGACGAGGTTCGTCGCGGCATAGGACCGCGCCGTCGCCGCCTCGGGGCTCAGCCGCTTGAATTGCCAGAAGTTGTGAACGGTATCGCCGTCGATCACCAGCAATTCCCCGTCGGTCCCCGGAGCGCCATCCGCATCCGCGGGGATGCGGATCTTGAGGGTGCCTGCGGGAAGTCCCCAGCTTGCCGGGTGTTCGACGGAAACGACGGGGTCCGAAGCCGAACTCACGTGAATGGCAGGAGAATAGCTGCTCCAGGCGACGCCGAACCGGGCGCCCATTGGCCAATCGATCTCTTCGAAAGTGGCGTTCGAGGCGAGTGGCGTGTTCCAGGACGAGCTGGCTACGAAGGGCCGCTCGCCGAGAGTGAACTGACCGCTTGGTCTTTCGTTGGCAGCATTCCGCGCGTCATTTGCCAAAGCGGATGAACAGCACCCGGTGGCCGCGGCAATCGCGAGCGGGCAGGCGAGCAAGGCCAGAACCGGAAAGGGCAGAGCCCAAAGGCTTTGCAGTGTGCGATGCGATCTCATCCGACCGACTGCCTCGAGAGGAAAGCGCCAAACCCGGCTGCAGCCCGCCTTCATCGCTCCGTCCGGACCCAATCGATCTGGCGGTTGACGAAGAAGCGGATGAACGACGGGATCTTGAGCAGGCAATACGCCGACCCCGCCGCCAGCTCGCGCCAGGAAATGATCTCCTGGGCGAAGCGCCACCATGCGACGCCGATAGCTCCGGTGAAACAGGCCAGCACGGTGGAGGAAACGACCAGCGGGCTCGCGGCACCCGTCATGACGAACCATGACAGGCTCAGGCCCGCCATCAGCACGATCGACATTGCCAGCAGCGTCAGCGGTGGAATGCAGAGGTCGAGCGTGAATGCGAAGAGGTGCAGGCTGCGCTTCGAGAGCGCGCGCCTGATCAGCGGCAGGAAGAACTCTCCGATGATCGCAAGATGTCCGTGTTCCCATCGCGTGCGTTGCTGGCGCTTGCCTGTCTCGCCCTGGGGAAGCTGGCTGACGATCTGCGCGTCGGGGCAGAAGAACGGCGCCTTTCCAGCGATCGCGAGCTCGGCGCCGAATTTCTGATCTTCCGCCAGATGGCCGGTCGCAAGATCGAGCTGGCTGGCGAGGGAGAAGGGCAGGGCCATCCCGGAGCCCATCAGCTGGCACGGCCATCCCAGATGCGCCGAGCCCAGCGGCCGCACGAAGGTCTTGATCGTCCAGGCCAGCCGCGAGACCTTGTCCGCCGGGCTCGGCGATGGAGGCGCCAGCATCGAGTATCGCGCCTGGACCGGGAGCCCGGTCGCGGCGCATTGCATCGCCAGAGTTTCGAGCGCGCCAGGCATCACTTCGCAATCGGCGTCGATGACGATGACGATCTGCGGCGGATCGGCGCCGAGCGACCGGACCCCGTGATCCAGCGCATAGCCTTTTCCGATCCGGGTCGTGTCCTGGCGGATGGTCACATCCGCTCCCGCGCCTGCCGCCACCTGCGCGGTGCCGTCGGAGCAATTATCGGCCACCACCAGCAGGCGCCCGACCGGGGGCAATTGAGCCATTATCGAAGCAATCGAGTGTGCGACGATCGCTTCTTCGTTATGGGCTGGCATGATCACCGCGAAGCGCGGACAGGGCATGGAGGCGGTCGACGTGGATCGCCTCGTCGGCAGGAGCGCCGCGCCGATCTGTATAAAGAGAAAGGCGACCGGGATCGCGGTCAGGAGACCCAGCATCACCAGTGTGAAGGTGGCTGTCCCGATCACGGCTGTCATGATGAACCCGGTCCCTGAACGCTCGTTGGCATCCGCGCCGGGCCCTCTGCGGCGAGCGCCGCCTGGAGGATCGCTTCGGCCGGCACTCTCGGCGCCAGCGCAAGGTTCTCGGGCGCTCTTGTCGAATCGGTCTGTTCGCGGCGCTCGGTGCTGCCGAGCGACCTGGCGAGCACGTCGAGTATCTGTTCGGAGGCGTGGCCGTCGCCGAACGGATTTTTGGCTTGCGCCATGGCGCGATACGCTTCGGGGTCCGTTAGCAGCTCCTTGCAGGCCGAAACGATCGCGTCCACTTCCGTGCCGACGAGGCGCGCGGTGCCGGCTTCGACGGCTTCCGGGCGCTCGGTGGTGTCCCGGAGGACAAGAACCGGCTTCCCGAGCGCGGGCGCTTCTTCCTGAACGCCTCCGGAGTCGGAAAGGATGATGTGGGCGCCGTTCATCGCCAGCACGAACTGCTCGTAGCCGAGCGGTTCGATGAGCGAAACGCGCGGATGAGAACCCAGCATCGGGCCGACCACCTGCCGGACGCGCGGACTGAGGTGCACCGGACAGACTACCTGCAGATCCGGGAAACCCTCCAGCAGGATCAGGACCGCCTCGCAGATGCGCTGCATCGGTTCTCCGTGGTTTTCCCGGCGATGCGTGGTCAGCAGAAGGGTGGGAGAGGGCGCTCGTACCTGCGCCGCGGGGCGGGCTTTCGCGAGTGTCAGAAAAAGCGCATCGATCGCCGTATTGCCGGTGACCCATATCGTCTCTGCCGGCACATTTTCCTTCAGCAGATTGTACCTGGCCGTTTCGGTCGGAGCGAAATGATAGTCTGCGATGACGCTCGTCAGGCGGCGATAGACCTCCTCCGGAAAGGGGGCCCGCTTGTCGTAGGTTCGCAGCCCGGCCTCGACATGCGCGACGGGGACGTTCTCGTAGAACGCTGCGAGCGCGCCGACGAAGCTCGTCGTGGTGTCGCCTTGCACGACGACGACATCCGGCCGGACTTCCGTAATCACCCGTTGCAGGCCTTCGAGGGCTGCCATCGTCACATGCGCGAGGCCTTGATCTTTGCGCATGATGTTGAGGTCGGCGAGAATGGGCAGGTCGAAATAGGCCACGACCTGATCGAGCATCTCGCGATGCTGGCTGGTGCGCACGGCCAGAACCTCGAAGCGCTCGGGGTCGGCCTTCGCCGTCAGAATGAGGGGGGCGAGCTTGATTGCCTCGGGCCGGGTGCCCATCACGACAAGAATTCGTTTGCGGGGAGCCATCTCAGCCCTCGTTTAGGGTCGCGGGGTCATACGTCGGAAATGGGAGGCCTGGGCGATGGCGCTCCAGGAAATCAGGCCGAGGAACTGCGAGTTCGTGACCAGATAGCGCCTGAACAACCGGCGAGGTTCCTGGGCGAGGCGATAGGCCCACTCGAGCCCGACGCGCTGGACGAAGGCAGGCGCCCGTTTTCGCAGTCCCGCGATGACATCGAAGCTGCCGCCGACCCCGATGACGATCCGGGCGCCGAGACTGTCCCATTGCTCCTCGATGAAATATTCCTGCCGCGGCACGCCCATCGCGATGAAGAGAAGCTCGGCTCCACTTTCCGCCACGGCTTTCGCGCGTGCCTCGGCCTGCTCGGGCCCGAAATAGCCATCGGCATAGCCACGGACATCGAGGCCGCGATGTCGGTTCTGGAGCACGTCGACGGTCGCGCGCACCGTGCTGCTCTCGGCGCCGAGAAAATAGACGCCGATGCGCTCCTGCACTGCGCGCGCGCATAGCTGATCGATCAGATCGATCCCGGTGACGCGCTCAGGCAAGGGCTGTTGCCAAAGATGCGATGCCCAGACGAGCGGCTGTCCGTCGGCGACCGTCCAGCGCGATGAATCGACGAAGCGCTGCAGCCGTGCGTTGGATCGCATCATCATCAGGATCGCGACGTTCACCGTGGACAGGACGCCGCGTTCTCCTGCGTGGATGGCTCGAATGAGTTCTTCCACGGTCTGCTTTGCCGAGAGCTTGTCGAAGCGACCGTTGAGAATCTGGGTCTGACTGGGCCGTATTGCTTCAGATGCGGGAAGCTGAACTGTGTCTGACGGCATGGAAAATCCCTCAGGCAAAAGTCCTCAAGCGAAGGCAATGGCTGAATCACCAGCCGTCGCGGCGGGAGGCCGTCGCGCGTTGCGTTGCACGCCGTCTGAAGAGCTAACGGTCGAAGCCGATGGTTTGTTCGCGGTGAGGGACTTGCCGCTTTTGGGGATGATCTGGTCCATCGCCAAGAAAGCAAAATAGTGACGTTGCGTCACTCAACGAAACGCGACGACCAAAAAGCGCAACCTGTTGCGCTTTTGGTCGTCGATTACGCTCACGATCTCGTGCGAAAACCAAATTTCACCGAACGTAAAGAACCCGCGCCTCTCGCCCGCATTGAGCTTCTGCGGGCGTCGAGAGTCTTTGGAAAACTGCGGGAGCGTTTGGCGAGCCAATGTCAACAAATGTTGTTTCTCCCGGAACCCAGCATCATTCCGCAACTGCGCTCAGTCACAGGACGCAGGTGTTTTGGACCGTGGTGGTGGCCTGCCTCGAGATGGTCGTGGTCGTCGCCTGCGCATACGGCGCATTTGTCGCCTATTCGGCGGCTGTTTACGGCGTGATCTTCTTCCGGGCCGAATACGCCCTGGCTTCCGTCGCGGCGGGAGCGCTGTACGTCGCCCTCTGCATTGCCGACAACCAGTACGATCTGCTTGGCCCGGAATGGAACGAGCACAGCCGTTCGCGGGGCGGCGCCGCTATCGGTCTTTCATTCGTCATTCTGCTGACGATCGGCTACGTGACCGACAATCTCGACGATTATTCTCGCGGCACGTTCCTCGCGCAGCTGGTGGCCGCGCTGCTGGGCCAGATCGCCATCAGAGCGGTTCTCTGGCAAGTCATCGATCATGTGCGCCGGCGCGGGCAATGGCGTCGGGAAAGCATGGTCGTATTGATCATGCCCGGCGCACAGGCCGTGGGAGATATTCGCGCGCGGCTGGCGGCACGGCACGAGCATATTCTGCGGTGGTACGACTTTCCCTCTGCGTCCGGGCAGGCCGGTGGGAATGCTTCCTTGGAGGAGCAGCTCTCAGAGATCCGGCGTGAATGCCGGGCGTTGCCTATCGACGCGGTGCTCATTCTGTTCGGCTCGGACAATATGGAGGTTGTCGCCGGCACAGTTGGGGCGCTGTCGGAGCTTCCTGTCCGCATCCAGCTTTTGCCGGTGGAACTGGCCGAGCTCATGCGCCGCAGCCGCATCGGACATTATGGCCAACAGCGGGTGCTCGAATTGTTCTGCGGGCCGTGCTCGTTGCGGGACCGGCTGCTGAAGCGCACTTTCGATATCGTCGTCGCCGCGTCGGCGCTGACGCTTCTGTGGCCGTTGTTCGTTGTCATCGCCACCTTGATCAAGCTCGACTCGCGCGGCCCGGTGCTCTTTCGGCAGACCCGTCTTGGCTTCAACAATGAGCCAATTCTGGTTTTGAAGTTCCGAAGCATGACGACTTTGGACGACGCGACCAACGAGTTTCGTCAGGCCGTCCGGAACGATCCGCGCGTGACCCGCATCGGACGGGTGCTGCGGCGGACCAACATCGACGAGCTACCCCAGCTGTTGAACGTCCTCAGGGGTGAGATGTCCATCGTCGGGCCGCGGCCGCATGCCGTCGCGCATAATCACATGTTCGCGGACCAGATCCGCAGGATGTTCCGCCGGCATAACGTCAAGCCGGGCATCACCGGCTGGGCCCAGGTCAATGGCCTTCGGGGCGAAACCGATACGTTCGAGAAGATGCAGAAGCGGATCGAACACGATCTCTACTACGTCGATAACTGGTCATTCTTCTTCGATCTGAAGATCATGGTCCTGACCGTCATATCGAAGCGCGCGTACACCAACGCCTATTGAGCGACAAGGGAAGCGTCGATGCGGATCTGTTACTTCGTGTCCGAATATCCCGCGGTCTCGCACACTTTCATTCGGCGGGAGATCGTCGAGCTCGAGCGGAACGGAATTTCGGTTCTCCGTGTTTCGCTTCGAAATAATGGCCGCAAGCTGGTCGATCCGGACGATGTCCGCGAGAGGGAGCGCACGCGCTACATCTTCGACGGCAACCTTGCCAAGTTTGCTGCGGCCTTTGCCGACGCCTTGGTGCAAAGGCCAAAAGCTCTGGCGAAAACCACCTGGGCTGCATTGAAAATGATGCGGCGCTCAAGTCGTCCGGCGCCGCTCCACCTGGCCTATCTTGCCGAAGCGCTGGTCCTTGCGCGGTGGGTGATGCAGGAGAACATCCAGCACGTCCATGCGCATTTTGGAACGAATGGCGCGGAAGTCGCCATGCTCTGCCATATTCTGACCGGTGTGCCGTACAGTTTCACCGTGCATGGTCCGGACGAATTCGACAGGCCAGAGTATCTGGGCTTGCCCGCCAAGGTGAAGCATGCCGCGTTCGTCTGTGTCGTGAGTTCGTTTACTGGAAGCCAGCTCTGCCGTTGGATACCTCCGGAGGAGTGGGCGAAGATCAAGCTGGTGCGCTGCGGACTGGACTCCGATTTCCTGAGCACGCAGCCGCTCAAGATCGTTCCCAAATCTCAGCTCGTGACCGTTGGCCGCCTGAGCGAACAGAAGGGGCAACTGGTTTTGCTCCATGCCCTTGCCGTTCTCGCGCGTGAGGGCGTGCCGTTCAGGCTGACCATGGTCGGAGACGGTCCGCTGCGGCCGCAACTGGAGCGAAGCATCCGGGAGCTCGGGCTGGAACAGCAGGTTGTGCTGGCGGGCTGGATGAGCAACGCTCAGGTGCGCGCCGCCATACGGGAGGCAAGGGCGCTGGTCCTGCCGAGTTTCGCCGAGGGGTTGCCGGTCGTCCTGATGGAAGCGCTGGCGCTCGGCCGCCCGGTCATCACGACCTATGTCGCAGGCATTCCGGAGTTGGTTACGGACCAGGCCTGCGGCTGGCTCGTTCCGGCCGGAAACATCGATCAGCTCGCAGGCGCCATCAGACAATGCCTGGATACGCCCGACACTGTCGTGAAGGCCATGGGCGCCACAGGGCGAAAGCGTGTGCTGGAGCAGCACGACATCGTCCAGGAATGCCGGAGGTTGGCCGCTCTCTTCAGGGCGGAGGGCCTGGAGATGCCGACTCCTATCGACGGGGCCGAGCAGGTCGAAGAGCCCGCGACCGCTTATGAGACAGCGGTCGCCGATGGCCAGGGAGCGAGAGCGGACAACGTGGTCACGCTTAGGCCCGGCCACTCCGCCTGGGCGAATGGGTGATCAAGCGGTGGTGTGCATGAAACGGACGAGGAGCGCCTGAGTGGTTGATGTCACCGTCATCGTTCCGACGCATAATCGCCGGCACATGCTGCCTCAGGCAGTCCATTCCATCCTGCGCCAGCACAGCGTCTCGATTGAACTCGTCGTGGTCAACGACGGCTCGACCGACGAAACACGGTCCTGGCTCGATCGCCTCGCTGCAGCGGATCCGCGGGTCACGGTCGTGCACCACGCACAGCCGCGCTTCATATCGGGCGCGCGGAACGCCGGCCTTGCTCGCGCCACCGGGCGATGGGTGGCCTTCTGCGACGATGACGATCTGTGGGCGCCGGACAAGCTGGCGACGCAGCTTGCCGCATTGCGTGCCGGTTCGGCGCGGTGGGGGTGCACGGGTGTCGCGGTTGTCGACGAGAACCTGCAAATCATCGGTCACCACCGCGTCGAGGGTGGAGACGTGCTGGCGGGCCTGCTTGAAAGCAACCGGATCCCGACGGGATCGACGGTGATCGCCGAACGCGATCTTGTCCGGGAGGTCGGAGGCTTCGACACCGCGCTGCGCGGCTCCGAGGATTGGGATCTCTGGATCAGGCTGGCCCAGCATTCGCAGCTGGCGGCCGTCGACCGGCCCTTGATCGCTTATCGCCTGGGCCGGCAATCGCTCTCGATGAACATCAATCCCATGCGGACGGGGCGTGTGGTCATTGCGGAGCGATACGCGGTACTGGCGGCGGCCTATGGCGTCAGCTCGGACGAGGCGGGGCACGAGCGCTATCTCGCCAGGCAGCTTCTGCGCGGGGGCGCGCGGTGGCGGGCCGCATCCATTTTCACGGCGCTCGCGTTCAGGCACGGCAAATGGCGGGAACTGCCGCGGGTAGCCGCCGCGCTGATCGCGCCGCAGATGACGGATCGGGTCGGACAGGCTCGGGCCGCCGCCGCCGTTCCGGTCTCCTGGCGTCAGGAGGTCGAGCTCTGGCTGCAACCGATCCGTGATGCCAGCCAGGTGAGCGCGGAGCGTCCTCGAGCATGGATCGGCGCCAGGGAGCGGGAAGCATGAAACCGACATTCGGCTCGGTCGGCGCTGTCCATGGCGGCACGCTTCAGGGCGACGGGGATCGCGTCTGGCAGACGGCCTCTGTGCGAGCAGCCAACAATGAAGCGATCTGGAGATTCCTGCGTGCTGCGGTGTTCGGCGTTCTGCTGATCCGGGCCTCTTCCGACCCGATCTTCAATCTGCTGGCAGGAGACGCCGGCGCCTCGTCTATGGGCGTGGGCGCCCTCTTCAACGTACTCGTGATCGCGCTTGCAATCGTCTTTCTCGCGCGGGAGCCGTTGAGGGCGCCATTTCCTGTCTTGGCGCTATGGGGGCCGTTCCTCCTGATCGCCTTTGGCTCGACACTTTATGCGCCGGATTTCACGGCCGCGGCGCGCCTTGCTTTCGTGCTGGTATCCTATTGGGCGTTCTTCGCGATTCCGTTCTTCATCTTGCGGTCTTCCCGCGATGTCTCCCTGTTCGTCCTCGTGGTGATCGGATCGTCCATCCCACCCACGCTTTACGCCTTCGTCGACATTGCGCGCGGGCTGTCCGATCTGACCGAATTCCGCCTGCAGAGCACGTTCTCGCATCCGAACATCTATGCCTTCTATCTCGTGCTGGTGCTGGGGCTGTCGCTTTACGTCAGAGCATCGCGGATCATTCGCGTGAGCCCGCGCATCTACATGCTGGTTACGCTCTACATCCCGCTCCTGACCGCATTTCTGATGCTCACCAAAACGCGCAGCGCCTGGGGGGTCTGCGGGCTCATGTTTCTGGTGTACGCGCTCAAGATCGACCGCCGTTTTCTCGCTGGCCTTCTGCTGGTGCCGGTGCTGTTCGTCGCATATCCGAGCCTGATGGACCGGTTGACGGATGTCACCGCAGCAACAGAGGTGGACAACTTCGCGCAGCTCAACGAAAGCAACCGGCTGAATTCCTACGTCTGGCGGCAGGCGCTGTGGGAATCCGCCATTCCCCAGGCGCTGGAACGGCCTCTCCTGGGTCATGGTCTGGAGTCGTTCAAGCCGGCGACGCCTGGCTTCTTTCCGCTGATTGGCCCCCAGGGCATCGACGGCCATAATTTCTATCTGCAGATGAGCTTCGAACTCGGGCTTCTTGGCCTTCTTGCATTCGCTTGGCTCATCGGTTGGGTGGCCTATCGCCTGGTGAGGGGGCTGCCGCGCGATCCGCCCGGACTTCTGGTCATGTTGTGTGTCCTGATGACCTATGTGCTCGAGTCCTATTCGGACAACATGCACTTCTATCTGTCCTTCAATTGGTACTTCTGGTTTGTCATGGGCACGATCTATGCCTGGATCCGCCGGGAAGAAATGCTTGCGGCGCCCGGTAGAAGTCGTCGGAAGGTCATATAGCGGCTGGAAAGCACCCCTGCGGCGGGCAGTGATCGGACGAAAGCCGCCTGCCGATTTCGCTGCCGAACGATCTCGCTTCGGCCGCAGGCTCCGGCCCATCCGCACCTGACCGACCGGCCTGGCCTCTGCCTTTCATCTTCCCCTGTCCGTCAGGCGTTTCAATGCAGTTCTGAAGCATGCGCCGCAGGAACGGGGGCTGACCGTCCGGCGTTTGCTCTATGAATGCCACTGCAGGCGGACGGCGCCGGGTGGGGGGAAGGGCAGGCGCTAAAGTTACCGTCGCATCACGACGCGACCGCGCCGGCAGGGTGCTTCTCCTCATCCGCAAATCTGTCGAGCCGAACCGGCATCGGAACCGAGGCCCTCTTTTCGATTGAGCCCCATGCTGGACAAGAGCAGCTACCCACCGGTCACAGATAGCACGGAGAGGTCCGACTACCGGATCGATACGCGGCCGCGGCCGTCGTTCGGTCTGGGAAGTCTCCGGAGCCGCAAGCGGCTGCTGGGTATCGGTGCCTTGCTCTGTCTGGCGATCGCCGGCTTCTATGTCGGATCCCGCTCGACGACATACACCGCCTCCAGCCAGGTGCTCGTCTACATCAGGCAGGTCCTGACCGGACCCGATATGGCGGTCCTGCCAGGCCGGGCCGATCTCCCGATGGTCCAGAACCAGATGGAGCTTCTTCGGTCCGGCAACGTGCTGGTCAAGGTCATCGACGAGCTGCAACTGACCAAGGACCCTGAATTCACGGCCGACGGCCGGGCGCCGTCCGAGCCGCAAAAGGCCGATACCGCGCAGTCTTCGGCGGCCGCTGGCCAGAACGGCTCGGCCTATGGCGCAGCGCTGAAAGCGATGAACAGCAAACTCGGTGTTCGCCAGGTCGGAACGAGCCATATGATCACGGTGAGTTTCAAAGCCTCGGACCCCGAGAAGGCCGCTCGCATCGTCAACAGCGTGATCCGTATTTATTTGCAGGAGCGCGGGCGGGCGTCGGATGCGGCTTCGTCGAAGGCGCCAACGCTGCGTGAGCTCTATCAGAGCCTTGGCCCGAGCGCTCAGGTGGTTTCGGAAGCGGAGCCGCCGGTCAAGGCAGACGGACCGCCGGCGATATTGATCCTTGCTGCCGCGGCGTTGTTCGGCCTGGGCGCGGCCGCCGCCGCCGCCATCCTGCTCGACGTGATCAACGATACGATCCGCAGCGCACAACAGATGGAATACGTCCTCGATCTGGAGTGCCTGGGGGTCGTGCCCCGTTTCCAGAGCCTCGGTTCATCGGGCGAGGACACCGCCGCCCGGCATCTGCTCGCATCCGAAGCCCAGGTGTTGCGACGCGTGGCTGCCACGTTGCAGGACACCTCCCTGCGCGGACCGCGGACGATCGGTGTGACGTCGACCTTGCCGGGTGAGGGGGCCACGACGCTTGCCATCGGTCTGGCGAAGATGGCGGCAGCCTCGGGAAAGCGTGTCCTGCTGATCGACGCCGTACCGGAAAACCCCTCTGTCTCGCGCTGGGTTGCGAGCCTCTCGCGCTCTCCGCTCGGTTCTGGAGCAGATCAGGAGACCGAAGTGCTCGGCTGCATCGTCAAGGCGCAGGCAGGGCTGCATGTCCTCCCGCTGGCCGAACGGCCCGAGGGACGGCTCCGTCCAATGCGGCGCGACTTGCTGGACGACATCCTGAGAACTGCGGAAGGCTCCTATGACCTGGTGATCGTCGACATGCCGTCGCTCGTGGCTGGCCCCGAGGTGCGGGCCGCTGCCCAGTCGCTGGATGGCTTCCTGCTCGTCGTGAAATGGGGAGCGACGGAATCCGAGCTTGTCCGGCAGGCTTTTCAATCCACCGGTCAGGCCCGGCCTAAATTTATCGGCACGGTCCTCAACATGGCCGATGAAGCGACGATGAAACGTTATGGATACAGGCGGCCTGAAGAAATGAAGATCGTTACCGCTTCCTGAGATAAGAAAAACCGGGCCACGGTCCGCGGGCTTTTACGGAAGGAGAGTATCATGAAGGTCGTACTCTTTTGCGGTGGTGCCGGCATGCGGCTCCGGGGCTATGTGGATGATGTGCCGAAGCCGATGGTGCAAATCGGCTCGCGCCCCATTCTCTGGCATCTGATGAAGTACTACGCCCATTTCGGTCACAAGGACTTCATTCTCTGCCTGGGCCACAAGGGCTATGCCATCAAGGATTATTTCCTGAAGTATGACGAGTCGATCTCGAACGACTTCGTCTGGTCCCGCGGCGGCCAGAAGATCGACTTCATCAATCGCGATAGCGACGACTGGACGATCACCTTCGTGGAGACCGGCCTGCACGCGACGATCGGTGAACGCCTGAAGGCCGTGCAGCCCTATCTGCGCGGCGAGGAGTATTTCCTCGCGAACTACGGCGACGGTCTCAGCGATCTGCACCTGCCGACGATGATCGAGGAGATGCAGCAGAGCAGCGCAGTTGGCTCCCTGCTTCTCGTGCAGCCGACGGCGAGCTTCGACATCGTCAGGACCGCGCCGGACGGCAAGATCGCCGAGGTGTCGGCGCTGAGCCATTCGGACATCTGGATCAACGGCGGATTCTTCGTCTTCCGGAACGAGATCTTCGACTACATCAATCCCGGCGACGAGCTGGTGCGGGAGCCGTTCGCGCGGCTCATCCAGCAACAAGCCTTGTTGGCGCATAAGTGCACCGGCTTCTGGCAGTGCATGGACACCTTCAAGGACAAGCAGCGCCTTGAGGAACTCAATGACACCAATCCACCGTGGAAGGTGTGGAAGGACTGCGCCGCCGTCTCATACCCCGCGATGACGCAGGTCGCTCCCGCGATACCGCAAGCGGCTCCCGTGATTCCGCAAATGGCTCCCGTGATAACGCAAGCGGCTCCCGTGATGCCGCAAGGGGCTCCCGCCATGCCGCAAGCGGCTCCCACGATGACGCAGGTGGCGTGACCATGCTTCGCCTGAAGCCGGATGGCGGCGGTGCTGCCCCTTTGCAGGTCCTGTGCCTGGGCTGCCACTCCGACGACATTGAGATCGGTTGCGGCGGAACAGTGCTGCAGCTCGCAGCGGAGCGCCCGGACGCGGTGTTCCATTGGGTTGTCTTCAGCGCGAACGGGGTTCGCGCAGCGGAAGCGGAAAACGGGGCGCGACAATTCGTCGACCCCGCCCGCATGAAACGGGTCGTCCTGAAGGACTTTCAGGATGGCTACATGCCTTTCGCCGGAGCCGACATCAAGAATGTCTTCGAAGAGCTCAAGCGAGAGGTGTCGCCGGACATCATCTTCACGCACAACCGTCACGATTCGCATCAGGACCACCGGCTGATCGCCGAGCTGACTTGGAACACGTTTCGCAGTCACCTGATCCTGGAATACGAGATTCCGAAGTATGACGGGGATCTCGGGCAGCCGATCGTCTTCAATGCTCTTTCAGACGATGTCTGCGAAAAGAAAGTCGATCTGATCCTCAATACCTTCAAGTCCCAAAGCAACAAGCATTGGTTTGACCGCTCGACCTTCATGGCACTGATGCGGCTGCGCGGAATGGAATGCAACGCGCCCAGCGGATATGCCGAGGCATTCTATGCCCGGAAGCTGATGCTCTGAACCGGCAATCGAGAACGTCATGCACGATTTGAAGAACAAGACCGTTCGCGCCGGACTTATCAATGTCGGCTCGCGCGGACTCGGCTTCACGGTTCGTATCGGTGCGCTCATGGTTCTCGGGCGATTGCTGACTCCGGACGATTACGGGCTCGTAACCATGGTGACAGCCTTCACGGGCGTGCTGAACATGTTCGGCTGCTTCGGCCTGTTTCAGGCCGCCATTCAGCGCGACACGCTGAGCGAAGACGAGTCGTCGTCGCTGTTTTGGCTGAATCTGACATTTGGCGCAGCACTCACGCTGACGGCCATCGTCGCTGCGCCCCTGGTCAGCGCGTTTTATCGCGAGCCGCGTTTGCTGGCGATCATGGACGTGATCGCCTTCACCTTCGTCATCACGGCGGCGGGCGTTCAACACGGCGTGCTGCTTCAGCGGCGCATGGCGTTCGGGACGTCGGCGAAGATCGAGATCAGCTCGCTCCTGATCGCGACAGCTGTGTCGATCGGGATGGCGGTGAGCGGCTATGGTTATTGGGCGATCGTCTCGATGACCATCACCCTGCCGCTGGCCACGACCATCGGGCTGTGGTTGTCGAGCGGCTGGATCCCCGGCCGGCCGCGGATCGTCGCCGGGCTCCGCTCCATGTTGCGGTTCGGTGTCGGCACAACGTTGATCGGATTTTTGTCCTATATCACCAACAACATCGACAAGCTTCTGCTCGGCCGCGTATGGGGCACGGAGGCGACCGGCCTCTACAGCCGGAGCTTCTACCTGATCAATTTCCCGACCGAGAATCTGAACTCCACCATCGGAGAGGTCGCGTTTGCCGCGCTGTCGCGGACCAAGGGCGATCCCGATCGTTTCCGGCGCTACTTCCTGAAGGGCTATTCGCTGGTGGTGACGCTGACGTTGCCTCTGACGATCGTCTGTACGCTCTTCGCCGATGATCTGATCATCGTCATCCTCGGACCGAAATGGACGAGTGCCGTTGAGATATTCAGGATTCTCGCGCCGACGATCATGGTGTTCGCGATTTCCAGTCCGCTCGGCTGGCTGCTCAATGCGCTCGGCATGGTCAAGCGCGGTGTGCATATCGGGTTGTTCTCTGCCCCGCTCATGATCACGGGCGTGCTGATCGGGCTTCCCTACGGTCCGCGCGGTGTCGCGATGGCGTATTCCACGGTCATGGTGCTCAAGGTGATTCCGATCACCATCTGGGCGCTGTACGGCACCGGGGTTCGATACCGCGAGTTCGTCGGGGCACTGGCGAGCCCGCTGGCCGCAAGCCTGGTCGCGGGAGCGATCGCCTATGTGGTGCATGGACTCGCCGCGCTGGCGCTGTCGCCGGTGTTGCGTCTCATGCTGGATGTCGGCTCGTTCGGCGCAGCCTATGTCGCAGCCCTGCTTCTCATCGCAGGTGAGAAGGCGCTGTATCTCGACCTCTTTCGCGATGCGAGAGCCACGCCCTCCGTCTGATGCAGCTGCGAAATCCGCCTGATTGACCGCCCGTCAAGACGGACTCCGGCATGCCGGGCGGGCGCGGTCGCGAAACTCTCTGATCCATAAAGCAAATCTCTGGCCCGGCGTAGTTCTGCGCCGGAACTCCGGCAATATGTCCGGCATTATTCTTGTATAGGAGCCTGAATTCCAGAGGTGGCGGATGCACTTCGCGAAGACAAGTGTCGATGGGGCGATGGTAATCGACCCCGCTCCGTACGCCGATAGCCGCGGGCGTTTCATGCGCGCCTGGTGCCTCAAGGAATTCGCCGATCAGGGCATGGCGTTCGAGCCTGTCCAGGCGAATATGGGGCTCAGCACGAAGCGCGGGACGGTCCGGGGCATGCACTTCCAGGAAGCGCCTGCCCGAGAGGCCAAGTTGGTGCGCTGCACGCGGGGGGCGATATTCGACGTCGTCCTGGATCTGCGGCCGGAATCGTCGAGCTACGGCGCCTGGTACGGCGTGGTGCTGAGCGGCGACAACGGACGCATGCTCTACCTGCCCGAGGGCTGCGCGCATGGATACCAGACGCTCGAGGCGGATACCGAGATGCACTACATGACCTCGGCCTTCTATGCGCCGGCCGCCGTCAGGGGCGTGCGCTTCGACGATCCGGCCTTCGRCATCGTGTGGCCCTTGGAAGTGACCGAAATTTCAGAGCAGGACCGCAACTGGCCGCCGGCAATACCTGTGCCCAGCCATGTCGCATCTGCTCCGTACGTGACCGTGTGATTGCTTTTGCTGGCGTGATCGGATGGGGGGACCAGGCTATGGCTGTCGATACCGTTTTGCGGGAGCGCGAGGCTGCGGGGCACCCGATCCGCGTGGGAATGGTCGGAGCGGGCGCTACCGGCCGCGCGATCGCTCTCCAGCTTGGCACTCCGGTGCCGGGAATGCGCCTCGTCGCAATCGCTAACCGGACCGTCGCGAATGCTGAGCGGGCATTCCGCGAAGCGGACATCCACGGCTGGAGCCGTGTCTCGTCGGCGTTGGAGGCCGAGCGGGCCATAGCCGGCGGAACGCCGGTTCTGACGGACGATCCGAGCGTGCTGACCGCGTGCAAGGCCATCGACATCATCCTCGAGGTCACCGGGACGGTCGAGGCCGGTGCGTCGGTGGTTCTCGACGCGATCGCGCATCGCAAGCATGTGGTGATGGTCAATGCCGAGCTCGACTCGTTGATTGGCCCCATTCTGAACGAGCGCGCTCGCGAAGCCGGCGTGGTGCTCACCAACACGGATGGCGATGAACCAGGCGTTGCCATGACGCTGCTGCGCTATCTGCGGACGCTCGGGCTGCGGCCGGTTGCCGCCGGCAACATCAAGGGAATGGTTGACTACTATCGGAACCCCGACACGCAGCGGGCCTTCGCCGAAAAGAACGATCAGGATGCCCGCAAGGTCACCTCGTTCGCCGATGCCACGAAGCTGTCGATGGAAACGACGGTGCTGGCCAATGCGACCGGTTTCCGCGTCGGTCGCCGCGGGATGTTCGGACCGGCCTGCAAGGACGTTCGGGAGATCGGAGAACGCCTGCCCGCGGACGCGATGCTTGAGACGGGGCTGGTGGACTATGCTCTGGGCGCGGCGCCCCACACCGGCGCCTTTGTCGTCGTGCACGAAGAGTCGCCGCTGAAGAAGGCTCAGCTCGCCTACTACAAGCTCGGCGAGGGGCCGTTCTACGTCTTCTACACACCGTTCCATCTGCCGCATCTTCAGATCGCCTCGACCATCGGGCGCGCGGTCATCCAGCACGATCCGACCGTGGCGCCGCTGGCGGGACCGGTCTGCGAGGTCGTCACGGTCGCAAAGCGCGATCTGAAGGCCGGCGAACGCCTCGACGGCATCGGCGGGTTCTGCGCATACGGCCTGATCGAGAACGCCGTCGATGCGCGCGCGGCAGACGCGCTGCCGATCGGTCTGTCCGAAAACTGCATTTTGCGGCGCGACCGGAAGAAGGACGACGTCGTCTCGTTCGACGATGTCATCCTGCCGGCAGGGCGCCGGGCCGATGTGCTCTGGCGCGAGCAGCAGCTGCGGTGGCCGATGCGCGAAGTGGAAGCTTCGCCGCATCGTGTCCTCGTCGCGGCGGCCTCGTGACCGGGCAAGTCGCTGCGCGAACAGTCTCACCGGCGCGGAGTTCGGAAGCGCTCAGGAATAACCGGATAACCTTTTTACCGCGGGGCTAGGTCAGTCATGCTGAACCGTTCTTTCTGGCAGAACCGCAAAGTGTTCGTCACCGGACATACGGGCTTCAAGGGCAGCTGGCTGTCGTTGTGGCTGGATGCGCTGGGGGCGGACGTCACGGGCTACGCGCTCGAGCCGCCGTCCGAGCCGAGCCTCTTCGAGCAGGCGAGGGTCGGCGAATGCGTGCGCTCGATCCGTGGCGACGTTCGGGACTACGCCCATCTCAAATCCGCGCTCGCCGAATGCAAGCCCGATGTCGTCATCCACATGGCGGCCCAATCCGTGGTTCGCTACGGCTACGAAGAACCGGTCGAGACCTATGCGACGAACGTCATGGGTACGGTCCATTTGCTGGAGGCGGTGCGCCAGCTCAAGCGTCCGTGCGTCGTCGTCAATGTCACCAGCGACAAATGCTATGAGAACCAGGAATGGGTCTGGGGCTATCGCGAGAGCGACCCGATGGGTGGTCACGACCCGTATTCCAATTCCAAGGGCTGCGCGGAGCTGGTGAACAGCGCCTATCGCGACTCGTATTTCTCGCCGGATACCCTGTCCAAACATGGCGTCGCGCTGGCGAGCGTCCGCGCCGGAAATGCCATCGGAGGCGGCGACTGGACAGCCAACCAGCTCATCCCGGATCTTGTCCGAGCCTTTCTGGGTCGCCGGCCCTGCCGCATCCGCAGCCCCTCGGCAATCAGGCCGTGGCAGTTCGTCATGATGCCGCTCCACGGCTACCTGCTGCTGTGCGAGAGGCTTGCCGAGGACGGAGCCCGCTACGCGTCGGGCTGGAATTTCGGGCCGTTGGAGACGGATGCCAAGCCGGTGTCCTGGATCGTCGACAAGCTCGTGACGCTATGGGGCGAGGGGGCTTCCTGGACGCTCGACGCAGCGGCACATCCCGCCGAAGCGCAGCTGCTGCGCCTTGATACCGCCAAGGCGAGGGCAGCTCTCGACTGGCACCCGGTTCTCCAGCTCGACCAGAGCCTGGCCTGGATCGTCGAATGGTATCACGCGTTTCAGGCGGGGCAGGATCTCCAATCCCTCACGCGCCGGCAGATCGAGCGCTACGAATATCTGCTGCAGGACTATGCCGCCCAGAACGCTCACGCTGCGCGACCGAAAGCAGCCGCTCCGATGCCTATGCTCCCGATGGCCGAAGGTTGACACCGCAACAGCGCGGCAACCCAAAGGACGTGCATCAATGCCAAACGTCGTCGTGCTTGGAACTGGAATGGCCGGCCTCGGTGCAGCACACCGACTCCGGGAAGAAGGCATCACGCCGATCATGTACGACAAGAATTCGTACTATGGCGGCCATACGATGTCGTTTCGTCACGAGCCCGGTTTCGTCTTCGATATCGGACCGCATATTTCCTTCACGAAGGACGAACGCATTCAGGAGCTGTTCGCCGACAGTGTCGACCAGCTCTATGAAACCATCCAGATCAATCTGAACAACTACTGGCGGGGCTACTGGCCGCAACATCCTGTCCAGCTCCACCTGCATGGCCTTCCGGAAGATGTGATCGTGAAGGTGATCGCGGACTTCGTGGAGGAACGGCAAAAACCTGACGGGGCGATCAACAACTATAACGACTGGCTGGTGGCCAGCTTCGGATCGACTTTCGCCGAGCTCTTCCCGAAACAGTATACGCGCAAGTATCATCTCACCACAGCCGAGAACATGAGCACCGATTGGCTGGGGCCGCGTATCTACCGGCCGACGCTGGAAGAAGTGCTTCGCGGCGCGATTTCGGCGTCGTCGCCGAACATTCATTACATCACGCATTTCCGCTATCCGAAGCAGGGCGGATTCGTATCCTATCTGCAGAAATTCGTGCCGTTCGGAAGTATCCAGCTGAATCACGAGCTGGTGTCCGTCAATCCGCAGACGCGCGTGCTCGAATTCTCGAACGGCGTGCGGACGGAATACGACGCCCTGATTTCGTCCGTACCGCTTCCCGACCTCATTCGCATGATCGAGGGGGCGCCGAGCGACGTCCTGGAAGCATCGCGCAAGCTTGCCTGCTCGTCATGCGTTCTGGTCAATATCGGCGTGGATCGTGAGGACATCTCCAGCGCGCATATGTCGTATTTCTACGACGAAGACATTTGCTTCACGCGGCTCGGCTTCCCTCACATGCTTTCCGAGAACAATGCCCCGAAGGGTATGGGGAGCATTCAGGCGGAGATCTATTTCTCTGACAAATACAAGCCATTCACTGGGAAGCCTGACGACTGGGTGCAGCCGGTCATCGACGATCTCCGCCGATGCGGTCTGCTGCGCGACAGCGACCAGGTCGTGTTCAGCACGGCGATGTATCTGCCTTATGCCAACATAATATTCGACCTCGATCGCGCCGCAGCCCTCAAGACGGTCCACGGTTATCTCGATGATATCGGGATCTCATACTGCGGTCGCTATGGCGACTGGGGCTACATGTGGACCGACGAAAGCTTCAAAAGCGGGGAGGCCGCGGCAGCGGCGGCGCTATCGAGATTTGCGGCGTTTCGTGTTCAGCAGCGAGTGCGTTCTGCATGAGCGACAAGATCGACATCTATGTTCGCGCCGCCGAGGCCGTCGATCGACCCTGGTCCGGGCAGCAGGAGAGCTGCGCCAAATCCGCGGATGCAGCGATCCAGAAGCCCAACCGGATCGGGCTTTTGGCGCATTGCGGCACGGGCAATCTGGGCGATGAGGCTTCCATAGCCGCGGTGCTCGATAACATCACGCGCAGGTCCCCCGAGGTCTCCGTCGTCGGCCTCTCGATGGATCCGGCAGACACCACGCGCCGGCACGGAATCCCCTGTGTCGCGATGCGCCAAAGCGTTTTCCCGTTCCAGCAGGAATGGTCATCGGCGTTGCCTCCTGCTGATCCCGGCAGGTTTGCGAGCAGGCTGAAGGCCGCTGCCAAGAAGGCCGGGCCCCTGTTTCTCGTGGCCAAGACAATGAAGGACGTGCTGATCACACGACCCGCTCAATTCATTCGCGAGATCCTGTTTCTAGGGCGTTCGCTTCTTTTTGTCAGCGAACTCGATATGATCATCATCTGCGGAGGAGGGCAGCTCCTCGATTGGGGCGGCCCCTGGGCGTTTCCCTATACGCTGTTCAAATGGATACTTCTCGCCAAGTGCTTGAACGTCAAATGCGTTTTCCTGAACAGCGGTGCAGGTCCGCTGGATTCCTCGCTTAGCCGTTGGTTCGTCAGGCGCACGCTCGACATGGCCGATTATGTGTCTCTGCGAGATCAGGCATCGGGCAAGCTGCTCCGCAAGATCGGCTTCCGGGGCAAGATGAAGGTTGTCGCGGACGCGGTATGGGGGCTTCGGCTGCCTGACCCGCCGGCGACGAAGCCGATCGAGTTGGGAGAAGAGCGCGTGATCGGCATTGGGCCGATGGCCTACGGCGACTCCTCCCGGCATTGGGTCAACGACAATCAAGGCTATCGGCACCTGATCGATAACCTGGTCGAATTTTGCGGCCGAATGCTGGCGCGAGGCTATCGGATCAAGCTCTTCAGCAGCGACATCTGGTTCGATTCCCAGGCGATTGCAGATCTTGATGCGGCGATCCGCAAGAATTGCCCGACCTTGGCGTCGGATCGTGTTACGCGAGAACCTGTCGAAAACATCAACGACATGTTTGCGGCGCTCTCGCATGTGGATTTTTACGTGACATGCCGCTTTCACGGCGTGATATTTGCGTCGTTGTCGAACGTGCCGCCTATCGCTTTGGCGCCGCATCCCAAGGTTACCACTTTGATGGAAAGCTTGGGCTTGGCAGAGTACTGCGTCGAAATTTCCCGATCCGATGCGGAAGGGCTGACGGCTATGGCCGATCGCCTGATAGCCAATATGGACGAGGTCAAGGCTCGTATCGGCAGTCGCGCCGAGCAATTTCGATCGCAGTTAAATCTGCAGTTCGATAATTTGCTCCTGGAAAGCAAAGAAAACTACGCCGAGGGAACGACTTATTCTCAAGAGGGGGCCTAAGATGAACACGAAAGCTGGTCCGCTGGTTAGCGTTGTGACGCCTGTATACAATGGCGGAGAGTTTTTTCGGGAGTGTATCGAAAGCGTCTTGTCTCAGACCTACGAGAACTTCGAATACATCATTCTCAACAATGCCAGCACCGATGGGACGCTCGACATTGCTGAGGAGTATCGTCGGCGGGACAGCCGCATTCGTGTTGTCAGCAATGAAACTCTGTTGCCGATTATAGCAAACCATAACAAGGCGTTTGGCCTGATTTCCGCAGACAGCAAGTATTGCAAAGTGGTCTCGGGTGACGACTGGATCTACCCGGAGTGCCTTGAAAAGATGGTCGGTGTCGCCGAGGAGAATCCGTCGGTAGGGATCGTCGGCGCCTATCAACTGAGCGGTGCCAAAGACATCTGGTACGTTCGGAACGTTGGGTTGCCGTATTCGCAAACCGTGGTTTCGGGTCGAGATATCTGTCGCGCTCACCTGCTCGGGGCGCAGAGAGTGCTGGGAAACCCGACCTCGGTTCTGTATCGGTCAGATCTGATGCGGAATACTGACGAGTTCTTTCCAAATCCGACCCAGGAAGCGGATATCAGTGCCTGCTTGAAGCATCTGCGATATGCGGATTTCGGCTTTGTGCATCAGGTTCTTGCGCACGAGCGAATTCACTACCAGAGGGCAACGACCTCCTCTCTCGAATTCAATGCCTATGTCTCGGCAGAAATCAGCGACTGCCAAGAGTATGGCGACTGGTACTTGACCAAGCGTGAGCGTGAAGAGCGCGTCGGAGAGCTGTTGGATCAGTACTATTCTTATCTTTCTGCCAGTGCTTTCAAATTTAAGGACAAGAAATTCTGGGATTACCATGCGGAGCGCTTGCGAGAGCTTGGGTATCAATTTGATGGGCGTAAGCTTTCTGTCGGTATCGCGGCAAAGGCATTCGATTTGATCCTGAATCCGAAGGAAACGTTCCGGATGCTAAGTGGACGAATTCGTCTGCATTATATGCTGAGAGGTGCGCGCGCGACATCGAAAGGGGGATGACACTCGACCTTGAGGGTGGGCTCAATCTGGCCCGGAGCTCGCTCCGGGCGAGAAAGTTGAGTGTGAAGCACGCCCGGCGCTGCTTCATGGAATCTCGGGCGGGCGGTGTGTTGGGAAACCACGCTGGGCAATTTACGAGATTCTTGGTGGTCGGCATGTTCGGTCGGCGGCCATGTCGCAGATTGAAGAGCCGATTTCGATCGCGCGGAGCGGCATTTTTCTTACGCCCGGGGCCGGATGAGCTTGCAGCTGTCTATGTTGCGGCGACACTGAGCTATCGGCTCAGAGACAGGACTCTAACGCGGGGGACGGTCTGTCATTCATATTTTAGGTTAATCCGCCGCTCTTCAGAATTTAATCGATAAAAAACAATTCGCTATTCGACATTCGATGCGGCATGACGCAAGGGCATCGTCAGTGCGAAGCCTTGGTGCGAGAGTTAATGATTTGCTAATTGGCTTGCCGGCCGTGCGAATTTTAGCTAATAATAAGTTCTGCCGATGCCGACCGTTCGACTCCACGTCGAGCTGATGACTGACACGTTACGGGCATTTCACTGGCTGAAAGTTTCCCTAACGATCTGAGGCGATTAAAAGGCCGATCGAATATCGACCGTCAAAAATTTGCGTCGATGAGTAATTATTCGTCGAATATAGGCGAGATGGATTTCGTTAGAATATAATCTTGCAATTTCGATATATAAAGATTTCCGCTGACGACTAAAGCCGATGCCTGGCCTACCTAGAGGGGATATGAGTTTTCCTGATGGTTCAGGAGGGACGAATGCGGGAGAGTAAAGCGTATGGTATCGTCCTCATCGGAAAATACTCCCTGATGAAAGAGGGCATTGCCCGGGTTTTACTGGAGAAGAATTTTCGTATCCTTTCCTCGGCGTCCTATGAAGAGCAATTGGCGAGCAAGCTTCGTGCCCAGAGGCTCATGTTTCTCATCGCTCACACCAGCGATGACTTCGACCTCGCGGTAGCGGAAATCGAGCTTGTAAAGGACCAGCATCCGGACGTGCCGATCGCTGTTGTCACGGATCACTACGAGCCGAACGAGCCAGCTTTGGCATTCAAGGCCGGGGCCAGCGGCTACCTCGCCAACGTCATTTCCTGCGACTCCTTCGTCAAGTCGATTGAACTGGTGATGCTGGGTGAGACGGTGTTCCCCCCGACGTTCCCGTCATCGACGTCCTCCGTCAAAAAAAATCGCCGCCCTAAAGCCGTCCCCGTTCCCGTCGACGACGAGCCGGTTTTGCCATGCTCTCCACCGGAGAGCGCGGGCGCACCGCTGCTTTCTCCGCGGGAAATGGCGATCTTGCGTTGTCTGATCGAAGGGGACGCCAACAAGTCGATCGCGCGAAAGATCGATATCGCCGAGGCGACCGTAAAGGTCCACGTCAAAGCCATCCTGCGCAAGATCCGGGTTCAGAACCGAACACAGGCTGCGATCTGGGGAATGAACAACGCATTGCAGCTGCAGCCGGCGAACAACAATTCCCAGTTCTCCTCCGCAGATGCGGACAAAACGCTCTTGAAGTCCGCCGTCAGCGTCTATCAGGTCTGATGAGTTCATCAGGGATCGAAGAATAGCCGCTTTTAACGGATCGAAGTCTCCGGGTTTGCCACGGGCGCAAAAACGGAGCCCGGGCCGTCTGAGGGCTTGCAGTCCCTGTGACACTGCATTGGCAGGAGTTTGCGGTGCCGCAATAGCAGTGGCGCAGGAACGTCCGATGCAGCCTGGCCGAGGCCTATTCTGTCAGATCGCAGGCTCCTGCTTCAGCCATCGCGAAGCTTCCGCCTTCGATCAGGCCGGTCCGGCGATCGTGCCCGCTTCGCGCTCTCGATGCATGGACGGCTCGGTTCCTCTGCCCCTTTGGCGGGCTCGTCGAGCATTTCGGCTGCGCCAGCACGAGCAGCCCGATCACATCATCCCGGGGCCCCGCAAGCCCGGGCGATGCCTTCCGTTTCTCTTTTGCCGTAATCTGGCCGAAGTTCGGTCTTGAGCATACGCGGCAGCTTTCCTAGCCTGTTCGGCAATCGGTCGCGACAAGATCGAATGGATGGGGAGGACGGTCATAGCCTTGCCCTGGCACAGGTTGAGCCCGGATGAGCTCGCGCTGCTCGAAGCGACCTTCTGGTCCGGGGGCGTTGCGCGCTATGCGTTGGCCGACACGCTGCAGTTCTCGCGCAGCAAGACCAATGCGCTGGCAGCTGGACTGCTTGATCAGGGCCTGCTCGACGAGGCCGGGGTCCAGCATTCGACCGGCGGGCGCCGCCCCGAGACGCTGCGGGTCAATGGCCGGATCGGCATCCTCGTCGGCGTCGACATCGGCGCGACCAGCCTCGACGTGGCTCTGCTCCAGCCGGACCTTTCGATCATCGCGCGCCATTCGCAGGAGGCCGATGTCGGAGCCGGGCCAGGCCCGATCATGGCCCGGCTGCGCAGCCTGCTGCCCGCGATGCTCGCGCAGAACGGCATCGAGCCGGACCGTGTTCTCGCCATCGGCATCGGCGTGCCCGGCCCGGTCAACTTCGCCATTGGCCAGCTCGTCAATCCGCCGCTGATGCCGGGCTGGGACAGCTACGCGATCCGCGACGATCTCGGCGAGATCACCGATGCCCCGGTCTTCGTCGACAACGACGTGAATCTGATGGCGCTCGGCGTGCTCTGGCGGCAGCGCAAGCAGATCGACAATTTCCTCGTCATCAAGGTCGGCACCGGCATCGGCTGCGGCATCGTCTGCCATGGCGAACTCTATCGCGGCTCGACCGGTTCAGCCGGCGACATCGGCCATATCTGCGCCGATCCTGAGGGGCCGCTCTGCCGCTGCGGCAATCGTGGCTGCGTCGAAGCCATGGCAGCGGCGCCCGCGATCGGGGCGATGGGCACGGAGGCTGCACGGAGCGGACGCAGCCCGGCGCTTGCCGCGAAGCTCGCCGGAAAGGGCAGGGTGGAAGCGATCGATGTCGGCGCGGCCTGCCGCGCCGGTGATGCGGAGGCCGATGCGATCGTGCGGCGCTCCGGCCGGCTGATCGGCCAGGTGCTGGCGGCGCTCGTCAATTTCTACAACCCGTCCCACATCTTCATCGGCGGCGGCGTCGCAGCGATCGGCCCGATGTTTCTTGCCGCCATCCGCCAGAGCGTGAACCAGCGTTCGCTCGCCCTCTCGACCCGCCATCTCGAAATCACTGCCGCCCCGCTCGGCTCCGAGACGGGGTTGATCGGCGCCGGCGTGCTCGCGATGCGCGAGGCCCTGCGCAGCGGGAGCCCGGCATGAGCGGAACGCGGCAGGAGCGGGCGGGTCTCTCGGTCGCCTTTGACGGCATCGTCAAGCGCTTTGGTCCGGTCCAGGTCCTGCACGGCGTCTCCTTCGCGCTCGAGCCCGGCCGTGTCTACGGATTGCTCGGCGAGAACGGCGCCGGCAAGTCGACGCTGATGAAGATACTCGCCGGCTATGAGCAGCCGAGCGAAGGCCTGGTGCTGGTCGACGGAGAACCCGTTTCCTTCTCCGGCTCCCGCGACGCCGAGGCGCGCGGCATCGTGCTGATCCACCAGGAATTCAACCTGGCCGAGGATCTGACGATCGCCGGGAACATCTTCCTTGGCCATGAGCGCCGCAAGGGCTGGTTTCTCGACGAGCGCGTCATGCGCTGCGAAGCTGAAGCCGCGCTCGCGGAGGTCGGTCTTGCCCGCGACCCGGACGAACCGGTGCGCCGCCTGATCGTCGCCGAGAAGCAACTGGTCGAGATCGCCAAGGCGCTCTCGCGCAAGGCACGCCTCCTCATCATGGACGAGCCGACCGCGACGCTGACGCCATCGGAGGTGGCGCGCCTTTTCGGGCTGATCGAGCGGATGAAGGCGCAAGGCGTCACCATCGTCTACATCTCGCATAAGCTCGACGAGGTCGAGCGCATCACCGACGAGGTGGTGGTGATGCGGGATGGCAGGCTGGTCGGCCGCGCACCCACCGCCTCGCTGACCCGCCACGATATGGCGACGATGATGGTGGGCCGCGCGATCTCCGATCTCTTTCCCGATAAGATCGAACCGGACGCCTCGGCCGCGCCGGCGCTGCAGGTCGAGGCCTTCACCGTACCTGGCTGGGCGCAGGATATTTCGTTTGCGGTACGGCCGGGCGAGATTCTCGGCTTTGCCGGGCTGGTCGGGGCTGGCCGCACCGAGCTGTTCGAGGGCATCATGGGGCTGAGGGCCGGCCGCGGCGCGATCCGGCTTGGCGGCAAGGCGATCACGCTGCGCTCGCCGCGCGACGCTGCCCGCAACGGGCTCACCTATCTGAGCGAGGATCGCAAGGGAAAGGGGCTGCACGTCGCCTTTCCGCTGCGTCCGAACCTGACCCTCATGGCATTGGAGCGTTACGCCAAACCTTGGCTCGACCAGGGCGCCGAGCGCGAGGCGCTGAAGACGGCTGTCGCCGAATTTGGCATCCGTACCGGGTCGCTGGAGGTGCGCGCAGGCTCCCTTTCGGGCGGCAATCAGCAGAAGCTGGCGCTCGCCAAGGTGCTCCACCCGCAGCCGAAAGTTCTGGTGCTCGACGAGCCGACGCGCGGTGTCGATGTCGGCGCCAAGCGTGAAATCTACTTCCTGATCCAGAAGCTGGCGGCACAGGGGCTCGCTGTCGTCGTCATCTCCTCGGAGCTGATCGAGCTGATCGGGCTAGCCCATCGCGTCGCGATCATGCGCGAGGGACGGTTGGTGACGACCGTGACCGGCGACGAGATGACGGAAGACACGATGATCGCCTACGCAACGGGAGCGCGCCATGTCGCAGCCTGAGACCTTGCAGGCCGGACCCGCAGCAGCGCGTCGCGAGGCGGGAACGCCGCTGGCCGAGCGCATCGCCAGCATCGGCCCTATCGTCGGCCTTATCCTGCTCTGCGGCCTGGGCGCGCTGCTCAACGGCGACTTCGCCACGCTGGACAACGGCCTCAACGTGCTGACCCGCACCGCCTTCATCGGCATCATCGCGGTGGGGATGTGCTTCGTCATCATCCTCGGCGGCATCGATCTTTCAGTCGGTTCCATGGCGGCACTGATCGCCGGCTGCGTCATCATGTTCATCAACTGGGCGGCAGGCGCACTGGGCTCGCCTCTGCTCGCGGTCTTCTGCGGGGCTGGGCTCGCCGTGCTGCTCGGCGCGGTCTTCGGCCTGATCCATGGCGTGCTGATCGCCAAGGGGCGCATCGAGCCGTTCATCGTCACGCTGGGCACGCTCGGCATCTTCCGCGCTTACCTGACCTATTTCGCCGATGGCGGCGCGCTGACGCTGGAGAACAGCCTCGCAGACATCTACGCACCGGTCTATTACGGCAGCCTCGCCGGCGTGCCCGTACCCGTCATCGTCTTCCTGCTGGTCGCCGTCATCGGCGCGCTGATCCTGAACAAGACGCCCTTTGGCCGCCACGTCCAGGCCATCGGCTCCAACGAGATGGTCGCGCGCTATGCGGCTGTCGATGTCGAGCGGGTGAAGATCCTCACCTACATGCTGCTCGGCATCTGCGTCGGCATCGCCACGCTGCTCTATGTGCCGCGTCTCGGCTCGGCATCGCCGACCACCGGCCTGCTCTGGGAGCTGGAGGCCATCGCCTCGGTCATCGTCGGCGGCGCCGCGCTCAAGGGCGGGCAGGGCAGCATCACCGGCACGGTCATCGGCGCGATCCTGCTCTCTGTGATCAGCAACATCCTCAACCTGACGAGCCTGATCAGCGTCTATCTCAATGCTGCCGTGCAGGGCTTCGTCATCATCACCGTCGCGTTTTTGCAGAAAGGCCGCCGCTGAAGGCGAGCCGGATAGGGAGAGAAGCGATGTCCACGCAGACCAGACGCAGCCTCTTGCTCGCCGCCACGGCAGCGGGCCTCGCTTTCGCGGCGAGCGGTGCCGCCGCCGAGCCTGTCAATCTCGGTGTCTCGATCCCCGCCGCGACCCACAGCTTCATGGGCGGCATCAACTACTGGGCGAACCAGGCGAAGAAGGATCTGGAGGCCAAGCACAAGGACCTCAAGATCACGATCCGCACGGCGGCCAACGCGACCGAGCAGGCGAACCAGCTTCAGGACCTGAGCACGGTCAACAAGATCAATGCGCTCGTCGTCTTCCCCTTCGAGTCGGCGGCGCTGACGCGGCCGGTCGCCAATGTGAAGGCGAAGGGCGCCTATGTGACGGTCGTCGACCGCGGCCTCACCGATACCTCCGCCCAGGACGCCTATGTCGCGGGTGACAACACCGCCTTCGGCAAGATCCCGGCCGAGTACATCGCCAAGACGCTGAACGGGAAAGGCACGGTCGTCGCGTTGCGCGGCATTCCGACCACGCTCGACACCGAGCGCATGGACGCCTTCAACGGCGTGTTGAAGGGCCATCCCGACATCAAGCTGCTCGACGCCAAGTTCGCCAACTGGAACCGCGACGACGCCTACAAGGTCACGCAGGACTTCCTGACGCGCTTCAAGGACATCGACGCCTTCTGGGCCGCGGATGACGACATGGCCTTCGGCGCGATCCGCGCCATCGACCAGGCCAACCGCAAGGATATCAAGATCATCTTCGGCGGGGCCGGCGCCAAGGACATGGTCAAGGTCATCCTCGACAATAAGGACCCGCGCATCCAGGCCAATGTCAGCTATTCGCCGAAGTTCATCTACGACGCGATCAAGCTGACGGCTGAGGCGCGGCTGAAGGGCGAGAAGCTGCCGGCGACCACGATTATCCCCTCGGTGCTGATCGACAAGAGCAACGCCAAGGACTTCTACTTCCCCGACTCGCCGTTCTGAAGGCGTTTCGGATCTCTTCCCGGCCGCTCCGTTTCCGGGGCGGCCACCAGTTCACGCATGGACAGGCCGATGACCGACGCACTTCCCACCCGGCTGCGCTATGCCATGGTCGGCGGCGGTCACGGCGCCTTCATCGGCGCCGTGCACCGCCATGCCATCGCCCTCGACGGGCAGGCGGAGCTGACGGCCGGCGCGCTGTCMTCGACGCCGGAGAAGGCCTTGGCCTCCGGGCGCGCTCTCGGCCTCAGCGATATGAACAACCATGCAAGCTGGCAGGCGTTGCTCGAGGCGGAACTGGAGCGCCCGCCGGAGGCCCGTGTCGATGCCGTCGTCATCGTCACTCCGACCGATAGCCATTTCCCGATCGCGCAGGCCTTCGCCGAAGCGGGCTTCAACGTCGTCTGCGACAAGCCGTTGGTTCATACGAGCGCCCAGGCCGATACGTTGGTCGAAACGGTGACGGCAGGCGGAACGGTCTTCGGCGTGACCTATAACTACACCGGCTATCCGATGATCAGGCAGGCGCGCGAGATGGTGCGCTCCGGCGCGCTCGGCGCCATCCGCAAGGTCGTAGTCGAGTATAATCAGGGCTGGCTTGCCACCGCTTTGGAGAAGACTGGCAACAAGCAGGCTGGGTGGCGCACCGATCCCGCCCGCAGCGGCATCGCCGGAGCGCTGGGTGATATCGGCTCGCATGCCGAAAACCTTGTCTCGGCCGTGACGGGGCTCGCGATCGAGGAACTCGTCGCCGATCTCGGTGCGCTCGTGCCCGGCCGGGCGCTGGATGACGACGCGAGCATCCTGCTGCGCCTTGCCGGCGGGGCGCGGGGCGTGCTCGTCGCCTCGCAGATCAATGCCGGATTGGAAAACGACCTCCGGCTGCGCGTCTCGGGCGAACTCGGAACGCTGGAATGGCGGCAGGAGGAGCCGAACCGGCTCGTCCATCACCGCAATGACGGCCCGATGCAGGTCCTGACGCGCGCGTCGCCCTGGCTGTGTGAATCGGCACGCCGGGCAGGGCGGATCCCTCCCGGTCACCCGGAAGGCTTCATCGAGGCGTTCGCCAACATCTATCGCGGCGTCTTCGCAGATATCCGCGCCCGTCAGGCGGGGCGCGTGGCCGATCCTCTGGATGCCGATTACCCCACCGTGGTCGACGGCGCCCGCGGCGTCCGCTTCATCGAATGCGCGGTCGCCTCTTCGGCAGAGCATCGCTGGCTGCGCTTCGACAGGCAAAGGGGCGGCTGAAACGCCGCCCCCAGCCCTCATTTCTGCTCCACGATCTCCAGCGGCGCCCGCTTGGAGCTTTCTTCCCGGCGGAACAGATTCATCACGAAGACGAAGAAGGCCGGGACGAGGAAGACCGCGAGGACCGTCGCCGAGATCATCCCGCCGAGCACGCCGGTGCCGATCGCGTTCTGGCTCGCCGCGCTCGCACCGGACGCGATTGCCAGCGGCACGACGCCGAGCGTGAAGGCGAGCGAGGTCATCAGGATCGGGCGGAAGCGCAGCCGCGCGGCCTCGGCCGTCGCCTCCAGCAGCGGCTTGCCTTCGGCATGGAGGTCCTTGGCGAACTCGATGATCAGGATCGCATTCTTGGCCGAGAGGCCGATGATCGCGATCAGGCCGACCATGAAGTAGACGTCGTTGGGCATCGCCCTGAGCGTCACCGCCGCGACCGAGCCGATGACGCCGAGCGGCACCACCATCATCACCGCAATGGGGATCGACCAGCTCTCATAGAGCGCCGCGAGCAGCAGGAAGACGAACAGGATGCTGAGCCCGATCAAGAACGGCGCCTGCGATCCCGACTGGATCTCCTGCAGGGACTGGCCGGTCCATTCGTAGCCGAAGCCTTGCGGCAGGTCGCGCGCCAGCCGCTGCATCTCCGCGATCGCCGCGCCCGACGAATAGCCCGGTGCGGCCTGCCCGGCGATGCGCACGGCCGGATAGCCGTTGTAGCCGACGACCTGCGTCGGCCCCTTCTGCCATTCGACCGTAGCGAAGGCGGAGAAGGGCACCATGCCGCCATGCACGTTGCGGACGTTGAGGCGCAGCAGATCGGCCGCCTGCATGCGCTGGCTCGCATCGGCCTGCACGGTCACGCGCTGCATGCGGCCGGCGTTCGGGAAGTCGTTGACATAGGAGGAGCCGAGATTGGCCGAGATCGTCGCGTTGATGTCGGCGAAGGCGACGCCGAAGGTATTCGCCTTCTCGCGGTCGATGATCAGGTTGACCTGGGCGGCGTCGGCCAGTCCCTCGACGCGCACCCCCGCGAGCACCGGGCTCTGCGTGGCGGCATTGAGCAGCTGCGTGCGCGCCGCCGACAGTGCCTCCTGGCCGAGGCCGCCGCGATCCTGCAGGCGGAAGCTGAAGCCGGTCGAGTTGCCCAGGCCCGAGATCGGCGGCGGCGAGAGCGCGAAGGTCTGCGCGTCCTTGATCTGGAACATCTTGCCGTTGATCCGCTGCGCGATCGCCGCGGCGGAATCGTTCGGGCCGCGCTCGCTCCAGTCCTTCAGGGTGATGAAGGCAAGCGCCGCATTCTCGCCGGCGCCGGCGAAGCTGTAGCCGGAGATGCCGACCATGCGGGAGACCGCAGGCTCGGCCAGCACGATCTTCTCGACCTGCTGGAGGACTTCGAGCGTGCGGTTGGCGCTGGCTTCCGGCGGCGCCTGGATGTCGACGAGAAGATAGCCCTGGTCCTCGTTCGGCAGGAAGGCCGAGGGCAGGCGCAGGAAGCCCCAGCCGAGACCGGCGAGCAGCGCGAGATAGATCACCATGTAGCGGCCGGGCTTGCGCGTGATCGCGCCGACGGCGCCGGCGTAGCGGTTCGTCGCGCGGTCGAAGCCGCGGTTGAACCAGCCGAAGAAGCCCTTCTTCTCGTGATGGCCGCCCTTGGCGATCGGCTTCAGGAAGGTGGCGCAGAGCGCCGGTGTCAGCGTCAGCGCCAGGAAGCCCGAGAACAGGATCGAGACCACCATGGTCAGGCTGAATTGCTGGTAGATGATGCCGACCGCGCCGGGGAAGAAGGCCATCGGCACGAACACCGCCGTCAGCACCAGCGTGATGCCGATGATCGCGCCGCTGATCTGGCCCATCGCCTTGCGGGTCGCCTCCTTTGGCGGCAGCCCTTCCTCGGCCATGATGCGCTCGACGTTCTCGACCACGACGATGGCGTCGTCGACGAGGATGCCTATCGCCAGCACCATCGCGAACATGGTCAGCACATTGATCGAGAAGCCGGCGGCGAACATCACCGCGCAGGTGCCGAGCAGCGCGACCGGCACGACCAGCGTCGGGATCACGGTGTAGCGGAAGTTCTGCAGGAACAGGAACATCACCACGAAGACGAGCACCATCGCTTCGAGCAGCGTGTGCATCACCTTCTCGATCGAGACCCGCACGAAGGGCGAGGTGTCGTAGGGAATCTCCTGCTTCAGCCCGGCGGGGAAGAAGCGGGCGAGTTCGTCCATCTTGGCGCGCACCGCCGTCGCCGTCGCCAGCGCATTGCCGGTCGGCGAGAGCTGGACGCCGATGGCTGCGCTCGGCTGGCCGTTGAGACGGGTCGAGAAGTTGTAGGATTCGCCACCGACCTCGACGCGCGCGACGTCGCGCAGCCGCACTGAAGAACCGTCCGTATTGGCGCGCAGCACGATTGCGCCGAACTCCTCCGGCGTGGTGAGTTGGCCCCTGACCAGAACCGTGGCGGAAAGCTGCGTGCCGATCGGATTGGGCTGGGCTCCGACGCGGCCGGCCGCGACCTGCGCATTCTGCGCCTGCACGGCGGCGATGACGTCGCTCGCGGTCAGCTTGAGCCCGAGCAGTTTCTCGGCATCCATCCAGATGCGCATCGAGCGCTGCGTCGCGAAGAGCGTCGCGCTGCCGACGCCGGAGACGCGCCGGATCTCGCCGAGCACGTTGCGGCTGAGATAATCGCCGAGCCCGACGGCATCGAGACGGCCATCTTCCGACGTCAACGTGACCAGCAGCAGGAAGCTGGTGCCCGCCTGCTCGACGCGCAGGCCCTGCTGCACGACCGAGCGCGGCAGGCGCGGCTCGACGCGGCTGATCCGGTTCTGCACCTCGACCTGCGCCTCGCCGATCTTGGTGCCGGGCGCGAAGGTGACGGTCAGGTTGATGCGGCCGTTCGCCTCCGAGGTGGACTCGAAATAGAGCAGGCCGGGAACGCCGTTCAGCTCCTCTTCCACCGGGCGCGTGACGCTCTGGTAGATGTCCTCCGGCGAGGCGCCGGGGTAGTTGGTGCTGATCGTGATCTGCGGCGGCGCGACGTTCGGGTATTGCGCGATCGGCAGCATCGGGATCGTGATGATCCCGCCGAGCATGATGAAGATCGCGACGACCCAGGCGAAGATCGGCCGGTCGATGAAGAAGCTCGGCATCGTATCAGCCCTGCTTGCCGGCGGTCTTGGCTGGAGCGGCTGCCTGCCAGGGTGCGCCGGTGAACTTCGCGCCCGGGCGGATCTTCTGGAAGCCTTCGACGACGACCTGTTCGCCGGGTTTCAGCCCGTCATCGATCACCTGCCGGTTGTCCAGCGTCCGGCCGGCGCGGACCGGCCGCAGCTCCAGCGTGCCGTCCTGCTTGAGGATGTAGAGCTGCGCCTGTCCGCGGCCATCGCGCTGGATCGCCTGCTGCGGCACGGCGATGGCGTTGCTCTGCACGCCCTGCTCGATCTCGACGCGGACATACATGCCGGGCAGGAGATCGCCTTCCGGGTTCGGGAACTCGCCGCGCAGCGTCACTTGCCCGGTCGTCGCATCGACGGTGGCCTCCGAGAACAGCAGCTTGCCCGAATGGCGATAGCGCTCGCCATTGTCGAACAGCAGCTGGACATTGGCTGCACCTGGGTCCGAGCTCGTCAGTGCGCCGAGCTTGAGAGCGCGGCGCAGCGCCAGCAATTCACCGGCGGATTGGGTGAAGTCGGCATAGACCGGGTCGAGCTGCTGGATCGTCGCCAGGATGTCGGCGGCGCCGGTGCCGACGAGCGCGCCTTCCGTGATCAGCGCGCGGCCGATCCGGCCGCTGATCGGGGCGCGGACCTCCGAGTATTGCAGGTCAAGCTGCGCCGCGGCGAGGCCCGCCTGAGCAGCCGCAACATCGGCATCGGCCTGGGCCAGCGCCGCGGTCGCGCTTTCCTGCTGCTGCGCGCTGGCGACGTTGCGCTCGCGCAGCTCGATGATGCGGTCGGATTGCTGGCGGGCCTGCAACTGCGTCGCTTCCGCGCGCTTCAGGGTCGCCTCGGCACTGGCCACGCGCACCCGGAACGGGGCCGGGTCGATCCGGTAGAGGACGTCGCCTTCCTTGACGAGGCTGCCCTGCTGGAACACCCGTTCGACGACGATGCCCGTGACGCGCGGGCGCACCTCCGCGATGCGCGTCGGCGCGATGCGGCCCGGCAGGTTGTTGGTCACCGGCAGGTTCTGCGCCTCGGCCGTGACGATGCCGACCGTCACGGGTGGCATCTGGGCAGCGGTCTTGGTCGGCTGCTTTTCCTCGCTGCAGGCGGCCGCGAACAGCGGCAGCGCGATGACGAGGATGCGGGAGAGGGTCAAAGACGAGAAAGGCATGGGTTCGGGCTCGGCGCTCGATATGTGATCTGGTTGCGTTTCAGGTTTGGGGAAGTGCGCTCGGCGACTGCCCGACCAACCAGCCGATCTCGGCGATCAACCTGTCGCGCTCGGCTTCCGGGAAGCTGAGCAGCCCGAACCAGTCGAGCAGGGTCAATCCCTCGACGGCGAGGAAGGCGAGCAGTGCACCGCGCGGATGTGTCGAGGATGCGGCGATGGCGGAGAGCGTGTTCTGCAGCGACTTCTGCACGGGCCCGCGCAACTCGGCATCCTGTGCCAGGGCGACGCAGAGGTTGAGGGCGACCGCGCGGTCTTCTTCCGACGATGAGCGCGAGGCGGCGGCGAGGCGCCCGTGAATATCCGCATCCGGCTTGCCGGCTTCGGCCGCGATGAAAGCCTGGATCCGCTTTTCCTCGGTGCCGACGCGACGTTCGATGACGGCGCCGATCAGTGCGCGCTTGCTCTTGTAGTCGTAGAGGACGCTGGCCTTGCTGATGCCGGCCTCGGCCGCCACGGCATCCAGCGTCAGATGCGCGGCTCCCGCCCGCATCACGACCCGTTCTGCCGCGTCGAGAACCGCCTCGCGGTCGATGGTTCTGTGCCTGCCCATGGGTTTTCCAATAAATATCCAACCGGTTGGATATTTATTGAGGTGCGATAAGTCAAGGCGAGCCGCATGCGCGGCGCACTCGACATCTGTCGGGCAGCGTCGGATTGCGTCGTTCTGAGAGGTGAGGGCGCTTGCGCTTAAGCGGTGGGAAGCGCCGGGCTCACTTCACGACGAAGCCGTGCGCGAAGGGGTCGCGATCGTCGATGAAGATCGTATTGATGCCGGTCATCCGCGCCCAGCCGGCGATGGAGGGGATGATCGCCTCGCGGTTGGCGACGGTGGTCGCCGCCTCGACACGCCCCTTGAACAGCGAGCCAATGATCGACTCGTGCACGAATTCGTCGCCGACCTTGAGCTTGCCCTTGGCGGCGAGCTGGGCCATCCGCGCCGAGGTCCCGGTGCCGCAGGGCGAGCGGTCGATCGCCTTCTCGCCATAGAACACCGCGTTGCGGGCATGGGCTTCCGGCTGGGTCGCCCGGCCGGTCCACTGGATATGGCTCAGGCCCCGGATCTCCGGGTGCTCCGGGTGGACGAATTCGTATTTCGCGTTGAGCGCCGCGCGCAGCTTCGGCGACCAGCCGACGAGCTCGCCGGCGGTATGGTCGGCCATGTCGCGGAAGTTCTTCTGCGGCTCGACGATGGCGTAGAAATTGCCGCCATAGGCGACATCGACCACGATCTCGCCGAGGCCTTCGACCTCCGCCGTCAGCCCCTCGGCGTAGAGGAAGCCCGGGACGTTGGTGAGCCGCACCTCTTCGACGAAGCGGCCTTCCTGGCGGTAGGTGATGTCGACCTTGCCGGCCGGTGCGTCGATCGAGAGCCGGCCGGGCTCGCGCGGTGTGATCAGGCCGTTCTCGATGCCCATGGTGATCGTGCCGATCGTGCCATGCCCGCACATCGGCAGGCAGCCCGAGGTCTCGATGAAGAGCACGGCGACGTCGCAATCGGGCCGGGTCGGCGGATACAGGATCGAGCCGGACATCATGTCGTGCCCACGCGGCTCGAACATCAGCCCGGTGCGGATCCAGTCGAACTCGCGCAGGAAATGCGCGCGCTTCTCCAGCATGTTTGCGCCTTCGAGCCTGGGGCCGCCGCCCGAGACCAGGCGGACGGGGTTGCCGCAGGTGTGGCCGTCGAGGCAGGAGAAGGTGTAGCTGGCCATGGATCCGGTCTCTCGAGGCGCCTTGGAACCCGTGGCGAAGGGGCTGGCCTCCATCGCCACAGGCGCGGTCGATGCTCGCTCGTCAGGCGGCGTATTTCTGCACGGCGCCGGGCTGCTTCGTCCAGGCGGCATACCAGCTGTTGAACAGCTTGAACTGCGCCTCGGCATAGCCGCGCTGGCTCTCGGTCAGCATGTCCGTTTCGTTGAAGTGCAGACCGTATTCCTTGTCGCCCTTCAACACCATCAGATGCTTGAAATAGAGCACGAGATCGGGGCCTTCGTCGAAGGAGGAGAGGATGCCGAGCGCCTGCTCCAGCTCGAGCGCGCGCTGGCGCGCCTCGGCATCGCCCTGGGCTGCCGCCTCGGACAGCCTGCACAGATGCAGCACTTCCTTCGGCAGCACGTTGCCGATGCCGGTGATCGCGCCGGTCGCGCCGCAGTTCACATAGCCGTGGAAGACGGCGGTATCGACGCCGATCATCAGAGAGACGTCGTCGTCGCGGCTGGTGATGTTCTCGGCCGCGTAGCGCATGTCGGCCGGGCCGCCGAATTCCTTGAAGCCGACGAGGTTCGGATGCTCGGCCCGCAGGGCGAAGAACAGGTCGGCCCGGGTGGCGAAGCCGTAATAGGGGCTGTTGTAGATCACGGCCGGCAGATCGGGCGCGGCCGAGAGGATCGCCTTGAAATGCGCCTTCTGGGCGAGGACGACCGTGCCGCGCGAGAGCACGCGCGGGATCACCATCAGACCCTGCGCACCGACTTTCTGCGCATGGGCGGCAAGCGCCACGGCGGAGGCCGTATTGACCGCGCCGGTGCCGACGATGACCGGGATGCCGGCCTTGACCAGCCGCTCGACGCCTTCCATGCGCTGCGTATCGGTCAGCAGCGGCCAATCGCCCATCGAACCGCAATAGACCACGGCCGACATGCCTGCGGCGATCAGCTCCTTGCCCTTGCGCACCAGCGCATCGAAATCGGGCGTCCGATCCGCCTTGCAGGGCGTCATCAGGGCGGGGATCACGCCCGAGAAAATCTTGGCCTTCATCGCGCTCTCCTGCTGGCTTTGTGGGACGGGAGAGGAACCGTGTCGCGCAGCGATCCGCCTCTCCCCGGCGCTCTTATCTCACATTGCATATTATTTGTCGACAAGAATTCGACAGGCAGTTCAGAGGGCAATCTCCAGTCGCTTGTCGCCCACTGTAAGCTTTTGGATCTGCTGGATGATCTGCTCGGCATGAGCGCGGCCGAGGCGTTCGGCGGCCGCCATGTCGCGCGCCGCGATAGCCGCGATCATGTCCTCGTGCTCGTCGACGAATTGCTGCGGAAGCCGGTCGTCATAGGACTGATAGTAGAGCCGCAGGAAGCGGCGCCCTTCGTCGAGCAGGCGGTTGAAGAGGCTGTTGAAATACGGATTGCGGCCGGCTTCGGCGATGGCGGCGTGAAAATCCGCATTCGTCGCGATCATCGCGAGCGCATCCTGGGCCTTCACCGCCGCGGCGAACTCCGCCTGCCGGGCGCGGATCACGTCCAGATCCTCGGGGCGATGGTTCTGCGCCGCAAGCTGTGTCGTCACCCGGTACATCAGCATCAGGGCGTCGAAGAAGGGCGACAGATTCAGGAAGTCGAGGTTCGACACCATCGTCGAGCGGTTGGGCAGGGTGACGATCAGCCCTTCACCGGCCAGCCGCACCAGCGCCTCGCGGATGGGCGTGCGCGACATCTCGAAGCGCTCGGCGAGCTGCACCTCGTCGATCGAGCTGCCCGGCGGCAGCACCAGATCGAGGATTTCGTCGCGCAGCAGGTCGTAGACCAGCTTCACGCCGGAGCCGCGCTTGCGCTCGGGCACTGCGCTTGTGGTCGTCTTCGCCGGTTTCATTCGCACACCTCTTGTCGACAAGAGGGATAGTGAAGCTGCGTGGCCCGATCAACGAACCACGCGCCCGGCCCCGTCATTTCTTCAGATCAGCGCCAGCAGATGCAGCCCGACGAAGCAGCCGGCGCCGCTGGCGATCAGCAGCAACGGATTGATCGGCGTCAGCATCAGCAGCGCTGTCGAGACAAGCGCGGTGCCGCGTCCGAGCCAGCCGCCGTCGAGCGATTGGATCAGCACATAGCTGGCGGCCAGGATCATGCCGGCCGCGACGGGGCGCAGGCCTTTTTCCAGCGCGCGTAGCAGCCGGGCGCCCTCATAGCGCGACCAGATATGGGCGACGCCATAGATGAGGAAGGCGGTCGGCCCGAAGATGCCGACGGTCGCGGCCAGCGCGCCCCAGAACCCGGCGATCTGCCAGCCGATCAGCGTCGCCAGGAGCGAGCCCGGCCCCGGCGCCAGCCGCGCGATCGCGAAGGCGTCGACGAATTGCGCGGCGCTCAGCCAGTGATGCACGTCGACGATCTGGCGGTGCATGTCGGCGATGGCGCTCTGGCCGCCGCCGATCGTCACCAGCGAGAGCGGCAGGAAGACCACGAGGATGCTGAGCGGCAGATTGGGCATCGTCCGGTGCTCAGCCCCGATAATAGGTCACGGCGACACTCAGCGAGCCGGCGCCGAGCACGGTCCAGAGCAGCGGCAGTTTCAGGATCGCGACGGCAAAGAAGGTCGCGGCCATGATCGCGAGCGGAAAGACCCGGCGCGGCACGCGCCGTGCCGCGGTCAATCCCATGGCCAGCGAGAGGCCGATCGCGGCCGAGGCGGCACCGTTGAGGGCGACATGGGTGACTGCATAGCCGCCGAGTGAAGAGAAGAGCGTGCCGATCAGCACGATGACGATGGCGGCCGGCAACACGATGCCGAGCCAGCAGGCGATCGCCCCGCTGCGTCCGCCGAGCTTGTAGCCGATCCAGATCGCCATGTTGGTGACGTTGACGCCGGGTAGGGCTTGCGCGATCGAGAGCCCGTTGAGGAAATCCTCTTCGCTCATCAGCCGGCGCCGTTGCACGAATTCCCGCAGCATCCAGCCGCTCAAGCCGCCGCCGAAGCTGGTCAGCCCGATCCGCGCGAAGATCAGGAAGAGTTGCAGCGCGCTTGGGCGCTCGGCCAAGGCATCCGGCATCTGATTCCACGCCATCTTGCAGCTGACAGGGCCAGAAAGCAGCATTTGTCGGATGTTGCCAGCGTCGGAACGCATGCGCGTCATGACGCTGGACCGCGATAGCTTCCAAGGAGGTGTGTCAGGCCCGGCGCAGGGTCCGCTTGACCGCGCGCTTCAGCCGGTCGCCCGCCTTGCGCACGAGCGCCCGGTTGCTGCCTTCGCTTCCGTCCGGAAGCTCCGAGATCGGCAAGGGACCCTCCTCTGGTCCCGCAAGCGCGGCGCCGCTCCGAAAGCCGATGATCGCGGCAGCCGGACTGACCGCGTGCCCGAGCGCGGCAGTAGGCAGGGGAAGGCCCGCGAGGCTCGGGTCGAGGATGGCCTTGATCGGCAGGTGATCGGAGGCGATGCGCGCCAGCGGCGTATCATGGACCGTGACGTCGGACAGCATCTCCGGCCGGTTGGCGATGATCCGGTCGAGTGCCAGCAGCGGCAGGCCCGAGGGAAAGCTCGGGACGGGCATCGGCAGCGTGCCGAAAGTGGGACCGAGTTCCTTCAGCGACGAGCGGTCGCCGAGGCGCCATTCATTGAGGTCTCCGAGCAGAAGGGTGGGGCGTTCGTCGCGGTTCCTCATCACGTCGAGGAGCATGCGCGTCTGCTGCGAGCGCGAGCGGCGCAGGAGGCCAAGATGGGCGGCGACGATGCGCACCTCCCTGCCGCCCTCCAGATCGAGGTCGACGACCAGCGCGCCGCGGGGTTCGAGCCCGGGCAGCGAGACCTGATGGACGTCTCGCACAAGCCCCTGTCGGAACAGAACGACATTGCCGTGCCAGCCATGGGCGGCGGCGTTGGCACTCTCGATGGGAACGGGGAGGAGACCCGTCTCCTCCTTCAGCCTGGTAAGGTCGAGCAGGCCGTGGCGTGCGCCGAAGCGCTTGTCGGCTTCCTGCAGCGCGATGATGTCGGGGGCGATCTCGCGGATCACCTGCGCGATGCGGCCAGGATCGAAGCGGCCGTCGACGCCGACGCATTTGTGAACATTGTAGGAGGCGACCAGCGTGCCTGCCGGCCGCTCGCCCGGCCCATGCCTGGACGCTTCATCGCGGTTCTTCCGCTGGCGGAGCGAGGCGATGATGCTGGCGCGCAGGCTCGGGCTCTTCTTCTGCATCGCTCTGCCGTTTGAGGCTTTGGCCCGCTCGAATCGAACAGGACGAAGCTTTGCATATCCGTGGCGCCAGGGCTGCGACCCGCTCGGCTCAAAGATAGGGCGAGCCGAGCCAGATCAACCTGTCCATCAGACGCAAGACATAAGGGCGTGCGCGCAGGCCGGCAAGCGTGACCGGCGTCGCCTGGGCCATCACAGCCTCGACGCGCTCGGCGATTCCGCCTGCGAAATGATGGTCGAGCACTTCGATGTCGATCTCGAAATTCAGCCTGAGCGAACGTGGGTCGAGGTTGGAGGAGCCGACATAGGCCCAGCAGTCATCGACGACGAAGAGCTTGGAATGGTCGAACGGGCCGGTCGAGCGCCAGATTCGGCAATAATTCTTGAGAATCTGGTCGAATTGCGCGGTCATCGCCCTGTCGACCAGCACCAGATTGTTGACGGAGGGGACGATGATGTCGATGTCGACGCCGCGCCGCGCCGCCGTGACGAGTGCGCTGATCAATTCCTGATCCGGCAGGAAATAGGGCGACATGATCCTGACGGAGCGCCGCGCGACCGAAAGTGCGCCCATCAAGAGCTTGTGATTGGTCTCCAGATAGCTGTCGGGACCCGACGGCACGGCCCGCACGAGCGCGGCGAATTCACCGGCGGCAGGCAAGGTGATTTCCCATGCCGGGCCTTCGAGCGCCTCGCCGGAGGCGAAGCGCCAGTCCTCCGCCGCGACCGTGAAAAGATCGGCGACGATTGGTCCGGTCAGGCGAAAATGCGTGTCATGGGCATAGGTGTCGCCGGCGAACTCGCGGGTGAAGCCCTGGCGGATGTTCATGCCGCCCATGAAGGCGACGGTCCCGTCGACGACGATGATCTTCCGGTGCGTCCGCAGATTGGCATAGGGCAGCCTGAGGCCCATGATGATGTTGCCGTTGAACACGTCGACCGCGACGCCGCCCTCGCGCAGATGGCCGGCGATGCTGGGCACCGAATAGCGGGCGCCGACCGCATCGATCAGCACGCGCACCGCAACCCCGCGCCGATGCGCGGCGATCAGCACATCGGCGATGCGCAGGCCGATCGGGTCGCGGTCGAAGATGTAGCTTTCGAGGATGACGCTGCGCTCGGCCGCCGCGATGGCGGTCAGCATGGCGCTATAGGCTTCGTCGCCGGTTCGCAGGGTTTCGATGCTGTTGCCGGTGGTCAGAGGGTGGCGGGCCACACGGTCGCCCAGCGTCTTGAGCGCGGTGAAACGTTGCCCGAACCGCGCCCCGACCGCCTTGTCGCCGACGTGGAAATGCGTCGCTGCCCGGCCGTGGCCGGTCCGTTGCGCGAGGAGCGAGGCGCGCCGGATGCGGTTCACGCCGGCAATCGCATAGAGAAGGGGGCCGACGATCGGCGAAAGGATGATGACGCCGGTCCAGCCGATGGCGGCGCGCACTTCGTCCTTCGTCATCACCGCATGCGCGCCGGCGATAGCCGCCATCACGATGGAGATGGCGGCAAGGATATGCGGCCAGTAGGCTTGGAGAATCCCCCACATGCCTGTGAAGCTAGCGCGTGGGCGGCCGATCCGCCATGGCGGCGGTTTGGGGGCATCCCGACGGCCAAGAAGGCCGGAGCATCCCGTTCGGTGTCATCACCCGTCAGGGTGTGCGGAACGCATAGATTGTCGGCAGTCGCCTTTGTAAGTCTCTGATATTGTTGATATCGAATTTCGGCGTTGCAGGAAGTCTGTCGGCATTTGAGGCTATAGTCTGTCGGCATTCTGGCCACGGAAATGAGGCCCTAGGCCGGCAAAACTGGCTTGAAACAGTAGGAAAATCATCGCGCGGACGCGCAACGCAATCGGCCCCGAGCAAAGAGTTGCTCGGGGCCGATTGCGGTTTCGCTAGCGGAAGAAGTTGTAGATCTCCGATTGAGCGCGCCGCGCTCCGGGCGGGCTATCGGCGTCGACCAAGATTAGATCGACCGCCGCGAACTCATCGGTTGGGGCGGCGGTTGTCGCGCAGCGCGCTGGGCTCGAGGATTCTCTCCATCCCCGTGCGAACGGCCCAATTTGCGAGTGATTCCGCCTCCGACCTGTGGGTATAGAACTGCCCCAAGCGCTTACGCACCGAGCTGCTGTCGTCCGCCATCGTCCTCGTCAATCGCTGAACCCGAAAGCGTTGATAGATCGGTTTAAGCTGTAGCGATACGATCCAACGCAGGGATCGACAACTGTGGTTGAAGAGCCCTCTGTCGTCATCCAGAGCGGAGCGGGAATTTTCCGTGCGGGGGGGCTAACACAGCACAAGCCCCAAGCATGCCCCTGCGGCTCGCGCGAAATGCGACGTTCAGATCGACAAAATTCCGTCCCGTCGACCGATGCGCCTCAGCGCGGTTTCCGGACGCCATGGACGGATTGGAAAGCGGGGGCATGACAACGATCCCACGATGATCGCTCTGGGAGCTCGGGAATACGACGTCTCGTATCAGAGCCGCGAGCGACCGGTTCCGGGCTTAATTCAACGACCGCTTGTGGCGCAATCTTGAAGGCAGCGCCTACCGCGGAAGAGGCGGATTTTGGGATTGCTCGAACCTAAAATTACGAGCGGGCGCATCCACCCCATCTGGTTTCAGTCACACTCTTCTGAAGGCGCATACGGGCCAACTTAACCTAGCGTCATGGGCAGATTAACGTAATAATGCGGCCGGCTGCAGCGTTCCACATGACAAGGCAGTCAAAAGGGAAAAGGAGGGTACGATGAGCGTGCGCGCTTTTTCTGCTCTATCCGGCCACCTCCGTCTGGAGCTCCCAAGCCTACTGAGATCGCGCTCCACGCGGAGACGTCGATATCGCCCCCTTTCGAGGGCGCCGTTCTGGCTTGCGCTCGTTTTGCTATTTTCGGCTTCACTCCTGCAGCCATTATTTGGCCAATCCTTCGACGGCCGAGATCCCGCGACCGGGAAACTGCTTGCGCCGGGCGCCGCGATTGGTCAGTACCTTCAGGCTTCGGAGGAGCTTAAGCTACGTATACTGACGTTGCGCAAGGCTCTGGATCAATGCGGAAACTGCACCAATAGAACGGCTCTTCAAAGAGATATCGATCAAGCCATCGAGAGGCGGAACACAATACGCGCCGGCGAAGGTATCGCGCTCAGGCAGCTTGGGCTTCCTGGCAAAAATTTCGAAGAATTCGTCTATCAGATGCGTACCGGATATAATTGGAACAATGTCGCGGCGGTAAAATTTGCGGAGCAACTGAGATTAACGATTCTAAATTATTGCATGATTTCGACCAAAGATGATGGCGACAATCTCAAATGCCGGACGAAATATTTCGACAATTCGATCAGCTCAAACGCCGCGAATTCCGTTGAGATTTGCTTCAAGCGACTTCAAGCGGCCGATCAAGAACTCTTGCATAATTTTCCACCGCCTGACGCAGACCCGAAACTTGTCGCTGCGCACGCAGCGCTCTGGATTGCCAATGGTGCTTGCCTGAAAGAGATGAACGCCTATGAACTCATGCGGAATGCGACGAATGAAGCCTGTGGGTTCCAGGATCTAGGCGCCAGTCTCAATGAGCCCGAGTTCATTTGTGCCTGCAAAGCGTTTCCGGCGGACCGAAAGGCCGCTTGCCCGGCCAACCCCGTGCTGCCGCAACCCGCGTTTCCCACCTTCCCTGTCCTTGTCGAACCTGCTGTCCGGATGCTGGACCCCCAAGGGTACGGGCCGGAGTTACTTGGCGTAAGGCTCGGCCAACCGGTTCGAGAGGCCGACCAGCTGATCAGGCGGAAAATGGCAGTCGAATCTGTCTATGATCTTCCGACAGCCAATCATAAATTTCTCGGAACGGACAGCAGCTTCAGAAACCGGGATGGCCTTTGGCAAGTGGAGTTTGGTGGGCGTTTGTACGTCAACCGTGACGGCTCCGAGTTTGTCGCAATCATGACAGTTCCCAATCTGCCAGGACGGGTTTTTGAACTCATGCACTCCGTCCTTGTTTCGCCTGATAAACTACAAGACGCTCAGAATGCTTTGGTTGCGGAGCAGGGGCCGCCATCTTTTAGTACAGACAATATTTTGCACCACAACATCTGGGGGAGTTCTCGCGACCAACGTGAATGCGCCCCGGCGTTCGCGGGCCTGGCGTTGGAAGAATGGGTCCGCCTAGAGGGTCAACCTACGATTGTCTCCAAGAAATCAGCCGGCCTTGGCACCTCTGAGGGACGCCAGTTTGGACTCTACGGTATGCTTTCCCCCTTGATGGCCACCTACGTATTCAATCGTCAGGATGGTAAGTTATACAATTGCCAACCAACCTTGGCAGCTTCGTATGAGCTTGCTTCTCTTCGGCAGAACGATCCTCAAGGCCGGCTTCGCAATGAGCCTGCGCTCGTAAATGAGAGATTATTCGATACGGCGTTGTTTCGATGGTATGAGATCCAGCAGGAATATAAGAATTCGAAGAGATCGCGACCTATCGCATATCAATAGACGCGAGAGCGTGGTGACAACCTCGCTCTCAACCCAATGCGTAGACTTATAACGAACTGAGCATGAGGTCCGAGATGCGTCGAATATTCTACGTGATTTTTGCCTTCGTATTGTCATCTGGGGTAGCGCATTCGGCAAACGATTATCCGGTCAGCGGCCCCTGGGCGCTCGTTCTTCCTACCTCTCCTCAACTTCAGGTCGAAGCCTGCAAAGCCTTCGGGCGATTGGGTTTGGCCAAAGTCAGTGGTGAATCCATCGGTGGCGGCGAACTGATCGTCTTCAATGGCTCCAAGCGACATAATTTCGGCGGCTGATCCACCCCCGTTGAATTGGTCCACCCTGAAGTATGTGTTTTGGCAGACAGGAGGACCGAGATGCCGAAGAAACGCCACAAGCCCGAAGAGATCGTCGGGAAGCTACGCCAGGTCGATGTGTTGGTCTCGCAGGGGCAATCCGTTGCCGACGCGATCCGCTCGATCGGCGTGACGGAGGTTAGTTACTATCGCTGGCGCCGCGAGTTCGGCGGCCTGAAGACGGATCAGGTGAGGCGGATGAAGGAGCTCGAGGCCGAGAACGCCCGGCTCCGTCGCGCCGTCGCGGACCTGACGCTCGACAAGCTGATCCTGAAGGAAGCCGCGTCGGGAAACTACGGAGCCCCGCGCGTCGCCGTGCGTGCATTGAGCATGTCCGGGTCGTCCTGAAGGTGTCGGAGCAGCGGGTCTGCCGCGTGCTCGGGCAGCATCGCTCGACACAGCGCCGCATCCCGCATGGACGAGACGACGAGGAAAAGCTCATCGCCGACGTCGTCGAACTGGCCCGCCGTTACGGCCGCTATGGCTATCGCAAGATCGCCGCGCTGCTGCGCTCGACGGCAGGCTGGGTCGTCAACGACAAGCGGGCTGAGCGCATCTGGCGACGTGAGGGGCTGAAGGTTCCGGCCCGACAACCCAAGCGCGGCCGCCTCTCGCTCGCGGATGGATCTCGCATCCGCCTGCGTGCAGAGCGGCCCAATCACGTGTGGTCCTACGACTTCGTCGAAGACCGCACCCATGATGGGAGGAAGTACCGCATGCTGAACGTAATTGACGAGTTTAGGGGGCTTCTCGGGATCGCGTGAAAGCTACCCTGGGTACGGTGCGACGGCAGCACCGACGTTGGCCGATCCGCTTTCGATGATGCGCGCGGTGATGCCGCCATGGCCCCGAACGGCGTTGTATCCTCCAACGCCGAGGATTTCCTCCATCCGGGAGCAGGGATGACACTCCCCCGTGGTTTCGAGGATCGCGGAACCGATTCTGAAGCGCCTATCCTTCAGCGCGAGCAGATTGATACCGCGGGTCACAACATTGCGTCGCAATTCGCCCGGGTGAATTTTTGAACGGGCTATGTAACTGGCAATCGCGGAGAGGTGCTCAACTTGGATCAGAGTCACCTGGCGCTTGCCCGCGGCGTGGGTGTGGCGATCGCCAACAACACCGCGGGTAATGTCAAAATCGGCGCTTTGGAGCGCGACCATTGGTTCGCTACGCGCCGGCCGAATGCCCAACCACACAACCTGCCCAGTCTTCATGGGAGCGTTCAGGAGCTGCGCAAGCGGGGAGGAGGGGTTCAGAGGCATCAATCGTTCTACCGTACTGGAATGCGCCCAATCACTCAGGGAACGCTCGCATCAGCCCATAGGCGAAGCATCGGGCCGTCGACTCCAACGACTGGATCCCGCGGCGGGAAGCTCAAGATCGAAATCTTTTGGATCATGGCCGACGTCGGTTCCTCCCGGACGATGTCGCCGGTCTGGCCGGGCGGGTACGCGCCGACAACAAGGAAATCGTTAGATTGGCTGAGCTGGCGGTGACCCGTTCCCGCTGGAAGAACCACCACATTGCCGGCCGTCACCTTGACCTCCCGGCCCGTATCGCCCCCCAGCATCAGCTTCGCGTGCCCTGCCGCGATGCCGAGCACTTCGTGACCCTGCGAGTGATAATGATCGAAATCGTAGATTCCATCGCGCCATTGCGGTGGCCAGCCATTTTCGGAGAACCGTTTTTCCATGAGCGTCGCCAGATCGGCAGCATCGGGACCGAACGCCCCCTCATAGATCAGTGCGGGAAGCCGGGGATTGTTTGGGATGAAGCGCCAGGGCTCGAAACGAAGGGCGGTCACGGTGGTCTGCATAGCCTGGTATCTCCCAAAGACGATCCTTGAACGCAGTCGTCTCATGGCCGTTCCTCGCCGAGAGTTTGGTTTGATTCAGCGGATCCAAGCGAGGGCGTAATTATCTCCTGAGTGCCTTTCGGCTTGGCGCAACACAGGGACCACTCGGGTGGACGCCGCGGAACAGCGTTCCTCCCCTCCGGACACTCGCTCGGGCGAAACTGCCCTGGGAGGTGTCCCCAATGCCGGAACCGTCCGTTCCTTTGGGGATCTTAGCGCCAGGAGGATCACCCATACGACAAGAGCAGCCGTGGTGCACAGGATCGGTCGCGGGTTAATCTCAATGAGACTACGAGGTGCGCTATTGGAACGACAAATTCGGCGTCTCCAAAGCACGGCTTTACGATGCCGTGCCTGCCGCTGGTTCATCCGCCGAGGCTGTGGAGAGGGAGCTGCGCCGCAACAAATTGGGCGGGGAGAACAGGCAGTGAGCGCAACCGTCGAGATCCGCCGGCACCGCGAAAACTGGGTCATAGAGGGTGGATCGGCTCGCATCCAGATCACGTCCCCTCGGGATTCGTCGAACGCTTTGTTGAGGACTAGGCGACTTCGGAAGAGGTTGGCACTGCCGGATTCCCGAACCACCAAAGAACCATCATGGTCAGTGGCGTTCCCACTGACGTCTACGTGATAGGCGCCCTCCGTCGAAGCAACTTTCCAGGATTGAGCGGGTACAGGATTACGCCCCTTTTCCATCCAGTCCCTGTTACTATCGGTTATCAGGTGCCGGGTATGAGGACTTCATGAGCAACGATCGAACGCGCCGCCCGACGAGCGCGCGGGACAAGGCGGAAGCCCTTTTTGCTGCGCCGAAAGTGGCGCCACCTGCGTCAATCGAGAAGCGTACCGTTCTGCCGGGCGCCAAGGAGATGGTCACTCTTCGGATCGACAGCGAGGTGTTGGCGCACTTTCAGGATGGCGGCCCCGGCTGGCAGGACCGGATCAACGACGCACTCAGAAAGGCGATCCCAGCAGCCCTTGATGAGGGGCTGAGGCCGGACGAGCTTAACTCGTCCAACGATGGCTGATAATCGCCCGCGAGCCCCACTTCGATGACCGTGCAGCACTGGCTGATATAGCTCCGGCCAGAATCGCGAGACGCGATACGGGCCTGGCGCGCTGCGCCGCGACGCGAAGCACCGAGCCAGCTTTATCCCTAACAGGCCAGATTGTTCGGCGTCAGCTGCACCCAGTGCGATCCAAGCTTCGGATTAACGCAGCAAACCGGAATCGCCGGGGCAGTTGTAACGTCGTGGCGGCCTGGTCACACGAGAGGAGAGTGTGACGGATTGCTATTCATGGGGTTGCATCCGCGCGTACTGGGTCCGAAGCTGCACTTCGAGGGAGGCGAAGTTATGCGTACGCCTGACAGCTCAGATGCCTCTATGGCTCGGATCAATGGCATCCTCATTCGAGGTGCCATCGTCGTGGCGATCGCCGCCGCCACCATTCTCCCGCTGCTGCGCTGATTACTGCAGGCTTCAGGGCGCGAGTTGAAGTCCGCGCCATCAGCAAGCCCGCAATCGAACAAATGCCATCAACTTTGACCGAGCTGAAAGCCTTGACCGCGCTGGAGCTTGCACCACGCCTGATTGGCGTCGGGCTGCTCGTTGATAGCGTAGGAGGAACCATCGTCGAAACCGAGGCCTATCTCGCTGACGATCCAGCTTCGCACAGTTTCCGAGGCCCGACACCGCGGAATGCGGCTATGTTTGGGCCTTCCTGGCACGCTTACGTTTATCGGTCCTATGGGCTGCACTGGTGCTTTAACATTGTCGCTGCGGGCGATGGCGCGGTCTTGATCAGAGCCATCGAACCGACAGATGGGTTGGCTGAAATGCAGGCGCGCCGCGGCAGCATGATCAATCTCTGCAATGGGCCAGGGCGCTTGGCCCAGGCGCTCGGGATAACAAGCGCTCATGATGGATTGAGCTTGGAACGCAGCCCTTTCTCGATCGTAGACCGAACACATGCGCCGGAGATTTCTTGCAGCGCCCGGATTGGGATTTCGAAAGCCGCCGAGCAGCCATGGCGATATGGCCTAGCCGGCTCGCGCTTTGTGAGCAAGCCGTTCCCAAAACCTGGCAGATAGCTCTGGCCGGCGGCTGAGTGGCTCATGGTCAATCTTTTTGAAGCTTTCCGAGATTGCCAGGCAGCCCTCAGAACGGGAGATCGTCCGGCCGTAATAGGCTCTGGTCCGGCTCGGGGCCGCTCGCATTCTCACCCTTGTGGGCCTCATCCCATTCGCGAATTGCCGAAGTCAGGCTCTGGAACTCGCGGCCCTTTTCGGAAACGCGGAGAGCGTCGCTCACGGCGGCCGGGCGCTGGACGGCCGCTTGATATTCATCTTGGTTGGAAATGCACACCTGTCGTCTCCAAGCTGTATCGCCTGGACGAGGAAAAGGCCCGCGGTGCCTCTGTTCCAAGGCAGCCAAGCGTTGAGCCCTGCGGAAGCAGCGCGATGGGCGGCCGTTCGCGGGATGGGCTACCCTTTCGCCCGCGGAGGCGTCAGTGGCTGCTGGTGGAAATCGTCCGTTGTTCCACCCGGGATGGCGCGCCGGTGCCGAGCTAGTTGCACATCGTTAAAGGGCCAAGCCTACTTCGTCGGCTGAGAGCGCGCGGTGAGCTTGTTCCCGTCAGGGTCGCGAAGGTATGCGACGAAAGCACCATTGGGACGCTCGCTCGGCGGGGTCTCGATGGACTTTCCCCCATGCGTCGTTCCGGCATCGTGCCAGGCCTGGACATGCTCTCGGCTAGCCGCAGCGATGCCGATAGTCCCGCCGTTGGCGAAGGTTGCCGGATTGCCATCGATCGGAGTTGTTATCATCAGCCGGCCGCCGCTGTGGGCGTAGATCAGCCTGCCTCTGGCATCGACCTCACCCGGTTGACCTCCAAGCGCGACGAATGTGGCGTCGTAGAAGCCCTTGGATCGCTCCAGGTCGTTGCTGCCGATCATGATGTGCGTGAACATGTTTCTCTCCGAAAGTCCTGCGTGAGGTCATTGCATCGTAGGGTGGGGGAGCCGCTGAAAGGAACCAACGCATGCGCGTGATTGAGCCCAACGCCGAGCTCGAAAAGTGGCGAGAGGGCGTGCTGACCTCGATGCGGGTTTCAGCCGTCGTCGGATCGCACCAGCTCTGCATCTTCGAGCAGCTTTGCCAACCAGGCCTTGGCGCGCCGATGCACTCGCATACGGTCGAAGAAATTCTGGAGGTCATTGAGGGGCAGGCCGAGATCCGCATCGAGGACGAGGTTATGTCGGTCTTGCCCAACCAGTCGGTCATCGTGCCCGCTGGCAGCCGTCATGGATTTACGAACAGCGGAGCCGGAACACTGAAAGTTCGCGCCACTCTCGCTTCGCCGGTTTTCGAGGCCAGCTACGACGACAGCGGAGAGCTGAAACGGAGGTACAGCCCGAACGCCTCATAGAGATTTTTGGACGCCGCCTGCCGATCGAGTCGGCACACGCGTCATGCAGCGCGAGATGTCGAGCAATGCGCGCACGCACTTGCCCGGGAAACGCGCTTGGCGGATCTCTGCTGTGGTGATTTTACTGTCCTGAGGATTCGGCATGTCCCTGGCGAATGGTCGGCCGCTACTCGCGATGCCAGGCCCCACCAATATTCCCGATCGCGTGCTCCAGGCGATGATGCGGCCGGCTGAGGAACTCAGTTCCGACAGCATCGTGAGCCTGACCGAAACGGTTCTCTCCGATCTCAAGCGCGTCTTCCGGACTGACGGCGAAACCTTCGTCTACGCCGCCAACGGCCATGGTGGATGGGAGGCGGCCTTCAGCAATGTTCTGTCGCGAGGCGACAGGGTTCTCGTGCTCGAAAGCGGCCGCTTCGCCGTCGGCTGGGGTGAGATGGCCCGCTTCATGGGCGTCGATGTCGAGATGCTCCCCGGTAGCTGGCGCCGGGCCGTCGATCCCGCAGCAGTCGAGGCCCGGCTACGCAACGATACGCAGCACGCGATCAAGGCTGTGATGGTCGTTCAGATTGATACCGCAGCAGGAATCGTCAACGATATCCCGGCCATTCGCAGGGCCATCGACGCCGCCGGTCACCCCGCTCTGTTCATGGTCGATGCCATTGCCTCCCTTGGCTGCATGGAATTCGAGATGGATGCCTGGCGCATCGACGTTGGCGTCTCAGCCTCGCAGAAGGGTCTCATGTCTTCGCCAGGCCTCGCCTTCGTCGCGGCCAACGAGAAAGCTCTGGCCGCCCATAAGCGCGCCGACCTGCGCACCGGCTATTGGGATTGGAGTGGCCGGATGAACGTGCTGGCCTACATGAAGCATTGCGGCACTGCGCCTGAGCATCTCCTCTTCGGACAGCGTGCCGCGCTCGACATGATCTTCGAGGAAGGGCTGGAGGCGATCTGGCGCCGCCACGCCGCCCTTGCCAAGGCGACACATGCTGCCGTCGAACTCTGGTCGAGTGGTCAGGCTCTCACCTTCGGAGTGACCGAGGGATCCGAGCGAGCGCCGTCTGTGACGGCGGTGTTAACGCCTAACGTCGACGTAAGCGTCATCACCGCCTTCGCGCGCGACGTCTGTGGCGTGACGCTCGGCCTCGGGATTGGAGATTATCACGGCAAAGCCTTCCGGATCGCCCACATGGGTCATTTCAACGCTGCGGCGCTTATTGGAGCGCTCGGAGCCGTTGAGATGGCGCTTCAAGCCAAAGAAATCCCGCACGGCCCGGGTGGTGTGGCAGCCGCAATCGCCAGCCTGGCCGCCGCCGCGTGAAAGATACGGCGATTATGCCGCATGGAGGCCCTGAACAGACGGGGTGTCGCTCATGCCGACAGGTGCAGGCGATAGCTGGATAGCTTCTCTCCCGTCCCTCCGGGCGGCATACCTCACCGAAGCAAACCTTCAGCCTCAAACTCTTCCCAGCCGTCGAGGCCGGTTTTCTGTTCGTCCGGACCGGTCGCTGCCTTACGGGATTTGGCCAAACGCTTTCCCGCGCGCGTCAAAGCTGCTTTCCCTGCTGCTCGCCGCCGGTTCTCTGCTGTCGTTGCGATATCCTCTTCCCGCCAGATTTCCGGCAGGCCGCTATCGAGGACTTGCTCGATGAAACTTGGGGTGAACACGTGGAATGTGACGGCTTTGGCTCGGCCACGCAGCTTGACCGTTCTGGTTCCCGCGCTCTGCAGTCGTCCATCATTGAGCCACTTGTGGCGCTCACGAGATGAAATGGAGAGAATGTCCTCGGCCTCGCTGGGGAGGATGGGCAACTCGGCAATATCGGCCAACATATCCGCTACGATCGCAGATCGAGCGTCAAACTCAGCAGCTTCGGCGTCCGGCATGTGAAGGATCGCTTTGCCGGTTTCGACCGTGAGGTGCTTCCGCGTCGACCAAGGAAGCCGCCGCCTCATTTCCCGCTCGATTCCCTTGGCGCGGACCGGCGATCCAAGTGTAATTGTAGATGGGAGAGGCCATTCGGCGAGCTGCGTTGAGGTGCGCTTCACATGATGCTCTGCTCAGGATTGCGGGCCCGGGATTAATCGCACGGATCGATCGCGTGTTCCCAGCTTCTATGTTCCTGGTGGCTGCGGCACGTACGTTGCTCCCTAGTACGTGGGCGTCCTGAAGGTCGTCGATACTCTGTTGGCGATCAGTTGGCTCCCGACTTCAGCTACTCTTTTCGGAGCTTTTGGCGATCGAGCTGCGCTTCAGCGAGCTCCTGCCGGAGGCGCTCGTTCACGCCTTCCAGTTCGGCCCGCAAGGCGCCTCGATCGAGTTCGGCAGGCATTGCCTCGCTGTTGACCGTCTGATCGAGAATATCTGCCAAGACGGTGTGAAGGAACTGGGAGCATTCCCCTTCATTCTCCGGCGTTGGAACCAGGATCTGCGCTAGAAGTGCCAGTGCCAGCCCTCGCCAAGCGACGACCTCGTAGGACTGCTCAACGATTTCGGTTGGATCATCGGAGATCATCAGTACTCCTGCTTGGAGGAAGAGGCTGTGCCTCGGCAACCTCCCGTCGTGTCGCTGTGTTCCCGCCAAACACCGAGCTTGACTCTTGGTCTGTCAACGAGAACATAAAGGGAACATCAGGCATCGTTCTGGCAGGTAAAGCCCGTTGCGGCCACAGCCGGTATTTCAGTCGCTCCGCGACCAGATTGAGCGGATCGAGGGCCGAGGCGCCCGCGGTCGGACTGTGCTGCCGTTCGGAATCGCGACGCTTGATTCGCGCTTGCCTGGTGGAGGCCTAACGCTGGGGGCACTCCATGAAGTCGCCGGCGGCGGAAATGGGGCGATTGATGGTGCGGCAGCGGCTTTGTTTAGCGCCGGAGTTGCCGCCAGGAGTCGTGGCAAGGTGCTCTGGTGTCTCACCCGAGCCGATCTTTTCGCGCCGGCGATGGCGCAGGCGGGGCTGATCCCTGACCGCGTGATCTATGTCGAGGCAGGAGATGACAAGACGGTGCTCGCCTGCATGGAAGAGGGCCTGCGCCATGGCGGGCTGGGCTCCGTCGTCGGCGAGGTAGCCCGCTTGTCCATGACGGCGTCACGTCGCCTTCAGCTGGCTGCGGAGGGGACAGGTGCTATCGGCATCGCGCTGCGACGATGGCGACGAGAGGTCGATGCCTCCGATTTCGGTCAGCCCACGGCGGCGATGACCCGATGGCGCGTCTCGGTTCTGCCATCGACAGTGTTGCCGGTGCCTGGAATGGGACGACCGCGCTGGCTTGTTGAACTGATCAGGGCCAGGGCGGGCGAGAGCGCGGATTTCGAATTGGAGGCATGCGATGACACGGGTCGTCTCGGTCTTCCTCCCGAACTGGTCGATCGATCGGTTCCGGCGGATGGCTCGTGAGCGGCGGACCGGGTGCGGAAGCGGTCAACAGCGACGGATGATGTGACATCCCAGAATTTCGCGGCCTGGGAGAGCCGATCGAACGTCTTCGTCACTTCAGCCCACGCCGCCCATGTCTGATCGTTGAGATCGATCTCCACCTTGATCTCTGTCGCGATGATCGCTGCCGCGACCTTCAAGGCCTCCTCTTCCGCTTCCTCGAAAGCAACGCGCGCGGTCGGGATGGACGACTTCATCACAACGCGAAGTGGCAACTGTTCGCGACGTCGCAGTTTCCGCCAGGCGCGACGCCGATCTGCGACCGCTTCGTTAAGATCCGACTGGAGCAAGACCTTCTGGTGCGCCGCATTGTTGATCAACTGCTTTAGGCCCCCGAGGTCCGGGCTGGTCAGGCTCGCCACCTCGGCGCTCTTGATCTCCCCGACCAAGGGCCCTGGCTGCGGCTCTGGTCCGGGTGCATCGGCTCGGGTGGAACCGGTGGCTCCAGATAGACCTCAGCTGGGGTCGACGCTCGTCTTACGGGGCGAGGCGAACTCAGATTGCGAGTGTAGGAAATGCCAGTGCCGGGCAGGCCCATGGTCAGACGGCTGCCGCGCGGGCCGATGTTGATCATCGCTCCCGGCACGCCGGCGCTCACGCTCACACCGCTGAGGCTGAAGTTCACCCTGCGCCGGGAAAGAGACGAACGGAACGCCGAAACCTGAATCCCATGAAGCGTCCTTTCCACCGGCCTGCACAGGCAGCCGCGGTCGCCGAGCTAGAGGGTGGGGGAATTTCTGGAACTCTCGGCTGGCTTCGAAGGCGTCTGCTGCTCCTTCAGGTTCTTCCCGATCAGATCGCCGCGTGACCGGATGACATAAGCGGTGACGACCTCCCGGACACGATCCTCCGCGATCTTCCGAACCAATGAGCGATCTGACGGCCCACCGGACTCGTTTTCCACCAGCTCGGTGGTGACCTTCACGAGCGCGTCGATGTCGTTTTGGCAGAAGATCATGGCCGCCTTCGCGACAACTTCCGCCTTCTCGTCGGTTAAGAGCATCGTCGCCCCTTCCTTGCCGATGCAGGCGAGTGTTTTCGTCCGAATAAGGTCTCGGGTCTTCTCCAGGAGCTCGGTCCTTTCGGCCCGAGCAGCCTTGGCACGGGTCTCGGCCTCTATCCGCTGCGCCTCGGCATGCGCCGCAGCGGCCTCCCGTTCGGCTCTTTCCTTCTCCAGCCTGGCCTGGCGGTCGGCGCGTTCCCTCTCCTCATTGGCCTTTTGCTCGGCTGTCCTACGCTCAGCGTCCGCCCGAGAGGTTGCGATCTGGCTGGCCAAGCGAACGCGCACGGCTCGCTCCAGGTCGGTTAGATATGCACCTGTGTAGAAAGCTTGGGCGTCGAGCGATGTCGCGGTCAGGTCAACGACGCGGGCGCTGGGCCGGGTTGTGCGCGCTACCCCGTTCTCACTCACCTGATGAAAGGGCTCAGATCAAGTGGAGCAGCGGCTGCCGACACATTTTGGCTACCAATGCCGACACACTACCCGCTCGTGCCGACAAACTTCGTGTGTTGGCACACAGGGGCGAGACGGAGGGCGGCGAGACTCGACTCGCCTTCCGACGGGGAGAGGTCTATAAAAGAACAAAGAGAGAACAATTGCATCATCCCATGACCGTAACCACCGCCCCGACCCTGTCCGATCTGCGCCGTAGTCTTGCCGAGGCGGCCCTGCGCGCCGGCCCGGCTTCGCAGGCGCGGATCGGTCTGGGCGTGGCTTCGCTGGACGAGGCCCTGAATGGCGGGCTCGCGCGGGCGGCGCTGCACGAGGTCTACGCCGCTGAGGTTGCCGATCTCGCCGCCGCGACCGGTTTCGCGCTCGGCCTCGCGCTGCGGGCGGGGCGGATCGAATGGAAGGGAGGCGGAGGCCCCATCCTCTGGGCGCGGCAGGATTTCGTCGATGCCGAGGCTGGGCGGCTCCATGCACCGGGCCTGAACGAGCTCGGCCTCGATCCGGCGCGCCTGCTCCTGGTGCGGGCGCGCGACGGCGAAAGCGCGCTACGGGCCGGCGCCGAGGCGGCGCGCTGCCCCGCGCTCGGTGCCGTGCTGATCGAACCCTGGGGCGAGCCGCGCTCCTTCGATCTGACGGCGAGCCGCCGCCTCGCCCTGGCGGCGGAGAGCTCGGGCGTGCCGGTTCTGCTTTTGCGCGTGGCGGCGGCCGAGGCGCCGAGCGCGGCGCGCACGCGCTGGCAGGTCCGGGCGCTCGCATCGCGGGCGCTGGAGGCCAATGCCCCGGGTGCCCCGGCTTTTGCGGTGAGATTGCTGCGCCAGCGCGGCGGCGCGGCGGAACGTGAGTGGCGTGTGGAGTGGGACCGTGACCGACGATCTTTCGCGGAACGCAGCCTTTTCGACCGATCCGACAGACGGGCTTCCCGGACAGACCATGCCGCGCCGCTATCTCGCCCTCTGGTTTCCCTTCCTGGCGACGGACAGGTTGCGGCGGATGGGCGCGATTCCGGCCTTCGGCGCGCCGGCTGAGAAGCCGTATGTCCTGGTCGAGACGCAGCATAACGCGCTGCGCCTGGTCGATTGCGACAAGCGCGCCATAGATCTCGGCCTGACGCGAGATATGACGCTGGCCGATGCCCGCGCCCGCATCCCCGATCTCGTCGCGCTGGAGGCGCAGCCGCAGGTCGACAGCGCATTCATCGAGGCGCTCGCTGCCTTCTGCGACCGTTTCACCCCGCTGGTCGCGCGCGACGAGCCGCATGGCCTCATGCTCGACATCACCGGCTGTGCCCATCTCTTCGGCGGCGAGGAGGGGATGGTCGGCCTTGTGCGGCGGGTGATGGACCGGATGGGCTTGAGCCTGAAAGCCGCCATCGCAGGCACGCCCGACGCCGCCCGCGCCTGCGCCCGCTTCGCCCGGGGCGGCATTATCCCGCCGGGGCGGGACGAAGCGGCGCTTCGCCCGCTACCGGTCGCGGCTCTGGAGGCAGAAGCAGAGACCGTGATTGCACTCTCCCGCGCCGGCTTGAAGAGCCTGGCCGATCTCGCGGAGCGCCCCTCTGAAACCTTGTCCTCCCGCTTCGGCGAGGCGTTGGCGACGAAGCTCAGGCGCATCCTCGGCCGCGAGGATCGGCGCATCACACCCCTGCGCCAGCCGCCGGACTGCGTGGTCGAGCGCCATTTCGCCGAGCCTTTCGCCGATACTGCGAGCCTCGAGGCGGTGGTCATCCGCCTGATAGGGGAGGCGGCTCGTGTGCTGGAGGCACGTGGCGAAGGCGGGCGCCTCTTCGAGATCGGCTTCTTCCGCAGCGACGGCGCTGTCCGCCGTCTCGCCATCGAGACCGGCCGCCCGTCGCGCGACGCCAAGGCGCTGCTGCGGCTCTATCGCGAGCGTGTCGAGACGCTGGCCGATCCGCTGGACCCGGGCTTCGGTTTCGATGCGATCAAGCTCGCCGTGCCCGTTTGCGAACCGCTGAACACGCCGCAACACAGCCTCGATGGCCGCGCCGTCGAGGAGGAGGCCGTGGCCGATCTCGTCGACCGGCTCGTCACCCGCTTTGGCCGTGACCGGGTGCTGCGCTTCGCGGTGCAGGACACGCACCATCCCGTCCGCGCTGCGAAAGCGCTCTCGGCCGCCGCGCCTCTGCCGGAAGCGATCTGGCCCGAGCCCGAGCCGGCGGAGCCGCCGGCCCGTCCGCTCCAGCTCTTCGAACCGCCGCAGCCGGTCGAGGCCATCGCGGAAGTGCCGGACGGCCCGCCGATCCGCTTCCGTTGGCGCCGCCTCATCCATGACGTCGCCCGCGCCGAGGGGCCGGAGCGCATCGCGCCCGAATGGTGGCGCGACGGCAGCGACGAGCCGATGCGCGATTACTACCGCGTCGAAGACGCCGAAGGCCGTCGCTTCTGGCTCTATCGCACCGGCTTTTACGAGGCCGACAGCGCCCCGCCGCGCTGGTTCCTGCACGGGCTCTTCGCATGAATCAGATTGCGAATGCCTTCGCCGAACCTGTTGCCGCCACGCATTTTTCCTTCCTGCGCGGAGCCTCCCCGGGGCCGCATATGGTGCTGACGGCGCTGCTGCTCGGCTATTCCGGCATCGGCATCGCCGACCGCAACACGGTGGCCGGCGTCGTGCGCGCCTGGGCGGCACTGAAGCAAGTGCGCGAGTACGGTCTGCCGGCGCCCGACAAGGTCAGGGAAGGCGGCAGCCCAGGGGAGTATTTTTGGGCCGAGAACCCCGAATTCGCCGCTCTGCCCTTCACGCCCGAGGAGATGAAAGCGAAGGCCGATGGCTTCAAGCTCGCGACCGGCACCCGTCTCGTCTTCGCCGACGGCACGCCCGACATCGTCGTCTATCCCGCCAATCGCGTCGGCTGGGGCCGCCTTTGCCGTTTGCTCAGCCATGGCAACCTGAAGGACGGCGTGAAGAAGGGCGAGTGCCATCTCGTTCTCGACGACCTCCTGAACGATGCCCGCGACCTGCTGCTGATCCTGATGCCTGCGCGCAGCCTCGATGGCCTGTCTGCATTGCTCGCCAAGCTGGACGATGCTGCGCCCGGCGCTGTCTGGCTCGCCGCCAGCATGCACCGGCGCGGCGACGACCGCCGCCGCCTTGCGCGCCTGAAGGTGATCGCGGCAGCGACTCGCACGCCGCTGATCGCGACCAATGATGCGCTCTACGATTCCATCGGGCAGTGCGACCTGCAGGACGTGCTCACCTGCATCCGCGAGGGCACCACCATCGAGCGGGCCGGGCGTCTGCTGGAAGCCAATGCCGAGCGCCATCTCAAGCTGCCGCAGGAAATGGCCCGTCTTTTCCGCGACGCGCCCGAGGCGATCGCCGAAACGCAAGCCCTGTTCTCCCGCATCGAGTTCGATCTCCGACAGCTCAAATACGAATATCCGGACGAGCCGATCCCGCCCGGCTGGAAGGATCAGGACTGGCTGGTGGAACTGGTCCGCCGCTGCTGCCTGATCCGCTATCCCGACGGCGTGTCGGAGAAGGTCGAGAAGCTGCTGGCGAAGGAACTCGATCTGATCGGGAAGCTCGAATACGCCCGCTACTTCCTGACGATCCGCCAGATCGTCGAATTCGCTAACAGCAGGGGCATTCTCTGCCAGGGCCGCGGCTCGGCCGCCAATTCCGCCGTCTGTTACGTGCTCGGCATCACTGCGGTCGACCCGGACGAGAATGACGTGCTGTTCGAGCGCTTCATCTCCACCGAGCGCAAGGAGCCGCCCGATATCGACGTCGATTTCGAGCACGAGCGGCGCGAGGAGGTGATCCAGTGGATCTACAAGTTCTATGGCCGTGAGCGTGCCGGCATCGCCGCGACCGTGATCCATTACCGGCCGCGCAGTGCCATTCGCGAGGCTGGCAAGGTCCTGGGCCTGACCGAGGACGTCACCGCCCGCATCGCCGATACCAATTGGGGGAGCTGGGGCAGCGAGATCGGCGATGCCCGCGTCCGTCAGGCCGGGCTCGATCCGACCAATCCGACGATCCGCCGCGCCGTCGATTTCGCCACCCGCCTGCTCGGCTATCCGCGCCATCTCTCGCAGCATGTCGGCGGCTTCGTCCTGTCGCGCGGGCGGCTCGACGAGACCGTGCCGATCGGCAACGCCGCAATGGACGACCGCACCTTCATCGAATGGGACCGTGACGACATCGACGAGCTCGGATTGATGAAAGTCGATGTGCTGGCGCTGGGCATGCTGACCTGCATCCGCAAGGCCTTCGATCTGATCAAGGCGAACGGGGGAAAGGATTACGCGCTCGCCGACCTCAAGGATGGCGACGAGGCGACCTACGACATGCTCTGCGAGGGCAAGTCGCTCGGTGTCTTCCAGGTCGAGAGCCGCGCCCAGATGAACATGCTGCCGCGGCTGAAGCCTCGGGAATTCTACGACCTCGTCATACAAGTAGCGATCGTCCGACCTGGTCCGATCCAAGGCGATATGGTTCATCCTTATTTGCGGCGACGAAACGAAGAGGAGAAGGTCGATTATCCATCGCCAAAGCCCCCTCACGACAAAAATGAATTGAAAGAGGTCCTGGAAAAAACCCTTGGCGTTCCGCTCTTTCAAGAACAAGCAATGAAACTTGCAATGGTGGCCGCAGCCTTTTCGGATGTCGATGCCAATGGTCTTCGCAAAGCGATGGCGACTTTTCGTAACGCCGGCACTATCCATCACTTCAAGGACAAGATGATCGAAAACATGGTCGCGCGCGGCTATGAGCGCGATTTCGCCCAGCGCTGCTTCGAGCAGATCAAGGGCTTCGGCAGCTATGGCTTCCCGGAAAGCCACGCCGCCTCCTTCGCCAAGCTGGTCTACATCTCCTCCTTCCTGAAGCGATGGTACCCGGCCGCTTTTGCCGCCGCGCTGCTGAATTCCCAGCCGATGGGCTTCTACGCTCCGGCCCAGATTGTCCGTGAGGCGGAAGAGAACGGTAGCGTCGAAGCGCGGCCGGCCGATGTCAATTCCAGCTTTTTGGACAACAGCTTGGAAGCCGTTTCGGAATCGAGCTCTTACCATGACCGGCCGCGTCAGGAGAGCAAAAGGGACCCCTTCGCCCTGCGTCTGGGCTTCCGTCAGATCGACGGCTTCAAGGATGAATGGGGGAAGGCCATCGCCAGGGAGCGGGAAGCAGGCGGCCCGTACCGCGACGTCGAGGAACTGATGCGCCGCGCCGGCCTTCCCGCCCGCGCCATGCGCCTGCTCGCCGATGCCGATGCCTTCCGCTCGCTCGGGCTGGACCGGCGCGAGGCGCTCTGGGCCGTGCGCCGCCTGCCGGACGATGCCGTTCTGCCGCTTTTCCAGGCTGCGCAGGCGCGCGAGCTGGGCTCGGAGCGGAGCATGGCGCTGCCGGTCATGCCGCTCGCCGAGCATATCGTCGCCGATTACCAGACCGTCCGGCTCTCGCTGAAGGGGCACCCGATGCAACTGCTGCGTACGCGCTTCCGGCGCGAGGGCATCCTGAGCTGCGCCGAGACCGATGCGAAGCCCGACGCCGCCTTCGTCCGCACGGCCGGCGTCGTGCTGGTGCGCCAGCGCCCGGGCAACGGCAATGCCATCTTCGTCACGCTGGAGGACGAGACCGGCATCACCAATGTCGTGATCTGGGCGCGGCTGTTCGAGCGCTTCCGCCGTGAGGTCATGGGCGCGCGGCTGATGCTGGTCGAGGGCAGGGTGCAGAAAAGCGTCGAAGGCGTCGTCCATCTCATGGCCCAGCGTATCGTCGACCGCTCGGCCGATCTGCTTTCGCTGTCGGACACGCACCGCGCCGAGGTCCCCATGTCCGTCGACGAGCTGAAGAACCCGCCGCTGCCGCGCCACCGCCATCCGCGCAATGTCCGGATCCTGCCGAAATCGCGGGATTTCCATTGAGAAGCAGGCACTCGTTCGTTTCGCCTCCTGCGTGGCCCCGCTGAATGCCGCTGTCCGGTCGTCGTCGGAACATCACTCGCCTGCGGGTGTGCAGCGTTCGTTAAAACAATCTTCTCCTCTGAAAGTGAAATAAGAAAAAACCCGCTACTGTATGTGAATTGAGCTTTGACCCCTGCGGGTATAAGTCGTCTGTTCGATTTACCGAACAAGCGGCACGGCAGGACAATGGCGGAAAGCCCCGGCCAGGACGAGGCGAAAGCGACTGAAACGGCACCGGACGAGGGTGCCGCCGAAATGCTGGCAAGCCGTGCCACAACATTGAATGCTGCGCACGGCGCGGTCGATGTTCCGGCTCGCCTCGCCGGGGCCGTTGCGGGAGCGAAGGGGGCGGTGGTCTTCACCACATCCTTCGGCCTCGAGGATCAGGTCCTGACCCATTTCATCGCCACGGCGAAGCTGCCGGTGATTTTCGCTACGCTCGATACCGGCCGGCTCTTCCCCGAGGTCTATGCGCTCTGGCAGCAGACCGAGGAGCGCTACGGCATCCTGATCCGGCCCTATTACCCGCGGCACGACGCGGTCGAACTCTATGTCCGCCAGAACGGCATCAACGGCTTCCATGTTTCGCGGGATGCTCGCAAATCCTGCTGCGACATCCGCAAGGTCGAGCCGCTCGGCCGCGCGCTGGCGGGCGCCGACGTCTGGCTGACGGGCTTGCGCGCCGACCAGTCGGCGGCGCGCGGCGCGGTTCCGTTCGCGGAGGCGGATCTGGCACGCCGGCTCGTCAAGGCGAGCCCGCTGATCGACTGGACGCGCGCGCGCACGCTCGCTTTCGCGCAAGAGAACGGCGTGCCGCTCAACCCGCTCCACGCGCAGGGCTTCGTCTCGATCGGCTGCCAGCCCTGCACCCGTGCCATCCGCCCCGGCGAGCCGGAGCGGGCCGGGCGCTGGTGGTGGGAGGACGACGCTGCCAAGGAATGCGGCCTGCATGTCGGGCCGGACGGAAAGCTGGCGCGCGGCAAAGCCGCACCGGCGGGAGCTCACGCATGATCCAGCTCAGCCATCTCCAGAAGCTCGAGGCGGAAGCCATCTTCATTATCCGCGAGGTGGCAGCGACCTGCGACAAGCCGGTGCTGCTCTATTCGATCGGGAAGGATTCAGCGGTCCTGCTGCATCTGGCGATGAAGGCGTTCTACCCGGCCAAGCCGCCTTTCCCGCTGCTCCATGTCGATACGACCTGGAAGTTCCGCGACATGATCGCCTTTCGCGACGAGACGGCGGCACGCCTGGGGCTCGACCTCATCGTCCACATCAACCGGGAGGGTGTCGAAGCCGACATCAACCCCTTCTCCTCGGGCTCGCGCATCCACACCGACGTCATGAAGACGCAAGGCCTCAAGCAGGCGCTCGACCTGCACAAGTTCGATGCGGCCTTCGGCGGCGCTCGCCGCGACGAGGAAAAGAGCCGGGCCAAGGAGCGTGTCTTCTCGCTGCGCTCGCCCGAGCATCGCTGGGATCCGAAGAACCAGCGCCCGGAGCCCTGGCAGCTTTTCAACACACGCAAGCACCGCGGCGAGAGCTTCCGTGTCTTCCCGCTCTCCAATTGGACCGAGCGCGACATCTGGGACTACATCGCGCTGGAGAACATTCCGGTCGTGCCGCTCTATTTCGCCGCAGCCAGGCCTGTCGTGCAGCGCGACGGCGCCTGGATCATGCGCGACGACGAGCGCATGGAGCTGCTTCCCGGCGAGGTGGTCGAGACCCGCATGGTCCGCTTCCGCACACTCGGCTGCTACCCGCTGACCGGCGCGGTCGAAAGCGAGGCGGCGAGCCTCACCGACATCATCGCCGAGATGCGCTCTTCGCGCTCTTCCGAAAGGCAGGGCCGCGTCATCGATCATGACGGCTCAGGCTCGATGGAGCAGAAGAAGCAGGAAGGCTATTTCTGATGGGCTTCGCTATCGCCAGGAACCTGGCCAAAAAGAACCTGAAGACGTCGAAACCGGCCCAGAATCTTCGCCCCGCCAACGATACGCCAGCCGCCTCCGAAACCGGCCGACATTCGCTGCTGCGCTTCATCACCTGCGGCTCGGTCGACGACGGCAAGTCGACGCTGATCGGCCGCATGCTCTACGAGGCCGGCGCGGTCTTCGACGACCAGCTCAGCGCGCTCGACAACGATTCCCGCAAATTCGGCACGCAAGGCGCGGCGCCCGATTTCGCCCTCCTGGTCGACGGCCTCTCGGCCGAGCGCGAGCAGGGCATCACCATCGACGTCGCCTATCGCTATTTTGCGACCGAGACGCGCAGCTTCATCGTCGCAGATACGCCCGGCCACGAGCAGTACACCCGCAACATGGCGACCGGCGCTTCCACCGCCGACCTCGCCATTATCCTGGTCGATGCGCGCAAGGGCCTGCTGCCGCAGACGCGCCGCCACTCCTTCATCGTCTCGCTGGTCGGTGTCCGCCATGTCGTGGTCGCGATCAACAAGATGGACCTCGTCGGCTATGATCAGGCCGTCTTCGAGCGGATCGCGGCCGATTACCGCGCCGCGGTGAAGAGCCTCGGCTTTGCCTCGATCAGCTTCATCCCGGTCTCGGCCCGCGACGGCGAGAACGTCATGCGGCCGTCCTCACTCATGGCCTGGTATGACGGCCCGGCGCTGTTGCCGTATCTCGAAAGCGTTGCGATCGCGCGCGCTGCCCGCAGCGGCGAAGGCTTCGTCCTGCCGGTGCAGTGGGTCAATCGCCCGGATCTCGACTTCCGCGGCTATGCCGGCACGCCCGTCGCCGGCCGCGCCCGCGTCGGCGATCCGATCATAGCGCTGCCCTCGGGGCGCACGAGCCGCATCGCCCGGCTGATCGGTGCTGCCGGTGACGCCAGCCAGATCGCCGCCGGGCAGGCCGCGACCGTCACTCTCGAAGACGACATCGACATCTCGCGCGGGGACGTCATCGTCGCTGCGGACACGGCGTTGCCGGTCAGCCGCGGGCTTACGGCGCGACTGCTCTGGACGGGCGAGCGCGCCATGCTGGAGGGCGGCCAGTTCCTGCTGAAACTGGCGACGCAAAGCGCCAGCGCGACGGTCGAGACCTTGCACCACAGCATCGACATCGAGGGTTTCCGGCCGCTGCCGGCGCAAGCCCTGCGCATGAACGGCATCGGGCTGGTGACGCTCCGGCTCGACAGGCCGCTGGTTTCGCAGCCCTATGCCGAGAGCCACGAGCTCGGTGGCTTCATCCTGGTCGATCGGATCAGCAACGAGACCGTCGCCTTCGGCTTCGTCGAGCCGGGCGGGGATGCCGAGCAACACGGCGCGATCGGCGAAGGCGGCGTAGCGGCCCGGTTCCGGCGCAATGTCATCCGTATCGTCGGCCGGCGCGGTACGCCGGATCGCCGGGCCTGGCTGGCGGCAGCGAGCTGGCGCGTGCTGAGTACGGCGGGGTTGTTCCTGGCGGCCTTTGCTTTGACGGCGAATGCGCCGGTCTCTCTGGCGCTCGCCTTCGGCGATATCCTGCTGCGTCCTGGCCTGCGGGCGCTGCATATGCGGCTCTGGCGCAAGGCGCCGATTGGGACCTTGCAGGACGGCGCGGGGATCTGAAGAGCGGCGCCAGCGGCTTCTGCCGTCGGCGTCGAGGGTCTTGCGGTTGCCTCGGGTCAGCGCGGCGACCGGGCGGCGGAATTCAGGCCGCCTGGGTGTAGTTCGTTTCCGTGGTTCCCTGCGAGCGGAGCTGCGAGGCGGAGACATAGGCTTGCGAGGCGTTCTGGATAGCTTCCGGGGGCGGCCGCCGGTGGTGTCGTTCGCCGGACTGTTGCAGCGTGGACTGGAAGGCCTTCACCTCGTCCTGCGAGACGGAGCCGTCGCTATCCTTGTCCAGAGCACTGAAAAGCTGGTTCAGCCGGTCGCTGCCCAACCGGCTGTCGCCGAAGGCCGAGGTGAATTCACCCTGGCTGATCCCGCCGCTGGAATCGCCGTCGATCTGCTTGAACACCGAGGCGAAATCATTGGTCGAAGCCGCCTGCGCATTCTGCGTTCCGTCGGCCTGGAGGGAGAACAGGAAGGACTGCAGCAGGCTGTCGGCCTTCTTGGCCTTGTCCTTGAACGCATCCGACTCGGCCTTGCTGATCGAGCCGTCGCCATCGGCGTCGATCTTCTTGAAGAGCTCTTCGCTCTTGGAGCTGTYGGCTCCTTTGGGCGCGGCGCTCTCGAATTCATCGAGGCTGATGCCGCCGTCGCTGTTGCTGTCGATCTGGTCGAAGCTGGGAGGTTTGTGGTGTGGCCGGAAGCCGCCACCGATACCGCTGACATTGGACATGGAGATACTCCGGAAAACGCCGCAAGCGTGCGACGCTCCCGAAGTCTCGGCCTGGAATCTTGGTGAACACCTAATAAACGGCGTCGCGTGCGAGTATTTTCACGGGCGCATGAATGCGGGGGACGACGCCGTCCTGCTCAGTGCGCGACCACCGCCGTGGCCTCGATCTCCAGCAGCGCCTGCGGCTCGACCAGCGCCGTGACCGCGACCACCGCCATCGCCGGGAAATGCCGGCCGAAGACCTCGCGATAGATCGGTCCGATCTCGCGAAGGCTGTCGCGGTAGCTCTGGATGTCCGTAACGTACCAGGTCAGGCGCACGATATCCTCGACGCGCCCGCCGCCGGCCTCGACGACTGCCCTGATGTTGAGGAAGGTCTGGCGCAACTGGCCGACGAAGCCTTGCGCGAAGATGCCCTCGGCGTTCCAGCCGACGAGCCCGCCCGTGACCAGCACGCGGCCGTCCGCCACCATGCCGTTGGCATAGCCGCGCGGCTGTGGCCAGCCCTCGGGCAGGATGGCGCGGGACTGCGGAAGTTCGGACATGAAGGGTCGCCTTGGTTTCGGCCGTTTGGCTCTGGTTGAAAAGGGGGGATCAGGCCTCGGCCTGCGCCATCTGGCGCAGGGCGAAACGCTGCAGCTTGCCGGTCGCCGTCTTCGGCAGGGCCGCGACGAATTCGATGGCGCGCGGATACTTGTAGGGCGCGATGCCAGCCTTCACATGCTCCTGCAGCGCCTTGACCAGCGCTTCGTCGCCTCTGACGCCCTCGCGCAGCACGACATAGGCCTTCACGATCTGGCCGCGATCGGGGCAGGGCGCGCCGACGACGCCGCATTCCGCCACTGCCTCATGCGTCAGCAGGCAGGCTTCCACCTCCGGCCCGGCGATGTTGTAGCCGGCGGAGATGATCATGTCGTCGGAGCGGGCCTGGTACCAGAAATAGCCGTCGGCATCGCGCAGATAGGTGTCGCCGGTGATGTTCCAGCCGTTCAGGACGTATTTGGCCTGCCGGGGGTCGGCGAGATAGCGGCAGCCGGTCGGCCCGCGCACGGCGAGCCTGCCGGGAGTGCCGTCCGCGACCTCGTTGCCGTTCTCGTCGACGATCTTCGCCTCGTAGCCCGGCACCGGCAGCCCGGTCGAGCCTGGCCGGATCGCCTCGCGCGGTGCGCCGATGAAGATATGCAGCATCTCGGTCGCGCCGATGCCGTCGAGCAGCGGTAAGCCGGTTTTCGCCTGCCAGGCGTCGAACGTCGCTTTCGGCAGCGCCTCGCCGGCGGATACGCAGATGCGCAGCGAGGCGATGTCGCGCCCGTCGAGCTTGTCCAGGATGGCGCGATAAGCGGTCGGCGCCGTGAAGACGACACTGACCTTGTAGCGCTCGATCGCATCGATGAGATCGGACGGGCCCGCCTTCTCGGGCAGTACCATCGCCGCGCCGATCCGCAGCGGAAACAGAACGAGCCCCCCGAGCCCGAAGGTGAAGGCGAGCGGCGGCGAGCCGGTGAAGCGGTCCTCGGGCGAGGCCTTCAGAACACGTGCGCCATAGGCATCGCAGATCGCCAGCATGTCCTGGTGGAAATGCATTGTGCCTTTCGGCTCGCCGGTGGTGCCGGAGGTGAAGGCGATCAGGCAGACATCGTCGCGGGCGGTGTCGGCGGCCTCGAAAGATTCGTAGCCCGGCTGCGCCATCAGCGTTTCAAGCTCGCTGCCCGCCGAGCCGAAGGCGACGATGCGGGCAAGGCCCGGCACCTGCGCCTTCGCCGCATCGAGCTCGGCAGTCAGGCGGTGGTCGCAGAGCGCCAGCGCGATCCTGGCCTTGCGCAGCGGATAGGCGAGTTCGCCCGCCCGCAGCATCGGCATGGTCGCGACTGCGATGCCGCCGGCTTTTATGACGGCGAGATAGGCGGCGACCATCATCGGCGTGTTGCCGGCGCGCAGCAGCACGCGGTTGCCGCTGACCAGGCCGAGATCGCGGGTCAGCACATTGGCGATGCGGTTCACCTTGTCGGCGAGGTCGGCATAGCTCCACTGCAGATCGGCGGCGATGATCGCCGTGCGCCCGCCGTGGTCTGCAGCGATATGGCTGTCGAGCAGCTCGGCAACGCAGTTGAGCCGCTCCGGGTAGCTCAGCCCTGCCTCTTCCAGCCTCAGATCGGGCCAGCTTTCGCGCGGCGGCAGGTTGTCCCGCGCGAAGCTGTCCTTAAGTCCCGATCTCGCGAATCCGGTTGCTGTCATCTCGTTCCCCTGCCTTTGCGGCATGTGCTTTCAGCAGGTCGCGCGCGATCACGACCTTCTGGACTTCCGAGGCGCCCTCGTAGATGCGCAGCGCCCGGATTTCCCTGTAGAGTTCCTCCACCTTGACGCCCTTGGTGACGCCGAGCCCGCCATGGATCTGGACGGCCCGGTCGATCACGCTCTGGGCGTTCTCCGTCGCGACGAGTTTCGCCAGCGCTGCCTCGCGGGTGACGCGGGCGGCGCCGCGGTCCTTGGTCCAGGCGGCGCGGTAGACGAGAAGGGCGGCGGCATCGACCTCAGCCGCACTCTCAGCGATCGCCGCCTGCGAGAGCTGGAGGTCGCCGAGCGTGGCGCCGAAGAGCTTGCGGCCATTGGCATGGCTAAGAGTCTCGTGCAGCGCCCGCCTCGCGAAGCCGAGAGCGGCGGCGCCGACCGTGGAGCGGAAGATGTCGAGCGTCGCCATCGCGACCTTGAAGCCGTCGCCCGGCCCGCCGATGCGGTTCTCGAGCGGCACGCGGCAGCCTTCGAAGCGCAGGGTCGCCAGCGGATGCGGCGCGATCACCTCGATGCGTTCCGCGATGGCCAGGCCGGGCGCATCGGCCTCGACCAGGAAGGCGGAAAGCCCGCGCGCGCCGGGCGCCTCACCGGTGCGGGCGAAGACAACGTAGTGGTCGGCGATGCCGCCATTCGAAATCCAGCTCTTCTCGCCGTCGATGCGGACATGGTTGGCGCCATCCGGCGTCGCGGTCGTCGCCAGGGCTGCGACATCGGAGCCCGCCTCCTTCTCGGAGAGGGCGAAGGCGGCGATTCGCTTGCCGGCCGCGACACCAGGCAGGATACGCTGCTTCATCGCCTCGGAGCCTGCGATGCTGATCGAGCCGGTGCCGAGCCCCTGCATGGCGAATGCGAAATCGGCGAGCCCGTCATGAGCACCCAGAATCTCGCGGGCGAGGCAGAGCGTGCGGACATCGAGCTTGTCGGAAAGCCCGCCATAAGCGGCCGGCACGGCCGCCTTCAGGAAACCCGCCGCGCCCAGCGCCGCGACACGCGCCCGGCAGGCTTCGTCAACATCGTCGTGGGGCAGATCGGCCAGATAGGAATCGGCCCAGCCGGAGAGCTCAGCGGCGAAGGTTCGATGGCGCTCCTCGAAGAACGGCCAGTCCAGCGTGTCGCCGAGGATATCGAGGCCGAGGCGAGGGGCGCTGCTCATCTCAGTTGCCCTCGAAGACCGGTTTCCGCTTCTCGGCGAAGGCGTGATAGGCGCGGGCGAAATCCTCGGTCTGCATGCACAACGCCTGCGCCACGGCTTCCGCCTCGATCGCGCTTTCGACCGACATTGCCCATTCCATCTCGAGCATGCGCTTGGTCATCGCATTGGCGAAGGTCGGCCCGTCCGCCAATTCGGCTGCGAGCGCCTGCGCCTCGGAAAGCACTGCGTCGGGCGCGCAGATCCGGTTGAGGAAGCCCCAGCGTTCCGCTTCCTCGCCCTTGAGCACGCGGCCCGTATAGAGGAGTTCCGCCGCACGACCCTGGCCGATGATGCGCGGCAGCATCGCGCAGGCGCCCATATCGCAGCCGGCGAGGCCGACGCGGTTGAACAGGAAGGCGATCTTGCTGCCCGCAGTGCCGAGCCTGAGGTCGGATGCCATCGCGACGATGGCGCCGGCGCCGGCGCAGACGCCGTCGATGGCTGCGACGATCGGCTGCGGGCAGGCCCGCATCGCCTTGACCAGATCGCCGGTCATCCGGGTGAACTTCAGGAGGTCCCTGGTCTCCATCGCGACCAGCGGGCCGATGATCTCGAAGACGTCGCCGCCCGAAGAGAAATTGCCGCCGGCACCGGTCACGACGATCGCCTTGATCTCTTCTTCCTTCTGCGCCGCAAGGAAGAAATCCGTGAGTTCGCGGTAGCTTGCGAAGGTCAGCGGATTCTTCTTCTCAGGCCGGTTCAGCGTCACCGTCGCGACCTTGCCGGAGACGGCGAGGGCGAAATGCTGCGGCATGAAGCCCGCCAGCGGCAGGGTTGTGGCATTGGCGGTGGTCATCAGGCGTCTCCCTTCGCGGCCCCGTCGGCTGCGTCCTTCGCTCGGCCGGCGATGGCGCGATGCAGCGAGGTCTTGGTCTCTCCGAGCAGCCGGAAGAGCTGCCCGATCTCGGGCTGGTCGAGCCCGGCGAACAACTCGGCGATCCAGCTTTCATGGCGCTCGGCCATGGCTCGGAAGGCCTTGCGGCCCTGCGCCGTCAGAGTGAGGATCTGCACGCGCCGATCCTGCGGCGCGGAGCGCTTGTCGACGAGCCCGTCCGTCACAAGCCCGGCGACGACGGCAGTGACGTTGCCGTTCGAGACCATCAGCCGCTGCGAGACTTCGCCGACCGTCATGCCGACTGCGGTCTTGTCGAGCTGGGCCATCAGATCGAAGCGCGGCAGGGTGGTCTTGAACTCCTCGCGCAGCCTGTTGCGGATCTCGGTCTCGATCAGCGTCGAGCAGGTCAGCATCCGCAGCCACAGGCGCAACTCGTCCTTGTGGTCGCCGGGGCGTTCGCTCGCCTTGGTTTCACGGTCGAGCATCAATGTGGAGGAGGGCGTCTCCATCTCAGAACTCCCCGCCATTGATCAGAAGCGACTGGCCGGTGACGGCATCGCTGCCCGGTCCGCAGAGATAGAGGACGGCGGCCGCGACCTCCTCGGGCGCGATCAGGCGCCCTTGCGGATTGTCCTTGACCATTTCGGCCAGGGCCTGCTCACGGCTCTTGCCGGTCTTGGCCGTGATCGTATCGAGCCCGCCCGCGACCATGTCGGTGTCGGCGTAGCCGGGGCAGACGGCGTTGACGGTGACGCCGCTGCGAGCCGTTTCCAGCGCCAGCGACTTGGTGAGGCCGATCACGGCATGCTTCGCGGCCGCATAGGCGCTGACGTAGGGGTAGCCGCGATGCCCGGCCGTCGAGGCGATGGCGACCAGCCGCCCGCGATGGCGCTCCAGCATGCCCGGCAGCACGGCATGGAACAGGTTGACCGTGCCGATCAGGTTGATCTCGACCATGCGGCGGAAGCGCTCGCTGTCGCTGCGCATGAATGGGCCGGTCTCGACCGCGCCGGCATTGGCGATCGCGATGTCGAAGGCGTGCTCACGGGAAAGCTGGTCCAGAGCGGCCGAAACCGAGATTTCGTCGCGCACGTCGCAGACGGCGAAATCGGCGGCGGCCCCGGCTGTGACGGCGTCCCGCAGCGCTGCTTCGTCACGGCCGAGGATGCTGACCCGCGCCCCGGCCTGCGTCAGTGCGGCGGCGATGGCTCGGCCGATGCCGCGTCCACCCCCCGTCACCAGCGCGTGCTGTCCCTGCAGAGTCATGACCGTTCGACCTCCGTCCTCGAATATATTTTAAACCTCAATCAATTTGCAAGCCTGTTGGCTTTCGCCGGTCGACGGACCGCAGATTTTGCAGCGCGGCACGTAGCTTATGTGAGCGCGTGGCTTTTTCAGCGGCGCCTCGCGCTGAGGTCGTCAAAGGCTCTTGAGTTCAAAATCATTTCAGGTTTAAAATATTTTCCAGACCGGATCGGCCGGTTCCCTGATGGAGGCGTCGATGCGTATCGCGGTTGTTGGCGGAGGGCCGGCAGGGCTCTATTTCGCGCTGCTGATGAAGCGGGATTGGCCGGAGATTTCGGTTGACGTCTTCGAGCGCAACCAGGCGGACGACACCTTCGGCTTCGGCGTGGTCTTCTCCGACCAGACGCTCGACACCTTCAAGGCGGCGGATGTCGAGAGCTATGCCGCTATCCGCGACAACTTCGCCTACTGGGACGACATCGAGATCCACTTCAAGGGCGACAGCTACCGCGTGCCCGGCAACGGCTTCTGCGGTTGTTCGCGTCGCTCGCTGCTGATGCTGGTGCAGGCGAGGGCGCGCGAGCTCGGCGTCAACCTGCATTTCGGCGATGACATCGCCGATGTCGAAACACTGAAGCGTGACTACGACCTGGTCGTCGCCGCCGACGGCGTCAACAGCCGCCTGCGCGAGAACTGGCGCGAGCGCTTCCAGCCGGAAACCGACCTGCGCCCCAACAAATTCGCCTGGATGGGCTCGACCCGCCCCTTCGACGCCTTCACCTTCTTCTTCAAGCAGACCGAGCACGGGGTCTTCATCGCCCATTGCTACCAGTATGAGGCCGGGCGCTCGACCTGGGTGCTGGAGACCGACCCGGAGACCTTCGAGAGGGCCGGGCTCGGTGCCATGGATGAGGCGCAGTCGGCCGCTTTCCTCGAGGGCGTCTTCGCCGAGGAGCTTCAGGGCCACAGGCTCGTCACCAACCGCTCGCTCTGGCGTAATTTCCCGATGATCCGCTGCCGCCATTGGGTCGTCGAGAACGTCGTGCTGATCGGCGACGCCAAGGCGACGGCGCATTTCTCGATTGGCTCCGGCACCAAGCTCGCGATGGAAGATGCTATCGCGCTGCACAAGGCGATGGGGCAGGCGAAGCTCGACGTCGCCGCCGGGCTCAAGCTGTTCGAGACGCAGCGCCGCGAGGAGGTCGAGAAGACCCAGCACGCCGCCGATGTCTCGCTCGTCTGGTTCGAGGAGCTCCGGCGCTTCTGGGATTTCGAGCCGTTGCGCTTCGCCTTCGGCCTGATGACCCGCTCCAAGGCGATCACCTACGACAATCTGGCGCTGCGCGCCCCGGAAATGGTCTCAGCCGTCGATAGGCTCGTCGCGGATGGGCTGGGTCCGTTGGCGAAGCGGCGCAAGGACGGCTCGCCCGTCCCGCCGGCCTTCCAGCCCTTCAAGCTGCGCGAGATGCGGGTCGAGAACCGCATGACGGTCTCGCCGATGTGCCAGTATTCCGCGCAGGATGGCATGCCGGGCGACTGGCATCTGATGCATTACGGCTCGCGCGCCATCGGTGGTCCCGGGCTGATCTTCACAGAGATGACCTGCGTCGCCCCGGATGCTCGCATCACCCCCGGCTGCGCCGGCCTCTGGAATGACGAGCAGGAGGCCGCGTGGAAGCGCATCGTCGGCTTCGTCCACGGTCATTCGGCCGCGAAGATCTGCCTCCAGCTCGGCCATGCCGGGCGCAAAGGGGCGACGAAGCTGATGTGGGAGGGCATGGACCGGCCGCTGACGGAAGGCGCCTGGCCGATCGTCTCAGCCTCAGCCTTGCCCTACTACCCGGAGAGCCAGGTGCCGCGCGAGATGACACGCGCCGACATGGACCGGGTGACGGCCGAGTTCGTTTCCGCTGCCGAGCGTGGGAAGCGTATCGGCTTCGACATGCTGGAGCTGCACTGCGCCCATGGCTATCTGCTGGCGAGCTTCCTCTCGCCGCTGACTAACAAGCGCACGGACGACTATGGCGGCTCGGTCGAGAACCGGCTGCGCTTCCCGCTGGAGGTCTTCCGGGCACTGCGCGAGGCCTGGCCGCGCGAGAAGCCGATGTCCGTGCGCATCTCCGCGACCGACTGGGTCGAAGGCGGTCTGTCGGCGGCGGATTCCGTCGCGATCGCCGAGGCCTTCGCGGCCGAGGGCTGCGACCTCGTCGACGTCTCGACCGGCCAGACCGCGAGGGAATCGCGCCCAATCTATGGCCGCATGTTCCAGACGCCGTTCTCGGACCGCATCCGCAACGAGGCCGAGGTCGCGACCATGTGCGTCGGCAACATCACCACGGCCGATCAGGTCAACACCATCATCGCCGCCGGCCGTGCCGATCTGGTCGCGCTCGGACGCCCGCACCTCGCCGATCCGTCCTTCGTGCTGCGTGCGGCGGCCTGGTACGGCGTCGATGTCGCCCAGCCCGTGCAGTACCAGCCCGGCAAGGACCAGCTCATGCGCAACACTCCGCGCGAGCGCGAGGAGCTGCAGGAGCTGAAGCTCAAGGCCAAGCCCAGCCGCCATGCTGTCCAGGCGTAGCGTTCGTTCCGCCTCCCCCGAACAACCGCCGTCATCGCGGGCTTGACCTGGAAGCCATGCCGGAGCGTTTCCGAACCACGCTCAGGCGTGAAACCCGGCCGTCCGCTTCGCTGCGGCCGGATTGACTCGCGTTTCAGCCAGGCGATGGAATGCTGTCCTATTTGCCGCCCTGCGAGCGCCCGGAGGGCGAGACGTCGGGGATGGTCGGCGCAGTGGCCGGGCGCTCCCCGAAGGGATTGGCCGAAGGCGGGTTGCGCCGCAGTCGGAAGGCGAGATAGGCGCCCGCCGCCGCCGAAAGCAGGCCGAGATAGGCGAGCAGCCCGTTCGGTCCGACCACCTGCATGAAGGCGGTCGAGACCAGCGGGCCGATGGCGGAGCCTGTAGCCCAGAGGAACAGGAGCTGCGCCGAGAGGCCGAGCGCCCGCTCGCGGCCGAGCCGGAAATAGGCATGGGCGACGGCGACCGTGTAGATCGGCATCGAGCCCGCGCCGATCAGCGCGAACAGGCCGAACAGCCAGAAGCGGGCATGGGGCAGGGCTAACCAGAGCACTGCGCCCAGCGCCAGCGAGCAGAGCACCACCGAAAGCGTGGCGCTCAGCATGATGATGCGGCTCTCGACCCGGTCCGCCAGCAGGCCGAGCGGCCACTGCAGCACCAGTGCGCCGATCTGGATGCCGGCGGTGAGCAGGATCGCCCAGGCCTGGTCGAGACCGATCAGGATGCCGTAGGCCGGTGCGACATTGGTGAGCGCGCCACCCATCAGGCCGACATAGAGGCAGCCGATGACCGAGGCCGGCGCGTATTGCCAGATCGTGTTGAGCCGGACGGAGACGACCTCGCCCGATTCCGGCCCTTTCGCCTTCGTCATGCCGACGGGGATCAGCGCGATCGAGAAGGCGGCGCTCGCCAGCAGGAAGATGTCGTTCGACTGCAGCGAGACGTAGCCGACGCCGATCTGCGAGCCGATCAGGGCGAGGCGGTTGAGGATCTGATAGAAGCCGAAGACGCGGCCGCGCTGGCCGGCCTTGGCCTGTCCGCTGATCCAGCTCTCGATGCAGATGGCGTGGCCGGCGCCGGCGAAGCCCATCCCCAGCCGTGAAATGCCCCAGACGTCGAGCGGCGTCACCGAGAAGCCCAGCGTCAGCACGGCCTGCAAGGCCGCGAAGACGGCAAAGGCGCGGATATGCCCGACACGGCGGATGAAGGCGGGGATGACGAAGCAGCCGGCGAGGAAGCCGACGGAATAGGCCGAGCCGACGAGGCCGATCAGCAGCGGGGCCTTCTGCTCCAGCGCCATCTTCAGCGGCACCGCCGTGTTCACGATCGTGGCGGCGACCTGAAGGATGAGCGCGCCGCTGACGATGGCACCCAGCGCTGCAACAGAGCTCGTCCTCGGCTCGGTGGCTGCTTCGGTCACGTCGGTCCCGCCCCCCTGCGCAGCCGCCATGAAGGCCTGAGATTCTCGAGGCGACAAGCCCTGCGGCTGCGATGCTTGCGACATATCCGATTCGAGAGCCGGGTTGGGAGAAATGGGCTGACACGCCAGCCCTGCCCGAAAAAAATGGGCCAATCGCGGCGGCCAGGTAAAAATCTTTGTCTCCGTTCCTCCATCCGGCGGCCTTGATCGCGCCGCCTTTGCATCGTCTTGCGGCGCCGCGGCGGCCTGACAACCGCAGCTTCCTCATCCGCAAAAATTATCGATGCGGTTCACCGGCGATTAACCAACACAGCGCCTTATCGAAGCAGAAAGAAGTTTGGGTTCTCCCGGCATACTCGGCCACATCGCAACGCAAATCGCGCCTCCCTCGACCGGGGCGCGAGCGGCGAAGCCGTGTCCGCCGCGGGGCGTGGCGTAAGTGTATCGAGAGTGCGGCGGATGACCTATGCGACCTATGTGCGGGAAGGCGGCGTGCCCTATGTGCGCTCGCGCCGACGCCGCCGGCCTTTGCTGAAAGGGTTCTTCCTCGCCGCCGCCCTGAGTTGTGGCGCCATGTCCGGCTTCTGGATGTTGGGGCAGGGCGCACCGGCGCCTGACGCCGGTAGTGTTCCTTCTGCAGCTGCCCGCAAGGCGCCTGCCGGCCGCGCCGCGACGCAGCCGGCCCCCGCCTATAGCGGCCTGCTCGATCCCGCATTGTCCGGCGGCAAGGCCGCGTCCTTCGCCCAGGGTACTCCCGCCCGTTCCGCCTTCCAGCCGGCGAAGCCGCCCGCGTCGTCGTCCTCCATCGCGGCCGCCGAGCCGGTGTTACCTCTGCCGCCGCAGCCACCGGTCACGCTGGCTGAGAAGGCGGCGCCGATGCCCATGCCGGTGCCGCGGCCCTTGGACCTGCTGCCGAAGGCTGAACCTCAGCCTCAGCCGCAGCCGCGAGTGGCGCAGCCGACTTCGCCGCGCCGCAACCGCACGGCTGCTGCGGCGCCGACGCCGGAGGACAACCGCAGTTTCTTCGAGAAGCTCTTCGGCGTGCAGAAGCAACAGCCGACAGGCACGGCGCTGGCCTATGCCGCGCCGCAGGATGACGTCATCGACCGCGGCCGCGTCGCCAGGCTCAGCCCCTCGGCCGGCACGCCGCCGCGCACCGCCGAGGCGGGCACCGCGATCTACGACATCAGCGCCAAGATGGTCTACATGCCCAATGGCGAGCGGCTCGAGGCGCATTCCGGCCTCGGCGAGATGATGGACGACCCGAGCTACGCCCACGTCCGGATGAAGGGCGTCACGCCGCCGCACACCTATACGCTGACCGAACGCGAGGCACTGTTCCACGGCGTGCGCGCCATCCGCCTGAACCCGGTCGGTGGCAGCGGCGCCATCCATGGCCGTGCCGGGCTGCTGGCGCACACCTATCTGCTCGGGCCGCGCGGCGATTCGAACGGCTGCATTTCCTTCAAGGATTACGAGCGCTTCCTGCAGGCCTTCCTGCGCGGCGAGGTGCGGCGCATCGTCGTGGTCGCAGGAAACGCCTAACTTCCGGCCGGCGCATCCGCCGCCGGCCGAGACCCGCGTTTTCATCACGCTGCATGCCGCAGGGCGTCCGTCTCACGCTACACCGATAAATATCCCGAGACCGATCACCGATAGCGCATCCGATCGGATGCGCGGCGATCTAGGATGGGTGGCTGAAGCTTGCCAGCCGCGCATCCTTCATCAGGCTGAGGAAGTCGGCACCGCTGACATGCACCAACGTCCGGTGGTCGCCGCCTTCGAAATAGACCTCCTTGGCGTCGCCGAGGCTCTTGTCGAGGATCACCGGTACCTCATAGGCCGACCCGACCGGTGGGACGGCGCCGATGTCGCAATCGGAGAATAGCGAGCCGATCTCGTCCTCGGAGGCGAGGCCGAGCCGCCTCTCCATCACATCCTGCAAGCGCGAGAGCTCGATCCGGTGCGTGCTCGGCACGACAGCGAGGACATAGCCGGTCTCGTGATGGACGACGACCGATTTGGCCAGCTTGCTACCGGGAATATGGGCCGCCTGCGCCGCCTGGCTGCTGGTAGCCGTGCGATTATGGGCGACGGTGTCATAGGCGATGCCTCGGCCGTCGATATAGCTTTGGAGCTTTTTGGCGATGGTCATGATAGGCGCCCCTCTCTTGCGTGGTGACGCATCAGTGTTGCTATCCTCCTCCCATCGCTGGCGAAGTCAACGGCGTCGGGCGAGCCTGTTTAGCCAAATCCTGCCCGCGAAAGTCGCGACGCAGAGGACCGCCCCGCTTCCCAATAGGAGCCAGGTTGCCAGGCGCATGGCTCCGCTCTCCGCCGCCGGTGGCGCAGGTCAGCCCGCAGCCTTGGCCTTGCTCTTGGCTGGCGCCTTTTCTGCCTTCTCGGCCGGCGCCTTCTTGGCGGCCGCCTTCTTCGCCGGAGCCTTGGCTTTCGCGCCGGCGGCGGCCTTGGCCTTGCCCTTGGCGCCGCCCTTCGTCTCGGCCTTGGCGTTCGCCAGCTCGATCGCCTGCTCCAGCGTGATGCTCTCGGCCGCCATCGTCTTGGGCAATGTCGCGAAGATCTTGCCCCAGGCGACATAGGGGCCGTACTTGCCCGCCTTCACTTCGAGCGTGCCGCCGGCCGGATGCTCGCCGAGCGCCCGTCCCGGCGTCGCCGCGCCACCGCGCCGGCCACCTCCGCCGCTCTCCTTGGCGACGATCAGGTCGATGGCGCGGTTGCCGCCGAGTTCGAGGACATCGTCGTCCTTGTCGATATTGGCGTAGGTCTTGCCGTGCTGGACATAAGGTCCGTAGCGGCCGATTCCGACCAGGATCGGCTCGCCCGACTCGGGATGCTTCGCCACCTCGCGCGGCAGGGCGAGCAGCGCCAGCGCCTTCTCCAGCGTCACGCTGGCCGGGCTCATGCCCTTGGGCAAGCTGGAGCGCTTCGGCTTCTCGCCCTCGCCGAGCTGGATATAGGGGCCGAAGCGGCCGTCGCGCAGCGTCACTTCGAGGCCGGTCACCGGATCGGTGCCGAGCACGCGCACGCCGGGCGTGCCCTGGCCGCCCTCGGCGGAAGCCTCCCCCTCAGCCGCCGGGACGGAGAGCGGACGGGTGTAACGGCATTCGGGATAGTTCGAGCAGCCGACGAAGGCGCCGAACTTGCCGAGCTTGAGCGAGAGCTGGCCGTTGCCGCAATTTGGGCAGACGCGCGGATCGGAGCCATCGGCCTTCTGCGGAAAGATATAGTCGCCGAGGATGCCGTTCAGCGCCTCCAGCACGTCGCCGACGCGCAGGTCCTTGGTCTCGCCGATCGAGGCCTGGAACTCCTCCCAGAACTCCCGCAGCAGCGCCTTCCAGTCGATCTCGGCGTTGGAGACGCGGTCGAGCTTTTCCTCGAGGTTCGCCGTGAAGTCGAACTCGACATAGCGTTTGAAGAAGCTCTCCAGGAACGACGTGACCAGCATGCCCTTGTCCTCGGGCACGAGGCGCTTCTTCTCGATGCGGACATATTCGCGGTCGCGCAAGGTCGAGAGGGTCGCGGCATAGGTCGATGGCCGGCCGATGCCGAGCTCTTCCATGCGCTTGACGAGGCTGGCTTCCGAGAAGCGCGGCGGCGGCTCGGTGAAGTGCTGATCGGCGGCGATGGCGCGCTTCTCCAGCTTGTCGCCCGCCTTCATCGCCGGCAGCTTCTTGGAGTCCTCGTCTTCCTCGTCGTCGCGGCTCTCCTGATAGAGCGTCAGGAAGCCGTCGAAGAGGACGACCTGTCCGGTGGCGCGCAGATCGAGATGGCGCGCGCCGACCTTCGCCGCGATGTCGACCGTGGTGCGCTCCATCTCGGCGGATTCCATCTGGCTCGCGATGGTGCGCTTCCAGATCAGCTCGTAGAGCTTCGCCTGCTCGGGTTCGAGCTGGCGCGCGACCATCGCCGGCAGCCGGCCGAGATCGGTCGGGCGGATCGCCTCGTGGGCCTCCTGCGCGTTCTTGGCCTTGACCGTGTACTTGCGGGGCACGTTGGGCACGTAGCGGTCGCCGAATTCCTTGCCGATGACGCGGCGGGCGGCGGCGATGGCCGACCCGTCCATGTCGACGCCGTCGGTTCGCATATAGGTGATGAGGCCGACCGTCTCGCCGCCGATGTCGACGCCTTCGTAGAGGCGCTGGGCGAGCTGCATCGTCCGCGCCGGAGCCAGGCCGAGCTTGCGCGAGGCCTCCTGCTGCAGCGTCGAGGTCTGGAAGGGCGGGTAGGGGTGGCGCTTGACCGGCTTGGCCTCGACCTCGCTCACGGTGAAGAGCGCTGTTTCCAGCGCTTCCTTGAAGGCCTTGGCCTCCTCGGCGTTGCCGATGTCGAGCCGGGCGATCTTCTTGCCGTCGGCGCCGACGAGCCGGGCTTCGAAGGTCTGGCCGGATTCTGTGGCGAGCGTCGCCACCAGGGACCAGTATTCGCGCGCCCGGAAGGCCTCGATCTCACGCTCGCGGTCGCAGACGAGGCGCAGGGCCACCGACTGCACGCGGCCGGCCGAACGGGCGCCCGGCAGCTTGCGCCAGAGCACCGGCGAAAGGGTGAAGCCGACGAGATAGTCGAGCGCGCGGCGTGCCAGATAGGCATCGACCAGCGCCTGGTCGATGGCGCGCGGATTGGCCAATGCCTTCTGCACGGCGTCCTTGGTGACGGCGTTGAAGGTGACGCGCTCGACCGGGATGCCCTTCAGCACCTTCTTCTGGTTGAGCGCCTCCAGCACGTGCCAGGAGATGGCCTCGCCCTCGCGATCCGGGTCGGTGGCGAGGATGAGCTTCTCGGCGCCCTTCACGGCGCGCGCGATCTCGGAGACCTGCTTGGCGCCGCGGCCCTCGATTTCCCATTTCATGGCGAAATCGTTGTCGGGCTCGACCGAGCCGTCCTTGGCCGGCAGGTCGCGGATATGCCCGAACGAGGCGATGACCTCGTAGTCGGAGCCGAGATATTTATTGATCGTCTTGGCCTTGGCCGGCGACTCGACGACGAGGAGCTTCATGATTTTCGTGTCTCGATAACGGCTCTGATCAGAGCGCGGAGCCGGCCCTAACGGACGGTTCCGCGACCCGCAAGACCGCTGCGGTTCGGATGATGCGCGCGAAAGTGGTTCAGCGGGCGGGCCGTGTCAAACGGCGATTGCGCTTTGCGTGTTGCACGGGACCGTTTAGGGCCATTCTCCGGCTTGGGCTACGAAATGGGGAGGCGAGCGTGTCTTCGCAAGCACAGATCAGGCGCCGGACGGCGTTGGACATCCGCAGCCGCAAGGGAGCGGAGCCGATCGTCTCCCTGACCGCCTATACGGCGCCGATGGCGGCGCTGGCCGATCGCCATTGCGATTTCCTGCTGGTCGGGGATTCTCTCGGCATGGTCGTGCATGGCCTCGACAGCACCGTGCCGGTCACGCTGGAGATGATGATCCTGCACGGACAGGCGGTGATGCGCGGCTCGCAGCGCGCACTGGTCGTCGTCGACATGCCGTTCGGCAGCTATGAGGAAAGCCCGGAGCAGGCTTTCCGCAACGCGGCCCGCGTCATGCGGGAGACCGGCTGTGGCGCGGTGAAGCTCGAAGGCGGGCAGCGCATGGCGAAGACCATCGCCTTCCTGGTGGAGCGCGGCATCCCCGTGATGGCCCATGTCGGGCTGACTCCGCAGGCGGTCAACGTGCTCGGCGGCTTCAAGGCGCAGGGGCGCAGCCGGGCCGAGTGGCCGGCGATTGCCGCCGATGCCGCGGCGGTGACGGAAGCCGGCGCCTTCGCCGTGGTGCTGGAAGCGGTGGCCGAGCCGCTTGCGGCCGAAATAACGGCCAGAATCGCGATCCCTACCATCGGCATCGGAGCCTCCGCCGCCTGCGACGGCCAGGTGCTCGTGCTCGACGACATGCTGGGCCTGACCGGGCGCGTGCCGAAATTCGTCAAGCTCTTCGGCAACCTTGCCGAGGATGTCGACAAGGCCGTGGCGGATTACGCTGCCGAGGTTCGGGCCCGGCGCTTTCCGGGGCCCGAACACGTCTATTCGGTGAAGGATTGAGCGCGAACCGGGCGAACGCGGCGCGCTCTCAGCTTTGCGCCGCCAGCAGGCGGTCGATGAAGCCTTCGGTCGAAGCTCCGTTGATCCAGCGCAGCACGGCGACGATGTCGCGCTCGGGCTCGACCCAGATCACGTTGCTGCCGGCGCCGAGCGCCGAGAAGGCGGTCTCGGGAACCCCCGATCGCGCGGCCGGGCCGCGTGCCAGCCACCAGAGATAGCCGTAATTGCCCAGCGTCGGGGAGGGGCTCAGCATCCGCTCGACCCAGGCCTGCGAAAGGAGCTGGCGGCCGTTCCACGCGCCCTTGCGGCCGATCAGCAGGCCGAAGCGGGCATGGTCGCGTGCGCCGATGAAGAGCCCGCCGCCCCAATGCCCGCCTCCGGGCACCGACTGGATCTCGCGCCCGTCGATCGTGACGGTGGATGTGCTGTAGCCCTGCCACTGCCAGTCCGGCGAGGCGCCGATCGGGTCCATGATCCGCTCGCGCAGCACCTCCGGCAGCGGCCGGCGGAAGCGCTTGAGCAGGGCGTGGCTCAGCACGTTCACCCGCACGTCATTGTATTCGTAAAAGCTGCCGGGCTCGCGCAGTTCGCGGCGCTGGCCCTTGCGGCTGTTGTCGGCACCGGGGCCGATCTGGCGGTTGTGATCGACCTGGTCGGACTTGCCGAATAGCTCGCCCTGCCATTCGCTCGACTGCTGCAGCAGATGGCGCCAGGTGATGGCGCCATTGTGGGGGCCGGCGAAGGCGGAATCGTCGACGCTCTTGCCGACCGGCTCCTCGACGTCCCGGATCAGCCCATCGTCGAAGGCGATGCCGGCGAGCACGGACAGATAGCTCTTGGCGATCGAGAAGGTCATGTCGGTGCGGCTCGTGTCGCCCCATTCGGCAACGATGCGACCACCCTTCAGGATGAGCCCTGCCGGGCCGCCACGCTCGCGGACAGGCCCGACGATCTCCGTCCAGGGACCCGTCTCATTCCACTCGACATTTCCGACATAGCTGCCGTCCGGATAGTAGAGGCTGCGGGGCCAGGGGCTTTCGTGATCCTGGGCAAAGGCGACCGCTGCCGCGAGCCTGCTGACGTCGAGGCCGGCCTCGGCCGGGGGGAGGGCTTCCCATTCGATGCCGTGAGACGCTGGAACAAAGGCGGTCGTGGAGGCGGACAAGGCTTGATCCCTTCGGCAAAACGTGGGGAGCGAACGGCGAGGCATCTGACCTAGCGCCAATCGGACGCAAGCTCCACCGCTGCGCGCGGCATGACAGCCTTTCTCTATTCGGGCGGCTTGCGCCGGGGGCGAGTCGCGCCTAAACAGCGACCTTCAAATGACATCGCCAGCCCCGCTCTATCCGCACCGCCACCTGCTCGGCATCGAGGGGTTGTCCCATCTCGACATCGAGGGGCTGTTGGACCGGGCCGAGGCCTATGTCGCGCTCTCCCGGCAGGTCGAGAAGAAGACGGCGACGCTGCGCGGCCGCACCCAGATCAACCTGTTCTTCGAGCCCTCGACCCGCACGCAGGCCTCCTTCGAGCTTGCGGGAAAGCGGCTGGGCGCCGACGTGATGAACATGTCCGTCGCATCGTCCTCGGTGAAGAAGGGCGAGACGCTGATCGACACTGCCGCGACCCTCAACGCGATGCGGCCGGACATCATCGTGGTGCGGCACCACGCTGCCGGCGCGGTCAATCTGCTCGCCCGCAAGGTGAGCTGCTCGGTGGTCAATGCCGGTGACGGCGCTCACGAGCACCCGACGCAGGCGCTACTCGACGCGCTGACGATCCGCCGCAACAAGGGCCGCATCCAGGGGCTGACCGTGGCGATCTGCGGTGACATCCTGCATTCGCGCGTCGCCCGCTCCAACATCATCCTGCTCAACGCGCTCGGCGCCAAGGTGAGGCTGATCGCGCCTTCCACCCTGATGCCGGCGGGCATCGAGCGCATGGGCGTCGAGCTCTATACCGATATGAACAAAGGGCTCGAAGGCGCTGATATCGTGATGATGCTGCGTCTGCAGCTCGAGCGGATGCACGGTGCCTTCGTGCCGTCCTCGAAGGAGTATTTCCGCTATTACGGCCTCGATCGCGAGAAGCTCGAGCGCGCCGCGCCCGATGCGCTGGTGATGCATCCGGGACCGATGAACCGCGGCGTCGAGATCTCGTCGGAAGTGGCTGATGGCGCGCAGTCGCTGATCCGCGAGCAGGTCGAGATGGGTGTTGCCGTCCGCATGGCCGTGCTCGATGCCCTCGCCCAGCATCTGCCGAATATCTGAGCGTGGCGGGACCGAACATGGCTGAAACGCAGGATATCGCGATCGTCAACGCGCTCCTCATCGACCCGGCGTCCGGGCGCGAGGGCAAGGGTTCCGTCTTGCTGAGCGGCGGCGCCGTCGCCTCGGTCGCATGGGGGGCTGACCCCGCGACGGGCGAGGGCGTGCGCCGCATCGACGCGAAGGGGCAGGTGCTGACGCCGGGCCTGATCGACCTGCGCGCTTTCCTCGGCGAGCCCGGCGCCGAATTCCGCGAGACGCTCGGCTCGGGCTCGCAGGCGGCTGCCGCGGGCGGTGTCACCACTATCGTCTGCCGGCCGGATACGGACCCGCCGATCGACGATCCCGCCATCATCGACTTCCTGAAGCGCCGTGCCCGCGACAAGGCGATCGTCAACGTGCTGCCCTGCGCCGCCTTGACCAAGGGGCTGGAAGGCCGGGAGATCACCGAATTCGGCCTGCTTCTAGAGGCCGGAGCGGTCGCGTTCGGCGACGGCGCCAGGGCCTTGCGCAACCCGCAGGTGATGCGCCGCGCCATGATCTACGCCCGCAACTTCGACGCGCTGATCATGAACCATGTCGAGGACCCGGAACTGCGCGGTTCCGGCGTGATGAACGAGGGCGAGTTCGCCAGTCGCAAGGGCCTGCCCGGCATCCCGCTCGAGGCCGAGACGGTGATGCTGGAACGCGACATCCGCCTCGCCCGCGCCACCGGCGCCCGCTATCACGCCGCGATGATCTCCTGCGCGGAATCGGCTGAACTCGTACGCCGCGCCAAGCAGGACGGCGCCCGCATCACCTGCGGCGTCTCCATCAACAATCTCACCCTCAACGAGAACGACGTCGGCGACTACCGGACCTTCTGCAAGGTCTCGCCGCCGCTTCGCCACGAGGATGATCGCCTCGCTCTGGTCGCCGCGCTCGCCGAAGGCGTGATCGACGCTGTCGTCTCCGACCATGATCCGCAGGACGTCGAGACCAAGCGCCAGCCCTTCGCCGAGGCAGCGGACGGCGCGCTCGGCATTGAGACCATGCTGTCGGCCGCGCAGCGGCTGGTGCAGGCGGGCCATATCGGGCTGCCCCAGCTTCTCGCCGCCCTGTCGGCGCGGCCGGCCGCCTTGCTCGGCCTGCCATCGGGCCGGCTTGCTCCGGGTGCTCCCGCCGACCTCGTCCTGTTCGACCCCGAGGCGCCGTTCGTCGTCGACAAGCGCAAGCTCAAGTCGCGCGCCAAGAACTCGCCCTTCGACGAGGCTCGCCTGGAAGGCATCGTAGCCGCGACGATCGTCGCCGGGCGGGTGGTGTATGAGGGCGAGCCGGGCTAGATCGCCGCGCGTCCTTCCGGACGCCAAGTGGCAATCTATCTCTTTGCCGTAGCACCGGATTTGCCCGAAAAGTGGTTTCCACTTTTCGGTCCGATGTTCTAGGCTGCCCGTGGACTGTGGGGAATAGGGCGGCATGACCGATGTTCTGAACTGGAGCCTTTCCGGCTCCGCAACGCTGATCGCGCTCGTCGTCGGCTATCTCTTCGGCTCCATTCCCTTTGGCATCATCCTGACGCGGCTGGCGGGCGGGCCGGATTTGCGCAGCATCGGCTCCGGCAATATCGGCGCGACCAATGTCCTGCGCACCGGCAACAAGAAGCTCGCGGCCGCTACCCTCGTCGGCGACATGCTGAAGGGAACGGTGGCGGTCATCGTCGGCGCGCGCCTGCTCGGCGGGCCGGAGGCGGCGCTGGCGGCGGGCATCGGCGCCTTTCTCGGCCATCTCTTCCCGGTCTGGGTCGGCTTCAAGGGCGGCAAGGGCGTCGCGACCTATCTCGGCGTGCTGATCGGCGTGAAGGCCTCGATCGCGCTCGTCTTCGCCGCGGTCTGGCTGAGCGTCGCCTATCTCTCGCGTTACTCCTCACTCTCGGCGCTGGTGGCCAGCCTGCTGACGCCGCTGCTGCTCTGGTTCTGGGCCGGCATGCACCAGGCGGCCATCGTCATGGCCATCCTGACCGTGCTGCTCTGGATTATGCACCGGACCAATATCGCCCGGCTTCTGGCCGGGCGCGAAGGCAAGATCGGCCAGAAGGGCTGAGAGCTGAACATGGCTGGCATCGTCCTCTCCGATCGCCAGCGTCTCGATTGGCTGAGGCTGATCCGCAGCGAGAGCATCGGCCCGCGCAGCTTCCGTTCCCTGATGAACCGTTTCGGCGGGGTTGGTGCTGCGCTCGAGGCCTTGCCCGACCTCGCGCGACGAGCAGGCCGTCCAATCCGCATCTGCCAGCCCGCCGAGGCGGAACGCGAGATCGAGGCGCTGCGACGTCTCGGCGGCTGCCTGATCGCGCTCGGCGAAGCGGAGTACCCCATACCGCTGCGGGCGATCGATTCGGCGCCGCCGCTGATCGCGGTGCTCGGGCAGGTGCAGTCTCTCCAGAGGCCGGCGGTCGCCCTCGTCGGTTCCCGCAATGCCTCCGCGGCAGGAATGAAGTTCACCGGCCGGCTGGCGCGCGAGCTCGGCGAGGCCGATTTCGCCATTGTCTCGGGGCTCGCCCGCGGCATCGACACGGCAGCCCACCAGGCCAGCCTCGATACCGGCACGATCGCCGTGCTCGCTGGCGGGCTCGATGAAATCTATCCGCCGCAAAACATCCCTCTGGCGGAACGCATCGCCGAGCAGGGCGCCATCGTCAGTGAGATGCCGCTCGGCTGGGTCGCAAGGGCGCGCGATTTCCCCCGGCGTAACCGGCTGGTTTCCGGCCTCTCGCTCGGCACTGTGGTGGTCGAGGCGGCACGTCGCTCGGGTTCGTTGATCACGGCGCGCTTCGCCAACGAGCAGGGCAGGTTGGTCTTTGCCGTGCCGGGCTCGCCGCTCGATCCACGTGCCGAAGGCGGGAACCATCTGATTCGGGAGGGAGCGACGCTTTGCGCCGAAGCGGCGCATGTCATCGAGGCGCTCGCGCCGTTGCGCCGGCAGGACCCGGCCTCCTGGCTGGAGCGCTCGGCGCTGCGGGAGGCCGCCGGCGAACCGGCGAGCGAGGCGATGTGGGATGAACTCGATCTGCCGGAGGTGGCGCCGGCGCCGGGGTTCATCCGACATGAAGGGGATTTCGATCCCCCGCCATCGGCCGAGAAGGTCAAGAGGGCTACCTTGCAGCCAGGTCTCGGGCGCCTCGTGCTGGAATTGCTGGGACCGACGCCAATCGCGCTCGATGACCTCGTCCGCGCGAGCGGTCATGCCGCGCGCGAGATCAACCGGGTACTGGTCGAATTGGAAATCGAAGGGCAAGTGCGCCGTCACCCCGGAGGGGCGTTGTCGCGGGCGCGCTTCTGACCTGCTTCGTGTTCGGATGGCTGAGGTCTACCGGTCCTTGCCGTTCGATTTGATCAGGCGCTCGATTTCGGCGGACGCCTCGATCCGCGTCATCTCCAGGAAGTAGGACAAGGTCTCGAGCTTCGTGCCGCGCGCCATGCCTCGCAGCTCGGCTGCCATGCTCTCGATGAAGGATGCAGCCTCCAGCGCGGTCATCGGTCGATCGGGAATGGTGTCGTCCTGCTCGTCGAGGTCCGGTTCGGGCGGAACCAGCTTTCGCGCCTTCGGCTTCATGCGCATGGATTCCCTCGTCTGGCAGGCACGGAACTCGTTCGCAGGCGTTCCCTTACGATATGCAATTATAAATTGTATTCTCTTGAAAATTTCAAGCTCTGCTTGCTTACGTCAGCAGGAGTACGGCGACTGGAAGCGTTGCGAGTGCCAGCAGGGTTTGAAGGGTTGTGATCTCGGCCATGAGCGGTGCGTCGCCGCCGAGATCGCGGGCGAGGAAATAGGCGGCTGTCGCGGTAGGGACGGCGCCGGCGACGATCGTCATGGTCAGGGCCGGGCCGGTGACGCCGAACCAGCCGGCATAGAGCCACGCCGCCAGCGGCATCACCGCGAGCTTCAACCCGGCCGCGACCCAATGGGCCAGGCGAGGGCGCGCAAGGCGATTGAGATCGAGCGCAGAGCCTACGACCAGCAGGCCGATGCCGAGGGAAGCCCGCCCCAGGACGTCGAGATAGCCGGTGAAAGCCGAAGGCAGCAGCCACTGGACCTGATTGAGGGCAAGGCCCACGGCAGAGGACCAGATGAAGGGGTTGTACAGGATCGAGCGCACTGTGCCGCCAACGCTCATTGGTTTGCCGTTGGCAAAGCGCGCGAGGACGACGACGCACATGACGTTGAGCAAGGGGATCATCGCGGCGACGGCGATCGCCATCAGAGTCGCGCCGTTGCGGCCTTGCAGGCCGGCGGCGAGCGCCAGTGCGACGAAGGTGTTCCAGCGGACCGAGCCCTGGAAAATCGAGGTGAAGGCGGGCCCGCCGATGCCCGCTCGGGCCAGGAGCGGCCGAGTCACGAGCAGAAGCGCAGCGACGCTGAGAATGGCAAGGACGAGGCTCGCCCCCATGGCAATGACCGGTACGCTGCGCAGATCGGCCATGGCGAGGGTATGGATGACGACGGCCGGGAAAAGGACCTGATAAGTCAGGCGCTCGACGCCCAGCCAATGCGAGGGCGAAACGAGGTTACGGACTTTCAGGACCCACCCTGTCGCGATGACGAGGAAAACGGCGATCAGGCTATCGAGCATGGCAGGCCGGCAAAGTGGGGCAGGAACAACGGAACCCGTCATCGGTTGAAGCGACAAGGATCGAACGATCCTGTTCCATGGCGGCCCACAGCCGGCAAGGGTGTTGACGGAGAGGCGTTGTGTCCGTGCCGCAATGCTGCCGCGATTGGTTCAGGTCGCATTCAACCGGATCGAGCGAACCTGTATTCATGGTTCGGGGCGGTCCCGAGAAAGGAGATGCCGTCATGATCTCTCTGGGTAAGAAGTTCGCCGTCTCGCTGGCTGCCGCAGGTTTGGCGGTGAGCAGCTACGCGGTTCCCGCTATGGCGAAGGAGCAGCGCCTGTTCGATGCGGCGCGGCTCGACAAGGCGCAGGCCGGATATACCCAGTACTACCGCGGCTACCGCGGTGGGTACCGCGGCGGCTACTACGGCTATCGTGGCCCGTCGCGCGGCGCTGCGATCGCGGGGGCCGTTGGCCTCGGTATCCTCGGCGCGGCGGCTGTCGCGGCGAACAACCGGGCCTATGCGGCACCGTACTACGATGAAGGCTACTACGCGGCTCCGCCGCCGCCGGTCTATGCTTATCCGCAGCGCTACTATGCGCCCTACGGCTATTATGCGCCGTATGATTTCCGCGATCATCGCTGAGGTCGCGGCCTGAAGTGCCTTGCAAGGCCCGCGCAATCTGCGCGGGCCTATTTTTGTGGGGTTGTCAGGGAAATCTTCGCGATTGAACGCCAGAACGATAGCGTCACATATGTTTGGAAGGCTGAGGTATCACTGAAATGGCGTCCCTTCGAAATGCTCTGATCGCCGGGCTGGGGTTGGCGATGGTCGGCTGGGCCGGTGTTCAGCCCGCCGCAGCGCAATATTACGCCGGCCCGAACTATGATCGCTCCTATGAGCGTCGCTCCGGCGATGGCTATGAGCGCCGTGGCTACGGGCGCAACGACGATCGCAGGGATTGGCGCGACGACCGCCGCGGTTCCGGCCGCGACGATGCCCGCGGAGACTGGGGCAATGATCGCCGGCCCGGCTTCGACAGCGGCCGCCGCCAGCAGGACCCGATGGCAGGCATGACGATGGAAGAGCGCAAGCGCGCCATCAAGAACGAGCGCGAAGCGCAGAAGAAGGCGTTCAAGCGCGGGATTCTGCTCAACTGAGCCCTCCGGGAAGCCGCCTCATTCTTCGTCGAGGCGGTTTTTCAATGGAACTCGTCTTGCTCGCCTTCCAGCGGAATGAGCCGGCCCAGCCTGTCGAGCGCGCCCTGCAGGATGTAGGCGGCTGCCATCTTGTCGACGACCGCCGCGCGCTTGGCGCGCGAGGCGTCGGCATCGAGCAGCGTGCGTGTCACGGCCATCGTCGACATCCGCTCATCCCAAAACACGATCGGCAGATCGGTGAGGGGGGCGAGGTTGCGCACGAAGGCGCGGGTGGACTGCACGCGCGGCCCCTCCGTGCCGTCCATGTTGAGCGGCAGGCCGATCACCAGCCCCGCGATCTGGTGCTTTTGAGCAATCTTCAGCAGCGCGGCTGCGTCGAGCCCGAACTTCACCCGCTGGATTGTCTCCAGCGGCGTCGCGATCTGCCGCTCCAGATCGGAGAGCGCCAGACCGATCGTCTTGGAGCCGAGATCGAGACCGAGCAGGCGCGCATGCGCCGGCAGGTCGAGGAAGGCTTCGAGCGGGACGACGGCGCTGGTCATGGCATGGCGGTATCACGCGCCGGGCTGTCTCGCGAGCGATACCTGTTGCGATGCATGCGAGGAATGGCGGGTTTCCGCTCCCTGTAGCGCGGAAGTCATCGCGCATCGTCGGCCGTCGCGCTATACGCGCCGGCTATCGGACTCTTCCCAAAAAGGATGCCTGCCGTGCCGGCGCGGATCTCGCTGCAAGTTCCCGACAAGTCCCTGCTCGACGCCTACCAGGCGGCCTTGCGCGGCGGCTGGTCGCCGAACACGACGCGCAACGTCGCGCCCGAGCAGCTCGCCGCGATCGCCGCCGACCCGGACGCCTTCCTCGCCGAAACCCGTGGCGGTCCCGGCCGCATCAAGCTGCCGGATGGCCGCGAGGTCGATCGCATTCCCGGCCCGACGCGCTGGATCTTCGCCGAGGACCGGCCGGAGCGGCCCTTCATCGGCTCGATCAACCTGCGCTGGCAGGAGGATGTCGAAGGCAGGGCTGTGTTCGCCTTGCCCGAGCATGTGCTCGGACATATCGGCTACACCATCCTGCCGGCCTTCGCCGGCCGTGGTTATGCCACCGCCGCGCTCGCTGCGATGCTCAGCGTCGCGCGCGAGGCCGGGCTGCCGGAAATTTCCATCACCTGCGACGTCGAGAACCACGCCTCGCGCCGCATCATCGAGAAGAACGGCGGCCGGCTGGTCGAGACTTTCGTCGCGCCGCTCTATAGCCCCGATCCACGCCTTCGTTTCATCGTCAGCACCGCCCCATGACCGACATCGTCATCACCGAATTCATGGACGACACCGCTGTCGCCAATCTCAAGGCGCGCTTCGCGGTCCACTACGATCCCGAGCTCTATGCCAGCCCGGACGAGATGGCGCGGCTCGTCGCCGACGTCCCGGCCGTAATCGTGCGCAACCAGACTCAGGTCCGCGGCAAGGTGCTGGAGGCGGCGAGGGCGCTGAAGGTGATCGGCCGCCTCGGCGTCGGCCTCGACAATCTCGACATGGAAGCCTGCGCGGCTCGCGGCATCCGCGTCTTCCCGGCGACCGGCGCCAACAGCCTGTCCGTCGTCGAATATGTCATCGGCACGACGATGACCCTGCTGCGCGGCGCATATTTCGCCAATGCCGCGATGGTCTCCGGCGAATTCCCCAAGACCAAGTTGATCGGCCGCGAGATCGCCGGCAAGCTGATGGGCCTCGTCGGCTTCGGCGCCATCGCACGCGACGTCGCTCATCATGCCCGCGCTGTTGGAATGGAGGTCGCCGCCTTTCATCCGCGCCTGCCTGCCGACGACCCGGCCTGGAGCGGCGTCCGGCGGCTGGAACTCGACGAATTGCTGGCAGAGGCCGACGTCATCAGCCTGCATGTCCCGCTGACCTCGGAAACCCGCGGCATGATCGACGCGAAGGCCTTCGCCCGCATGAAGCCGGACGCCATCCTGATCAACACCGCGCGCGGCGGCATCATGGACGAGGTGGCTTTGGTCAAGGCGCTCAAGGCCGGCAAGCTCGGCGGCGCGGCGATCGATGTCTATGAGCAGGAGCCGCTCGGCAAGGACGCGGCCAAGGTCTTCGCGGGTGCGCCCAACCTGATCCTGACCCCGCATATCGCCGGCAACACGGTGGAGTCGAACGGCCGCGTCTCCGGCCTCGTCGCCGAGAAGGTCATGGCGGCGCTGGAGGAGAGGATCTAGCGGCGGGTTGGTGTCATTCTCGGGCGCAGCGAAGCGCAGACCCGAGAATCTCAGGACGAGAAGACGGCGGTTTCCGAGATGCTCGGGTCAAGCCCGAGCATGACGTCGCGAAGCTTCACACGAAATCGAAGCGATCGACATCGACGAGCCCCTTGTCGGTGATCTTGAGGTGCGGAATCACCGGCAGCGTCAGGAAGGCCACCTGCAGGAAGGGCTCGGCCAGCACGACGCCGAGCGCCTTCGCCGCGGCGCGCAAGTCTTCCAGATCGTGGCGCACAGCCTCGAAGGGCTGCTCGCTCATCAGCCCGGCGACCGGCAGCGCCAGCTCCGCGGTGACCTTGCCATCATCCGCCACGGCGAAGCCGCCGCCGATCTCGATCAGCCGGTTGGCCGCCGCCGCCATCGACGCATCGTCCACCCCAACCACGCAGAGATTGTGGCTGTCATGCCCGACCGAGGAGGCGATGGCGCCGCGCTTCATACCGAAGCCGTGGACGAAGCCGGTGGCGATGCCGCCGTTCTTGCCGTGACGCTCGACGACGGTGACCTTGATCGCATCCAGCGCGAGATCGGGCAGCGCTTCGCCATCGCGCGAGGGCAGGGACATCGACAACCGCTCGGTGATGATCCGCCCCGGCACCACCCCGATCACCGGCGTCTCGCCGTCCCGGGCCTGGGCCCGGAAGGATGCCGGCGTGACGGGCCGGCACTTCACGCTGCCGAGCCCGACCGGCGCGATGCTTCTGCGATCCGCGAACAGCGCCTCCTCCACCAGCCGCCCCCCGGTCAGCACCTGCTTCACCGAGCAGGCGGCGAGGTCTTCGACCAGCACGATATCGGCGCGTTTGCCCGGCCCGATGAAGCCGCGGTCGAACAGCCCGAAATTCCGCGCCGCCGAGAGCGAGGCTATGCGGTAGGTCGCCAGCATATCCGCGCCCTCGGCGATGGCGGTGCGGATCATGTAGTCGAGATGGCCTTCCTCGCCGATGTCGAGCGGGTTGCGATCATCGGTGCAGAAGGCGAGGAAGGGCGAGGCATCGCGCGAGATCAGCGAGATCAGCTGATGCAGGTCCTTCGAGACCGAGCCCTCGCGGATCAGGATTGCCATGCCCTTGGCGAGCTTTTCGCGGGCTTCGTCGGCGGTCGTCGTCTCGTGGTCGGTGCGGATGCCGGCGGCGAGATACGCGTTGAGGTCCATGCCGCGCACCAGGGGTGCGTGGCCGTCGATATGGCGATGGGAGAAGGCCTCCAGCTTGGCGAGGCAAGCGGGATCGCGATGGATCACGCCGGGGAAGTTCATGAACTCGGCGAGCCCGATCACCTTCGGATGGTCCATCATCGGTGTCAGATCGCCGGCCTCGAGCCGGGCGCCGGCGGTTTCCAGATGGGTGGCCGGCACGCAGCTCGACAAATTGACGCGCAGATCCATCCGCATAGCCTCGGCGCAGGCGAGGAAATAGCGGATGCCCTCGGCGCCCAGTACATTGGATATCTCGTGCGGGTCGCAGATCGCCGTGGTGACGCCATGCGGCAGCACGCAGCGCTCGAATTCGAGCGGCGTCACCAGCGAGGATTCGATATGCAGATGCGTGTCGATGAAGCCGGGCACGGCGATGAGGCCCTTGGCGTCGATGACGCGCTTGCCTTCGTAGTTGCCATAGGTCCCGACGATGGTGTCGCCGCAGATGGCGATGTCGCTGTCGACCAGCGCACCAGTGACGAGATCGAGAAGCTTCGCGCCCTTGATGACGAGATCGGCCGGCTCGTCGCCATGGCCCTGGGCGATCCGGCGGGCGAGTGTGGCGGCGTCGGTCATGGGGATATTTCTGTCTGGCATCATCGCACGAACCTGCACGGGCTGTTCCAGCTTGTCGATACTTCCTCAACGCGGGTCATCCCGGGCAAGCGGCGAAGCCGCGCCGACCCGGGATCCATGCCGGAACCTTCTGAGTTGTCTGCCGAGCCCGTTCTTGTCAGATTCCGGCATGGATCCCGGGTCTACGCTTCGCTGCGCCCGGGATGACCCGCATGTGGGGTGGGGATGTGGTTCTATATTCTCGCAAGCCAAAAGAACGGCACGCTCTATGTCGGTGTGACCAATCAACTATCCCGCCGCGTCGAGGAGCATCGGGGCGGCCGCGGTTCAGAATTTGCGAGACGTTATGGCGTCACGCGCCTGGTCTATGCTGAGCACTACGACGATCCCGCGGAAGCCATTGCCCAGGAAAAGCGCGTCAAGCATTGGCAGCGGAATTGGAAGGTCGCTCTCATCGAACGTGCCAACCCCGATTGGAATGATCTATATCCGATCACGCATCTTGATTGACCCGTACGTTTCCGGAGCCTTCGCATGAAACTCACCTGGTACGGCCACTCCGCCTTCCGCGTCGACATCGACGGCGCCGCCATCCTGATCGACCCGTTCTTCACGGGGAATCCAGCCTTCGAGGGCGATATCGCCGCGATCTCCAAGGGCGTGAGCCACATCGTCGTCACCCACGGCCATGGCGACCATGTCGGCGATACGCTCGACATCGCGGGCAAGACCGGCGCGACCGTCATCACCAACTACGATCTCGCCATGCATCTGGCCTCGCAAGGGCTGAAGAGCTTCCAGCCGATGAATACCGGCGGCGCGGTCGACCTCGGCCCGTTCAGCGTCACGCTTGTCCGCGCCGATCACTCGGCCGGTATGGGCGAGGGCGGCGTCAACGTTCCGGTCGGCAGCGCCAACGGAGCGATCATCAAGGCCAGGGGTGAGAAAGCGCTCTGGCATATGGGCGACACCGACATCTTCTCCGACATGGCCCTGCTCAGCGAGATCCATGGCGTCGAGGCCTGCATCTGCCCGATCGGCGACCGCTTCACCATGGGCGGCAAGGTCGCCGCGCTCGCCATGACCCGCTTCGTCAAGCCGAAGGTCGCGATCCCCAGCCATTACGGCACCTTCCCGATCATCGACCAGAACGCCGACACCTTCGTCGCTGGCATGCAGGGCAGCGGCATCGAGGTCGTCCTGCCGAAGAAGGGCGAGGCTTTCGCGATCTGATCTCGCCGTCGTTCTCCGCCGGAGCGCAACGGAGAGCCAAGAATCTCTGAATAGAGAGATGGTCGGGGCAAGCCCGACCATCACGCGCTTCGTCTTAGCCCTTACTTACGCGCCGCCATCTGCTATAGCGCGGCGAACCGTTTCCGGCGCCAGCAGCGCCTTTGTCAGGAGTCCGCCATGTCGGTCGATCTCGCCACCGTCAAACGCGTCGCGCATCTCGCGCGCATCGCCGTGCCGGAGGCCGATCTGCCCAAGCTGCAAGGCGAGCTCAACGCCATTCTCGGCTTCGTCGAGCAACTCAACGAGGTGAATGTTGACGGCGTCGAGCCGATGACCTCGGTGACGCCGATGGCGATGAAGCAGCGCGAGGACGTGGTGAACGACGGCGAGATCGCCGACATGATCGTCGCCAACGCCCCGGTTTCCGAGGACAACTATTTCATGGTGCCGAAGGTGATCGAATAAGCGCGAGGCGCGCCTGTTCGATCATCCCGGAGGCGAAGCGCCATCCGGGATCGCCATCCGCATGCAGAACGGAATTGAAACCGTGACCGATCTCACCCGCCTGACGCTGACCGAGGCCCGCGACGGCCTGAAAGCCAAGACCTTCTCTGCGACCGAGCTCGCGAAGGCCCATATCGCCGCCGTCGAGAAGGCCCGCGCCCTCAATGCCTATGTGCTGGAAACACCCGAGCACGCCCTGAAGCAGGCCGCCGCTTCCGACGAGAAGCTTGCCAAGGGGCAGGGCGGACCGCTCGAGGGCCTGCCGCTCGGTATCAAGGACCTGTTCGCGACCAAGGGCGTGCGTACCACCGCCTGCTCGAACATCCTCGGCAATTTCGTGCCGGGCTATGAGTCGACCGTCTCCAGCCAGCTCTGGCGCGACGGCGCGGTGATGCTCGGCAAGCTCAACAATGACGAGTTCGCCATGGGCTCGTCGAACGAGACCTCGGCTTTCGGGAATGTCGTGAACCCGTGGCGCCGTGAGGGGTCCAACGTCGGAGCCGGGCAGGGCGGGGCCGTCGAGGGCAACCACCTCGTGCCCGGCGGCTCGTCGGGCGGTTCGGCCGCGGCCGTCGCCGCCGATCTCTGCCTTGCCGCGACCGCGACCGACACCGGCGGCTCGATCCGCCAGCCGGCCGCCTTCACCGGTACGGTCGGCATCAAGCCGACCTATGGCCGCTGCTCGCGCTGGGGTATCGTCGCCTTCGCCTCCTCGCTCGACCAGGCTGGGCCGATCGGCAAGAGCGTGCGCGACTGCGCCGTGATGCTGCGTTCGATGGCGGGACATGATCCGAAGGACACGACCTCGGTCAATACGCCTGTGCCTGACTACGAGATGTCTGTCGGCCGCTCTGTGAAGGGCATGAAGATCGGCATTCCCCGTGAATACCGGCTCGAGGGTCTGAACCCCGAGATCGACGCACTCTGGCAGAAGGGCATCGAATGGCTCAAGGCCGCCGGCGCCGAGATCGTCGAGATCTCGCTGCCGCATACGAAATACGCGCTGCCGGCCTACTACATCGTCGCGCCGGCCGAGGCCTCCTCGAACCTCGCCCGCTATGACGGCGTCCGCTACGGCCTGCGCGAGCAGGGCAAGGACATCGTCGAGATGTACGAGAAGACCCGCGCCGCCGGCTTCGGCGCCGAGGTCAAGCGCCGCATCATGATCGGCACCTACGTCCTCTCGGCCGGCTATTACGACGCTTACTACCTGCGCGCCCAGAAGGTTCGCACGCTGATCAAGCGCGACTTCGAGACGGTCTATGCGCAGGGCATCGACGCGGTGCTGACGCCTGCGACGCCTTCCGCCGCCTTCGGGATCGGTGAGAAGGGTTCGGCCGATCCGGTCGAGATGTATCTCAACGACGTCTTCACCGTGACCGTGAACATGGCTGGCCTGCCCGGCATCGCCGTGCCCGCCGGCCTCGACGCGCAGGGGTTGCCGCTTGGCCTGCAGCTCATCGGCCGCCCCTTCGACGAGGAGACGCTGTTCTCGCTCGGCGAGGTGATCGAGCAGGCTGCCGGCCGCTTCCCGGTTTCCGAGCGCTGGTGGGGCTGAGGGGCGCCGCCGTCATGTTCGGGCTTGACCCGAGCATTTCGGGCCTAAGGAGGCTCTTCGCCGTCTCGTCATGAGATTCTCGGGTCTGCGCTTCGCTCCGCCCGAGAATGACGCCTCAGGAAAAGAAAAAGGGCCGCGCGAGCGGCCCTTTTTCGTGTCTGCCGTCGGGGCAGGGCGGTGGCTGGAAAGCCGCCGCCGTCACCTTCAGCCATGCGCTCTGGTCGGCTGCTGCTGTGCTGCCTGCGCCTTGCGCTTCTTGCCACCCAGCTCCGCCAGCCAGCGCACCATCACGTAGAACACCGGCGTGAAGATCAGGCCGAAGAAGGTGACGCCCAGCATGCCGGAGAACACCGCGATACCCATCGCCTGGCGCATCTCCGCGCCGGCGCCGACCGAGATCGTCAACGGCAGCACGCCGAGGATGAAGGCCATCGAGGTCATCAGGATCGGCCGCAGGCGGGTCCGGGCGGCGGCGATCGCCGCATCGCGGCGATGCATGCCTTCGTCCTCAGCTTGCTTGGCGAACTCGACGATGAGGATCGCGTTCTTCGCGGCGAGGCCGACGAGCACCACGAGGCCGATATCGACCAGGATGTTGCGGTCGAGATTGGCGTAGTTCACCCCGAACATCGCCGCCAGGATACACATCGGCACGATCAGGATGACCGAGAGCGGCAGGAGCCAGCTCTCGTAGAGCGCCGCGAGCAGCAGGAAGACGAACACCACCGCGAGGCCGAAGGCGATGATCGCCGTATTGCCCGCGAGCTTCTCCTGCAGCGCGATCTCCGTCCACTCGAAGCCGAAGCCCGCCGGAAGCCGCTCCGCCGCGATCTTCTCGACCGCCGCGATGCCCTGGCCGGTCGAGAAGCCATGCGCCATCGAGAGCTGCACTTCGGCTGCCGGATAGAGGTTGTAGCGCGGCACGCGATAGGCGCCGGTCGTATCGTGGAAGGATGCGATCGAGCCGATCGGCACCATCTCGCCATCCGCGTTGCGGGTCTTGAGATTGGCGACGTCGCGCGTGGTCAGGCGGAAGGGGTTATCCGCCTGTGCGGTGACGCGATAGGTGCGGCCCAGCAGGTTGAAGTCGTTGATATAGGCCGAGCCCATATAGACCGACAGCGTCTCGAAGATGCGTGTGATCGGCACGCCGAGCATCTCCGCCTTGGTGCGATCGATATCGGCGTAGATCTGCGGCGTCTTGGTCGAGAACAGCGTGAAGGGCTGCTGGATGCCCGGGACCTGCCCGGCCGAGCCGGCGACGATCCAGGCGGCGCCTTCAAGTGCGGCGAGCCCGCGTCCGCCACGATCCTGCACATAGCCCTTCAGGCCGCCGCCGGTGCCGATGCCCGGGATGGCCGGCGGCTCGATCAGCAGGGTGAACGCTTCCGAGATGCCGAACATCTGTTGCCGGAGGTCGGCGAAGATGCCCTGCGTCGTCAGCCCCTGTTTCTCGCGGTCCTTGAACGGCGCGAGTGTGACGAAGGCCACGCCGGTGTTCGGCGCGATGGTGAAGGTCGCGCCGTCGAGACCGGCGAAGGCGACGGTATGGGCGACGCCCGGTCGCGACAGCAGGATCTCGTTGGCCTTGCGCAGCACCGCGTCCGTGCGCTCCAGCGAGGAGCCGGGCGGCAGCTGGATCACGGCGATGAAATAGCCGCGGTCGAGCTGCGGCACGAGGCCGGTCGGCGTCCGGCGGATGTCCCAGACGGTCGCCGCGATCAGGCCGGAATAGACGATCAGCAGGATCACCGCGATGCGGATGAGCCTGGAGGTGACGCGCCCATAGGTGCGCGACAGCCAATCGAAGCCGGCGTTGAAATAGTGGAAGAACCAGCGGACCGGTGCGCCCAGCTTGTAGAGGAAGCCGTGCTGCTCGTGCTCGTCATGCTTCTTGTGCGGCTTGAGCAGCACCGCCGACATCGCCGGCGAGAGCGTCAAAGAGACGAAGCAGGAGATCGCGGTCGAGGCCGCGATCGTCACCGCGAACTGCTGGTAGAAGGTGCCTTGCAGGCCGCTGATGAAGGCAGTCGGGATGAACACCGCGCAGAGCACGAGCGCAATCGCCAGCAGCGCGCCGCCGACCTCGTCCATGGTCTTGTGAGCGGCTTCCTTGGGCGTGAGGCCCTCGGCAAGATAGCGCTCGACATTCTCCACCACGACGATCGCGTCGTCGACGACGATGCCGATGGCCAGAACCAGCGCCAGCAGCGAGATCGTGTTGAAGGAGATGCCGACCGCGCTCATCACCAGGAAGGTGCCGACCAGCGAGACCGGGATCGCGACGATCGGGATGATCGCGGCGCGCCAGGTCTGCAGGAACAGGATCACCACGATGACGACGAGCACGATAGCCTCGAGCAGCGTATGCACCACCGCGTCGACGGATTCGCCGATGAACTCGGTCGGGTTGTAGATGATGCGGTGCTCGAGGCCGACGGGGAATTGCTTGGCCATCTCGCCCATCGTCGCGATCAGCTTGTCCGAGGTCGCGAGCGCGTTGGAGCCCGGCCGCTGGAAGACGCCGATGGCGACGGTGTTCTTGTTATCCAGATAGGCGTTGGTGGTGTAGTCCTGCGAGCCGAGTTCGACGCGGGCGATGTCACGCACGCGGATCGTGCCGCCATCCGCATCGGAGCGCACGACGATGTTTTCGAATTCCGAGACGTCGGTCAGGCGGCCGAGCGTGTTGACCGAAAACTGGAAGGCCTCGTCCGACTTCGCGGGAGGCTGGTTGAGCGCGCCGGCCGCGACCTGCACGTTTGCGGCCCTGAGCGCTGCGACGACGTCGCCCGCCGTCAGGTTGCGTGCTGCGACCTTGGCCGGGTCGAGCCAGATGCGCATCGAGAAGTCGCGCGCACCGAAGACCTGCACGTCGCCGACGCCGTCGACGCGGGTGAGCACGTCCTTCACGTAGAGCGAGGCATAGTTCGAGATGTACTGCGCGTCGCGCGACCCGTCCGGCGAGATCATGTTGATGACCATCAGGAAGTCGGGCGAGGCCTTGCGAACCTGGATGCCGAGTGCGCGTACGTCTTGCGGCAGGCGCGCCTCGGCCTGCGAGACGCGGTTCTGCACCAGCACCTGCGCCTGGTCGACATCGACGCCGGCCTTGAACACGATGTTGATCGTCACTCGCCCGTCGCCGGTCGACTGCGACGTGATGTAGAGCATGTCGTCGACGCCGTTGACCTCCTGCTCGATCGGCGTCGCCACCGTGGCGGCGACGACCTCGGCCGAGGCGCCGGGATAGGTCGCGGTGATCGAGACGGTTGGCGGCGCGATCTCGGGATATTCGGAGATCGGCAGCGAGCGCTGGGCGATGGCACCGGCGATCGTCAGCAGCACCGAGAGAACGGTGGCGAAGATCGGCCGGTCGATGAAGAAATGGGCGAAGCGGAACATGGAAATGTCCTGTCCGGATAAAGGCGGGCGGGCGCCCGGTGGCGCCCGTGTTTCAATGTCGGGCGTGGTTGAGGCGCCAGAAGCGGGCGCCGGCTTTCGGGAAAGTCGGCGCGGGAGGCATTCAGTTCGTCGTCGCGACCTTGATCTCGCCCGGCTGCGGCGTCACCGCGACGCCCGGACGGACCATCGGATTGGCGTTGCCGCCGACGATGACCTTGTCCTCGGTCGACAGGCCGGAACGGATCACCCTGAGGCCCTCGCTGATCGGTCCGAGCACGACCGATTTCGGCACGACCTTGTTCTCCGGGCCGACAGTCAGCACGATCTTGCTGGCCTGGTCCGAGGCGATCACGGTGTCGGGCACGAGCAGCGCATCGGATTCACCGGCGAAGAAGCGCAGGCGGCCGAACACGCCGGGCGTCAGGAACTGGTCCTTGTTGTCGAAGACGGCGCGGCCGCGGATCGTGGCCGAACGCGCGTTCACGGCGTTGTCGACGAAGTTGACCTTGCCGCGGCGGCCCCATTTGGTTTCGTCCGACAGCTTCACTTCGACCGGGACGCCGGCATCCTTGCCCGAGCCGTCGCGCAGGCTGGCCATGCGGGAGTAGCGCAGGAAGTCGGCCTCCGAGACGTCGAAGGTGAAGTAGATCGGCGAGACCGCGACGATGGTCGTCAGCAGCGTCGCGCCCGACTGGCCGCCGGCGATCAGGTTACCCGGGTCGACGCGGCGGTTCGAGATGCGGCCGGCCAGCGGCGCCCGCACCTCGGTCCATTCGAGGTTGAGCTCGGCGTTCTTGAGATTGGCCTCGGCGCCCTGAAGCGATCCGACCGCACTGTTGAGGTTGGCGCGGCGCTGGTCGACGTCGCGGGCCGTGATGGTGCGGTTCTGGGTCAGGCCCTCGGCGCGATCGACCTCGTTCTGCGAGAGCTCGACCTGGGCCTTGGCGCGGGTGACGTCGGCGCGGGCCACGTCGACGGCCAGTTTGTAAGGCCGCTGATCGATGGTAAAGAGCAGATCGCCCTTCTGGACGAGCGAGCCGTCAGGGAAGTGCACGCTGTCGATGAAGCCGGACACGCGGGCGCGGACCTCGACCTGCTCGCTCGCTTCGAAGCGGCCGGTGAACTCGTCCCAGTTGGTGATGCGCTTGGCGAGAGGGGTCGCGACCTGAACCGGAGGGGCCGGCGGAGCTCCCTGGGCAGCGACGTCGAACGTGGTGAGGACGGTCGACGTAGCAATAGAGGTAAGCACCAGGCCGATGAAACGGCTGCGTGACATGACGGAACTCCGAATGACAGGCGGCGCAACCATAGCCGGTTTTGCGACCTTTGGCGCTAAAAGGGATGATGGCTGACGAATGTCAAGATCCATCACCCGTCAAGAAATGCGATATTGCGCCAGATAAGCCATATTCCCGCCATCTGGTTGCAGGAGCGCAACGGCGCTGCACCATGCCGCGGGGTTTCAGGGCGGCCATGCGAGGCAACGGATGCTTGCCGCAAGGCCGCCGACATCGTAACGCGTAGGCGACCAAGAGCGCGCGCCGATCAGATTGCGTTGCAATCTGATCGGGTCACGCGTTCTCTAATATCATCTTAGAGACGGATTCACCGATCAGGTTTCAACCCGATCGGATCCGGCTCTAGCAGCCGGAAGACCACAGATGAACGTGCATGCCCGCCCCGCCGACCCGAAGAAGCTTATCAAGGGCGCGACTGGTGATTGGGAAGTGGTGATCGGCATGGAAATCCATGCCCAGGTCACCTCCAACGCCAAGCTGTTCTCCGGCGCCTCGACCGGTTTCGGCGCCGAGCCGAACGAGCATGTCAGCCTCGTCGATGCTGCCATGCCCGGCATGCTGCCGGTGATCAACGCCGAATGTGTTCGCCAGGCGGTGCGCACCGGTCTTGGCCTGAACGCGCAGATCAACAACCGCTCGGTCTTCGACCGCAAGAACTATTTCTACCCCGACCTGCCGCAGGGCTACCAGATCAGCCAGTACAAGAGCCCGATCGTGGGCGAGGGCGAGATCGTCGTCGATCTCTCGCCCACCGAGCAGATCACCGTCGGCATCGAGCGGCTGCATCTGGAGCAGGATGCCGGCAAGTCGATCCATGACCAGCATCCCACGATGAGCTTCGTCGACCTCAACCGCTCGGGCGTCGCGCTGATGGAGATCGTCTCCAAGCCCGACCTGCGCTCGGCGGACGAGGCGAAGGCCTATGTCTCGAAGCTGCGCACCATCCTGCGCTATCTCGGCACCTGCGACGGCGACATGGAGAAGGGCAATCTCCGCGCCGACGTGAACGTCTCGGTGCGCAAGCCCGGCGACGCTCTCGGCACGCGCTGCGAGATCAAGAACGTCAACTCGATCCGCTTCATCGGCCAGGCGGTCGAGACCGAGGCGCGCCGCCAGATCGGCATCATCGAGGATGGCGGCACCATCGACCAGGAGACGCGCCTCTACGATCCCGGCAAGGGTGAGACGCGCTCGATGCGCTCCAAGGAGGAGGCGCACGACTACCGCTATTTCCCAGATCCGGACCTGCTGCCGCTCGAATTCGACGATGCCTTCGTCGAGAGTCTGAAGGGCGCGCTGCCGGAGTTACCGGATGCCAAGAAGGCCCGCTTCATCGCGACTTACGGGCTCTCGCCCTATGATGCCTCGGTGCTCGTCGCCGAGCGTGACCAGGCCGACTACTTCGAGGCGGTGGCCAAGGGCCGCGACGGCAAGGCTGCGGCCAACTGGGTCATCAACGAGCTGTTCGGCCGCCTCAACAAGGAAGGCAAGGACATCACGACCTCGCCGGTCTCGGCCGCCCAGCTCGGCGGCCTCGTCGACCTGATCGGAGAGGGCGTGATCTCGGGGCGCATCGCCAAGGATCTGTTCGAGATCCTCTGGACCGAGGGGGGCGATCCGCGTGCGATCGTCGAGGCCCGCGGCATGAAGCAGGTCACGGACACCGGCGCCATCGAGAAGGCGGTGGACGACCTGATCGCCGCCAATCCCGACAAGGTCGAGCAGGTCAAGGCCAAGCCAACCATGCTCGGCTGGTTCGTCGGTCAGGCGATGAAGGCCTCGGGCGGCAAGGCCAACCCGCAGGCACTGAACGAGATCCTGAAGAGGAAGCTCGGAATCGAGTGAGCCGGATGCGGGAGCGCCCGAAGGCGCTCCCGCCATTTCCGCTCAGCCGCAATCCGGGCATGTCTGCAGCAGGACGCCGCCGGCCTGCTTGCGCAGCTTGCGGGCGGAGTCCTTCCCGTCGGCGATGATCTTGGCAACGTCATAGCCCACCAGGCGCCCGGCGCGCTTGACGATGCGTCCGTCTATCATGACCGTATCGACATTGGACGGATCGGCCGATTGCACCACCGTGGTCTCGATCTGGCCGAGCGGCGCCATGTTGAGGTCGTTCGCCCGCAGCAGGATGATGTCGGCCCGCTTCCCGGGGGTCAGGGAGCCCGTGACATCGCCCAGGCCGAGGCTGGTCGCGCCGTTGATCGTGGCCATCCGGATCACCTCGGCGAATTCGATCGGCTTCTGGCCGGCCGATGGCGTGCCCTGCCAGGGAACGCCGAGATTCCAGGTCATGCGCATGATCTCGAACATGTTCGGCGTGCCGATCAGGCTCGCGTCGACCGAGAGCGACAGCATCACGCCGGCCTTGCGCATGAGCATGAGAGCAGCGCGGTAGTCACCGGCGCGCCCCAGCCGCATTTCCGATATCGTCGCAAAGCTGAGAGGCGTTTTCGTCCGCGCCAGGACTTCGAAATCCGCCTCGGTGCCCGGCACATAATGGCAGAAGAGGAAGTTGGGCCCGAGATAGCCGCGCTGCTCGAAATCGGCGGCATTGTTGAGGTTCGGCGGCGATTGGCCGGCATGGGTGGCTACGCGCAGGCCGTTCTTCAGCACCCATTGCATCTCTTCGTGGAAGGTCTCGGGCTTGCTCGGACCCATTCCCCGCAGGTTGACCGCGAAATGGACGAGCCCGTCCATCTGGGAGCCGGCGCCGAACCACTTGTCCCGCGTGCGCAGGATGTCGTCATAGGCGAAGGGCTTGCTGGCATCCAGCAGATCGGGGTGCCCGTAGGCGAAGCGCGCCCGAAGCAGCGAGTCGCGATGTGCCGTCAGCTCGGCATCGGCATGAGCGGCCGAGCGGGTATTGTTCGACCAGTTATGGACCGTCGTGACGCCGTTGTTGGCGAGCTCGACCAGCCCGAGCATGACGCTGTTGTAGCCGTCCTGCGGCGAGAGGTGCGGAGAAATGGCGTTCTTCGCGGGAAAGTAGCTGAAGCCGTTGTCACCCGGAAAGTTGCGACCGAGCGCGCTCCACATGTGGTAATGCGTATCGATCAGGCCGGGCATAACGATCATATCGCTGGCGTCGATGATCTCGGCTCCGGGTGCCTCGAGCCCCTGGCCGATCCTTTCGATGACGCCCTCACGGACCAGGACGTCTCCTTTCGGCAGCGTGCCGAGCGTGGGGTCGACGGTCATGACCGCGCCGTTGCGGATGAGGTACGTGCCGCGCCGGATATCCGGCCGGTTTGAGGAGATGCTTTGCGCTCGGGCGGACCCGATGATGGCAGGCGATACGATCTCGGTGCAGGTCAAAGCCCCGAGGGTCAGCCCCCGGGTGAATGTGCGTCTCGTCAGCTTCATATTGCGAAATCCCCTCATGGCCATTTGGCCTGGTGCTGTTTCCCTCCTCTGCGCCCTCCCGGCGTCGGATATCCGGCTGGCCGTCCCCGCCCGTTTCCGCGGGCTTGTCGACCATTTGTTGCCCGTCATTCTTGCGTGGAGGGGCTAGTGTTGCGGGGCCTTCCGAGCAACTGACGATCTTGTGAAATCGATCAAGAATTGGATTGCGTCATGGACGCGCTGGTATTCTCCAACGATCAGAACCGGGTCATTCTCGCCGTCGTCGAGCCAGGTGGCTTCTCCGCGGCCGCGCGTCGCCTGTCGCGTGTACAGCCCGCCGTCTGACCTATGCGATCGGGATGATCGAGCGGGATCTCCGCCTGTTGCTGTTCGAGCGCGGGTCCGTCCGAATGCGAAAGGCGCGATTGCTTGTCGACACTGTGTCCGTGCCGATGCGAAAAAGCCGGTTCGCACGTCTTCTCGCGATGCTCTAGGCTCCCGCGGCGCAGGCGATTCCCGCGACATGGCGGGAAGGCCGAGCGCGTCTGCGAAGGAATGCCCCGTGACGCCCGCAGGTCTCGTCATCCGCGACGCCGAAGCCGCCGATGTTCCGGCCGTGAGGGCGCTTTTGGTCGAGACCTGGCATGCCACCTATGATGGCATTTATGGCTGGCAGCGCGTCGCCGAGATCACCAATGCCTGGCATTCGCTGGAGAACCTGCGCAGCCAGCTCGGCCGCGACGAGGGAATATTCCTCGTCGCGCTGATCGGCGAGGAGATCGTCGCCACCGCCTCGGCCCGGCAGGAACGCGATGGCGCCGCCCTCCTGACGCGGCTCTATGTCCTGCCGACCTGGCAAGGCGTCGGCATCGGGCGGACATTGCTGCAGGTCGCGCTCGCCTGCTTCCCGAAGGCGCCCGTGGCGCGGCTGGAGGTCGAAAGCCAGAACGAGCCGGCGATCGCCTTCTACGAGCGCATGGGTTTCTTCCTGCAACGCCAGGCCCGCTTCGACGGGCGGGAGGATACCCCGAACACGCTGCTGATGGCGAAGCGGCTCTTCGCCGAGTGACCCTGTCCCCGCCATCACCACTGCCCGAGCCGAAAGCCGAAGCGATGACCCGCACGCCCGTCTCCGCCACCGAAATCACCATTCGTCGCGCCAGGGCGGGCGATGTAGCCCGTATCGTCGAGCTGATGATGCTTGGCGCCCCCACACAGACGATGACGCCGGAGGAAATCAGAGCCGAGGCGCAGAATCCCGGCTATGCAGAGGCCTTCGCCGAGGTCGATGCCAGCAAGGACAGTGAGCTCTTCGTCGCCGAACGAGCGGGCGCGGTGGTCGGTACCTTCCAGGTCACATTGATCCCCGGGCTGATTTCGCGTGGACGCAAGCGTGGCAAGATCGAGAGCGTTCATGTCGCGCCCGAGAGCCGCAGCCTCGGCATCGGTGCTTTGATGATCAAGCATGCGCTCGCCTTCGCAGCGGAAAACCGCGTCGGCCTGATCGAGCTCAGCTCGCACAAGTCCCGTGTCGACGCCCATCGCTTCTATCGCAACCTCGGCTTCGATCAGAGCCATGAGGGCTTCAAGAAGGTCGTCTCGCCCTGAACGACACCCGCCGTCACGGCATGGCGAGGTCGCGCTGAAGGCGGGCTCGCGGCACTTCCTGCCGTTCGGTGGGCTGCTTAAGTTCCGGCCGAGGCCTTACGCCAGGAAGGAAGAGACTGATGTCCGAAGCGCCCGCTAACCCGATCGACCTCTATTACTGGCCGACGCCGAACGGCTGGAAGATCACCATCATGCTCGAGGAATGCGGGCTGCCCTACAACATCGTTCCCGTGAACATCGGCAAGGGCGACCAGTTCAAGCCGGAATTCCTCGCGATCTCCCCGAACAACCGCATGCCGGCGATCGTCGATCCCGACGGGCCGGACGGCAAGCCGATCTCCGTCTTCGAGTCAGGCGCCATCCTGCAGTATCTCGGTCGCAAGACCGGCAGGTTCTATCCGAAGGACGAGCGCGCCCGTGTCTCGGTCGATGAATGGCTGTTCTGGCAGATGGGTGGTTTCGGCCCCATGCTCGGCCAGACCCATCATTTCCGTATCTATGCGCCGGAAAAGATTCCCTACGCGATCGAGCGCTACACCAACGAGGCCAACCGCCTCTATGGCGTGCTCAACAAGCGCCTCGAAGGCCGTGACTACATTTGCGACGAATACTCCATCGCCGACATGGCCTGCATCGGCTGGGCGCGCGGCTGGGAGAAGCAGGGTCAGGATCTCAAGCAGTTCCCGAATGTCGCACGCTGGCTGGAAACCATGCAGGCGCGCCCGGCCGTCCAGCGCGGGCTGAAAGCAGCGGAGGAGCTGCGGAACCCCGCGGGCATCAGCACCCCCGAGGAAAAGGCGATCCTCTTCGGCCAGAGGGCGCGCTAAGGCGAAGCGCGATCCTTTCGTTGAAGCGAAGGCGTCATGGTCGGGCTTGTCCCGGCCATCCACGTCTCGGCAGATCGAAAGCAGCGTTCAAGACGTGGATGCTCGCCACAAGGGCGAGCATGACGGCAGCACTCAGTTCGCCCGAGTCCACTTCACCGAGCGGCAGATCAGCCCGCCCATGACGCAGCCGGCCGTGGTCAGCGAACTGCCGGTGAGCGTCATGGTGCCGGAATAGGTCTTGCCGTCCTCCGGGTTGAAAGCGCTGCCGCTCCACTTGTTCTCGCCGTTCGGCTTCATGTCGTAGAAGATGCGCTGGCCGACCTTGGCCGGCCCGTTCTGGTCCTTGAGCCAGGAGAGCGAGCCGCAGAGCGCTTCGCCGCATTTGCTGAAGCGCACGCGCGAAGCACCCGTATCCCGCTCCCAGACGCCGACGACCTCCTGGGCGCGTGCCGTCGTGATGCCCGCAAGCATGCCGAGCGCGGCCAGGGCTGCGAGTTTCGATCCGGTCTCGTGATTCATCCGATCCTCCCTTATCCGACCAGCTATGCCCGCATGGTTCAGATATGAACTATATCGACGTTTCGGCGTCGCTCAAGCTGTCGCGAGGGAAGAGGCTGCCCGCGTTTCCGGTGCGCAAGGTGAATCCAATCTCAACGACGGGTGCGAAGCTGATCTGACAGATCGTTGAAATCACTTCTATTTTCGGGATTATGAAGTGAACCCTTGGTTGCTTTAACCAGGCGATTACGTCTCGTTGAGACTCGATTCATCGCAAAATTTAGCTCGCATTTTAAAGGTCGGGCTCACTCTCGCACTCATCGCCGAGGCCTTGGACGGGTGGTCGGCACAACGACAAGAGGGTGGTGTCATGGCACGCATGGAGATGAGCGCAGTCCCCGCTTCGCTGGTGATCCCGGCGGAGGTTTCGGCCGAGGCCTACTACGAACTCGGCCTGATGCATGCTTCGGGGCGGGCAGGAGCCGTCGATGTCGTCATGGCGCAGAAATGGTTTAACGTCGCCTTTGCCCGCGGCTGTGCCCGGGCGGCGCCGCACCGCCACGAGCTGGCGCGGGAGATGAGCCGCGATCAGATCGCCGAAGCGCTGCGCGAGGCCCGTGCCTTCCTGACGCGGCACTGAGAACAGCGCGGCCACGAGCCTTGTGGGGCAGGGAGGCGGCGGCTATAAGCGCGCCGCATTCCCCTTTTTGCACCGCATCCAAGGATCATTCGATGGCTGTCCAGCGTACCTTCTCCATTCTCAAGCCCGACGCGACGAAGCGCAACCTCACCGGCGCGGTCAACGCTGTCATCGAGAAGGCCGGCCTGCGCATCGTCGCGCAGAAGCGCATCCAGATGACCAAGGCCCAGGCCGAGACTTTCTATGCCGTCCACTCGGCGCGCCCCTTCTTCGGCGAGCTCGTCGAGTTCATGACCTCCGGCCCGGTCGTCGTGCAGGTGCTGGAAGGCGAGAATGCCATCGCGGCTTATCGCGACGTGATGGGCGCCACCAACCCGGCGAACGCCGCCGAGGGCACCATCCGCAAGCTCTTCGCCCTGTCGGTCGGCGAGAACACCGTGCACGGCTCGGATGCGCCGGAGACTGCGGCTGTCGAGATCGCCCAGTTCTTCTCGGGTAACGAGATCGTCGGCTGATCCCAGCCGCAAGCTGAGCTGAAAAGCAGCAGGGCGGACCGGTCTTCCGGTCCGCCCTTTTCTTTTGGGTCCGCCAGCCATGGCCGGAGCAAGCCCTGCCGTGGCTTGCGGCTTCTCAGAGCCCGAAGGAGTAGTTCGACCCGGTATCGAAGGAGTAGCTCGCGGAAAGGCCGATGGTGATCGAGTCGCGCGAGCCGAACGGCCTGACGATCGGAGAGCGTGCGGCGTCGCCGACGAGGTGCTTGTACTCGACATAGGCGGTGGTCTGGAGCTGATCGGACCAGTGATAGGTCAGCTGCGCCAGGGCGCCGACGGTGTGGACGCCGGCATTGAAGCGCTGCAGGAAGCCGCCGGTGCCGGGCATCGCGCCATAGGTGCCGAAATAGGTCCGCACATAGTCGGCCGAGGCGATCCGCATGCGCGGGCCGACGCCGAGGGTCCAGGGGCCGAGATTGGAGAAGGCGTCGAGCTTGAGATCGGCGACGACGCCGTCATGGGCGACGATGCCGCGGCGCAGATCGGCGCGGGCGCGCAGCCAGGAGGTCGGATAGAACTCGACGAAGCCGCCGGCCTCGGCGCCGAATTTGGTTTCCGGCATGGCGACGAGCGCCGGATTGACCTTGGCGCTGCGCTTCCAAAGCAGATCGCCGGAGAAGCCGATGCGCCAGCCCTGTCCGGAGAAGAAGCCGATGCTGAGCATCGCATCGTCTTCGGCGCTCCACCAGGTGCTCTTCAGGCCCTTGCCGAGCGAGATGATCGGCCGGACGCGGAAGATATAGTCATCCGAGCCGGTGTAGTCCGGCTGATAGCGCACGCCGGCGCCGAGCGTCAGGTACCAGTTCTGGGCCGGCTGGGGTGAGGTGAGGGTCGAATAATCGCTCGACTGCGCCTGGGCACTGCCGGGCAGCGAGAGGGAGAGGCAGGTCGCCAGACCAGCCAGATACGCAACGCAACGCATAGTCCAGAACTCCGACGCGACGGCGCGTCCGATCGATTGAATGAGGGCAATCTGAGGGAAGGGGATTAATGCACGGTTAAGGTGAGTTTTTCGTTATCGCAGGAATATCAACGTGTTGGATCAAAGTTGGCTTTCTTTTTGCCAGTCTGGTCCACGTGAGCCCCCTGCGGCCGGGCCGTGGCGCTTTCACGGCACGAGGCCGGGAACCGGTCGTTAATCGATGGTCGCCAGAGTGCGCTTGTGGGCCGGAAGACTCCGGCCGGCGGGGGCGCAGGAGGCGGCGATGATTATGGAAGTGGCGATCGTCTGGCTGCTTTGCGCCGCCATCTTTCTCGAGCTGGCGGACCGGGCTCCGGTCATCGACGAGCCCGGGTTCGGAATCGAACCCGGTGTCCGGTCGGTTACCGGCGACAGCCAGTCGGAAAACGTCACAGCGGAAGCACTATCCTTGAAAACCGCAGTAAGAGACCGCGCGTCCTCTTGACGCTGACCTAGCTCTATGGCCATGCCGAACCGTGGGCGCAGCATGGTGATCGCGATGTGCCCCGTTCTCGAAGGGCAGGCGAAATCATGATGATGCGGCGGATGGGTGCGGTCGTGCTGGCCGGTGGACTGTCGATCCTGGCGAGCGTCTCGGCCTATGCCGCAAGCAGCTCGACGGCGCTGCCGCCGCCGGACCCGACCGCGAAGAACCTCACCCCTTACATGATCCAGCTGCGCGCCTTCGACGCCTGCCTGATCACGCAGTCGCAGCTCCTCGGCACGACGCGCGAAGCCGTGCACACCCCGTGCAGCTGCTACGCCAAGGGCACGGTCAACGCCATGACCAAGGACGAGATCCAGGCGTTCAGGGACACCGGCTATTTCAACGACTCGGCCCGCGAGAAGGGCCTGCGTTTCATCGACCAGTGCAAGCTCAAGCGGCCGTTCTGAACGGCGGTCCGACCCTCTAGAGGTGTCATTCTCGGGCGAAGCGAAGCGCAGACCCGAGAATCTCGATCTGAAGGAGGCGCAGGAGCCTCGTCCGATGAGAGATGCTCGGGGCAAGCCCGAGTATGACGGTCGGTTCCCCGTTCGGCGCTCGTTCCGTCTCCAGCCTTGCTGCTGACACGCTCCTGACAGAAGCTGTCACCCCAGCTGGGCCATGGTGCCTCAGCTACGAGGCCGGGTAGGGAGACGACGCCGTGCAGCGCGCCGAACGATTGCTCGACATGATTCAAAGCCTGCGTCGCCGCAGGCGCCCCGTGACCGCCGAGACGCTGGCCTCCGAGCTCGATGTGTCCGTGCGCACGGTCTATCGCGACATCGGCGCGCTGGTGCGCCAGGGCGTTCCCGTGCGCGGCGAGGCTGGCATCGGCTATGTGCTCGACGCCGGGTTCGACCTGCCGCCGCTGATGCTCTCGCCCGACGAGATCGAGGCCGTGCTGGTCGGCATGCGCTGGCTGAGCGAGCGCGCCGATCCTGTGCTTGCACGCGCTGCCGAGGATGTGGTCAGCAAGGTCGCCGCCGTGCTGCCGCCGCATCTGCGGCCGATCCTGCTCGATGGTGCGCTGTTCGCGGCGTCCTATCCCGGCGACGTGCCGGTCGATCAGGTTGACGTCGCCGCCGTGCGTGCCGCCATCCGCAATGGCCGCAAGCTCTCGATCCACTACAGCGACGAGAGCGGCCACGCGACACAGCGCATGATCTGGCCGATCGGCATGACCTTCTACGAGCGCGTGCGCATCGTCATTGCCTGGTGCGAGCTCCGGCAGGCATTCCGCCATTTCCGCACCGACCGCATGACCGGCCTCATAGCGCTGGAGGAGCGCTATCCCGCCCGTCGTGCCGACCTCTTCCGCCGTTGGCAGAAGGAGGAGGAGAGGGCGCGCGAGGAGTGGGAGCGCTGCAAGCGAGAGGGTGGGGAGGATCAGGCCCGGTCGCCGGCCAGCCTGGCACGACCGGAGGCGACCTCCGCCAGCGCTGCCGGATAGAGCTTGTGCTCCTCGACGAGGACGCGCTTGGACAGCGTCTCCTCGTCGTCGCCGGGCAAGACAGGCACCTTCGCCTGCAGGATCACCGGTCCGGCGTCGAGCTCCGGCACGACGAAATGCACCGAACAGCCATGCTCGCTGACGCCGGCTTCAAGGGCTTGCCGATGTGTATGCGTGCCCTTGAACAGCGGCAGCAGCGAAGGGTGGATGTTGATCATCCGCCCTTCCCAGCGCTTTACGAACCAGGGCGTCAGGATGCGCATGAAGCCGGCGAGAACGACCAGATCGATCTGGTTGACGCGCAGGAGCTCGTCCACCGCGCGCTCGAACGCCTCGCGATCCCTACCGAAGGAGCGATGGTCGATCGTCGCGGTGGCGATGCCGAAGCCTCGCGCCCGGTCGAGCCCTGCGACGTCGGGGATATTGGAGATGACGAGCGCGATTTCGGCCGGGTAGCCGGGCGCCTGCGCCGCTTCTGCCAGCGAGACCATATTGGAGCCGCGCCCGGAGATCAGCACCCCGACGCGCTTGCGGGCGTTGGCCGTGCTCACAGCGAGAGCTTGCCGCGGTAGCTGACCTGCTCCTCGCCGGCCGCGACCGGGACGATTTCGCCGAGCCTCACGGGGACCTCGCCGGCCGCTTCCAGAGCGGCGAGAACCTCATCGGCCTTGTCGGCCTGCGCCGCGACGATCATGCCGATGCCGCAGTTGAACGTGCGCAGCATCTCGCGCTCGGCGACGCCGCCGACCTTGGCGAGCCAGCCGAAGACGGGCGGAACCGGGATCGCCGGCAGATCGAGCGCGACGCCGAGTCCCTCCGGCAGCACGCGCGGGATGTTGTCGGGGAAGCCGCCGCCGGTGATGTGCGCCAGCGCCTTGATTCCATCAGTCGCCTTGAGCGCCTGCAGCAGCGGCTTCACATAGATGCGGGTCGGCTCCAGAAGCGCCTCGGCGAGGCTCTTGGCCGGAGCGAAGGGAGCAGGGGCTCCCCAGCCCAGCCCGCTCAGCGCCACGATGCGGCGCACCAGCGAATAGCCGTTGGAGTGCACGCCGGAGGAGGGCAGGCCGAACACCACGTCGCCAGGCTGCAGGTCCTCGCGCGGCAGCAGCGTGCCGCGCTCGGCCGCGCCGACCGCGAAGCCGGCGAGGTCGTAATCCTTCTCGGCGTACATCCCGGGCATCTCGGCGGTCTCGCCGCCGATCAGCGCGCAGCCGGCCTGGCGGCAGCCATCGGCGATGCCGCGCACGATCTCGACGCCGACCTTCGGGTCGAGCTTGCCGGTGGCATAATAGTCGAGGAAGAGCAGGGGCTCGGCGCCCTGGACGATGAGGTCGTTGACGCACATCGCGACGAGGTCGATGCCGATCGTCGAGTGCAGTCCGCTCTCGATCGCGATCTTCACCTTGGTGCCGACGCCGTCATTGGCGGCGACCAGGATCGGGTCGCTGAAGCCGGCAGCCTTGAGATCGAACAACCCGCCGAACCCGCCGATCTCAGCGTCGGCGCCCGGCCGGCGCGTGGCGCGCACCAGCGGCTTGATCTCGTCGACCATGGCGTTGCCGGCGTCGATGTCGACACCCGCCTGCGCATAGGTCAGTCCGTTTGCGCCGGGCTTGCTCATTGGATTTTGCCTTCCTTTGTGCTCGCGCGAGCGATAGGCAAGCGCGCCGCGCCTTGCAAGGCGTATCGGCGTTTTCGCTCTTGCCGATCCACTGTCGGCGATCTTAGCGTCTTCTTCTGTCGAGATGCGCTCGGGCGTTTTGGATGACGATCCCCAATCTGATCACCGTCGGCCGGTTGTTCCTGGTGCCGCTGGTGATCGTCATGATCGTCAATGCGCGCTGGGATATCGCCTTCATTCTTTTTGTGGTGGCCGGGCTCTCGGATGCGATCGACGGCTTCCTCGCCAAGCGCTGCGGCATGGCGAGCGAGCTTGGCGCCTATCTCGATCCGATCGCCGACAAGGCGCTGATCGTCTCGATCTACGTCACGCTCGCGGTCGTCGGTGTGGTGCCCGCCTGGCTCGTCATCCTGGTCGTGGCGCGCGACCTCATGATCGTGGCGGCCGTGATCCTGTCCTGGCTGATGGGGCGGCCGGTGACGATCGCGCCTTTCGTCGTCAGCAAGCTCAACACCGCAGCGCAGATTGCTTTTGCAGCGTTGGCGCTGGGCTCGCGCGCCTTCGGCATCGATCTCGGGTGGGCTGCCGCGGCGGCGGAGTTCGTCGTCGCTCTGTTGACGCTCGCCTCGATGACGGCCTATCTCGCCTTCTGGCTGCGCCACATGGCGGGCTGACGAAGTTTTACATGCGGCCGGCGCTTGGAACTGCGGCTTTCCGTGCACATTTGTCCCATTCCGCTGGTCGGATAGGCGAAAGAGGCTGATCGATGACGTTGCAGCGCCAGATCGGCTTTTGGCTGGGCTCCCTCCTGGTCTTCGTTCTCCTGCTCGTGCTCTTGCGCGACATCCTGCTGCCGTTCATCGCGGCGCTCGCGCTCGCTTATCTCCTCGATCCGCTGGCCGACAGGCTGGAGCGGATGGGCATGAACCGGCTGACGGCGACCATCGTCATCCTCATCATCTTCCTGATTATTTTTGTGCTGGGGCTGGTGCTGCTGGCGCCGTTGCTGGGGCGGCAGCTCGCCGGGCTGGTCGACAGGCTGCCTTCCGACGCCGCGAAGCTGCAGGCACTCGCGATGGAGAAAGGATTCCCCTGGCTGGAGCGTTTCGGCGGCGGCAACCTGCAGCAGGAGGCGCAGAACTCGCTGGGGAACCTCGTCGGTCAGGCGACGCAATGGGTCGGCGGCCTGCTGAAGTCGCTCTGGAGTGGCGGCACCGCCATCGTCGGCGTGTTCTCGCTGCTCGTGCTGACGCCGGTCATCGCCTTTTATCTCCTGGTCGACTGGGATCGGATGGTCGCGGCCGTCGACAGCTGGCTGCCGCTCGATCACCGCGACACCATCCGCGGTCTCCTGCACGAGATGGACATGGCCATCGCGGGCTTCCTGCGCGGCCAGGCTCTCGTCTGCCTGCTGCTCGGCACCTTCTACGCGATCGGATTGAGCATCATCGGCGTCAATTTCGGCGCGCTGATCGGCATCATCAGCGGCTTCCTGTCCTTCATCCCCTATGTCGGCTCGCTGACCGGGCTCGTGCTCTCGGTCGGCGTGGCGATCGTGCAGTTCTGGCCTGACTGGACCTGGCCGCTGGCGACGCTCGGCGTCTTCCTCGCCGGCCAGTTCCTCGAAGGAAACATCTTCCAGCCCAAGTTCGTCGGCGATTCGATCGGCGTGCATCCGGTCTGGCTGATGTTCGCGCTGCTTGCATTCGGCTCGCTGTTCGGCTTCGTCGGCCTGCTGCTGGCGGTGCCGCTTGCGGCCGTTATCGGCGTGCTCTGCCGCTTCGCGCTGCGGCAATATCTCGCCAGCAATCTCTACCATGGCATCGGCGCCAGGCGTTCCGCCTCGGCGAAGGCGCGTGCCGACGCCGAGCTTTGAGCCGATCATGTCCGACGTGCCACCACGTCCGCGCCAGCTCGCCCTCGACCTGCCCGTCGACAGCCGCCACGGCGTCGAGGATTTTCTGGTCGGCCCCTCCAACGAGGCGGCCTACGGACTGATCGAACGCTGGCCGCAATGGCCTGACGCCTGGCTGCGGCTGACCGGGCCCGAAGGTGCCGGCAAGACTCATCTTGCCGCGATCTGGGCCCGCGCCGCCCATGCCTGGACGATTCAGGCCACGGAGCTGAGCGAGGCAAAGGTCCCGCACCTTGTCTCCGGCGGCGCCCTGGTGGTCGAGGATTGCGACGCCGGGCCGTTCGACGAGGCCGCGCTCTTTCATCTGATGAACGCGATGAAGGCACGCGGGGGGCATCTGCTGTTGACGGCGCGCACCGAACCCGACCGCTGGGGCCTGCGGGTGCCGGACCTGCTGTCGCGGCTGCGGCTCGCACCGGGCGCCACGATCGAGCCGCCCGATGACGGGCTGCTGCGGGCGCTCCTCGTCAAGCTCTTCATCGACCGCCAGCTCGTTGTCGACACGGCCGTCATCGAGGCGCTGGCGCTCAGGATGGAGCGCTCCTTCGCCGCCGCGCGGCAGGTGGTGGACCGTCTCGATCGCGTCGCGCTGGAGCGCGGTCGGCGCGTCACGCGCCCGCTTGTGCAGGAAGTGCTGTCGGAATTGTTTCCCGAGGAGCCCGCGTGAAAGAGCGCGTGCTTGCAGAGCGGCCATGCTGTCATACGAAATCATGTCGCCCGTCATCGAAACGTCACGCTAGAATGGCTTCAACGGCGCCATGAGCGGAAAGACGATCAGGACACGGGTGAAGCGCATGACTCTCGAGACCGTGACCGACGAGCTGGAGAAGCTCTCCGGCGAGGCTGATGCGGCGCCGCTGCGCCGGCAGACCGAGCGCTTCATGAACCGCGAGCTGTCCTGGCTGCAGTTCAATCGCCGCGTCATGGAGGAGGCCTCGAATCGCAGTCACCCGCTGCTGGAGCAGCTGCGCTTCCTGTCGATCTCGGCGAACAATCTCGACGAGTTCTTCATGGTCCGCGTCTCCGGCTTGCGCGAGCAGCTCAAGGCCGGCGTGGTCACGCCGAGCCAGGACGGTCTCACCCCGGCCGAGCAGCTCGCCGCGATAGGCGAGGCGGTTTCGGCCCTCACCGACGACCAGCAGGCGCGCTGGGCGGAGCTTCGCCACGATCTGCATGAGAATCGCATCCACCTGCTGCAGCCGGGCGACATCGGCTCGCAGGACCGGATCTGGCTGGAGGACTATTTCCTCAATTACGTCTTCCCGGTGCTGACGCCGCTGGCGATCGACCCGGCGCACCCCTTCCCGTTCATCCCCAATCTCGGCTTCACCATCGCGCTGGCGCTGGAGCGCAAGAACGACGGGCGCCAGCTCGACGCGCTGATCCGGGTGCCGACCAAGATCGACCGCTTCATCGAACTGCCCGATCTCGCCCGCGAGGGGCTGCATCGCTTCATCACGCTTGAGGACGCGGTTTCGCTCTTCATCAGCAAGCTTTTCCCCGGCTACGAGGTCAAGGGCACCGGCTCCTTCCGCGTCATCCGGGACTCCGATCTCGACATCGAAGAGGAGGCGGAGGACCTCGTCCGCGTCTTCGAGACCATGCTGAAGCAGCGCCGGCTCGGCGTCGTCATCCGGCTCGAGCTCTCGACCGGCATGCCCGCGCATCTGCGCCGGCTCATCGTGCGCGAGCTCAAGGTCGATGCCGACGAGATCGTCGAAGTCAACGGCATGATCGGCCTGAACGAGCTCTCGCAACTTGTGGGCGTCGACCGGTCGGACCTGAAGTTCAAGCCCTACAACGCCCGCTTCCCCGAGCGCATCCGCGAGCATGGCGGCGATTGCTTCGGCGCGATCCGCCAGAAGGACCTGCTCGTCCACCACCCCTATGAGAGCTTCGATGTCGTCGTGCAGTTCCTGCAGCAGGCGGCGCGCGATCCCAATGTCGTCGCGATCAAGCAGACGCTCTATCGCACCTCGGCGAATTCGCCGATCGTCAAGGCGCTGACGGAAGCTGCCGAGGCCGGCAAGTCGGTGACGGCGCTGGTCGAGCTGAAGGCGCGCTTCGACGAAGAGGCGAACATCCGCTGGGCGAAGGAGATGGAGCGCGCCGGCGTCCAGGTCGTCTACGGCTTCATCGAGCTCAAGACCCACGCCAAGCTGTCATTGGTGGTGCGGCGCGAGGCCGGCCAGCTCGTCAGCTACTGCCATATCGCGACCGGCAACTACCACCCGATCACGGCCCGCATCTACACCGACGTCTCTTTCTTCACCGCCGACCCGGTGATCGCGCAGGACGTCGCGCGCATCTTCAACTTCATCACCGGCTATGCCGAGCCGGCCGGGCTGGAGCGCATGGCCGTCTCGCCGACAAGCCTCAAGCAGCGCCTGCTCGATGATATCGCCGAGGAAGTCGCCCATGTGAAGGCCGGCCGCAAGGGCGCGATCTGGGGCAAGTGCAATTCGCTGGTCGATCCCGAGATCATCGACGCCCTCTATGACGCCAGCCAGGCCGGCGTCGAGATCGACTTCGTCGTGCGCGGCATCTGCTGCCTGCGGCCGGGCGTGCCCGGCCTCTCGGACAATATCCGGGTCAAATCGATCATCGGCCGCTTCCTCGAGCACACCCGCGTCTATGCCTTCGGGGCCGGCCACGGCATGCCTTCGCCCAAGGCCAAGGTCTACATCTCCTCGGCCGACCTGATGCCGCGCAACCTCGATCGCCGCGTCGAGGCCCTGACGCCGATCCTCAATCCGACCGTGCATCAGCAGTTGCTTGATCAGATCATGTTGGCCAACCTGCTCGACAATGAGCAGAGCTGGACGATATTGCCCGATGGCGGCTCGCGCCGCATTGTCCCTGCGCCGAACGAAGAGCCGTTCAACGCGCATAAGTACTTCATGACGAACCCGAGTCTGTCCGGACGTGGAAAATCGCTCTCGAATTCAAGTCCCCGCTCCCTCTCGCGCCGGGGAGGCCGTAAAGCCTGAGCTCCGGCACGCGCCGGGGCGGCTTGCGCTCGCCGACACCATCGCCATCGTCGACATCGGTTCGAACTCGGTCCGCCTCGTCGTCTACGAGATGCTGGCGCGGGCGCCGTCGCAGGTCTTCAACGAGAAGGAGATGGCCGGCCTCGGCCGGCAGGTCGCCACGACCGGCCGGTTGGCGCAGGACGCCATCGAGAAGGCGATCCTGGCGCTGATCCGCTTTCGCATCCTCTGCGAAGCCATGCATGTCGGCGAGCTCCGCGTCATCGCCACGGCCGCCGCACGCTATGCCGAGAACGGGCCGGACTTCATCGCCCGCGCCGAAGAGGCGATAGGCCAGCCGATCGAGCTGATTTCCGGCGGCCGCGAGGCAATTCTCTCGGGCCTCGGCGTGATCTCGGGTTTCGATTCTCCGGACGGTGTCGTGGGCGATCTCGGCGGCGGCAGCCTGGAGCTGATTTCTGTCAAGAACGGCGCTGTGGGGAAGGGCGCCAGCGTCCCGCTCGGGGGCCTCGCGTTGCTCGATCGCTCGAAGGGCTCGATCCGCGCGGCCGAGAAGATCGTGAAGGACGAGCTCGACAAGCTGCCGCAGCTCGCCGCGATGAAGGGGCGCGATTTCTTCGCCGTCGGCGGGACCTGGCGCGCGCTCGCGACGCTGCATCAGCGCCGCGCGAACTACCCGCTCAACGTGATGCATGCTTATGCGATCCCGCCGAAGGATGCCTCCGATTTTGTCAAGCTGGTCGAGCGGGCCGACGCCTCGGTGCTCGACGCCATCGATTCCGTCTCCTCGGCACGTCGGCCGCTGCTCGCCTATGGCGCGCTGGTGCTGGACGAGCTGATCAAGCGCGGCAAGCCGCGCAACATCGTCATCTCGGCGCAGGGCGTGCGCGAAGGGCTGCTGCATGAGCAGCTCTCGCCGCGGGAACAGACCGCAGACCCGCTGCTGCAGGCCGCGCGCGACTACAATCTCCTGCGTGCCCGCGATCCGCGTCACGCCGCTGACCTGATCGCCTGGGTCCACGGCATTCTCGAAACCGCCGGGTTGGTGCAGGACGAGCCTTCGGGGCGCTTGATCGAGACCGTCTGCCTTCTCTCCGACATCGGCTGGCGCGCCCATCCGGATTATCGCGGCGAGCAGAGCATGAACGTCATCGCCCATGCCTATTTCACAGGCATCGACCATGTCGGGCGGGCCTTCCTGGCGATGACGATCTTCCATCGCTATGCCGGTCTAAAGGCCAGCTCGCCGGCTGCCGAAGGCTTGAAGACCCTGCTTCAGCCGGCGCTCCTGGCGCGTGCGACGCTGATCGCCGCGATCTTCCGCGTCGCCTATCTTTTGTCTGCCGGCATGGCCGGCATCCTGCCGCGCATCCCGGCCACCTGCGTCGACAACCGCCTGGTCCTGCGCTTTCCTGGGGATCTCGCTTCCCTGGCGAGCGAGCGCGTGGAAGGCCGGCTCAAGCAACTCGCCAAGCTGCTCGGGCGCGACTTCGAGATCGGCCGGGTCTGAAGCAGCTTGTCCGGCGCGTCATGCTCGGGCTTGGCCCGAGCATCTCTTGCAGAAAAGGCCTCCCATCCTGCGGGGGATTCTCGGGTCTGCGCTTCGCTTCGCCCGAGAACGGCGGTGGAAGGGGCCTGGTCCTCGTTCAGCTCGCCGCGCGCAAGCGCGCGAAGCCGGCGTCGAGATCGGCCTTCAGGTCCTCGATATCTTCGAGGCCGATATGGAGGCGGATCGTCGGTCCCTTGAAATCGGGCTTGGTTGCCGTCCGGTAGTCCTTGCAGTCGAAGGGCAGGACGAGGCTCTCATAACCGCCCCAGGAGGCGCCGATGCCGAACAGGGTCAGGCCGTCGAGCATCGCGCCGACAGCCTTCATCGAGACGGGTTTCAGCTCGATGGTGAAGAGCGAGGAGGCGCCGGTGAAGTCGCGCTTCCAGATCTCGTGGCCGGGCGCGCCCGGAAGGGCGGGGTGGAGGACGCGGGCGACCTCGGGGCGTTCGCGCAGCCATTCGGCCATGGCGATGCCCGCTGGCATCTGCGCCTTGAGGCGCACGGCCATCGTCCGCATGCCACGCAGCGTCAGGAAGGCATCCTCCGGCGCCACGATCAGCCCGAGCTGATTCCAGGCTGCGCGCAGCTTCCTGAACTGCTCCGGCGTCCGCGCCGAGATGGTGCCGATCAGCACGTCGGAATGGGCTGCGTAGTATTTGGTGCCGGCCTGCACCGAGTAGTCGACACCGAATTTGTGGGCGTCGAAGAACAGCGGTGTCGCCCAGGTGTTGTCCAGCGCGACCGGGATGTCGTGTTCATGCGCGGCCGCGACGATGGCCGGGATATCCTGCATTTCGAAGGTCTGGGACCCCGGCGCCTCGGTCCAGACGGCCTTCGTGTTCGGCTTGAACAGTTTGACGATGTCGCCGCCGATCAGCGGGTCGTAATAGGTGGTCTCGATCCCCATCCGCTTCAGGAAGGTATCGCAGAAGATGCGAGTCGGGCGGTAGACGCTGTCCGTCACCAGCACGTGGTCCCCGGCGGAGAGCATGGTCAGGAAGGCGAGCGTGCAGGCCATCAACCCCGATGGCGTGACGACCACGCCGGCACCGCCCTCGATCGTGTTGGCGGCCGCGATCAGCGCGTCGAGCGTCGGATTGCCGTCGGTGCCATAGGTGTAGCGCGCCTTGCGGACCAGGAAGTCTTCGGTGTTGGGATAAACGACCGTCGAGCCTCGTACGATAGGCGGATTGACAAAGCCGTAGCTATCGGCCGGGTCGCGTCCGGCCAGCACGAGGCGCGTCCGCTCGCCGAGGCGCGCAAATTCAGGCGAAGACAGCTTTTTCATGGAAACGGCAGGTCTCGGAAGCGGAAAAATGCAGCCGGGCTTGACCACACCCCACAAACTCGCATGTGATGCATGCGGTGAACAAGGGGCGCCGGGGGCGGGTGGCGGTTGCTTGACGCTCATGGGGCACTCTGGCAATCGACTCGGCAACGGGGGCGCCGCACCAAACGCAAAGATAATCGAGCAGCGGAAAGCTGCCGGCGGCGAGACCAGGATGGCGTTCGGCGCAAGCCGGAAACGTGGCTTCAATGGGAGAGTACCGATGAAAAAGTTTGTAGCCGCCGCTCTTGCGGCAGGAATCGGCCTGGCGATTTCCGCAACCGCGGCTTCGGCCCAGGCGACGCTCGCGCAGGTCAAGCAACGCGGTATCCTGAATTGCGGCTCGAACACCGGCCTCGCCGGCTTTGGCGTGCCCGATGCGCAGGGCAACTGGAAGGGACTCGACGTCGATCTCTGCCGCGCGATCGCGGCGACGATCTTCAACGACCCGAACAAGGTGAAGTTCATCCCGCTTTCGGCCAAGGACCGCTTCACCGCGCTCCAGTCGAGCGAGATTGACGTGCTGGTGCGCAACTCGACCTGGACGATGACGCGCGACGCCTCGCTCGGCCTGCTCTTCACCGGCGTCAACTACTATGACGGCCAGGGCTTCATGGTCCGCAAGAAGCTCGGCGTGAACTCGGCCCTGCAGCTCTCGGGCGCTTCTGTCTGCACCCAGCAGGGCACCACCACCGAGCTCAACCTCGCCGACTACTTCCGCGCCAACAACCTGAAGTATGAGGTCGTGGCCTTCGCGACCTCCGACGAGACGGTCAAGGCCTATGACGCCGGCCGCTGCGACGCCTTCACCACCGATGCGTCCGGCCTTTACGCCGAGCGCCTGAAGCTGACGAACCCGGACGACCACATCGTCCTGCCGGAGATCATCTCCAAGGAGCCGCTCGGCCCGTCCGTCCGCAATAACGACCCGCAGTGGTTCAACCTGGTGAAGTGGGTCGGCTTCGCCATGCTGAACGCCGAGGAACTGGGCGTGACCCAGGCGAATGTCGAACAGCAGCTCAAGTCGGATAACCCCGAGATCAAGCGCCTGCTCGGCACCGAGGGCAAGTTCGGCGAGCAGGTTGGCCTGACGCCGGATTGGGTCGTGCGCATCGTCAAGCACGTCGGCAACTACGGCGAATCGTTCGAGCGCAACGTCGGCCAGGGTTCGCTGCTCAAGATCGCCCGCGGTCAGAACGCGCTCTGGACCAAGGGCGGCCTGCAATACGCTCCGCCGGTTCGCTGATGCATTCGCGGGGCGCCGGCTAGACCGGTGCCCCGTTTGTTCCGCGGCCTGAAGCTGCCGCCCGCGCCGCGAGCCGCTCTCGAAGCGTTTCGCGGCGTTGCTGTATTCGCCCTGGATCAGGGCAATCCAACGGATTGCGAAGCGTCACAGCGCATTGACGGGATTGTTCGTTGACGCGGTGGTTTCCGGCGCGCAGAGATTCAAAATCGGCGCCGGATGGTGGTTGGCGCGGTTGGTCCGGGATTTGCTGATCGGGGTTTTGCTTCAGCAGGGCTTGCCGTATCAGCATTTGCTGCTCAAGATTTGTTCAATCGGGGAGAGCGGGACGAACCCGCTCCGAACAGGGGAACGGCATGAAGACAGAGAGCATCACTGCCGCCAGAGCGGCAGCTGTCGGCGTCGGTATCGCGTCGGGTCCGTGAACGCCGGAAGGGCCCGCATGGCGCGCCCTTCCGGCAAGAAGCTCACAGAAAAAGCGGCACGGACAACAGGACGACCTCGGCGCAACCGCACAGCCGAAGGATCGCCGGCCGCCACAAGCGAAGCAAAAGGGGCGTGACAAGTGTCGAGCATTCCCGACCAAACGGTATCACCCGGCAAGGCGTCGTTGTTCTACGACCCCAGGATCCGCGGCTACGTCTATCAGATCCTGCTGGTCGGGGTAGTCGGCTTCCTGATCTGGTCGGCCGCATCCAATGCCATCGAAAATCTGCGTGCGCAGAAGATCGCCTCGGGTTTCGGCTTCTGGCACAACGCCGCCGGCTTCGACATCAATCAGAAGCTGATCCCGTTCTCGGCCCAGGGCGGCTCGACCTATGGTCAGGCCTTTCTGGTCGGCCTGCTCAACACGCTGCTCGTCGCCGCCCTCGGTATCGTCCTCGCCACCTTCATCGGCTTCGCCGTCGGCGTGGCGCGGCTCTCGAACAACTGGATCGTCGCCAAGCTGGCTATGATCTATGTCGAGGTCATCCGGAACATCCCGCTGCTGCTCCAGCTCTTCTTCTGGTACAACGCGGTGCTGAAGCCTTTGCCGGACGCCCGCAACTCGATCGCGCTGCCCGGCAGCATCTATCTCAACAATCGCGGCATCATCCTGCCGAGCCCGCAATTCGCGCCGGCTTTCGAGGCGGTCGTCATCGCCTTCATTGTCGGCGTCGTGGCGGCGATCGCCTTCTTCATCTGGTCGCGTCGCCAGCAGATGCAGACGGGCAAGCAGTACCATAACGGCTGGGTCGCGCTCGCGCTGATCATCGGGCTGCCGCTTCTGGTCTTCTTCATCACGGGTCGGCCGCTCTCCTTCGACTATCCGCAGCAGGGTCGGTTCAACCTCACCGGCGGCATGCAGATCTTTCCTGAGTTCGTGGCGCTGCTGATCGGCCTCTCGACCTATACCGGCGGCTTCATCGCCGAGGTCGTGCGCGCCGGCATCCTGGCGGTTTCGAAGGGGCAGTCCGAGGCCGCCCATGCGCTCGGCCTGCGCTCCGGCCCGACGCTGAAGCTCGTCGTCATCCCGCAGGCCATGCGCGTCATCATCCCGCCGCTGACCTCGCAATACCTCAACCTGACCAAGAACTCGTCTCTGGCCGTGGCGATCGGCTATCCCGATCTCGTCCAGGTTTTCACCGGCACGGTTCTGAACCAGACCGGCCAGGCGGTCGAGGTCGTCGCCATCACCATGGCGGTCTACCTGACGATCTCGCTGGTGACGTCGTTCTTCATGAACCTCTACAACCGGCGCATGGCGCTGGTCGAACGGTGAGGGCGGATCGATGACCGACGCAACGATCGAAAACGCCCCTTACGCCTTCGTCCGCAAGGAGACGTTGCAGCAGGAGCCTGCGCCCCTCTCCGTGGCCGGCCCCTGGGCCTGGATCAGGACCAACCTGTTTTCCAGCCCGCTCAATGCGATCCTGACCCTGCTCTGCGCCTATCTCGTGTTTGACGCGGTGCCGGGTCTGGTCCGCTTCTACTTCCTCGACGCAGTCTGGACCGGAGAGCATCGCGAGGCCTGCCTCGCCGACAAGGTCGGCCGGCCGGTCGGTGCCTGCTGGGCCTATATCGCCGACCGTTTCCAGTACTTCATATACGGGTCCTATCCGGTGGTGGAGCGCTGGCGGGTCAACATCGTCTTCGCGATGTTCGCGCTTGGCGTGGTCTGGATGCTCTGGACCAAGGCGCCGCTGAAGAAGATAGGCGTCTTCTTCTTCTTCATCATCCTGCCGGCGAGCGCCTTCATCCTGCTACTGGGCGGGGCTCGGGCCGAGAGCTTCCTGCGCTTCCTGATCCTGCTCAGCTTCGCGCTGGCGGTGCTTTATCTGGTGCTGTCCTTCGTGCCCTCGCTGGCCAAGTTCTGGCTTGGCGAGGCACAGTTGGCCGTCGAACAGGAGATGCCGGCCTGGCAGCGCTTCTATCGGCCCAAGCGCCTGATCCTGATCGCGCTGGTCGTCTTCGGCCTGCTGGCGGTGTTGGCCGACAAGGTCGGGCTGCCCCGTGTCGACACCGGGCTCTGGGGCGGCATGACGGTGACGTTCCTGATCTCCGCGGTCGGTATCGTCTTCTCGCTGCCGCTCGGCGTGCTGCTGGCGCTGGGGCGCCGCTCGCGCCTGCCCGCCATCCAGCTGCTCTCGGTGATCTTCATCGAGTTCGTGCGTGGCGTACCGCTCATCACCGTGCTGTTCATGGCCAACACCATGCTGCCGCTCTTCGTGCCGCAGGAATGGTCGCCGGACCGGCTGCTTCGGCCGTTGATCGGCGTCGCGCTCTTCGCCGCCGCCTACATGGCGGAGGTGGTGCGCGGCGGCCTGCAGGCGATCCCGAAGGGCCAGTACGAGGGCGCGATGTCGCTCGGCCTCGGCTACTGGCAGATGATGCGTCTGATCATCCTGCCGCAGGCGCTGCGGATCGTGATCCCCGGCATCGTCAACACCTTCATCGGGCTGTTCAAGGATACGACGCTGGTCACCATCGTCGGCATCTTCGATTTCCTGCGCACGATCGAGGCGACCCTCGTCGACCCCACCTGGGCGACGCCGACTACGCGGTCGACAGCCTACGCTTTCGCCGCGCTCTTCTATTTTCTTTGCTGCTGGGGAATGTCGCGCTACTCGGTAGCTGTCGAGAAGCGCCTAGCCGCCGGCCAAAAACGTTGAGAGGGATGACGACCATGGCAATGGCAGAAACCAAGATGACGGATACCCGGCCTGCGGCGCTGAAGCAGACCTCGTTGAACACGGCGACGGCGGTCGAGATGATCGGCGTGAACAAGTGGTACGGTGAGTTCCACGTGTTGCGGGACATCAACCTCAAGGTTCAGCGCGGCGAGAAGCTGGTCATCTGCGGCCCGTCCGGTTCGGGCAAGTCGACGATGATCCGCTGCATCAACCGGCTCGAGGAGCACCAGAAGGGCCAGATCATCGTTGACGGCACGGAGCTCACCAACGACCTCAAGAAGATCGACGAGATCCGCCGCGATGTCGGCATGGTGTTCCAGCACTTCAACCTGTTCCCGCATCTGACGATCCTCGAGAACCTGACGCTGGCGCCGATCTGGGTGCGCAAGATGCCCAAGAAGGACGCCGAGGAGATCGCGATGCACTATCTCAAGCGCGTCAAGATCCCGGA
>NZ_JBFRDZ010000012.1:0-318405 GCF_052114025.1 Allobosea sp. RAF48
GCCCGGCCGACACCGCCGCGTCCGCCGGCGGAGCCCGTCATGCCGACACCGCCGCGCGCCGCACCTCAGCCGCCTGCGCCGCCCGCTGCCGCGCCCGGAGCGCAACCCGGCCTGCGCCCGCAGGCCGCTCCGCCGCCGGCTCCGGCCCAGCCCGGCTCGCCGCCTTCGGTCGTGCCGCGCGGCGGCCCGGCTGTTCCGCCCTCCGCTGCTCCGCCTCAAGCGCGTCCTCCGGCGGCTGCACCGCAGCCGGGTGTGGCTCCCTCGGCTCCCGCAGGGCAGCCTCGCCCGCCCGGGGCGCCACCTTCCGCTGCTCCCGGCACATCGGTTCAGCCCGGCGCCGGCGCGCCACCCTCCGTGGTTCCGCGCGGAGGGCCGGCCGTCCCTCCGTCGGCTGCTCCGTTCCAGCGCCCGCCGGGCGCAGCGCCRCAGCCTGGCACGGCTCCCACGGTCCCGGCCGGGCAGCCGCGCCCGGCGACGCCGCCTGCTGTTGCTCCCGGCGTTCCGGCTCAGCCGGGCGCCGCAGTTCCGGTACCGCCGGCCGGCGCAGCTCCGGCGCAGCCGCTGCGCCCGGCAACGCCTCCGGCCGCGGCTCCCGTCGTCCCAGCCCCGGCGCAACCCGGCGCTGCCTCTCCGCCTTCGCCCCCGCCCCCTGCCACGCCGCCTGCAGGAGCGGTGCCCGCTCAGCCCGGTCGCCCCGCTCCGGGCGCGCCTCCCGCCGCGGTTCCTGGCGCCTCGGCGCCGGTGCAACCCGGTGTCGCACCGACCCAGCCCGGCATGGCGCCGGCGCAGCCGCCGGCCGGCGGCGTCTTCCCCACTCAGCCGCCACAGCGCGAAGGCCGTCGCGGCGGAATCTCGCCGGGTGTGGCCGGGGCGATCGGTCTCGGGGTCGGCGCGATCGGCGGCATCATGGCCGTTCAGGGAGCGCAGCGCTTCGACGATATCCGGGCGCGGCGCGAGGAACGGCGCGAAGGTGATGTCACCGTCATCCGCGAGCCTGGCCGCACCATCATCCGCGACGACGATGGACGCGCCATCATCCGCCGCGACGAGGACCAGCGCTTCCGCGATCTCGGCTGGCAAGGCCGCTCCGAGCGCCGCGACGGCGAGATGCGGACCGTGTTCGAGCGTCCCGACGGCACGCGTATCGTCACCGTCACCGATGAGGAGGGCCGCCTGATCCGCCGTATCCGCATCGATCGCGACGACCGTGAGGTGGTGATCATCGACAACACCTTGCGTGACCGTCCCGGGCGCTTCGCCGATGATGTCGTCGTGCTGCCGCCGCCGCCGCTGCCGATCCCCCGCGAGCGCTATATCGTCGATGCCGACCAGGCCGACGAGGCACTGATCTACGAGACGATCATGGCGCCGCCGATCGCCGCGATCCCGCGCCGCTACACGCTCGACGAGGTCCGCTACTCGCCGGATCTGCGTGCCCGCATGCGCAGCGTCGATATCGATACGATCAACTTCGACACCGGTTCCTGGCAGGTTTCGCCGGACCAGGGTCAGCGTCTGGCCGTGATCGCGGATTCGGTCCGGCGGGCCCTGCAGAGCTCGCCGAACGAGGTCTTCCTCGTCGAGGGGCATACCGATGCCGTCGGCTCCGATGTCGACAATCTCTCGCTCTCGGATCGCCGGGCCCAGTCGGTCGCCGAGATCCTGACGCGCGACTTCCAGATCCCGCCTGAAAACCTGACCACCCAGGGCTATGGCGAGCAGTATCTGAAGGTTCAGACCCAGGACGCCGCGCGCGAGAATCGGCGCGTGACGCTGCGGCGCATCACGCCGCTGCTGACCGGTCAGAACCGCTGATCCCGCACGGGGCTGCTCCATGGGCAGCCCCGTTCTTTGCGGCGCGCGAGGAACCCCCGCACGCCCGTGGCGGTTCCTCTTCCGCAGGGAGAGCCGATGGGAGATGCAGCCATGAAGATGTCCGCTCTGGCGATGGCAGGCCTGATGCTCGCGGGTTACTTCGCGCCGTTTCCGGCATCGGCTCAGAATGTTCCTCCCGCCGTGAAACAGCGTGCTCCTGGCGTGCCGGTGAGGCCCCGGGCAGATGGGGCCGTGCGGCCGCCGGCCGGCGAACGGGCCGCGCCGCCGCGCGCCGACAGGCGTGAACAGCGCGATGACGGAGCACAGGCTGGCCCGCCGCAGCCCGGTCGCGACCTGCCGATGCCGCGTGCGGTGCCGTCGATCATCAGGCCCTGAGGCCGTTCAGGATTTGGCAAGGCGGGCGCATTAGCGTCGCCGGCATGAGCGACGCCGTCTCCCTTGCCCGCAGCATCGTCACGATGCAGGCCGCCTCGACGCAGCAGGCGCTGTCCGCCGAGATGATCAAACAGAACGCGCAGGCCGATCATAGCCTCGTCACCATGCTCCAGCAGAGCGTCGACCAGAGCAAGGCGATGCTCCCGGCCGGGCAGGGCGCCCTTGTCGACCGCTCCGCCTGAAGAATTCCCGCCTTCTGATCGTCTGCCGCATCACCCGTTGCCAAGCGGCCTCGCAGCGCCTAACCTCCGTACCGTTCCGAGGGGTGCCCGCAAGGGCTGAGATGGCTTCCGAAGCCGAACCCGTCGAACCTGATCCGGGTCATACCGGCGGAGGGACTGGAACGCGATCGCAGGGCGCAAAGCCTTGCCCGCAGACAGCGACTGAACCGCTTCGACGCCGGATCTCCTGACCTGTACCAAGGAGGAGATCCCCATGAATGCCCATATCAAACCCCAGAAGAACAGCGTCAAAACCGCGCCGCAAAGCGTGACGACCGGCCCGATCATCGGCTCGCGCAAGATTTATGTCGCAGCCCCCGAACATCCCGAAATGCGCGTGCCGTTCCGCGAGGTCGTGCTGACCACCGATGCCGAGCCGCCGGTGCGCATCTATGATCCCTCCGGCCCCTATACCGAGACCGAGGCGAAAATCGACCTCAACGCCGGGCTGACGCAGCCGCGCCGGGCCTGGCTCGATGCCCGCGGCTTCCAGACCGTGCCCGGCCGGGCCGTCACCGCTGCCGACAACGGCCATATCAGCGAAGCGCAGCTCGTGCCCGCCTGCCCGGCGCAGCGCCCGATCCTCGAGGCGAAGCCGGGCCAGATGACGACGCAGTACGAGTTCGCGAAGGCGGGCATCATCACGCCCGAGATGATCTATGTCGCCCATCGCGAGAATCTCGGTCGTGCCGCCATGCTGGAAGGCGCGCGGGAGCGGCATGCCGATGGCGAGAGCTTCGGTGCCAGCGTGCCGGAATTCGTGACGCCCGAATTCGTCCGCGACGAGATCGCCCGCGGGCGCGCGATCATCCCGGCCAACATCAACCACCCCGAGCTGGAGCCGATGGCGATCGGCCGCAACTTCCTGGTCAAGATCAACGCCAATATCGGCAACTCCGCCGTCACCTCCGGCGCGGCCGAGGAGGTCGAGAAGCTGGTCTGGGCGATCCGCTGGGGCGCCGACACGGTGATGGACCTCTCCACCGGCCGCAACATCCACAACATCCGCTCCTGGATCCTGCGCAATTCGCCGGTGCCGATCGGCACCGTGCCGATCTATCAGGCGTTGGAGAAGGTCGGCGGCGATCCGATCAAGCTCGATTGGGAGGTGTTCAAGGACACGCTGATCGAGCAGGCCGAGCAGGGCGTCGACTATTTCACCATCCATGCCGGCGTGCGGCTTCCTTACGTCCCGCTGACCGCCAACCGCGTCACCGGCATCGTCTCGCGCGGCGGCTCGATCATGGCGCGCTGGTGCCTGGCGCATCACCGCGAGAGCTTCCTCTACGAGCGCTTCGACGAGATCTGCGAGATCATGCGCAAATATGACGTCTCGTTCTCGCTCGGCGACGGCCTGCGCCCCGGCTCGATCGCCGACGCCAACGACCGGGCTCAGTTCGCAGAACTCGAGACGCTCGGCGAGCTGACCAAGGTCGCCTGGGACAAGGGCTGCCAGGTGATGATCGAGGGCCCCGGCCATGTGCCGATGCACAAGATCAAGGAGAACATGGACAAGCAGCTGCGCGAATGCGGCGAGGCGCCGTTCTACACGCTCGGACCGCTGACCACCGACATCGCGCCGGGCTATGACCACATCACCTCCGGCATCGGGGCTGCGATGATCGGCTGGTATGGCTGCGCCATGCTCTGCTACGTCACGCCGAAGGAGCATCTCGGGCTGCCGAACCGCGACGACGTCAAGACCGGCGTCATCACCTATCGGATCGCGGCCCATGCCGCCGACCTCGCCAAGGGCCATCCGGCGGCGAAGATCCGGGACGACGCGGTCTCCCGTGCCCGTTTCGACTTCCGCTGGGAGGACCAGTTCAACCTCGCGCTCGACCCCGACACGGCGCGCGAGTTCCATGACGAGACCCTGCCGAAGGACGCCCACAAGGTCGCCCATTTCTGCTCGATGTGCGGGCCGAAATTCTGCTCGATGAAGATCACGCAGGATCTGCGCGCCGAGGTGCAGGCGATGGGTGAAAACGAACGCAAGGCACTGGAGGCTTTGGCCGACGAAGGCATGGCCGCCAAGTCGAAGGAATTCCTCGACAAGGGCGGCAGCATCTATCTACCTGCGGCCGAATGAGCGGTATGAACGACAGCCTCGACGCGGCCCAGGTCGCGTCGATCCTCGCGCGGGTGGCCGAGCGCCGCCCGCGCGTCCATTGCCTGACCAATACGGTGGCGCAGAACGTCACCGCCAACATGCTGCTCGCCTTCGGAGCCGTGCCCTCGATGGCTGGTCATCCCGAGGAGGTTGCGGCTGTTGCAGCCGGTGCCGGCGCGATCCTGATCAATCTCGGGACGATCAGTCCGGAGGGCGAGCGCGCCATCCCGAAGCTCCTTGCTGCGGCGCGGGACGGCGGCATCCCGCTCGTGCTCGACCCTGTCTTCGTCGAGCTGTCGCCACTCCGGTTGAAGCTGGCCGGGGAGGTGTTGCGGCTACCGGGCGTCGTCGTGCGCGGCAATGCGGTCGAGATGGCGGCGTTGGCCGGACTGCTTGAACAGTCCTCCGGGGTCACGCGCGCGACGACAGGGGCTGTCGACATGATCGACGGGCCTTCCGGAAAGCTCTCTGTTGCCTTCGGGCATCCGCTGATGAGCCGCGTGACCGGGCTCGGCTGCGCTTCGAGCGCGCTGGCCGCAGCCTGTCTTGCGGTCGAACCAGACCCGGTGATCGCGGCCGGAGCCGCGCTGACGGCCTATGGCATTGCGGGCGAAATCGCGGCCGAGCGCTGCCATGGCCCTGGCAGCTTCGCGGTCGAGCTGATCGATGCGGTTGCGACGCTGGATGAGCGATCGCTGCAAGCCCGAATGGCGCGCGCCCGACGCTAGTGGGACAAGGCCGATTGGGGATTCACCGCCGCCCGCAAGCGCTCTAGGCTCGCCCAGCTGATTCGCCCGGCTGGCGGCGACCGCGCCGGGGGGCGATAGACGACATGATGACTAACCAAGCCTGCGAATCGCGCCGGCCAGTCCGGTTCGGCGTGATGGCGCTCGGCCTTGTTGCCGGTGTTTTCGGGGCTCAGGGAGATGCGCGCGCGGCCGAGAACGGCACGGGCTTCTACCTGCTTGGCGGTCGCGGCCCGATGGCGGGTTACCTGCCGCCGCCCGGGGTCTATTTCGAGAGTGATACCTATAGCTACGACGCGAAGCTCGATGCCCGGAAGTCCCTGCCTTCCGGCGGCCGCTTCGTCGCCGATGTGCGCAGCCAGGCACGGGCCGATTTCCTGAGCGGCACGTGGGTGACTCCCTGGGAGATCGCCGGCGGCAATCTCGCGTTTGGAGCCACCCTGCCTGTCGGCCGCGTCAGGGTCGGGGCCGGTGTCGAATACGATTCGCCACGAACGAACCGCCTGATCGGCTCCAATGTGCGCGACAATGCGACGATGGTCGGCGATCCCGTGTTCTCGACGATGCTCGGCTGGCATGCCGGCAAGTTCCATTGGAACGCGACCGTCATGGTGAACGCACCGGCGGGCGAGTACCGCAACGGCGAACTCGCCAATCTTGCCTTCCACCGCTGGGCAACGGACCTGTCCGGTGCCCTCACCTGGTTCGATCCGGAAACCGGTGTCGATCTGTCCGGTGTCGCCGGCGTGACGTTCAACGGCACCAATCCGGCCACTGATTACCGGACGGGCACCGAGTTCCACCTGGAATGGGCCGCCTCGAAGGCGTTGACCAGCGCGCTTTCCGCCGGCGTGATCGGCTATCACTATCAGCAGGTCACCGGCGATAGCGGGTCCGGCGCACAGCTCGGTCCCTACAAGGGGCGCGTGACGGCGCTCGGCGGCACGCTCGCCTACAATTTCACGGTCGGAAAGACGCCGATATCGACTCGCATCAAGGTCCTGCGCGAGTTTGCCGTCGAGAACCGCGCGCGTGGAACCGTCGGCCTGCTTACGGTCTCGCTGCCGCTGACGGTCTCGCCCTGACGACGGGGCCGATCGGGCGCGGGCTTTGGCCCATTGGGCCGGTCGGTTGATGATCCAGGGAAGAGCCGCCCCCGATCTCACGGAGTGAGCGGGGGCGGCTTTGAGCTTACGGCTTCGCGAATTGAAGCGCCGGAGGCACCGGGTTCGGTTTGAACGGTGCAACCTGAAGTGCCTTGGCGTCGAGGTCGAAGCTGGTCAGGTCGAGCATGCGCAGGACCTGATCCTGATAGCTCTTGATGTAGTACTTCTTGGCCCGCAGATCTGCGACCGAGGTCCACTGCGTATACTCGAGCTCTCCGCCCTTCGCCGCCGAGTTGATGAAGCCGACGGGGATGTCGAAGTTGTTCATGATGTGCTCGACGAGACGCACCGCCTGCGGACCATCGGGAGCCTGCTTCGCCGAGGCGACGTAGCCGAGCGCGCGGATGAAGCGCGACGGCGGCGTCGGATCACCGGGGATGCCGAGCAGTCCGGACCCCTGTCCGAAGGGTTCGAACGTCGTGCCGCCGATCTTGAGCGGATCGGCCGAGACCGGCGAAATCTTGACGTAGTTGCGGATATTGTTGAGGTGCCAGTCGAAGGTCGGAGAATTCGTCAGCACGCCGAGCGGATTGTCATAGACTTTCAGCTTGCCGTCCACGGGCTCGATCACGATCGAGGCGCCTGTCGCATCGTGAATCGGGAAGTGGAACGGTAGTGTGAAATTCACGATCGGCGCCGGAAGGTCGACGATCACGGCCTTGTTGAGGGCTTCCTTGACCTCCGCGACCGTGGCGAAGTTCGACAGGACCCAGCTCAGGAATTCCCAGGGCGCGAGCGCAGTGTTCGGATCGGCTTGCGCCACCGGCGTGTAGCCCACGAAGTCCGGGAAATACAGGGCACCGCCGGCGAGCCCCTTCTCGTTCATGCCGTCGGAGACGAAAGGCTGGCCGAAGCTCATCACGCCGACGAAAGCATAACGCGTGTTCCACTTGGGGGCCGGCATGTTGGCGGGACGGGTCCCGACGAAGGCATAGTTCCGCGGGACCACGACGACGTCGGACGGTGTCTGGAGCGCATATTCGAGGGTGCGGCCGTAAACCGGCGTGCCGTCGGCGGCGATCATCAGAATGTTCGTGCAGGCCTGGGCCGGCGCGGCGCTGGCGAGCAGGCCGGCGAGCACTGCCGCCAGACCTTTCCTTGCAAATCCCCAATCAAAAAGGCGCATTCTATTCGGTCCCCCAAAAGCAGTGTGCTCCGGCTTGTAAGCAGCCAGTCCCGGAGCAATCGTAAAGATGCGCGCTGCCTTGTGCGGCCGGCGAGGAAGCCGGAAAAGGTAGTGAACGCAGCCTTAATCGCAGGGGGCGCCGGGGGCCGCGGGAGAGGTCCGCCAGCCTTCTACTGCGTCGGCGTGAGCGAGAGCGGCGCGGGCTTTGGCGCCGGGCGCGGCTTCGGCTTGGCGGCAGGCTTGGGGTCGGCGCTGAGGCCGAGCCGGACGCGTAGCGCGGCGGCGCGTGCTTCCGTGATCCGGGCAGCACAGAAGCCCATCTGGCCCTCGCGCTGGAAATCGCGGCAGATGGTTTCGCGCTCGGAGGAGAATCCCGCCTGCTCGCGGGCGATCGAGCGCTGCTCGACGGCGTCCGACTTGGCCGTCAGGGTCCGGTAGCCCTCGCGGACGGCGCGCTCGGCGGCGCCGCGCGCCCGTTCGATCTCTTTCGCCTGCGCGGCGATCGTCCGCGCGTCCGGCCCCCACAGGCCACGCGGATCGATCCGGCATTGGGCTGCCTCGACGACGCAGGGTTCGCTCGGTTCCACGACGAGGACGGCGCCATCGAGCACATCGAAGACGATCGGGCAGATCGGCGCTTCCAGCCGGTAGCGCGGCACCCCGGCCGGGCGCCCGAGCGCCGTGACCGGGACGGGCGCATCGCCGAAGGAAACGGAGCAGGGCTCGACGAGATTGACAGGCTGGAAGCCGTCGAGGTCGAGCTTCATCCCAAAGCCGCTGGCGATTTTCGTGAAAGTCGCCTCGCCGTGATGGCCGTTCCGGTGAAGGGGCCTGCCGAGGATTCCCTCCTCGGTCGGGATCTTGATCGCAGGCATGCTCGGCGGGCGCGGCGCGGCGGGCGTGCCGGGCTGCGAGGGGGCGCCCTGCTGCGTGCCCGGCGCATTGAACGGCTGCGCGCCCGGCAATTGCAGGGGCTGCGCCTGCGCGAGCGCCGTCATTGCGGCTGAGATAGCCGCCAGAGAAAGGGCGATGCGCGTCGATCGGCTCATGGTGTCCATGCGCAAACGGAACGGCCTTCCTGCATGAAGGCAGGTGCGAGCGGGCGCAAGGGCCGCAAGGACACAGTCGCGGCGGAAAGCGCCGGTGCAGCCCAAAACCCCACAATCCCCGATTCTTAATCGGCTCGCCTGTCTTGCAAGGGTAGGAACACCCTCACTATATACGCCGCCAAGGGGCGGTTTAACCACCGTCAAACGTGGAATGCCGGTTCGTTCGCCGCTGAAGCGGGGGCGGCCCGGTCCATGGGCCGGCAGGCGGCGTGAATGCGTCGCAGGTCGGCGATCTGCTCAATCGAAAGGGATCCCATCCATGGGTAAAGTCATTGGTATCGACCTCGGCACGACCAACAGCTGCGTTGCAGTGATGGAAGGCTCGACGCCCAAGGTCATCGAGAATTCCGAGGGCGCGCGCACCACGCCCTCAATCGTCGCCATCACGGATGACGGCGAGCGCCTTGTCGGCCAGCCTGCGAAGCGCCAGGCCGTCACCAATCCGGAGCGCACTTTCTTCGCGATCAAGCGCCTCATCGGCCGCACCTACGACGACCCGATGACGCAGAAGGACCTCAAGCTGGTCCCCTACAAGATCACGAAGGCCTCGAACGGAGATGCCTGGGTGTCCGCCGACGGCAAGGATTATTCGCCGTCGCAGATCTCGGCCTTCACGCTCACCAAGATGAAGGAGACGGCGGAGGCCTATCTTGGCCAGCCCGTCACCCAGGCCGTCATCACGGTTCCCGCCTATTTCAACGACGCCCAGCGCCAGGCGACGAAGGATGCCGGCAAGATCGCCGGCCTCGAGGTGCTCAGAATCATCAACGAGCCGACGGCGGCAGCGCTCGCCTATGGCCTCGACAAGAAGCAGGCCGGCACCATCGCGGTCTATGACCTCGGCGGCGGCACCTTCGACGTCTCGATCCTCGAGATCGGCGATGGCGTGTTCGAGGTGAAGTCGACCAACGGCGACACCTTCCTCGGCGGCGAGGATTTCGACATGCGCCTGGTCGAGTACCTCGCGGACGAGTTCAAGCGCGAGCAGGGCATCGACCTGAAGAAGGACAAGCTCGCTCTCCAGCGCCTGAAGGAAGCGGCCGAGAAGGCCAAGATCGAACTATCGAGCGCCTCGCAGACCGAGATCAACCTGCCCTACATCACGGCGGATGCCTCGGGTCCGAAGCACCTCGCCATCAAGCTTTCGCGCGCCAAGTTCGAGAGCCTGGTCGACGATCTGATCCAGCGCACCATCGAGCCCTGCAAGAAGGCGCTCAAGGATGCCGGCCTCTCGGCGGGCCAGATCGACGAGGTGGTCCTCGTCGGCGGCATGACCCGCATGCCGAAGGTGCAGGAGGTCGTGAAGCAGTTCTTCGGCAAGGAGCCGCACAAGGGCGTCAACCCTGACGAAGTCGTCGCCATCGGCGCTGCGATCCAGGCCGGCGTGCTCCAGGGCGACGTCAAGGACGTGCTGCTGCTCGACGTGACCCCGCTGTCGCTCGGCATCGAGACGCTTGGCGGTGTCTTTACGCGCCTGATCGACCGCAACACCACGATCCCGACCAAGAAGAGCCAGGTCTTCTCCACCGCCGAGGACAACCAGAACGCGGTGACGATCCGGGTCTTCCAGGGCGAGCGCGAGATGGCGGCCGACAACAAGCTGCTCGGCCAGTTCGACCTGATGGGCATTCCGCCGGCCCCGCGCGGCATGCCGCAGATCGAGGTGACCTTCGACATCGACGCCAACGGCATCGTTTCGGTGACGGCGAAGGACAAGGCCACCAACAAGGAGCAGCAGATCAAGATCCAGGCTTCGGGCGGCCTCAGCGAGGCCGACATCCAGAAGATGGTGAAGGACGCCGAGGCCAATGCGGCCGAGGACAAGAAGCGCCGCGAGCTGGTCGAGGCCAAGAACCAGGGCGAGAGCCTCGTTCACTCGACCGAGAAGTCGCTGAAGGACTATGGCGACAAGGTCACCGAGGCCGACAAGTCGGCGATCGAGACCGCGGTCGAGGCGCTGAAGACCGCGCTCACCGGCGAGGACGCCGAGGCCATCCAGGCTCGCACCAACGAGCTGATGCAGGCCTCCATGAAGCTCGGCGAGGCGATGTATGCCGCCAGCCAGGCCGAGACGAATGGCGCCGCGGCCGAAGGCGAAGCGGCGGCAGACGCCAAGAAGGACGACGTCATCGACGCCGACTTCAAGGACGTCTCGGACGACAAGAAGAAGAGCGCGTAACCCGCGCCCGCCTTCCTCGGGAACGTCATGGCCGGGCTTGACCCGGCCATCTCGTTCCCGAGAAGGCGTCGCGAAGAAGGAAGCGCCTTCCTGCCGGAGATGGCCGGGTCGAGCCCGGCCATGACGCATGGGAGGCGAAGGGGCTGTTCGATCGATGTCGAAGCGCGATTACTACGAGATCCTCGGCGTCAGCCGGACCGTGACCGAAGTCGAGCTCAAGGGCTCGTTCCGCAAGCTCGCGATGCAGCATCACCCGGACAAGAATCCCGGCGACAAGGAAGCCGAGATCAAGTTCAAGGAAATCAACGAGGCCTATCAGGTCCTCTCCGACGGCCAGAAGCGCGCCGCCTATGACCGCTTCGGCCACCAGGCCTTCGAGAATGGCGGCGGCGGCCCAGGCGGCAACGCCGATTTCTCCGACTTCATGTCGGACATCTTCGATTCCTTCTTCGGCGATGCGAGGCGGGGTGGCCCACGCAGTGCCAATGGCCGCGAGCGCGGCGCCGATCTGCGCTACAATCTCGAGATCGGGCTGGAAGAGGCCTTCACCGGCAAGAACGCCTCGATCCGCGTGCCGACCTCGGTTTCCTGCGAGGCTTGCTCGGGCACCGGCGCCAAGCCCGGCTCGAAGTCGCGGCAGTGCCCGACCTGCGGCGGCCATGGCCGCGTCCGCGCCAATCAGGGCTTCTTCTCGGTCGAGCGGACTTGCCCGACCTGTTCCGGCCGCGGCGAGATCATCGACGATCCCTGCAAGAACTGCCAGGGCGCCGGCCGCGTCACGCGCGAGCGGACGCTTTCGGTCAATATTCCGGCTGGTGTCGAGGACGGCACCCGCATCCGGCTTGCCGGCGAAGGCGAGGCTGGTCTGCGCGGCGGGCCCGCGGGCGATCTCTACATCTTCCTCTCGATCAAGCCGCACGCGATCTTCCAGCGCGACGGCGCGGACCTGTTCTGCCGCGTGCCGATCGGCCTGGTGTCGGCGGCGCTCGGCGGCGAGATCGAGGTGCCGACGCTCTCGGGCGAGCAGGCGCGGGTGAAGATTCCCGAGGGTACCCAGACCGGCAAGCAGTTCCGCCTGAAGGGCAAGGGCATGAGCGTGTTGCGCTCGCGCGACGTCGGCGATCTCTACATCCAGGTCGTGGTCGAGACGCCGCAGAAGCTCACAGCGCGCCAGCGCGAGCTCCTGGAGGAGTTCGAGCGCGAGAGCTCGCACAATAACCACCCCGAGACGGCCGGCTTCTTCGGCCGGGTCAAGGATTTCCTGGGCGGGCTCGGCGGCACGGCCTGAGCCGCACGTAGGCAAACATGAAAAGGGCCGCCTTTCGGCGGCCCTTTGCTTTTGAGACCGAAGCCTCAGATCTTGTCGACGGCCTTCTTGACGGCGTCCTTGCCCTTGCCGATTGCCTGCTGGGCCTCGCCCTTCATTTCCTGGGCCTTGCCCTCGGCCTGGAGGTCGGGCTTGTCGAGCGCCTTGCCGGCGGCCTGCTTGACGTTGCCGGCGGCCTCGTTGGCCATGCCCTTGATCTTGTCGGTCGTGCTGCCCATAGCGAAGCTCCTTCTGGTCCTGGTGCGACATCCGTCGCGTCGCATAAGGAACGGAGCCTGGGCGGAAAGGTTCCGGGCGATCACGCCGTTCCGCTGCCGTTCGCCGCGAGCGCCCGCAGCGCCTCGGCCGTTTCGGCGTCGGCTGGGAAGAAGGTTTCCAGGGCGAGTTCGGACAGCGTGATGTCGACCGGGGTGCCGAACACCGTCGTCGTCGAGATCAGCGACAGCACTACATCCCCGAGCCGCAACTGCATCGGCACGACGATACCGGCTTCCATCTCGGCATCATGGCGCGCCTTCTTCGCCTCGGCCGGATAGGGGTATTCCGAAAGCTCGTTCAGCAGGGCGCCCAGAGTGCCATCCGCCGTCGCCCGCACCTGCTGGCGCAGCCGGGCGAGCAGATGGGCCCGCCATTCGCCGAGATTGGCGATGAACGGAGCGAGCCCGTCCGGATGCAGCGACAGGCGCAGCACATTCACCGGCGGCCGCAGCAACTCGGCGTCGGCGACGAGGCCGAGCAGCCGGGTCACCGCACCATTGGCGGCGAGCAGCGTCCAGTGCCGGTCGACCGCGAGCGCCGGATAGGGCTCGTGCCCCCTGAGGATGAGGTCGATCGCGCCCTTCGCCGCCTTCAGCGACGGGTCTTCCAGCGAGCGCGCCAGATAGATCGGCGCATAGCCCGCGGCGAACAGCAGCGCATTGCGCTCGCGCAGCGGCACGGCCAGATGCTCGGCGAGCAGCAGCACCATCTCCCGGCTCGGGCGCGAGCGGCCGCTTTCGATGAAGCTCAGATGCTTCTGAGAGATCTCGGCTTCGAGCGCGAGGTCGAGCTGGCTGAAGCGGCGAAGCTGGCGCCAGTCACGGAGCAGGGCGCCGATGGATGGGGCGTGATGCGTGTTCATGGCAGCCAAGCTAGCGATCCCCGCCGGCCGTTCCAATTACCTCCCGCTTAATCGACGCCTCTCCCAGAAAGCGGCAGCATCTCCGGCATCGACAACGGGCTGACCGCCCGGCAAGCCGCAAGGAGAATGTCATGTCGCTCATCCAGTCCTCGCCTCTGCTGCGTAACGCTCTTGCGCTCGATGCCGCCGCCTGTGCCGGCATGGGCCTCCTGCTCGCCACCGCCGCCGGTCCGCTCGCCGGTCCGCTCGGCCTGCCGGAAGGTTTCCTGCTCGGCGCGGGGGCCGTGCTGCTGCCTTGCGCGGTGCTGCTGGGCTTCCTCGCCAGCCGCAGGCTCCTGCCGCGCCTCGCCGTCTATGCGATCATCGGCGTCAACCTGCTCTGGATTGTCGAGAGCATCGCGATCCTGTTGCTCGGCTGGTTCGCGCCGACCGGGCTCGGCATCGCTTTCGTGCTCGCCCAGGCTGTGGCCGTCGCCGTCGTCACCGAGCTGGAGATGATCGGTTTCCGGCGCTCGCCGGTGCAGGCCGAAGCCCTGCTGGGCATGGATGGCGCGGGCCTGCGCTGAGATTGTCACGCGGCTGTCGCATGGGCTCTCTAGCCGCGGATATCCTTTTCCGTCAGCGGGTCTGTTCCATGCGCCAGCCTCTCGTCCTCGCGGCTCTCGCCTCCCTGCTCCTCGCCGGCACCGCCGGCGCGGAGCCGCTGTTCAACCGCATCGCCACCTTCTCGGTGCCGCAGAACCTGCCGACCGACCGCGATCCCGCCAAGAAGACCGTCTCCGAGATCATCGCGGCTAGCGAGGACGGTATGCTGCTCGCCTATACCGATGCCGAGCAAAAGGCGCTCGGCATCATCGACATCGCCGATCCGGCCAACCCGAAGCCCGCGGGCTTCGTGCCGCTTGAAGGCGAGTCCACGTCCGTGACGATCCTCGGTGACAAGGCCTTCGTCGCCGTCGTCACCTCCGGCGACAATTTCAAGGAGCCGGCCGGCCATCTCGCCACCGTCGACCTCAAGACCAAACAGGTCGTGGCGAAATGCGATCTCGGTGGCCAGCCCGACTCGGTGACGCTCACCAAGGACAAGAGCAGGATCGCCATCGCGATCGAGAACGAGCGCGACGAGAAGCTCAACAAGGGCGCCCTGCCGCAACTCCCCGCCGGCAACCTGACCCTGATCGGCATCAAGGATGGCGCCATCGACTGCGCCACCCGCCAGGTCGTCGATCTGACCGGCCTCGCCACCGTCGAGCCGACCGATCCGGAGCCGGAATTCGTCGACGTCAATCAGGACGGACTCGTCGTGGTGACGCTGCAGGAGAACAACCACCTCATCATCGTCGATTCGAAGACCGGCAAGGTGGTGACCCATTTCTCGGCCGGCTCGGTCGATCTGAAGAACATCGACAAGACCCGCGACGGCAAGATCAGCCCGACAGAGGAGCTGAAGGGCGTCGCGCGTGAGCCCGACGCCGTGCGCTGGATCGACAATGACCGCTTCGTCACCGCCAATGAGGGCGACTGGAAGGGCGGCTCACGCGGCTTCACGATCTTTCGGAAGGATGGGACGGTCGAGTTCGATTCCGGCTCGGATGTCGACCACCTCGCCATGCGGCTCGGCCATTATCCCGAGAAGCGCTCCGCCGCCAAGGGCAGCGAGCCCGAGGGCATCGAGGTCGCGACCTACGGCAATGACCGGCTGATCTTCGTCGGGCTGGAGCGCGCCTCGCTGGTGCTGGTCTACAAGGACGAGGGTGCCGGCAAGGCGCCGCGCTTCCTGCAGGCGCTGCCGACCGGCATCGGCCCGGAGGGACTGCTTGCAATCCCGCAGCGCGACCTTTTCGTTTCCGCCTCGGAAACCGATGCCGGCGAGAAGGGCGGGGCGCGTTCGGCCGTGATGATCTATCGCCGCTCCGAGCAGGCGGCTATCTACCCGACCATCCAGTCCGAGGACGAGAACGGCCTGCCGATCGGCTGGGGCGCGCTCTCCGGTCTGGCCGCCGATCGGACCGCGCCAGGCAAGCTCTTCTCGATCACCGACAGCGCCTATGCGCCCTCGCGCATCCTTCAGATCGACGCGACGCAGAAGCCGGCCCGCATCACCGGCGCGATCACCGTGACCAAGGACGGCAAGCCCGCCTCCTACGATCTCGAAGGCATCGCGACGCGCGAGGGCGGCGGCTTCTGGCTGGCTTCCGAGGGCAATCCCGAGAAGAAGGACGCACCGCTCGCCGATATCCTGCTGCGCGTCTCGGCCAAGGGCGAGGTTGAGGAGGAGATCGTCCTGCCGGAAGCTCTGGCGAAGCATGCGGTCCGCTTCGGCTTCGAGGGCGTGGCTGTGACAGGCACGGGCGCCGACGAGACGGTCTCGCTTGCCGTGCAGCGCGAGTGGAAGGACGACCCCAAGGGCAGGACCAAGATCCTCTCCTACAAGCCGGCGACCAAGGAATGGGGTGTACTGCACTATCCGCTGTCCCAGCCGGCTGCCGGCTTCTGGATGGGCCTCTCCGAGCTGGTTGCCCTTGGCGATGATCGCTTCGCCGTGATCGAGCGCGACAACGGCTTCGGCGCCAAGGCTGTGAAGACGCTCCAGACCTTCTCGATGAAGGGCCTGAAGCCCGCCGCGATCGGCGCGGCGGAAATCCCGACCGTCGAGAAGACCCTGCTGCGCGACCTGACGCCCGATCTGATGAAGGCCGGCGGCTACGGCCTCGACAAGGTCGAGGGCATGGCGGTCGACAAGGCCGGGCACCTCTTCGTCGTCACCGACAATGACGGCGTCGACGACTCTTCCGGCGAGACCCAGTTCTTCGCCTTCGGCAAGATCGGCAACTGACGAACCGCCCGCGTCATTCTCGGGCGAAGCGAAGCGCAGACGCGAGAATCTCATGACCAGAGCACGCTGGTTTCCGAGATGGTCGGGTCAAGCCCGGCCATGACGCGATAAAAAGAAAAGCCCCGGATGCGGTGCATCCGGGGCAAGGCGCCTGGCCATATGACTGGAGAGCCAGGTGGGAGGAAATGGTCACCAGCCGGCGAGGACGGCGCCCTTGTAGCGCTCGGCGATGAAGCTCTTGATCTCCGGGCTGTGATAGACATCCACCAGCGTCTTGACCCAGGGCTTGTCCTTGTCGGCGGCACGGACCACGATCAGGTTGACATAGGGGCCCTTGGCGTCCTCGCGCAGGATGGCGGAGGCCGGGTCGATCTTGGCGTCGACAGCGTAGTTGGTGTTGATCGCCGCGGCGGCGACATCGGCCAGCGAGCGCGGCGTCTGGGCGGCCTCGAGCTCGATGATCTTGAACTTCTTCGGGTTGGCGGTGATGTCGGCGACGGTCGGCTTGAAGCCGACGCCGTCCTTGAGCTTGATTACGCCCTTGTCCTGCAGCAGCAGCAGCACGCGCCCGCCATTGGTCGGGTCGTTCGGGATGGCGATGGTGGCGCCGTCCGGAATCTCGGCCCAGCTCTTGTACTTCGACGAGTAGATGCCGATCGGGAAGTTCACGGTGAGGCCGGCCTTGACGATCTTGTAGCCGCGGTCCTTCACCTGGTTGTCGAGATAGGGCTCGTGCTGGAAGGAGTTGGCCTCCAGCTCGCCGGCATCGAGCGCCTGATTGGGCACGACATAGTCGGAAAACTCGGTGATCTTGAGATCCAGGCCCTTCTGCGCCGCGAGCGGCTTCACCTTCTCGAGGATCTCGGCATGCGGGCCGGGCGTCGCGCCGATGCGGATCACCTGGTTCTGCTGGGCGAAGGCCGGGCCGGCGGCGAGCGCCAGGGAGAAGCCGGCGACGAGAGCGGCGCGGCGGCTGAAAGAGGTCGTCATGATAGTGGTTTCCTTCGATGTGAAGCAGAAGAAATGACGGGTCAGGCGTGGCGCAGGCGCTTGTTGAGGCGGCGCGCGAGGCGGTCGCCGAAGCTCTGCACGAGCTGGACGAGGACGATGAGCACGGCGACGACGGTCGCCATCACGTCGGGCATGAAACGCTGGTAGCCGTAGCGGATGCCGAGGTCGCCGAGTCCGCCACCGCCGACCGCGCCGACCATGGCCGAGAAGCCGATCAGGCTGACCACGGCGAGGGTGAGGCCGAGCACGATGGCAGGCAGCGCCTCGGGTACCAGCACCTTGCGGACGATCTGGACGGGCGTGGCGCCCATGGCGCGCGCGGCCTCGACCAGCCCCTGGTCGACCTCGCGCACCGCGCCTTCGATCAGACGGGCGATGAAGGGCGTCGCTGCGACGGTCAGCGGCACGATGGCGGCTGCGGTGCCGATCGAGGTGCCGGCGAGCAGCCGGGTGAAGGGGATGATCGCGACGACGAGGATGATGAAGGGCGTCGAGCGGGTAGCGTTGACCAGCACGCCGAGCAGGGCGTTGGCCGCGGGCGCCGCAAAAAGCTCGCCGCGCTTGCTGGTGGCCAGGAAGACGCCGAGCGGCAGCCCCAGCAGCGTGCCGATGCCGGCCGAGACGGCCACCATGGCGAGTGTGTCCAGCGTCGACTGCCAGATCAGGCGGATGAGTTCAGGAGACATGGCCGATGACCTCCGCCTTGAGTCCGAGGCCCTTCAGCGCGCCGAGCACGGCGTCGCTTTCCGGCGCGCGCGAGGGCACGCTGACGAGCAGGCTGCCGAAGGGCTGGCCTGCGATGGCGTCGATCCGCCCGGCCAGGATGTTGACGTCGACGCCTACGACCGCGCTCAGCCGGCTGATCACCGGGGCGGTGGCGTTCTCGCCGATGAAGGTGATGCGCAGCACCAGGTTGTCGCCCGGGCGAGCCTGCGTGCGGATGCGGCCGGCGAGATGCTCGGGCACCTCGACGCCGGTCACCGCCTCGACGAAGCGTGCCGTCGTCGGGTGCTGCGGGTTGGTGAAGACGGAGAAGGTTTCGCCCTGCTCGACAATGCGCCCGTCCTCGATCACCGCGACACGGTCGCAGATCTCCTTGATGACGGGGATCTCGTGGGTGATCAGCAGGATGGTGATGCCGAGCTCGCGATTGACCTGCTTCAGCAACGCCAGGATCGAACGGGTCGTCTCCGGGTCGAGCGCCGAGGTCGCCTCGTCGCAGAGCAGTACCTTGGGATCGGTGGCGAGCGCGCGGGCGATGCCGACGCGCTGTTTCTGCCCGCCCGAGAGTTCCGCCGGATAACGCGCGGTCTTGTCGGCGAGGCCGACGAGCTTGAGCAGCCGCTCGACCTTCGCGGTGATCTCGGCGCGCGGCGTGCCGGCGATCTCCAGTGGTAGCGCGACGTTGTCGAAGACCGTGCGCGAGGACAGCAGGTTGAAGTGCTGGAAGATCATGCCGATGCGGCGGCGCTGCGCGCGCCAGCCCGCCTCGGTGAGGTTCGTGACCTCCTTGCCCTCGATCAGGATGCGGCCCGCCGTGGCGCGCTCCAGCCCGTTGACGAGGCGGATCAGCGTCGACTTGCCGGCGCCGGAGCGACCGATCACGCCGAGGATGCTGCCGGCGGGCACGTCGAGATCGATGCCGGCGAGCGCGCTCACGGCCTGCTGGCCGCTGCGCGCCGCAAAGGTCTTGCCGACCTGCTCGAAGCGGATGGCTGGCTCTGCAATGGCGATGGGCAAGGCGCCGGCGCTCAACGCGCCGGGGCTGACGGGGGCGTTCATCATGTCCTCAGAAATGGGTGTGGCAGGACCAGTGGGCGATGCCGAGCTGCTCGATGGTCAGGTCGTGGATCGAGCGGCGCCGGTCGTCCGCGCTTGTCGCGTCGAGCGGGTCGAAGGCCGCTGGCACGGCCCGGTTGAACCAGGCTGCGGCGGCGTTCCAGAGGGATGACAGGATTTGCATCACTGCCTCACGAGGCCAGCCGCAGCGGGCCGTGGCGGCGCGGCCGGGCAAGCCGGCGCGCGGCGTTCTCTGCCGCGCCGGGCGTGGCGAAGCGTTGCCCGTCCAGGGCCCGGAAAGCCGAGGAGGCGGCGATGAAGGTGAAGTCGCGCTCGTCGGTGCGGCGGCTGACGAGGCCGACCTGATCCTCGCCGATTTCGATGACATAGGCTTGCAGTGCCGGGCGGGGCCGGCTGGAGGCGGAATGAAGCGGGGACATGGCTCTGCCTTTCGCCGCATCTTGCGGCGTGTTCGTCGAAACGATCGGATGGAAACGGCCTTGCGGCCCTTGCGATCTCAGCGTCGACAGCAGCAGAGGGTCGGGCGGAAGCGGATCGGGCTTCGGCTTGCTTTGGCAACGGCCATGTCAGTCTCCTCAATCTGGAGCCCACGACCCGGTCGTGGCGCTTTAGCGTTTGGTGACGCGGCGCAAGCTGCTCGCTCAAATCTCCGCGGTGCCCGGATCGCTCCGGGAACGTTCGCAATCTGGCGGGGATCGTCCTCTTTGTCAACCGGTCCGTTCTTTTAAAGAAACTATACGTCGGAGAATAATATTCTCCAGACGCTCTTTGCGCTCCGCCAATGATGCGGCAATGCGCGGCTTGACGAAGCCGGGGAAGCGGCGCCATCTGCCGCCATGCAGGCTCGCGCCGCCCTTCTCGATCGCCTTCGCCGCTCCGGGCTCGGAGCTTGGCTGGCGACAGCCTATGCGCTTTGCGTGCTGGCCTTGGCGCTTGCGCCGGCTCCGGCCCTGGCGGCCTTCACGGCAAGGGACGGCGCCATCCTCTGCTCCGGCGCCCCGGTGCCCGAGGAAGGTGCGCCGGCCCCGGCCAGCGATCTCGCCCATTGCAAGGGCTGTCCGCTCAATCCTGTCCTCGCCGGCGCTCCGGTGGAGGATACGCCCGCGCCGGTGCGGTTGGCCGTCCGCCTGGCCTCGCCTATGTCGCTCGCCGCGGGGCTGCCGCATCGGTTCGCAACCGGGCTCGCGCGGTCGCGCGCTCCGCCGGCCGGCTGAAACCTCCGCCTGTCCATTCACATCGAATTCCGGCCTGTCCGCTCCCGAGGAGCGACGGCACCTTCTCATGAGGCTGCGTCAGCGGCCCGTCCGTTCAGGATATCCATTATGAAGCTTTCCCTTTCGCTCGCCGCGGCCGTGCTCGCGCTTTCCGCCAGCATCGCTGCCGCCCATGAGTTCAAGGCGGGCCCGCTCAAGATCGGCCATCCCTGGTCGCGCGCGACTCCGGCCGGCGCCAAGGTCGGCGGCGGTTATCTCAGCATCGAGAATACGGGAACCACGCCCGATCGGCTGGTTTCGGTCTCCGTACCGTTCGCGGCCCGCGCCGAAGTCCACGAAATGGCGGTGAAGGACGGCATCATGACCATGCGCCCGCTGGAGCAGGGCGTGGAGGTCCCGGCCGGCGCCAAGGTCGAGTTCAAGCCCGGCGGCTACCACATCATGTTCATGGAGCTGAAGCAGCCGCTGAAGCAGGGCGAGATGATGAAGGGCACGCTGACCTTCGAGAAGGCCGGCACCGTCGATGTCGAGTTCAAGGTGGATTCGATCGCCGCCAAGGGCGGCGAGGGTGAGCACAAGGGCCACTGAGCCCGGATTCTCGTGCGTCCTGCCCGGTCTTTGACCCGAGCATCTCTTGCCGGCGATTCTCGGGTCACCGCTGCGCGGCGCCCGAGAATGACGTTCTGGCCGATCAGACCTTCGCGCGCGGGTCGTGCTTCGCAAGCCGCGCCAGCAGGTAGTCGACCTCGGTCTTGGCAGCCGCGCTCAGCGCCGCGCCCGGCTTGCGCTGGGCGTCGTGGGTGAGGATGCCGCGCTTCATCATCGTGTATTTGCGCACGGCGAGGCCGACGCCCTGCTGCTGCTCGTAGCGCAGCAGCGGCAGATGCGCGTCGAAGATGTCATGGGCCTCGTCGCGCTTGCCGGCCTTCTGCAGGCGCACCACGTCGATCAGCAACTCGGGGAAGGCATAGCCGGTATTGGCGCCGTCTGCCCCGCGCTCCATCTCGAAATCGAGGAAGAGACCACCATTGCCGGTCACGATCGAGATCGGCCGCAGCGACCCTTCCGCCTGGAACTTGCGCAGCGTCGAGATCTTCTCAAGGCCGGGCCAGTCCTCGTGCTTCAGCATCACGCAGGACGGGTTGTCCTGGACGATCTTGCGGATCACCGCCGGCGTCATCACCACCGAGAGCGTCAGCGGATAGTCCTGGATGACGAAGGGGATGTCCGAGCCGATGGCCTCGACCGCCTGGGCATAATAGCCGGTGATCTGGTCGTCGGTGCGCAGGCTCGGCGGCGGCGCGATCATTACCCCGCCGGCGCCGAGATCCATCACTTGCCCGGCGAGCGAGCGCATCGCCGCGAAGCCGGGCGCGGAGACGCCGACGATGATCGGCTTGCCGCCCATCTTCGCGACCGCGCGCTTGACGAGGCCGACCGACTCCTCGGGCTCGAGCTTGGGCGCCTCGCCCATGATGCCGAGCACGGTGACGCCGTCGGAGCCGATGCCGTGGTAGAACTCGAAGAGCCGGTCGGCCGAGGTCCAGTCGATGCTGCCGTCCGGGTTGAACGGAGTCGGCGCGATCGGGAAGACGCCGCTGGCGTCGGATGTCAGGCGCATGGTTTCTGCTCTCGGTCTTGTCGGGGAGGAAGGCTGGACCCTCGTCATGGTCGGGCTTGACCCGACCATCTCGGAAACCAGCGCGGCTGGTCATGAGATTCTCGGGGCAAGCCCGAGAATGACGCCTCAGACGATACGGGTGCGGACGGTGCCGACGCCGGCGATTTCGCCTTCGAGAACGTCGCCCTTGCCGACGGCAGCGACGCCTTCAGGCGTGCCGGTGAAGATCAGGTCGCCGGGCCTGAGCTCGACCAGGCCCGAGAGATAGGAGATCATCTCCTCGACGTTCCAGATCTGCTTGGCGAGGTCGGAGCTCTGGCGCACGGCGCCGTTGACGGTGAGTTCGATCTTGCCGGCGCTCGGATGGCCGGCCTGGCTCGCCGACACGATCTCTCCGATCGGCCCGGAGAGGTCGAAGCCCTTCGACATGTCCCACGGCCGCCCGGTCTTCTTCGCCGCGTTCTGCAGGTCGCGACGGGTCATGTCGAGCCCGGCGGCATAGCCGTAGATATGGGCGAGCGCCTCGGATTCCGGGATGTCCTTGCCGCCGGTGCCGATTGCGACGACCAGTTCCATCTCATGATGGAGATCCTTGGTCTTCGTCGGATAAGGCATGTCGGCGCCGTTGGTCAGCAGCGCATCGGCCGGCTTGGTGAAGAAGAACGGCTCCTCGCGATCAGGGTCGCCTCCCATCTCGCGGGTGTGCTCGGCGTAATTACGGCCGACGCAGAAAACGCGCCGCACGGGGAAGGAACCGCCTCCCGCGACCGGAACGGCCACGGCGGCCGGCGGATCGATCACATAATTGCTCATCGGGCAGCTCCCTCGGTCCTCAAAGTTTAGAGCACTGCTGCTGCAAAAAACCGGCACCCACTTTTTTGCGCAATGCTCCAGCGCTTGCTTGGGCCGTTCATGCGGGAGCGACGCGTCGACCGCAAGCGGCTTTGCACCGCCACCGGGCCTGCGCAGGCGGCATTGCGGCCCGGTCTTCGCATGCGCGGAAGGGTTTTGTGCGGCGCGTCATTGCAACCACCGCGATTTGCCTCCTACACTGCCTAGCCGGGCGGGTCCGGCAGGCGTCAAGGAAGGAGCGGCATGTGAGTACGGGAACCGTGAAATGGTTCAACGAGACCAAGGGCTACGGCTTCATTACGCCCGACGAGGGCGGCGGCGACATCTTCGTGCACGTCAGCGCAGTGACGCGCGCGGGGCTGCGTGGCCTGAACGAAGGCCAGAAGATCAGCTACGACCTCGAACCTGATCGCAAGACCGGCAAGAGCGCTGCGGTGAATCTGAAGGTCGCGTAGGGCAGGCAGCGACAGCGGGACGGCGACGGCGGCGCTGTTCCCGAGCCACGGCGAACCTCTTTCGCTCACGAGCGGACTGAAGGCGATTCCAGGCATGCCCGTCGCCGTTGGCGACGGATCGGGCGGAGCCGCTCAGGCGCGGCCGGGCGCCGGATGGAACAGCCGGCCCTTTTCCACGATCAGCACGATGACGAGCGCGGCGATGCCGCAGAGTGCGAAGCCCAGCGTCAGCGGGATGACGGTGCCGTTGAAGTGCTGTCCGATATAGAAGCCCAGAAGCGCGCCGATCACTGTGGTGACGAAGCCCTGCACCGAGGATGCCGTCCCCGCGACATGGCCGAGCGGCTCCATCGCCATGGCTCCGAAATTCGGGCCGAGCAGGCCGAAGCAGAACATGGCGCCGCCTTGCAGGATCGCGAAGCTCCATAGCGACTCATGGCCCGCCAGGGCAACGAGCGCGTGCACGCTTGTCAGCGCGATGTAGCCCAGCAGCGCGGTATGCGAGACCCGGCGCATGCCCAGCCGCCCGACGATGCGTGAGTTCAACAGCGAGGACGCCGCCATGAACATCGCGATCAGCGCGAAGACGGTCGTGAACAGTTCGGGTGTGTGGAAGACGTCGACGAAGACCTGCTGCGCCGAATTGATGAAGCCGAACAGCCCGCCGAGCACGAAGGCCATCGCCAGCATGTAGCCGACGCCGATGCGGCTCGTCAGCGTGGTGCGGAAGGCGGCGGCGACGCTCCGGGGGGCGATCGGCTTGCGGTCCTCCGGATGCTGGGTTTCGGGCAGCTTCACCGCGACCCAGATGAGCACGGCGCCGCCGAAGGCGGTCAGCACGCCGAAGATCCAGCGCCAGGGCGCGACCCAGAGGATCGCCTGGCCGATCGAGGGCGCCAGGATCGGAACGGCCAGGAAGACGATCATGGCGAGCGACATCACGCGCGCCATCTCGCGCCCGGAATAGCAGTCGCGCACGATCGAGACGACGAGCACGCGCGTCGCCGCAGCGCCGATACCCTGCAGCACGCGCGCTGCCATCATCGCCTCGAACGAGCCGGCGAAGGCCGCGGCGATGCTCGCGAGCACGTAGACGATCAGGCCGACGAGCAGCACCGGCCGGCGGCCGTAGCGGTCGGAAATCGTGCCGTAGAAGATCTGGGAGACGCCGAAACCGAGCAGATAGGCCGTGATGATCCACTGCCGCTGGTTGGCCTCGGCGATGCCCAGCGCCTCCGCCATTTGCGGCAAGGCCGGCAGCATTGAGTCGATGGCCAGCGCGTTGGTGGCCATCAGCGCGGCGGTCAGGCCCACGAAGGTGTAGAAGCCCATGCCGTGGCGCGGCCGGGCGATGGCGGACATGTCGTTCATGGCGATCGCGAAAGCTGGCTCGGCGGCTGCAAGCGGATGGCCGCGGCAGGCAATAATCAGGCGGCAGCATTAGACCTGCCGGCAGGGACCGGCAACCCGCCCAGCCGGCCATGCGCCATGCGCCGGGCGCGCTTCCCGGCTCAGCCGGTCTTCTGCATCTCGGCCATGAGCGCGCTGTCGATCTCGTCGGCCCGCTTTGCGGCCGGTCTGCTGGCCAATCGTGCGCCATAGGCCTCGAAGGCGGGCCGCTTCTCGATCGTGCCGAACTGCAAGCCCCACAGGATCTGCGAGCCGACATAGACGTCGGCGGCGCTGAAGCGGTCCCCGAGCAGATACGGCCCCTGGCTGACGGCCTGTTCGAGCGTGTCCATCACATCCGCATAGGTCCCGTAGCCGATCGCGCGTGCCCGGTCCGGCGGCACCTCAAGCCCGAAGGCCTTGTTGCTGACGGCGGCTTCGACCGGCCCGGCAGCGAAAAACAGCCAGCGATAATAGGGGCCGCGCAGCCGGCTTGTCGCCTCCGGCGCCAGCCCGGCCTGCGGAAAGGCATCGGCGAGATAGGCGCAGATCGCGGCGCATTCGGTGACGACGGTGTCGCCATGGACGAGTGTCGGCACCTTCCCCATCGGGTTGAGTGCCTTGTATTGCGCGCTCTTCATGGGCGCGCCGAAGCCGAGGATCTCGGCCCGGTAGGGTTGGCCGACCTCTTCCACCATCCAGCGCGCGATCCGACCGCGCGACATGGGATTCGTGTACAGCACGAGTTCGTCCGTCATGTATATCGCCTCCTCGAGGTGCGGTATTGCTCTATCCTGCGACGCTGTCGCGATGCTGTCAGGAGCCATCGCCTGACGACGCCGGTTCGAACTGCTATCGTTGCCGCGAAACAGGACGGGAGCATGAACGAATCATCGGCATTGCGCAGCGTCTCCGTCAGTGAAGGGCGGATGGCGATCGAGGGCTCATTGGCCCGCTACGTCCAGGGCTCGGCCCGGCGCTTCCGGCTGAGGGCCGCGCGGCTTCGCATCGTCGGCGGCTTCGAGAGCCGCGACGGGCGCCTCGAGGACGCGCAGCGCATCCTCGCCGAGGCCCATGTGGCGGATGGCGTGTTGCGGCGCGCCGGCTTCGATGGCGAGGCCGAGGCGATCGGCCTCACCTTGCGTCCGCTCGCCGCGTCGAGCGAGCAGCCGCGACTCCTGCTGATGCTCGGCTATCGCGATGAGGGTGGAGCCGAGATGCCCTTTGCCGATGTGTTTCTGGCCCCATCGGTGTTCGAGGCGCTCAAGGCGGACATCCTCAAAGGGCTTGCACAGGAGGTTTCGCTCAGCGCGACGACGAGCCTGTGGGTGCGGGAGGAGGATCGCGAGCTGCCCGCCGGGAGTCCGGTCCGCTGGTATCTAGCGCCGGGAAGCGATGGAAATGCCGTTGTCCCGGCCCGTGGCTTCATCGACAGCATCGAGTGGATGCCGCAGGCCCGTCCCGAGCCGTTGGTCGAGGTCGTGCCCGCGCATCAGGTTGCGGCCGAGCCCGGTCACGACTCCGACGAGGATTGGCAGGAGAGCAGTGCCGAGCAGCTGCGCAAGATCAACTGGAGCTTCAGGCAGCTCCTGCTGCTGCTCGCCTTCCTGATGATCATCGTCGCCTTGAAATAGGCGTCCGCCTCACGGCTCGTGGCGGCGGATCCGGCGGATGATCTCGTTCAGCGCCAGCATGGCCAGCGCCAGGATGAAGGGCACGACGTAGTAGATTACCCGGAACATCAGCAGCGCTCCGAGCACCTGCTCGTAGGGCAGCCGGTTGAGCGCGACCAGCATCGTCGCCTCGAAGACCCCGAGGCCGCCGGGCGCGTGGCTGGCGATGCCGATCAGGCAGGCGAAGATGTAGGCGGCCAGGAAGGTCGGGTAGTCGAGATTGTAGCCGCCCGGCAGCAGCACGAACAGCACGGCCGCGGCAGCGCTGACCTCGCAGGCGCCGAGCGCCATCTGGCCGAGCGTGGTGCCGAGGCCCGGCAGATGCAGGTTCCAGCCCCGCACGCGCAAGGAGCGCTCGCCCGTGGCGATCCAGATCAGGTAGCCGATGATGCCGAGGCCGACGAGGCCGCCGACGATCTGGACGACGAGTGGCGAGGTCCGCGCCAGCATGGCGACGGAACCGGCCGAATAGACCAGGCTGGCGCAGAGGATGGCGCCGAGCCCGAGCCAGAAGGTGATGCCGGCGATCACCGTCAGGCTCGCGACCTCCGAGGCGCGCACGCCCTTCGGTGAATAGATCCAGTAGCGAACCGTGCCGCCCGTCACGATCGGGAAGCCGAGCGTGAAGGAAACCGAATAGCTGGTGAAGGAGGCGAGCGCCGTGGTGCGATAGGCGATGGAGAGCCCTAGCCGGCGCAGCGCCAGCGCATCGTATCCCGTCAGCAGCAGATAGCTCAGCGCCGTGAAGCACGACGCAAGTCCGAGCTGGCGCAGGCTGGCATTGGCGAAGGCACCGGCGAGCTGGCCCGGCTCCATCTGGCTGATGATGTGCCAGAGCACCACGAGCGAAGCGCCGAAGATGACGGTGCTCGCCAGCGGGCCGAGCCACCACCAGCGGCTGCGCTTGCGCAGGTGCATTCCTGGCTCATGCGGGCCGAACGACATGCGCTCTCTGGGTTGCGCGCCGCAGCTCGATCGCGGCGACACGGGGGGGACGGGAGGGCGCGGCCGCGCCCCGGCCCGAGAGATAGCGCGTTGGCAGCGATGCACAAGCCGCTGCGGCGAATGAGCCCTATGAGAGAGCCGGGCTACAACCGGCTCAGGCCGTGCGCCGGTACCAGAAGCCGCCGGCGATCCACGCCATGCCGGCATTCCCGTAGAATCCGGCTGCCTCGGGGCGGCACGGGTGGGACGGGGGAACAGCCGCTACCCGCCGGCGTTCAACGCTCGACTCCAGGAAGGGAGGCTCATCATGCCGCGTGGCGACAAATCAGCCTATACGGACAAGCAGAAGCGCAAGGCCGAGCACATCGAGGAAGGCTACGAGGAGCGCGGCGTCTCGCATGAGGAAGCCGAGCGCCGGGCTTGGGCTACCGTCAACAAGGAAAGCGGCGGCGGCAACAAGTCGGGCTCCGGCCGCGGCAAGCCCGACACCGATGTCTCTGCCAAGCGCGGCGGGCGGATCGGCGGTGAGGCTGCGGCCGCTCGCCGGCAGTCCGAGCGCTCGGCCTCGGCGAAGAAGGCGGCCGAGACGCGGAAGAAAAAGGCGTCCTGAACCGGGGCGGCTTGCCGCCCCGGAGTTGCACGCCTCAGCCGCCGATGTTGAAGGAGGCCAGCGCCGCCATGTTGACGATGTCGGAATCCTTCGCGCCGAGCGGCACGATCTGCACGGGCTTGTCGAGGCCGACGATCAGCGGCCCGATCACGGTTGCGCCGCCGAGTTCCTGCAGCAGCTTTGTCGAGATCGAGGCCGAGTGGAAGGCCGGCATCACCAGCACGTTTGCCGGCCCAGACAGTCGGCAGAACGGGTACTGGGTCATGATCTCGCGGTTGAGCGCGACATCCGCCGCCATCTCGCCGTCATACTCGAAATCGACGCGCTGGCCGTCGAGGATCGCCACCGCGTCGCGCACCTTTTCGGAGCGCTCGCCGGCTGGATGCCCGAAGGTCGAGAAGGCGAGCATCGCCACCTTCGGTTCGTAGCCGAGCCTGCGGCCGACGCCGGCCGCCTCGATCGCGATCTCGGAGAGCGCCTGGGCCGTCGGCATCTCGGTGATCGCGGTGTCGGCGACGAGGACGGTGCGGTCGCGCGAGATCACGATCGAGACGCCGATCACCCGGTGGCCGGGCTTTTCGTCGATGACGCGGCGGACTTCCTCAAGCGCGATCGAATAGTTGCGGGTCACGCCCGTCACCATCGCGTCGGCATCGCCGAGCGCCACCATCGCCGCGGCGAAATGGTTGCGGTCCTGGTTGATCAGGCGCTGGCAGTCGCGGAAGAGATAGCCCTGCCGCTGCAGCCGCTCGTAGAGATACTGCGCATAGGCGCTGTTGCGGTGTGAGAGCCGCGCGTTCTGGATCGAGATGCCCTTGGCTTCGAGATCGACGCCGAGGAAGGTCGCGGTCTCGTAGATGCGCTCCTCGCGGCCGACGAGAATGGCCTGGCCCAGCTCCTGATTGACGAAGGACGCTGCGGCGCGGATGACCTGCTCCTCCTCGCCCTCGGCAAAGACGACGCGCTTGGGATAGCGCTTCACCCGCTCGAAGATGCGGTTGAGCGTGCCGGCGATCGGGTCGCGGCGGGCGGAGAGCTGCGCCTTGTAGGTCCCCATGTCGACGATCGGCTTGCCGGCGACGCCGGAATCCATCGCCGCCTTGGCAACCGCCATCGGCACGACATGGATCAGGCGCGGATCGAACGGCACGGGGATGATGTAATCCTTGCCGTAGCGCGGCCGCGCGCCTTGATAGGCTGCCGCAACCTCGTCGGGCACGTCCTCGCGGGCGAGCATCGCCAGCGACTCCGCTGCAGCGATCTTCATCTCCATGTTGATCGTGGTCGCCCGCACATCGAGCGCTCCCCGGAAGATGAAGGGGAAGCCGAGGACGTTGTTGACCTGATTGGGATAGTCCGAGCGGCCGGTCGCCATGATCGCGTCGTCGCGCACCGCGGCGACCTCCTCCGGCGTGATCTCCGGATCGGGATTGGCCATGGCGAAGATGATCGGGTTCGGCGCCATCGCGGCGACCATCTCCTTGGTCACCGCACCCTTCTGCGAGAGGCCGAAGAAGGCGTCCGCTCCCTCCAGCGCCTGCGCCAGCGTCCGCCGGTCGGTGACGGCGGCATGGGCCGACTTCCACTGGTTCATGCCCTCGGTGCGGCCCTGGTAGATCACGCCCTTGGTGTCGCAGAGGATGACGTTGTCGGGTTTGAAGCCCATCGCCTTCAGGAGCTCGATGCAGGCGATGGCGGCGGCGCCGGCACCGTTGATGACGAGCCTTGTCGACTTGATGTCGCGTCCCGTCAGGTCGAGCGCGTTGACCAGGCCGGCGGCGGCGATGATCGCGGTGCCGTGCTGGTCGTCGTGGAAGACCGGGATGTCCATCAATTCGCGCAGGCGCTGCTCGATGATGAAGCACTCGGGCGCCTTGATGTCCTCGAGGTTGATGCCGCCGAAGGACGGGCCGAGATAGCGCACGGCGTCGATGAACTTGTCCGGGTCCTCCGTGTCGACCTCGAGGTCGATCGAGTCGACGTCGGCAAAGCGCTTGAACAGGACGGATTTGCCCTCCATCACCGGCTTCGAGGCCAGAGCGCCGAGGTTGCCGAGGCCGAGGATGGCGGTGCCGTTCGAGATCACCGCGACGAGGTTCGAACGGGTGGTGTAGTCATAGGCGCGCGACGGGTCCTCCGCGATCGCCAGCACCGGCACGGCCACGCCCGGCGAATAGGCCAGCGACAGGTCACGCTGCGTCGCCATCGGCTTCGTCGGCACCACCTCGAGCTTGCCGGGCCGCCCTTGCGAGTGGAACAGCAGGGCTTCCTGGTCCGTGAAGGTCGGGCGCGTTCTCTTGGTCGTCGGGCGGTCGTTCATCGAAGCGTCTTTTCTTGAGCATTTCCTCGGGGGAGCTGACCATACGGCCGCCCGCCACGGGACCACAAGCCGTTATAGTCCCACAGAACTCTTGCCGGGTAACGCGTGAACCACCGCGGCGTCGGATGCTACAGGCGGTTGCGCACGCTGYGGACGAAATCACCGACATAGCGGTCGAGCGCTTCGGCCTGCTCATCGACCCTGCGGGCGGCGTCCGCCACGCCGATGGCGGCGTCGCCGGTGACGCGCACCTCGGTGCCGACCGCGCTGACATTGGCGGTGACGGCGTCAGCGCTGAGAGCGACGGCCTGCGCATCGGCGGCGATGGTCGAGGCGATGTCGGCCTGCCGGCTGACGACGGAGGCGATCGCGCCGGATGTCCGCTCGATGGTCGTCATCGTGTCCTCGATATGGGCCACGGCCTCGACGGCAGTCGCGGCCGCACCGCGGATGTCGGTGAGCGTTTCGGCGATGTCGCGCGTCGCTTTCTGGGTCTGCTCCGCGAGCGTCTTGACCTCGCCCGCCACGACGGCGAAGCCGCGCCCGGCGGCGCCTGCGCGCGCGGCCTCGATGGTGGCGTTCAGCGCCAGCAAATTGGTGCGGGCTGCGATCTCTTCGATGAAATCGAGCACGGCGCGAACCTTGTCGGCCGCCTCCGTCAGCCCCGTAACGTCGCTTCGCGTGCTGCGGACATAGCTGGCGGCGGCGCGCACCGTCTCGTCGGCATGGCTCGTCTGCCGGGTGAGTTCCCGGATCGAGGCTTCGATCTCTTCCGCCGCGGTCGCGACGCTGCCGACCCGCTGCGATGCGCTTTCCGCCTCCCGGGTCACGCCTTCGGCGCGCTGGGTCGTCTTGCTGGCGCTTTGCACCATCTGGCTGGCGGCGGCGTGCATGTCACGCATCGAAACCCCGACATCGGCGAGCGCCTTGCCGACGGTGCGTTCCAGATCGCCGGCGAGTTCGTCGAGCGCGGTCTTGCGGAGCATCTCGATTTCGGCGCGGCGCGCTTCCAGCGTCTTCTCGGCGGTGATGTCGAGCAGGATGCCGTCCCAGACGAGAGTTCCGTCGGCGAGCCGGCGCTTGGTCGACTCGCTGCGCAGCCAGACGACGCCGCCATCCGGAGCGTGGTAACGGCCCTCGAAGCGCCACAGCGTCTCGCTTTCCTGCTGCTCCCGCCGCAATTGCTCGAAGCGGATGCGATCTTCGGCGAGCATCTTGCCGAGCCAGATGTCGGGATCGCGTTCGACCTGCTCCTTGCTGATGCCCAGCACCTTGTCGATGGAGAAGGAAGCGAACCGGTAGGTCATGACCCCGTCCGGCCTCACGATCCGCTGGTAGAGCGTTCCGGGAGCGCGGTCGATCAGCGTCCGCAGCCGATAGGCGGTTTCGCGCCTTTCACGGTCGTTGATGACGACGATGCCGGTCAGGAAGATGCCGACCGTTCCGACGAAGATCATGATCGGCACGGCCTCGCGCAGGAAGCGCTGCCCGGCTTCTCCCGGAATAAGGCCCGCCGAGGCAAGCAGGCAGAGCGCGTCTATCAGGCTGAGGGCCGCGAGATCGCCGACGCCGAGCGGCCGCCGGCGGCGCGTCAGCCAGATCGCGTAGGCAATTCCGATGACGGCGCGGGCCACGATGCCGGTAATGCCCGTGACCATGCCGACACCGCCGGTCAGATAGCGCATCACGACGAGCGGCGCGGCCGTCAGCACGGCGGCGCCGGGGCCGCCGATCGGACCGGCCAGAATGGCGAAGCTGTTGCGCGAATCGACGACGAGGCCAGGCATGATCTCGAAGGGATTGCCCATGCTGATGAGCGCCCCGGCCGCAAACAGCACGCCGACGATCACCTGCCGCAGCCAGGATCGTTCCCCGATCCGGGGCATGGCGACGGTCAGGAGCAGCCCCGCCAGAAGCAGGAAGAAAAGGCTTTCGGCGAGATTGATCAGCAACAATGTCGAGACTTTCGGCCGATTGAGCCGAAGAACCTTGCTTTCAATTGTTGAAAGCCGTCCTAACGGATGGTCTTGGCGCCGCTTTTTGCTAGCGTGCCGCCCGATGCGTCACAGCTCCCCCACCGAAGCCGCCCAATCCGCCGCGCCGGCCGCTGCCGCCGAGCGCGTCACGCCGATGATGGCGCAGTACGTCGAGATCAAGGCGGCCAATCCCGATTGCCTGCTGTTCTACCGGATGGGCGATTTCTACGAATTGTTCTTCCGCGACGCCGAGATCGCCTCGCGCACCCTCGGCATCGTTCTGACCAAGCGCGGCAAGCATCAGGGCGACGATATCCCGATGTGCGGCGTTCCCGTGGAGCGCGCCGACGATTATCTCCAGCGCCTGATCGCCGCCGGCCATCGCGTCGCGGTCTGCGAGCAGACCGAGGACCCGGCCGAGGCCAAGAAGCGCGGCAATAAATCGGTGGTGAAGCGCGACGTGGTCCGCCTCGTCACCCCCGGCACCATCACCGAGGAGCGGCTGCTCGAGCCCGGCCGCGCGAGCCTGCTCGTCGCGGTCGCACGCCGCAAAACGGGAGAGGCGGCCTCGCTCTACGGTCTCGCTGCCATCGACATCTCGACCGGTCGCTTCACCGTGATGGAGGCCCCGCAGGAGCGGCTCGCCATCGAATTTTCGCGTCTGGAGCCGCGCGAGATCGTCTGCCCCGACGCGATCCATGACGATCCCGAACTCAAGGAGTTCTGGCGCGAGATCGCGGTGCCGGTGACACCGCTCGCGCGCGACGGGCTCGATGCGGCCTCGGCCGAGCGGCGCCTGAAGGAGTTTTTCGGCGTCGCCACGCTCGACGCCTTCGGCGCTTTCAGCCGCGCTGAGATCGCGGCTGCCGGCGCGGCGCTCGCCTATGTCGAGCGCACCCAGCTCGGCGCCCGGCCGCCCTTGTCGGCACCGGTGCGGGATTCCGGCTCGGCGACGATGCTGATCGATGCCGCCACCCGCGCCAATCTCGAATTGACGCGCACCCTCGGCGGCGAGCGCCAGGGCAGTCTGTTGGCCACGATCGACCGCACGGTGACGCCGGGCGGAGCGCGCTTGCTGGCCGAGCGCCTCGCCGGCCCGTTGACTGATCCGGCCGCGATTGCGGCGCGCCACGATGCGGTTGAATTCCTGGTGGCGGATGGTGCCCTGCGCGAGGATCTGCAGCAGGCGCTGGAGAAGGTGCCGGACGTTGCGCGTGCGCTGGCGCGGCTCTCGCTCGATCGCGGCGGCCCGCGCGACCTTGCCGCGCTCGGCGCCGGGCTCGACGCCGCCCGCGCGATCGCCGCCTTGCTCGCCCGGCGTGGCGAATTGCCTGCCGAGCTGGCGCGCGCCATGCGGGCGCTGGGCGAGAGCGATCCCGATCTGCCGGTTCGTCTCAACGCCGCGCTGGCCGACGAGCTGCCGCTCAATCGCCGCGACGGCCGCTTCGTCCGCGAGGGGCATGACGCGACGCTGGACGAACTGCGCCTGTTGCAGGTCGATTCACGCAAGGTCATCGCGCAATTGCAGGCGCGCTATGCTGCCGAGACCGGCTGCCGCACGCTGCGGATCAAGCACAACGCCATGCTCGGCTATTTCGTCGAGGTGCCGCAGGCGATGGGCGAGGAGTTCCTGAAGGAGCCCTGGCGCGCGACTTTCGTGCATCGCCAGACCATGTCCGACGCGATGCGCTTCTCCTCGGTCGAGCTCGGCGAGCTCGAGGCCAAGATCGCCTCTGCGGCCGATCGGGCGCTCAAGCTGGAACTCTCCGTCTTCGCTCAGCTCTGCGATGCGGTGCTGGCCCAGGCCGAGCCGATCAAGGCCGCGGCTCTGGCGTTGGCGGAGCTCGATGTCGCCGCGGCTCTCGCCGATCTCGCCGTCCGCGAGGGCTGGAGCCGCCCGCAGATCGATGATGGCGTCGCCTTCACCATCGAGCGCGGTCGCCATCCCGTCGTCGAGGCGGCGCTGAAGCGCGACGGAAAGCCCTTCGTCGCCAACGACACCGAATTGTCGCCGCCCGGCACCGACGCCAGGGGCGGGCGCATCTGCCTGATCACAGGCCCGAACATGGCCGGTAAATCGACCTTCCTGCGCCAGAACGCGCTGATCGCCGTTCTCGCCCAGACGGGGGCCTTCGTTCCGGCCGCCCGCGCCCATATCGGCATCGTCGACCGGCTGTTCTCGCGGGTCGGTGCCGCCGACGACCTCGCACGCGGCCGTTCGACCTTCATGGTCGAGATGGTCGAGACCGCTGCGATCCTGAATCAGGCCGGCCCGCGCGCGCTCGTCATCCTCGACGAGATCGGCCGCGGGACGGCGACTTTCGACGGCCTCTCCATCGCCTGGGCCGCGATCGAGCACCTGCACGAGATCAACCGCTGCCGCAGCCTGTTCGCCACGCATTACCACGAGCTCACGGCGCTCGGAGACAGGCTCGACCGCGTGGCCAACGCCACCGTCCGCGTCACCGAATGGAAGGGCGAGGTCGTCTTCCTGCATGAGGTTGTGCCGGGCGCGGCCGACCGCTCCTACGGCATTCAGGTCGCCAAGCTTGCCGGCCTGCCGCCGGCTGTGGTCGAGCGGGCCCGCGCCATCCTCGGCGAATTGGAGAAGACCGAGCGGGAGAAGCCGGTCGCCTCGCTGGTCGATGATCTCCCGCTCTTCGCCGCGCCGCTGCGCCGGTCGGCTCCAGCCGTCACGGAAGACCAGCCGGACGGCTTGCGCGAGACGCTGGCCGCCATCGATCCCGACGAGATGACGCCGCGGGAGGCGCTGGAAGCACTGTATCGGTTGAAGGGGCTCGCCTGACCCCTACCCCAGCCGCTTGATGCTGGTGATGGCGCCGAAGCTCTTGGTCAGGATGCGGTCGCGCGCTTCCCGCAGCGGCTCGCGATGGACCGTCATCGTGTAGCCGTTGGCATGCAGCAGCGTATCCGGGTCGGTCAGGATGCCGACATGGCCCTTCCAGAAGATCAAATCGCCGCGCTCAAGCCCGGAGAGACTCTCATCGAAGGAAACGGCGCGGCCGAGTGCGGCCTCCAGCATGTCTGAATCGCGCGGCGAAGCGACCCCGGCTGCGGCGAGCGCAAGCTGTGTCAGTCCGGAGCAGTCGAGGCCCAGGCTGGTCTTGCCGCCCCAGAGATAGGGCACCCCGAGGAAACGCTCGGCGACCGCGACGAAATCGGCTTCGAAGCAATCGGCCGGGACGAGGTGCTTCAGGAAGATGTGCCCGCCATCGGCGAGGATGGCAAAATCGCCCTTGGCCTCCAGCACGGCGACGCCTGCATTCAGCGAAAGCGACGCAAGCGGCGGCAGTTTGATCGAGGGGCCCGGATAGACGAAAGTTCTGAGCGCGGCGACACGGTGCGTCGGCAGGGGCTGGTCGGGGCGCAACGCGTCGTCGGGCAGGTAGCCGACATAGCCGTCGCCCGCGAGCTGGACCCAGGCCCAGCCCTCCTCGCTCTCGTAGACATCGACCAGCTCGCCCGCGATCGCCTCGGTGTCGAGCGCTGCGTCGGGGCGTGGCTCGCGCCGCAGCGGCGCCGAGGGAACAACGACCCGCATCGGCTGCGGATCGGCGAAGCGGGCGGCCTCGACCTGCCCGGCCAGATGGCGCGCGGCGAGATCGGGGCGAAAGGCGTGGATGCGGCGGTCGAGAATCGTCATGGGTGCAATCTAGCGCGGCGAGGCTCTTGCTGGGAGAGCCGTCAGCTTCCGCCGATCTCCTTGGCGTGCTCCGTCACCAGATCGGCCAGCCTCTCGACTGCGAGTGCGCCGGCGACAGTGCGCTGGATCACGACGTTGCGGCGGTCGGTCTCGTCGCGCTTGCGTGTCAGGAGGCCAAGCTTACCGAGCGTATCGAGCGCGCGGGTGATCACCGGCTTGGTCACGCCGAGCTGCTTCGCCAGCCCCCGCACCGTATGCGGCGGGAGTTCGAGATATACCGTCAGCAGGATCGCCGTCTGGCGCGCCGAGAGATCGGCTTCGCTGTCCCGCACCAGGTCGAGATGCACCTGCCGCCACAGTCTGAGCGCCTGCGAAGGCCTGATCTCCAAGGGCATGATGGCACGGTTCCCGATCGTTACGGGTCCGTATCATTATCCTGTGCCGGCGGCGGCGCAATCGCCTTCGGCGATCAGCCTTAACCGGCCGGGTAGAGCTGCTTCACCAGCGCATGGATCAGCCGCGCACCCTGGCATTCCCCACCCTCGGGTCGTCCGGGCTTGGGCGAGGGATTCCAGCCGTAGATATCGAAATGCGCGTAGGATTGCGTCTTCTCGACGAAGCGGTTGAGAAAGAGCGCCGCCGTCACCGAGCCGGCCATGCCGCCGCTGGAGACATGGTTCACATCGGCGATCTTGGAATCGAGCAGGCCGTCATAGGGCCGCCAGAGCGGCATGCGCCAGACCGGGTCGTTCACCGCCATGCCGATCCGCGCGATTTCCGCGGCGAGGCCTTCGTCATGGGTGTAGAACGGCGGCAGCTCCGGTCCGAGCGCAGTGCGCGCGGCGCCGGTCAGCGTGGCGAAATCGATCAGCAGTTCCGGCATCTCCTCGTCGGCCAGCGTCAGCGCGTCGGCCAGGATCAGCCGGCCTTCGGCGTCGGTGTTGCCGATCTCGACCGAGAGCCCCTTGCGGCTCGCCAGCACATCGCCGGGCCGGAAGGCATTGCCCGAGACGGCATTCTCCACCGCCGGCACCAGGAGCCGCAGCCGCACCGGCAGTTTCGCGAGCATGATCATCCGCGCCGCTGCGATCGCCGCCGCGGCACCGCCCATGTCCTTCTTCATCAGCAGCATCGAGGCGTCGGGCTTGAGGTTGAGCCCGCCCGTGTCGAAGGCGACGCCCTTGCCGACCAGCGTGACCTTGGGATGGGCCGGATCGCCCCAGACCAGATCGACCAGGCGCGGCGCACGCGTGGAGGCGCGGCCGACCGCGTGGATCATCGGGAAGTTCCGGGTGATCAGGTCGTCCCCGACGATGCTGGTGATCGTCGCGCCGCACTCGGCGGCCAGCCCGCGGATCGCCGCTTCGATCTCGCCCGGTCCCAGCTCATTGGCCGGCGTGTTGATGAGATCGCGCGCCAGTGCAGCCGATTCAGCGATCAGGCTGATCTCTGCGCCGTGGACGCCGTCCGGCAGAGACAGGCGCGCGCGCGGTGGCTTCGGCTTGCGGTAGCGGTCGAAGCGATAGCCCTGCAGCAGCCAGCCGAGCGCAGCGAGCGCCGGATCGTCGATCTCGCCTTCGAGCGCATAGTCGCCCGCCGGCAGCAGGGCCGACAGCCGCGACGGCGCAAAGGGATCGCGCTGCCGCTGCGCAGTTTCGACACCCAGAAGAACGGCGGCGAGCGCTCCTTGTGAATCCGGAAGGAAGCAATGCTGGCCCGCGCCGGCCGCGAAGCCTTGCGCGAGGGCGAAGTTGCGATGGGACGGCGAGAGCCGTGCCTGCAAGGCCGGCCAGGTCTGGGACGAAACCACGTGAATCGAGACAGCAGCGTCGGAGGTGGAGATCAGAAGACTGTTCACGGGTCGGTCGATCGGTTCTGAGACAGCGGCGGGTGCCGGGATTAAGGATGCATTAGGGTTAACGTTTTATCACCGAACGACCAGAGGAACCCATTCAGACGACGTTGTCGCGAGGCGATCCGGCCCATGATTCGAACGAAACTCGCCTCCGACCTGTCGATTTTCCGTGCCCGCCGACTTGGATTGACGATTGCTGTCTGCCTAGGAGCAATGGCCCTTGCGGGTTGCCAGAGCCGCGGCGGCCCGGGGGACGTCACGGGCTCGATTGCACGCAGTCCGGCGGCGCAGCCGCGCACCGCGGCCGACTGGCAGGCCGAGCGGGAGAATTGGGCGAAGCGCTATGAGGCCAATCCGAAGGATCGCAACGCCGCTCTCTCCTATGCGCGGGCGCTGCGGGCGCTCGATCAGAACGCACAGGCGCTGGCCGTGCTCCAGAGCGCCGTCCTGACCTTCCAGGATGACCGCGAGCTGCTGGGCGCCTATGGCCGCTCGCTCGCCGATAACGGGCGTTTCCGGGAAGCGGACGACGTGCTTTCCCGTGCCCATTCGCCGGAGCGGCCGGATTGGCGCATCCTCTCGGCGCAGGGCACGGTCGCCGACCAGCTGGGGGAGCATGAGAGAGCCCAGCAGATTTATCAGGCCGCTCTGAAGCTTGCCCCGGGCGAGCCGACGATCATGTCCAATTACGGCTTGTCGCTCGCCTTGTCCCGCCATCTGCCTGAGGCGGAACGGGTTCTCACCGAGGCGGCAGCCTCGCAGGGGGCCGACATCCGTGTGCGCCAGAATCTGGTTCTGGTGCTCGGGCTTCAGGGCCGCTTCGGCGAGGCCGAGGCCATGGCCCGGCGCGACCAGAGTCCGGCCGAGGCGGCGGCGACGATCGCCTATCTCAAGCGCAGCGTCAGCCAGCAGAACAGCTGGGACCTGCTCAAGGGCGCGAAGGGCCGGGGGCAGCCCACCGCCAAGCCTCCGCTGGCGCAGACTCCGGACAGGTCGGCCGATACGGACCGCCGAGGCTGACCGAGCTGCGAAGCTTCCCTTGGTGTGCCTGGCAGAACCTCCGGGCGAAAGCTGGAGCAGCCGAGGCGCGGACGGTTTGCGCGGCCGCCTGCGACCGCTGATTTACATAGCTGCGGCTCGCCATCATCGGCGATCCGCGTTGATGGCCCCTGTCGCTCGTTCAGGCTTAAGTCACTTCCAACCGAAGACCTGCACCAGCGCCGGAAACATGATGATGACGAAGAGTACCGGCAGGAAGAACAGGATCATCGGCACGGTCAGTTTAGGCGGCAGGGCGGCGGCCTTCTTCTCGGCGGCGTTCATGCGCTGATCGCGGCTCTCCTGCGCCAGGGTGCGCAGCGCCGTGCCGAGCGGCGTGCCATAGCGTTCGGCCTGGATCAGCGCCGTCGAGACCGACTTGACGCTTTCAAGACCGGTCCGCATCGCGAGGTTCTCATAGGCGACCCTGCGGTCGGTCAGATAGGAGAGCTCCGCCGTGCAGAGAGCGAACTCCTCGGCCAGGGGCACGGACTGGCTGCCGATCTCGTTCGCGACCTTGCGGAACGCCTGCTCGATCGACATGCCGGACTCCACGCAGATCAGCAGCAGGTCTAGCGCGTCCGGGAAGGCCAGGCGCATCGAGATCTGCCGCTTGCTGATCTGGTTGGACAGGAAGACTTCCGGCGCCTTGATGCCGATATAGGCGCCGCCGATCGCGATCGCGATCTTCATAAGCAGCGACTGGCCGAAACCGTTGATGACGAAAAGATAGAACAGCGTGAACAGGAAAAAGCCGACGGGTACGGCGAGGCGGAAGAACAGGAAGGCGATTTCCGCCTGCGGTCCCCGATAGCCTGCCATGGTGAGCTGCTTCCTGGCGTTCTCGGTTCCCAGCCAGTCGCCGAGCTTGAACTGCTCGACGATGCGCCGCATGTAGGCTTTCGGCTCCTGGCGCAGGCTCACCTTCTCGTTCTGGCGGTTGAGCCGATCGCGCTCGCGTGCCCGGATCTTCTCGCGCTCCGTCGCGACGTTCTTCATACGCTTCTGGAGGGTATTGCCCTCGGTCAGCGGGATCGCGACGGTCAGCACCGTGGCCGCGGCCGCGACGGCGGCCAGCAGCGCAAGCATGAATTGCGGATCGGTGAGCTTGTCGACGATCTGGGAAATCACGCATCCACCTCAGATCTCGAAATTGATCATCTTGCGCATGACCAGGACGCCCATCAGCATCCATATGCCGCAGCCGACGAGGGCGAGCTTGCCCATCTGGGTGAGCCACAGGAGCTCGATATATCTCGGGGTGGAGAGATAGACGAGAACAGCAACCGACGGCGGCAGGGCGGCGATGATACCGGCGGAGGCCTTGGCTTCCATCGAGACCGCCTGGATCTTGTCGCGCATCTTGCGCCGCTCGCGCAGGACGCGCGAGAGGTTCGCCAGGGTCTCGGACAGGTTGCCGCCGGTCCTCTGCTGGATGGCGATCACGATGCCGAAGAAATTTGCTTCCGCGCAGGGCATCCGCTCGTAGAGCTTTCCCGCAGCTTCGGCGAGCGGCAAGCCGAGCGTCTGGGCCTCGATGATCTGCCGGAACTCGCCCCTGACGGGCTCTACGGCTTCGGAGGCAATGATGCGCAGGCAATCATTGACTGGAAGGCCGGCCTTGATGCCGCGGACGATGACGTCGAGCGCGTTGGGGAACTCAATGGCGAACCGTTTCAGACGTTTCGTTTTGCAATGCTTCAGGAACCAGGCCGGCAGGCCTAGCGCCCCGATGAACAGACCGACAGCCCCCATGATCATATTGCCGCTCAAGATCAGCAGGACGAGGCCGGCGACGGCGGCGGTCACAGCGCAGATCACGTAGTATTTCTGGCGGGTCCAGCTCAGGCCGGCCTGGCCGATGCGCGCTTCGAGCGTCAGCTTGTTGCGGGCGTTCTCGCGGTTCTCGATCTCCTTGAGGCTTTGCGCGACCTGCCCGCGCTTGGCCCTGGCCTGTGCTTCCCGGTCGATGCTGCGCATCGTGCTGGGACCGGCAAATTCCTTGCGCCGCTTCTCGGCACGCTTTTCGCCGCTCAGCGTAGGATAAAGCAGCGCATAGGCGACGCCGCCAACGGCGAGCGTGGCCAGTGCGGCGATGGCGAGCGTGCTCGAATTCATGGCTTGGCTCCCGACAAGGGCCTCCGTTCAGGCTGCAAAGCCATCATTTACCTGCTCGAGCTGGTCGAGTGCGGTGGCGAGGCGCTGCTCCTCGCCGAAGTAACGAGCCCGCTCCCAGAAGCGCGGGCGGCCGATGCCGGTCGAGCGGTGGCGGCCGATCAGCTTGCCCGCGGCGTCCTCGCCGAGCACGTCGTAGAGCATGAGGTCCTGCGTCGTGATGACCTCGCCTTCCATCCCCATCACCTCGGTGATGTGAGTGATGCGGCGCGAGCCGTCGCGCAGGCGCTGTGCCTGGATGATGACATCGACCGAGGAGCAGATCATCTCGCGCAGCGTCTTCGACGGCAGCGAGAAGCCGCCCATGGTGATCATCGACTCGATACGACTGAGACATTCGCGTGGCGAGTTGGCGTGGAGCGTGCCCATCGAGCCGTCATGGCCGGTGTTCATCGCCTGGAGCAGGTCGAAGGCCTCCGGTCCGCGCACCTCGCCGACGATGATCCGCTCGGGGCGCATGCGCAGGCAGTTCTTGACGAGGTCGCGCATCGTGACCGCGCCGGTGCCTTCGAGATTGGGCGGGCGTGTCTCAAGGCGCACGACATGCGGCTGCTGGAGCTGGAGCTCGGCGGCGTCCTCGCAAGTGATGACGCGCTCGTCATCGTCGATGAAGTTGGTCAGGCAGTTCAGCAGCGTCGTCTTGCCGGAACCGGTGCCGCCGGAGATGACGATGTTGCAGCGGACGCGGCCGATGATCTTCAGGATCTCGGCGCCGGGCGGCGAGATCGCGCCGAACTTGACGAGCTGGTCGAGCGTCAGCTTGTCCTTCCTGAACTTGCGGATGGTGAGCGCGGGCCCATCGATCGCGAGCGGCGGTCCGATGACGTTGACGCGCGAGCCGTCGGCGAGGCGCGCGTCGCAGATCGGCGAGCTTTCGTCGACGCGCCGCCCGACCTGGCTGACGATGCGCTGGCAGATGTTCATCAACTGCGCATTGTCGCGAAAGCGGATGTTGGTGAGCTGGATCTTGCCGCCGGTCTCGATGAAGGTGCGGTTCGCACCGTTGACCATGATGTCGGCGATGTCGTCGCGCGCCAGCAGCGGTTCGAGCGGTCCGTAGCCGAGAACGTCGTTGCAGATGTCGTCGAGCAGTTCTTCCTGCTCGGCAATGGAGAGCACGACATTCTTCAGCGAGATGATCTCGTTGATGATGTCGCGGATTTCCTCCCGCGCCGATTCCGAGTCGAGCTTCGCAAGCTGCGACAGATCGATCGCCTCGATCAGCGCCCCGAAGATCATGCTCTTCATCTGATAGTATTCTTCGGAGCGCGTCGCTGCCTCGACCGGCGCGAACTTGCGTTCCTCGGCGGTGGGCTGGACCTGCTCCGGCTTGCGCGTCGCCGGCTGAAGGGCGGCTGGGCTCCTGGCGCTCAGGTTCGGCGCGACGGTCGCGCCCGCGGATCGCTTCCCGAACATCTCAACACACTCCCGCGCGTGCCACGGGCGCGCGCACATTCCTGCTTCCTCGGCGCGATCCCCTGACTGGCTGTCCGTCTGGCCGGTTGCGCGTCATCAGGAAGCCTTGCGGCGTTTCAGCTTCGCGACCAGCGGCTCGAACAGGCTGCGCCGGCCGCGCTTGGCTTCGCCGCGTCCGGTCAGCGCGCTGGCGATCTGGGTGAAAGCCTCGCTTGCCTTGCTGCCGGCCTGGACCTCGGCGATCATCTGGCCGTTGTTGGCGGCCGTGCCGAAGAGCTGGGCGTCGAAAGGGATCGTGCAGAGGACGTCGACGCCGAGCGCCTTGGAGAACTCGGCGGCATTGATCTCCGGTCGTTTGGGCACGCCGACCTTGTTCAGCACGAGACGGGCGACCGCGTCGTTGGGCCGGGTCGCGCGCGACAGATCGACGATGTTCTTGGCATTGCGCAGGGAGGCGAGCTCCGGCTCGGCGACTACCACGATCTCGTCCGCGCCGATGAGCGTCCGCTTGACCCAGCTGCTCCACTGATGCGGCACGTCGAGGACGATGCAGGGAACGCTGGCGCGCAGCAGTTCCAGCAGCTGCTCCAGCGCGTCCTCATCGAGGTCGATGGTCCGGTCGAGGACCGCAGGAGCCGCAAGCAGGGCCAGATTGTCGCTGCAGCGCGAAAGTAGCCTGTCCAACAGGTTGGAATCGAGGCGCTCAGGGGCGAAGACCGCTTCCGCGATCCCTTGAGGTGGGTCCTGGTTGAAGTTCAGGCCGGCTGTGCCCCACGCGATGTCGAGATCGACGATCACGGTGGAGGCGTCGAGATTCCGGGCGATCGCCCAGGACATGTTGTGCGCGATGGTCGAGGCGCCGACGCCGCCCTTGGCGCCGACCACCGCGATGACGCGGCCGAGATGGCGGGCTTCCGGTGCGATGTAGAGTTCCGAGAGGGTGCGCAGCAGGTCGAGCGTCTCGAGCGGCGCGATCAGATACTCGCTGACGCCGCGGCGCAGCAGCTCCCGGTAGAGCTGCACGTCGTTGACATGGCCGATCACGACGACCTTCGTGCCGGGGTCGCAGCTCTCCGACAGCGTATCGAGATGCCCGATCAGGGTTGCCGCATCGGACATGGTCTCGAGCACGATGACGTTCGGAGTCGGCGCCGTCCGGAAGGCTTCGACGGCTGCGGCCGCTCCGCCCATCTGGATGCGGGCATGGGTCTTGTCCATGCGCCGGTCGGCAATGGCCGCCTGCATCGTGGCGGCGACGGCCGGCGTCTCGCAGAAGGCCTGCAGCGTGATGCGCGGCAGCGGCGCGATGATCTCGTCGCCGTTCGCCTCGACCGCCGGTGTTTCGCTTGTCGCGGGCTGCATCAGTTGCTGCCTCCGACAGTTGAATTGATCTGCGGTGTCTGCTGGCGATACTGGGTCGAGGGATCCTTGCCGTCGCGGATCTTCGCGATGGCGCCCATCCGCTTGACGATGTCGGGGCGGCCTTCGTCGCGGGCCCTGACCAGATCGATCGGATCGGCGACCTGCGCGGCCAATGTGGCCTGGGTGGCGCAGCCGAAGTTCCAGTAGGCTTCGTTCGATGTCGAGAACTTGAAGTCGGACACGCCGAGGTCCGTCGGCCACTGGCCGCACTGGTGTGGCACGACGGCTTGCAGCGACGCGAAGCTCAGCCGGATCGGCGAGGCGAGGCCGGGATCCTGGACCGGGTAGCTGCGGACGTTCAGCGCGTTCGGCGAGACGCCGTTGCGCGCCAGCGCCGCGCGGATTCCCGCGAGCGTATCGTGCGTCGCCCGCTCGCGCCTCGAACCGGTCGGAACTTCCGCGACAAGGCCGCCCTTGCCGGACTTGCGGAATGCCTGTGCGAAATCCGCGACGTCCTCCGCCTGGCGGCTGTCGAGCGTGGTGCCGGCGCGGCCGACGAACACGTCGAGCGAGCGTGGCGCGTCGCGCAACACGATCGGATGCCTTTCCCGGACATCGGGCGGGTAGATGGAAGGAGGGTCCGCCTGCGCGCCCTTTCCGGCGCAGCCGCCAGCGAGGGCGCCCAACGTCAGCGCAAGTGCCAGCAGGTGCGTGGCGGTGGCTTTCTCCCGGAGAGGAACCGTCATGGTCGGGCCATCCATCATGGTGCTATCCATCCGGTTCGGTCAGTCGGCGATGAAGCCGACGCGGCCCTTGTAGGCCTGCGGGATTGGGCCGCCGCCGCTGCCGTAGAGCTTGTTCAGGCGGCCGAGCAGGACGGCCTGGGCGTCATGGGACTCCACGAAGCCGTCATCGGGCCTTTGGACCTCGTTCGGCTGCATCGGCTTGGCGATGTAGGGCGTGACAGTGATCATCAGCTCGGTCTCCTCGCGCTGGTAGTCGCGCGAGCGGAACAGCACGCCGATGATCGGCAGGTTCATCAGCCCGGGCAGGCCGTTGAGCGAGGTCTTGGAGACGCGCTGGATCAGGCCGGCGGTGGCCAACGTGCCGCCGGACGGCAATTCGACCGTCGTGTCGGATTTGCGCACGCGGAAAGCGGGGACCGTGACGGTGGGCTGGTTCCGGTCGCCCTGGAGTACGATCTGGTTCTCGAAGTCGAGCTCGGTGACCTCGGTCGCGATACGCATGCTGATCTTGTTGGCCGAGAGCACGATCGGCGTGAAGTTGAGGGCGACGCCGATCGGCTTGTACTGGACGCCGAGCGAGCAGACGGCCTTGGCAGGGTCGCAGGTGTAGCCGGTGGGGACCGGAACTTCGCCGCCGGCCGTGAACTTCGCGCTCTCTCCCGAGATCGCGGTGACGTTCGGCTCGGCCAGAACGCGGGCAAGGCCCGCCCGCTCGAGAGCCCGCAGCGTGAAGTTCTGCGAATTGCCGATACCGGCCCCGATCGCTGTGGCGGACAGGGCCTGCGGCGACAGAGAGAAGGGGTTGTCGATGTTCGGCGTGATCGAGAACTTGCCCAGCTTCCACTCGCCGGTTGAATTGATGCCGAGCTGCTTGATCGCCTTGCGCGAGATCTCCGACACCGTCACCTTGACCATTACCTGGTCGCGGTCGCGGATCGTCAGCGAGTTGATCACCGCGCCCTTGGCGTTGCTCTTGTCGGACACGCCGACGAAGGCGTTGGCGATGTCGACGGCCTGCGTCGCCTCAGAGGCATTGGGAACAGTCCCGACCAGCAGGATCGAATCGCCGGCGGGCTTGATCTCGATCTGCGAGTTCGGCAGCGCGGTGCGCAGCGTCTGGCGCAGGACGTTGAGATCGCGCCCGACATTGATCTCGAGCGCAGTGATCTGGCGGCCTTCGCCATCCATCACGAACATCGAGGTCGCGCCATCGGCGATGCCGATGACGAAGAGTTTGCGCGCGGTCCTCACCACCGCATTGGCGACCTTCGGATTCGCGACGAACACCTCTTTGGCGTCGCGCGGCAGTTCGACGATCAGCGAGCGGCCGATCGAGAGGTCGAGCTTGCGTGAGATCGCGTGCTCGCTGGTGCCGACATTGAGCACCGGAGCGGCATCCCGGCCGGGCGACTGCGCGCTGGCGCCGTCGGCGATCAAGACGAGCGCAAGAGCCGTGGCGAGGCGAAACGAGCATCTGGTCATGGCTTTGCGCTCTTCGAGATGACACCGTAGCGCACGAGGGTCATCGAGTTGTCGGCGGAAGGCGGCGGCGCCGGCTCGTTGGCGTCCTTCAGGCTGCGCAGAGCCAGGGAGAGTGTCCCTGTCTTCTGCGCCTGGATCAGGACTTCGACCTGGCCGGGATCGACCTCGAGCGTCGCGGTTTCGCCGACCACGACCTTCTCGCCGTTGCGCTCCTGCACATTCTGGCCGATCGCCAGAACACGGATATTGCGGAGGATGGTTTCGCTGACCTGGGCCTCGCCGCGGCCGGAGGTGGACTCGCCGCGCCAGGTGCAGATGACGTCGACACGGTCGTTGGGCAGGATGAATCCGCCTGCGGTGTTGGCACCGCGGCTGTCGGTGCTGATCGCCACCGCGCGCATGCCGGAGGGCAACACGGCGGAGAGGAAGCCTGTTCCGTCGGTCCTGATCAGCTTCTCGCGACGGATCGGCTCGGCGCCGAGAATGGCGTAGCGGGCGACCTGGCCGATGATCTCTTTCTCGGCCTCAGGGGTTTCGTCCTTGCGGATGACGCCGCCTGGCACGCCGGCGATCGGCCAGTTCAGCCACCGCAGATCATTGGCTGTCACCGTGTTGCCGATCGGGATGTCGCTGGCTGCAACGAGCACGGGCACGGTTGGCGCCTGCTCGACCTTGGCGACCGGCGCCGGGGCCTGCGATGGCTGCTGAACAAGCAGCGCGGCGCCGACGCCTGCCGCCAGCGCGACCACGAGAATGATGATGCGTGCGGGACTCATCGACGTCCGATCCTCAGCCAGACGGAGCTGGCCCTCATCCCGGATCGTCGTCGCGAAACGTCAACTTATGGTTAATCGGACGTATATTTTTTGACGCGGAGTAACGTTACGTCGCCATCCTCGTTCACACGCCGATCGCGGCGCGCCAGATGGCCGTTTCCGGCAGGATGAACAGAGCGGCGAACGCAAGAGCTATTCCATAGGGAACGCCCTCCTTCGGCGCGTGCAGTCGCTGCGCCCAATCCCAATTCACTGCAGGAGAAGGCAGCGGGTGCGAGCGCAAGCGCAGGATCAGCAGCGTCAGCAGGCCGCCACCGAAGCTGGAAAGCAGGAGGTAAGGCATGAGCTGGTCGAAGCCGAACCAGAGAGCGGTCGCCGCGGCGAGCTTGGCGTCGCCGCCGCCGATCCAGCCTGCCGCGAACAGGCCGAAGGCCCCGACGAGAACGATCATGCCGGCTGCCAGATGCCAGGCGACGTCTTCTAGGCTGAGGCCCAACAGCACGGCGCAAAGGGCGAAAGCGACGACCAGGGACAGGCAAAGTCGATTCGAGATCGTCATCGAGACGAGATCACTTGCCGCTGCATAAGCCATGGCGAGGGGAAAGACGCCGAGGATCACGATCTGCGACAGGGTCATGGGACGACTACTCCATTCCTCGCGACGATGTTGTCAGGACTGTCTCACCAAAGCCTTACGCCGATGGCAAAGCCACGCTGTAAAGGGCAGAACGCCCCGGTCACCCGGGGCGTTCAAGCGAGGGAGCGACGCTGCGCTCTACGCTCGCGAATTCTGATCACTTGCTGAGTGCGTCGTCGACCTTCTGGAACTTGGCGGTGAGGTTCGAGCCGATATTGGTCCAGACGGTGATGCAGACGACGGCGATCAGGGCGGCGATCAGGCCGTACTCGATCGCGGTGGCGCCGGACTCGTCCTTGACGAAGCGAGCGAAAACATTGGTCATGATGGAACTCCTTTACACCACGGTTTGACGGCTGCCTTCGCTCTGAAGCGGCTTCGGTCAGCGACAAGAACGACATTAGCCCCCTCCTCTTGCTGATCGGTTAAGGCGACCCAAGAATTGATTGATTTATCGGGATGTCTTCGCTGTGGTTAACGGGCCATTTAACGGATATATAGAAAGGATTCTGTAAAATATCCAAGACTTGATCTATGAAATAATCGGTAAATGAGATATTTAACTGACGACATACGTTCGTTGTATTTGGATTGATTTGGCGTTTGAGCCGTGTGTGCCGCGCTTATTCCGCTTCGTCAACTGCGATGACAACGCAGGAATTCGCTGCCTCCAGCGGTTTTAAGACTCGGTTCATCAGTTTGCGCTTGTCTGGTGTCATCGCAGAGCTTGGGGCATCGCCATGTCGACCAATCACCCGCCGGAAAGGTGCCGTCTGTCCGCGCCTCGGGCGGTCGCCATGATCCTCGCCATGGTTGGTCCGGCCATCGCTCCAGCGGTCGCCGCGCCCCAGGACGGCCAGAACGAGAGCGTACTGGTCCTGGTCGATCACGCCAAGGTCGTGCGCCTGCCCGAGAAGGCCCAGACAGTCATCGTCGGCAATCCCGCCATCGCCGATGTGTCCGTGCAGCGCAACGGAGTGATGGTGGTCACCGGCAAGAGTTTCGGCGTGACCAATCTGATCGCGCTCGATGGCACCGGCGCATTGCTCGCGGAATCGGTGGTTCGGGTTGGCGCGGCGTCTGATACGGTCCTGACAGTGCAGCGCGGCATGGAGCGCGAAAGCTATTCCTGCACGCCCACATGCCAGCCTGCGGCCCAACTGGGCGACGCTCAGAAATATTTCGGCGAAGTCGGGGCGCAGGCCACGAGCCGCAACGCTCAGGCAACCGGCGTTGGGTCCAAATAGAGATCCGGCAAGCGGCATCCCATGCGTGAGAGCCGCGGCGGAATTGCAGCGATGCCGCTGCCAGGCGATCCTGTCCTATAGTGGATTCACGCGCGTAGGCGCCTTGCCGCGGGCAAGGTAAATGAAACCTTTGCCTCGCCAGGTGTGCCGGCGAAACGCTCCTAACCGATCTGAAATTGTTTTGCCGTAGATATCGGCGGGTCGGAGCAATGGGCTCGACGAGGCCAGCAAATGTTTCATCCTATTGCGCGAGCGGAGAAGGCGAGCATCGCAGCCGAGCGGGAGAGCCGCGCCGGGCATTCAGTCATCCGGCGGTTCCGGCGTTCCGAGAACGGGGCGACGGCGGTGGAGTTCGGCTTCGTCGCATTGCCCTTCTTCATGCTGATCTGGGCGATCATCGAGACGGGGCTGATGTTCTGGACCAATCAGGTCCTGGAGGAATCGCTGTCGCAAGCGTCGCGCGTGCTGCTCACCGGCGAGTCGCGTAGCCGCTATAGCTCGACCACCGCCTCCGTCAATACAGCCGCTTTCCGCGACGATGTCTGCGCGCGGGCGATGAACATGATCGACTGCAGCAAACTGGCTATCGATGTCCGCACCTATGGTGACTTTTCCGCGGCCAGCACGGGAACTTCCAGCAGCAACCCTCTCGCTGGCCGCAATCTTGATACGAGCAGCTTTTCCTACCGCCAGCCCGACGCGAACCAGATCGTCGTCGTCCGGGCCGTACTCGACTACAAGTTGTTCCTCACGAGCTGGGCGTCGACCAGCCTCGCCAACATAGGCAGCGCGGATTCCGGCCGGCGCGGCATCGTTGCGAGTGTGGCCTTCCGGGCGGAGCCGTTCGTTCCATGATCAGATTCGGAGCGAAGATGAGCCGCGAGGGATCGCCCGGCCTGTGGCTCCGCTTTCGCAGCAACAGCGGGGGGGTGGCCGCCATCGAGTTCGCGATGGTGCTGCCTGTGCTGGCTGTGGCATATCTCGGCATGGTCAACCTTGCGCAGATGGTCATGATCAATCGCAAAGTGACGCAGCTGACGTCGACCTTGAGCGATTTGACGGCACGTCTTCAGACGATTCCGACGGCCGAGATCACCAACATCTTCAAGGCGGGCGAGACGATCATGCTGCCTTACAGCTCCGCGAAAGTGAAGATGATGATTGCCAGTATCGTCATCGATGCCAACGGCATCGGCCGCATTTGCTGGGCCAGCGGATACAATGGGGCCACAGTGCCGGCGCGTGGTGACACGGTTTCCTTGCCGAGCAGCGTCAAAGTCCCCAGCACATCCGTGATCATGGCACGCGCGAGCTATGACTTCGTGCCTCCGATCGGGAAGGATGCCTTCTCGTTCATTGCGAACGCCACGCTGGGCGACAACCCGATCTATTCCCGCCCCCGTAACGGCAAGCCCGCGGGGGACAACAATATCGAGCAAATCGTTCGCAGCGATGTGACGGGCTGCCCCAAGTTCAACTGACGCTAAGCGCCGACGCCGGCAGGCTGCCTTCGTTCAGGGCGGCCGGCGCGCTTTTCTAGCCGCGCAGCACCATCCGCCCGGTCTGGACCTCATAGCCCTGTAGCTTGCTCAGAAATGAATTGCCCAGCAGGCTCATCGAAAGGGCGCGTTCGGGCAGCACGACGGCGTCGACATTGCGCACGACGATGTCGCCGAGGCGGATTTCGCGCAGCACCGTGTGATAGCCCGTAACCGTGCCGTTGGCCGTGCTCAGCATCATCTTGCGCGCATTGGCATCCGACTTGATGCCGAGCGCCTGGGCGTCGGCTGCGGTCAGCGCGACGATGCTGGCGCCGGTGTCGACCATCATCTTGATCCGGTAGTTCTCGACGCTCGGATGGACGATGTAGTGCCCGCGATAGTCGGCGGCCACGGCGAGCGTCACGGGCTGGCGCGGCCCCGGCGCGGCTGGCTCGGCGGAGGCGACCGCTACCGATGGTGTCTGGTCCCCGATCCGGGGAGCAAGCCATTGCGTGTAGCCGAGAGAGCCGACAATGGCGAAGCCAGCCACGCCCAAGGCCCATACCATCGGGTGCGATGTCACGATCTTTCCCCAGCCTTATCCAGGCCATGACCATGAACATGGTGCCCTGAAGAAGGGTGAAGAGGTTCGGCAGGATTTTCCGCAATGGCCGGGCGCCGGGTATGGATTGTCCGCAGACTTAATCCACGCTTACCGGCACGAGGCTTCGGCAATTGGCACAGCGGTGGCGGGGCGCGTCGGCGACGATTATCCGGCGATATCGCTCGCAAGACGCCGGATGCCCGCGACAAAGGCCTGCTCGGGCGTGACCATGGTCACGGTGAGCCCGGCCGCAGCCAGCGCGCCGCCATAGCTTTCTGCCAGAGCGCCGTCGGCGACGAGGTGGACCTGATTTCGCCTCCCGAAGATAGCCTGTGCCCCCGCGATCTCCTGGCCGACCAGAAGCGCGGAAAGATAGGGGCCGACCTCGCCGCCGCGCATCCGCCCGGCGAGAACCTCGGTGCGCGCGGCGAAGGCCGTATTGAGCAGGCCGCCGGGGCGCAAAGCGCCGGCCCGTCCGCGCGCTGCGCCACTGGCGGCATCGCCTTCGGCAGCTTCCTCCGCCAGGCGGCCCAGGATCGAGCCGTTGCGTAGCAGCCCGTAGATCTCGCCCGTCATGAAGCTGGCGAAGCGCGTGATCCGTCCGTCTCTGATCTCTGCCCATTTCGAATGGGTGCCCGGCAGGCAGGCGATGCCGTCATCGAGACCAAGTCCGACGATGAGAGTTTCCTCGCCGCGCATGACGTCGAAGGCGCCGTCGTCGTAGCTCAGGCCGGGAATGATGGTTGCCGTCGTATCCTTGTCGAGCTCGACGCGGATCGCAGCGGCGGCAATCGCAGCCGGCGAGGCGGGGCAAGCGACATAAGGCGCTTCGATCCAGCCATTGCGGCTGCCGACCATGCCGGCGAGCACGATGGCGGCATCGGGCGCGGCGCGCCGGAAATCCCCGGCGAGGGCCTCGAAGGCGGCGGGGTAGCCGCCGGCCGGTACGGACTGGATGCCCTGATCGGCGATCCGCCGCCGCAGAACCTCACCTGTCTCCGCGATCAGGAAGGCGCGCGCGCGGGTCGTGCCCCAGTCGAGCGCGATCAGAGGTTTGGGCATGCTAGGCTCCGGTAATAGCATCGGACCGAAAAGTGGAATCCACTTCTCGGGAGAATCCGATGCGATAACAAATATATAGATCGCCGTAACCGCGTCCGGTAGAACGCGCGGCGATCTAGCGCGCGACTGTCTCCGCCATGCCGGACCGGGTCAAGGCGTGCCGGCTTGTGCCCGCCCTGCAATCACGGCAACGCTGTGACCTCGGATAACGGACGAATCGGACAAGCGCGATGCTGGAGCTGCAAGCGGGCGGCCTGGAGGCCGTGGTCATTCCGGAGATCGGCGGCATCGTCTCGCGCATGATCTGGACCGGGCCGGATGGGCGCCGGCACGATGTTCTGCGGCCACAGGGGAGCGAGGCCACGACCGCTTCCCCCAACTTCTTCGGCACCTGGGCCATGCTGCCTTTCGCCAACCGGGCTTTCGGCAGCGTGATCGATGACGGTGAGAGCCGCTTCCAGGTTCCGGCCAACGATCCGGCCGGCACCATCCATGGTTTCGGCTGGCAGTCCGCTTGGGAGGTGCTGCGGTATGACCGCGGTCATACCCTCATCGAGCATCGGCGAACGGAGGGGGCGGACCCGTATCGCTACCGCGCCCGCCAGGACATTTCCCTCGACGAAGCCGGTATGACCATCCGCCTCTCGATCGAGAACGAGGCGGAAACGGCACTACCCTTCGGGATCGGCCACCATCCCTGGTTCCCCTGCGCAGCCGATACGCGCCTCGTGATGCGCGCCAGCGGTGCGCTCATCTTCGGCGAAGCCTTTCGCGCCACAGGGCAGGAAACCTTTGTGCAGGGCGGCCCCTTTGTCGACCCGCGCCCGTTCCGTTCCGGTGCCGTAACGGCCTGGAGCTTCCTCGGCTGGGACGATTGCGCCCGGATCGAGACGCCCTCGGCCGGACTCTCCGTGACGCTGACCGCGAGCGAAAGCCTGAACTGTCCGGTCGTCTGGGCACCGCCCGGGGCCGACTTCCTCTGCGTCGAGCCGCAGAGCCACGCCATCGGCGCGCCGAGCGAGCCGGCGGCACGCGCGGCTGCTCCCTTGAAGCGGCTTGCGCCGGGCGAGGTGCTGGAAGGCTGGCTCAGGATCGTGCCGGAAGCGCTCTAGCTTTCGGCTTGCTCCTCAGCGCCAGCCGTAGCCATAGCCGCTGGGATAATAGGGCTGGTAGCCATAGGCATTGGCCGGCAGGGCCGGGCGCAGCAGGATCTGGCCGCGGGCCGCCTCCCAGCCATGGCCCTGGCGTTGCTGCGCGATCGTGCTGTCCTGGCTGCGAGGCTTGGCCTTGGCGATCTTTTGCTTCGACGGGGCAGCCTTCGCAAACTTGGCCTTCGATGTCGTCGATGCCTTGGCGAAGCGCGAGAGATTTTCGGTCGCAGCGCCGTTCAGCGCGATCCGGGTCTGGCCGGCACCATACTTCTTCACCAGTGCGAACAGCTTGGCGGCATTGGCGGGATGCAGCCGGATGCAGCCATGCGAGGCAGGGCGGCCGAGTGCCCCGACCGCCGTCGTGCCGTGGATGGCGTAGCCACCGCGGAAGAAAACCGCGTAGGGCATCGCTCCGCCATATTTGCGCGAATACCAGCTCCTCTCGAGACGGGTCGGCCGATACACGCCGTTCGGTGAGCGGAAGCCGCTGCGGCCGGAGGAGATCTTCCAGTCATGGACCTCGCCGTCGCTGGTGGTGACCTTCATGCGCTGGGCGGCGATGTCGACCCTGACGTCGACGCCGGCTTGCGCCTGGGCGGCGCTGAGCACGGACAGGAACAAGACGGCCAAGATGCCGAGAACGCGACGCATCGCCCGAACTCCGAAGACGCTACTGCTGAGCGGGCGCTCGTGAGGCTCTGGTGGCCGTCGCCCTTGACCCTAGGAAAGCGCGGGCGCCGGAGCCTGTAAAGTGGGAAGACGGAACGTGGTTTCCGGCACCGATCAAATCATTGGCAACGCCTGTGGTTTGCGGCCGCGCGGGAAGGCGGCGTCGATGCGGGCGATGTCGGTCCCCGAGAGGGCAAGACGCAGCGCCCCGGCATTGTCCTCGATATGGGTGACCCTGCCCGCCTTCGGGATCGCAAAGACGCTCGATCGCCGTGTCAGGAAGGCGAGCGCGACCTGCCGCGGCGTCGCATCGTGCTCCCTGGCGATCTCGGACAGCACCTTGCCCTGAGCGCTCCCGGGGGCGGGGAAATCGTCATGGCCGAAAGGGCTGTAGGCGGTGACGGCGACGCCGTGCCGCTCGCACCATGGGATCACGGCGTGCTCGATGGCACGCTCACGCAGATGGTAGAGCACCTGGTTGCAGGCGATCCTGCCCTTGCCGGCGGCGGCGAGTGCCTCGTCGAGGTCGTCCTCGTCGAAGTTGCTGACGCCCCAGGAGAGGATCTTGCCCTCCTGCTTAAGCGCCTCGAAGGCGGCGAAGGTCTCTTCCAGCGGATGCGGTCCGCGCCAATGCAGCAGGTAGCCATCGAGCCGGTCGGTCTTCAGATGCTTCAGCGAGCGCTCGCAGGCGGCGCGCACGCCCTGCCGGGAGGCGTTGTGCGGCAGCACCTTCGATACCAGGAAGACCTCGTCGCGCCGGCCCGCGATGGCCTCGCCGATGATCGCCTCGGAGCGGCCGTCGCCATACATCTCGGCGGTGTCGATATGGCTGAGACCGAGATCGAGGCCGCGCCTGAGCGCCGCGATCGCCTCGCTCTTGTCGCCTTGCTCGATATACCAGCTGCCCTGGCCGATCCTTGCGACATCGCGCCAACCGGTGTCATTCTGCTTCGTCATCGCTGCCTCGCTCCCGAGAATCTCGATATGCTTCGTTTCAGGCGGTTTGGCGCTGATCGGCGCCGGAGAGCATCAGCCGCCTTCGCGCTGGCGTTTGCGTGGATACTCGCCGGCGCGCCCCTCTGGGCGCAGTCACGCGAAGACACCGTTGCGCATGTCGACGGCGCGCCGATCCCGGTCCATCTCTACGTTCCGAGCGGAGCCGGTCCTTTTCCCGTGCTCGTCCTGTCGCATGGCAGTCCCCGCGATGCGGCGGGCAGGAGCGATTTCGGCCGAGGCACGCTCCGCGGGGTCGCCGAAAGCCTGGCCCGTCGCGGCATTCTGGTCGCCGTGCCCATCCGGCGCGGCTACGGCCCGCATCCTTTGCGCTGGGCCGAGGATTACGGCGGCTGCGAGCGTGCGCGCTATTACCAGGCGGGGCTGGCCACGGCGGAGGATATCCGGGCCGCTGCGTTGAGCGTCGCCTCGCGTCGCGATGCCGATCCGACGAGGATCGTGCTGATGGGCGTCTCCGCCGGCGGCTGGGGGTCCATCGCCGCCGCATCGCAGCCGCTCAAAGGGCTGATCGGGGTCGTGAACTTCGCAGGCGGGCGCGGCTCGCGCGGTCCGGATGACGTCTGCAAGCCTGACGAACTCGTGGCTGCGGCAGCCCGCTATGGACGAAACTCCCATGTGCCGGAGCTCTGGATCTACAGCGTCAACGACCGCTTCTTCGGGCCGGATCTGGCGAACAGGCTGCTCAAGGCCTTCACCGAGGCCGGCGGCGCCGCGCGCTTCGTGTCGGCGCCCGCCTATGGCACGGACGGGCACCGCTATATCCGCGATACCGAGAGCTGGCGCGGCGACGTCGAAGCCTTCCTGCAGCGGATCGGCTTTCTCCATGGGTCATAGGCTCTAGGCCGGTGGCGTGCCGTTGGCCGAGAGCACCTCGCCGGCGAGATAGAGCGAGCCGCAGATCAGGATACGCGGCGGTGCCGGCCAGTCGCGCGCCGCGATCGTTCTGAGCGCCTGTTCCACCGAGCCGGAAACCTCGGCCGCGAGGCCGGCGCCACGGGCGGCATCGGCGACTTCCTCGGCTGGGCGGGCGGCGAGCGAGTTCTGGATCGGCACGGCATAGAGCGCCTGCGCCAGCCCCTTGAAATGGCTGAGAGTGGCGGCTGCGTCCTTGGTCGAGAGCAGGCCGGCGATCATCACCAGCGGCGCCGGGTTGCGGTCGGCCAGGTCGGCCATGGCCTGGGCCAGCACGCGCCCGCCATCGGGGTTGTGGCCGCCGTCGAGCCAGAGCTCGGCGCGCTCCGGCACGATCTCGGCGAGGCGCCCGCGCGCCAGCCGCTGCAGCCGCGCCGGCCAGTCGGCATGGCGCATGCCTTCCTCGAAGGCGCGTGTCGGCAGGGCGCTATAGCCGGCCGCGCGCAGTGCCGCGATCGCGGTCCCGGCATTGATGTGCTGATGGCGCCCGGTCAGGCGCGGCAAGGGCAGGTCCAGCAGCCCGTCGCCATCCTCGTAGACCAGCCGCCCACCGGCCTCATGGACGTTGAAGTCCTGCGCGCCGATGAGGATCTTGGAGGCGCCGGCGCGCTCGGCCGCGGCTTCGAGAACCGCGGTCGGCTCCGGCTCCTGCGGCGCGATCACGGCCGGCGCGCCGCGCTTGAAGATGCCGGCCTTCTCGCCGGCGATCTTGGTGACGGTGTCGCCGAGATATTCGGAATGGTCGAGCGAGACCGGCGTCACCACCGTGCAGGCCGGGTGCGCGATGACGTTCGTCGCATCGAAGCGTCCGCCGAGTCCGACCTCCAGCAGCAGCACGTCGGCGGGGTTCTCCGCAAAGAGCAGGAGCCCGGCTGCCGTCGTCATCTCGAAGAAGGTGATGGGGTCGCCGGCATTGATCGCCTCGCAGCGCTCCAGCGCCTCGACGAGCTTGTCCTCGGCGACGAAGCGGCCGCCGCCGGGCGCGCCCAGCCGGATGCGCTCATGGAAGCGCACCAGATGCGGCGAGATATAGACATGGACGGACAGGCCGGCCGCTTCGAGGATCGCCCGCATGAAGGCGATGGTCGAGCCCTTGCCGTTGGTGCCGGCGACATGGATCACCGGCGGCAGCTTCTTCTGGGGGTCGCCGAGCCGCTCCAGCAGGGTGAGGATACGGCCGAGCGAGAGGTCGATCAGCTTGGGATGCAGCGCCATGAAGCGCGCGAGCAAGGCGTCGGAAGACCCCATGACGTGACGGCCCCCAGCCGTGAATAACCTCAGACGGCCTCGGCCACCGGACGCGCGGGAGCGGCGGCTTCGCTCTTCGCCGCCGGCTGCTTGGTCAGCAGGCGGCCGAGCCGGGCCAGCGTGTCCGGGATCTCGCGGCGATGCACGACCATGTCGACCATACCGTGATCCTTGAGATATTCCGAGCGCTGGAAGCCTTCCGGCAGCTTCTCGCGGATGGTCTGCTCGATCACGCGCGGCCCGGCGAAGCCGATCAGCGCCCCGGGCTCGGCGATGTGGATGTCGCCCAGCATGGCGTAGGAGGCGGTGACGCCGCCGGTGGTCGGGTTGGTCAGCACCACGAAATAGGGCAGGCCGGCCGCGCGCAGGCGGCGCACCGCCACGGTCGTCCGCGGCAATTGCATCAGCGAGAGGATGCCTTCCTGCATGCGCGCCCCGCCGGAAGCCGCGAAGACGACATAGGGGGTTTTCTTCTCGAGCGCGGTTTCGGCCCCTTTGACGAAGGCCTCGCCGGCGGCCATGCCGAGCGAGCCGCCCATGAAGTGGAAGTCCTGCACCGCCAGCGTCATCGGCAGACCCTTGACCCGGCCATAGCCGATCTTGAAGGCGTCCTGCGCGCCGGTCTTGGCGCGGGCGTCCTTCAGCCGGTCGACATAGCGCTTCTCGTCGCGGAACTTGAGCGGATCGACGGAAACCTCCGGCAAAGCGACGTCGAGCCACTTGCCGTCGTCGAAGGTCAGCCGCAGCCGCTCCGGCGCGGTGACGCGCATATGGTGCTCGGAGCCGGGGATGACGTAGCCATTCGCCTCGACATCCTTGTGGAACACCATCTGCCCGGAATCGGGGCACTTGATCCAGAGGTTCTCCGGGGTCTCGCGCTTGAACAGCGTCTTGATGCGCGGCCGGACGACTTCGGAAATCCAGTTCATCGGATGAATCCCTGATGGGCTTTCAGCGCCGGGGCGCCGTCACGCCGAAAATGGGGTCGCGTCTGCCGGCGGGCAAGCGACGCAACCGTTGAATGAAACCGGCCTCAGGCCGCCTTGGCCGCCGAACGGACGCCCTGGGCGAGTTCGCTGACCAGCGAGGTGACAGCCGAAACCGTCTTTTCCGTGGCCTTGCCGTCGCTGTCGAGCGAGAGCCGGACGCGCTCCACAAGGGCCGAGCCGACGACGACACCGTCCGCACTCTTGGCGATGGTGGCGGCGTCGGCCGCAGTCTTCACGCCGAAGCCGACCGCGACGGGCAGGTCGGTGTGGCGCTTGATCCGGGCAACCGCGTCGCCGACCGCGCCATAGTCGGCGATGGCGCCGCCGGTCACGCCGGTCATCGAGACGTAATAGACGAAGCCGGAGGTGTTCTGCAGCACCTTCGGCAGGCGCCTGTCGTCGGTGGTCGGCGTGGCCAGGCGGATGAAGGAAACCCCCGCCTTCAGCGCCGGCAGGCAGAGCTCCTCGTCCTCCTCCGGCGGCAGATCGACGACGATGAGACCGTCGACACCGACGCGGCGTGCCTCGGCCAGGAAGGCCTCGACGCCATAGGCGTAGATCGGATTGTAGTAGCCCATCAGCACGATCGGCGTGTCGTGGCCGGCCGTGCGGAAGCTCTCGACCATGGCGAGCGTCTTCCGCAGCGTCTGCCCGGCTTTCAGCGCGCGCTGCCCGGCGAGCTGGACCGGCACGCCGTCCGCCATCGGATCGGTGAAGGGCACGCCGAGCTCGATCACGTCGGCGCCGGCCGCGGGGAGGGCCGCGAGGATGGCGCTCGCCGTCTCGAAATCGGGGTCGCCGGCGGTGACGAAGGTCACGAGCGCCGCCCGGCCCTCGCGGGCGCAGGCCTGGAAGCGGTTCTGGATGCGGGTCTGGCCGGTCTCTGTCATGGGCTTGCGGTTAGCATGGGACGGGCGGGCTGGCGAGTGGCTTGCGCGCGAGGCGAGCCTGCGCCACATCCGCCGGGCATGCGCGCCTTCGACACCGCCCTTCCCATCGATGCCGTTCTCGGCGACCTCGCTGCTGTCTTGCGGAGTCGGCCGAACGCCGTGCTTGTCGCCCCTCCCGGCGCCGGCAAGACCACGCGCGTGCCGCTCGCTCTGCTCGACGAGCCCTGGACAAAGGGCGGCAAGCTCATCCTGCTCGAGCCGCGGCGGCTGGCGGCGCGCGGCGCGGCGAACCGGATGGCGCAGACCCTGGGCGAGCGTGTCGGCGAGACCGTCGGCCTGCGCGTGCGCCTCGGCTCCAAGATTGGTCCGAAGACGCGCATCGAGGTCGTCACCGAGGGCGTCTTTGCGCGGATGATCCTGGACGATCCGGCGCTCGAAGGCGTCGCGGCCGTCCTCTTCGACGAATTCCACGAGCGTTCGCTCGATGCCGATTTCGGCCTTGCGCTTGCGCTCGACGCGCAGGGCGGCCTGCGTGAGGATCTGCGCATCCTCGTCATGTCGGCAACGCTCGACGGCGCCCGCGTCGCGAAGCTGCTCGGCGAAGCGCCGGTGATCGAGAGCGAGGGCCGCGCCTTTCCGATCGAGACGCGCTACCGCGGCCGCGACCCGCTGAAGCGCATCGAGGATCAGGTCATGGAGACGGTTTTGCTCGCGCTCAACGAGCAGCCGGGCTCGCAACTCGTCTTCCTGCCGGGACAGGGCGAGATTCGCCGCGTCGAGGAGCGCCTGCGCGAGAGGCTACGCGATCCCGCCGTCGAGATCGCGCCGCTCTATGGTGCGCTCGACCAGCGCGACCAGGACCGCGCCGTGCTGCCGGCGCCCGCCGGCAAGCGCAAGATCGTGCTCGCCACCGCCATCGCCGAGACCTCGCTGACCATCGAGGGCGTGCGCGTCGTCATCGATTCCGGCCTCGCCCGGGTCCCGGTCTACGAGCCTGATATCGGCGTGACCCGGCTGGAGACCCGCCGTGTCAGCCGCGCCGCCGCCGATCAGCGCCGGGGCCGCGCCGGCCGTACCGAGCCGGGTGTCTGCTACCGCCTTTGGGAGGAGGCCGCGACCGGCGCGCTCGAAGCCTTCGCCCGGCCGGAGATCCTCTCGGCCGATCTGAGCCCGCTATTGCTCGATTGCGCCGCCTGGGGCGTCGGCGATCCGACGACTCTGGCATTCCTCGACCTTCCGCCCGCCCCGGCCCTCAAGGAAGCGCGCGCCCTGCTGAGCAATATCGGTGCGCTCGATGGCGATGGCCGCATCACGCCGGACGGGCGAGCCTTGCAGGCGCTGCCTTTGCCGCCGCGGCTCGCGCGCATGGTCGTGGCTGCCGCCCGCTTCGGGCAGGCGAACGCCGCGGCCGATCTCGCGGCCGTGCTGGTCGAGCGCGGGCTCGGTGGCGATGCCGTCGATCTGGCCGAAAGGCTGGAGCGGCTCAGCCGTGAGCGCGGCGGCCGGGCCGGCGACATGCGCCGCCTCGCCGAAGGCTGGGCACGAACCGCCCAGCGAAGCGCCCGCGGGGATAAGGCAGACGCCGGTGAACCGCTGTCGCCCGGCCTTCTGCTCGCCTTTGCCTATCCGGATCGCGTCGCCAAGGCCCGCTCTCCGGGGTCGGGGCAGTATCTCCTCGCCAATGGCCGCGGTGGCGCGGTGGAACCGTCGCAGCGTCTGGCGCGCGAGCCCTATATCGTCGTTGCGGAATTGACCGGTGCGGCCCAGCAGGCCCGCATCATGGCCGCCGCAGCGATCACCGAAGCCGAGATCGCGGCGCTCGTCGGCCATGGGCTTGCGCCCTTCGGCATCGCGGAGCGCGAGGAGGCGAATTTCGACCGGACTGCCCGCGCGCTGCGGGTTCGGGCGGTGCGCCGCTATGGCGGGCTCGCGCTGTCCGAGCGGCCGCTCTCCGTCGCGGATACGCCGGGGAATGCCGAGGCGTTGGCCAAGGGCATCGCGTCGCTCGACATCGGCCTCCTGCCCTGGACGAAAGGCCAGAACCAGCTCCGCGAGCGCGCCGCCTTCCTGCGCAAGGCGGAACCGGAGGAAAATTGGCCCGATCTCTCCGACGAAGGATTGGCGCAAGAGCCGGAACTCTGGCTGGCGCCGCATCTCCTCGGCCGCGCCTCGCTCGCTTCGATCCAGCCTTCCGATCTCGATTCGGCCCTGGCGATGCTGCTGACCTGGGAGTTGAAGCGCCGGCTCGATCAGGAAGCGCCGACCCATTTTACCGCGCCGACGGGGTCTTCGCTCGCGGTCGACTATGCCGCCGAGGCCGGCCCGACCATTTCGGTGCGCGTGCAGGAACTCTACGGCCTCGCGACGCATCCTGCCTTGGCCGGCGGACGGGTGCCGCTGGTGCTGGAACTGCTCTCCCCGGCGCACCGGCCGATCCAGGTGACGCGTGACCTGCCCGGCTTCTGGCGCGGCTCCTGGGCGGCGGTTAAGTCGGAGATGAAGGGCCGTTACCCCCGCCATCTCTGGCCGGATGATCCCGCTGCAGCGTTGCCCACAACGCGAGCCAAGCCGCGCGGGACGTGAGGGCTTACCGTTCCCTCGTCGTCATCCCGGACAAGCCGCGAAGCGGCGCCGATCCGGGATCCATTCCGGATCGATTCCGATGAGGGTCCGGGCATGGATCCCGGGTCTGCGCTTCGCTTGCCCGGGATGACGGCGAGGTAGGAGATAAATCCTCAATTCCCCATGCGGTCACGCCATTGCCGTTCGCCGGCGAGGCAGGAGACCGAGTCGCCCGCCTGGGCCTTGTGAACGGTCGCATCGGCCGGTGCCTCGGCGATCTCGCGCAGCAGCTTGGTCTTGGTCGCCTCGACGAACTGGCTCTTCTCGCGGATCGGGATGACGAAGGCGCCGATTCCGGTGACGACGCAGTCCTTGTAGTAGACGTCGAGATTGTCGATGTCGAAATAGCCGGCCTGTTTCAGCATCACGGGCAGGCCGTTGATCGCGATGCCCTTGGCGCCAGCCTCGTCGCGCGCCGCGGTGACGGGCCGCCCGTCATTGTTGGCGCCGTCACCGGAGATGTCGATGACGCGCCGTATCGCCGTGACGTTGACCTGTTCGAGCATTTGCACGCCGAGATCGATTGCCCCCGAGATCGAGGTGCGCCGTCCGCGCCGCGTCGGAGCCTCACCCAGCTCCTCGGCAAAGGCGACGGCCGCGGCCGGGCCATCGATCACCTTCCATGGCCGCACGACGTATTGGAAGCTGCTGCCCGCCCATTCGAAATAGGTCACGGCGATCTTGCCGATCGCGCCCTTGGCGATCGCGTCGTGGAGCTGCTTCGAGCGGAAGGCCTCGATATAGCCGTTGCGCTGCAGGGCGAGCTCGTCGAGGTCCATCGAATAGGAGACGTCGACCGCGAGCACGAGCGCGACATCGACCTCTTCTGGGGGAGCGCCGGCCGTCTGGGCCCGGGGCAGGGCAGGCTGCCAGAGCACCGCCACTCCCAGGCATGAGAGACCGCACAGCCAGCGCCGCATCGCCACCTCCTTCGTCCTGTCGCGGAAAGGAGTGTGCCTCTGGCTGCGATGATCGCCAAGCCGGAAAATCCCGCTAACGGCGCCTGTTTCGATAGCAAATGCGCGAGCAGGAGGTTCTCAGCCGGCGCGGCGCCTCTCGACGATGTCGATGGCGGCCGCGACGGCCTCCTCGACTGTCAGCGCCGAGGTGTCGAGCGTGACGGCATCTTCCGCGGCCTTGAGCGGGGCGTCGCTGCGCCCCGAATCACGGGCGTCGCGCCGGCGGATATCCGCGAGGATGCCGTCGAAGGTCACGGCCTCGCCGCGTCCGACGAGCTCCTTGTGCCGGCGCGCGGCGCGCACTTCGGGCGTCGCGGTGACGAAGAGCTTCGCCGGCGCCTCCGGGCAGATCACCGTGCCGATGTCGCGTCCGTCGAGCACGGCGCCGCCGGTCTGCGCCGCGAAACGCCGCTGCCTTGTGAGCAAGCCGGCCCGCACGGCCGGCACGGCCGCGACAACGGAGGCCGCCTCGCCGATCTCGCGGCCGCGCAGCCGGTCTTCCGGAAAGGCGGTCTCGTCGAAGCTGCTGACGATCTGCTCGGCGGCTGCGGCGTCGCGGATGTCGTGGCCGGCATCGAGCATGGCGCGGGCCACCATCCGGTAGAGCAGGCCGGTATCGAGATAGGGCAGGCGGTAATGGGCCGCGAGCCGGCGCGCCAGCGTGCCCTTGCCGGATGCGGCAGGGCCGTCGACGGCGATGACGAGGCCGTCCTTGTTTAGGCTCATCGGATCTGGCCTCCGAGGCCGTTCATCAGGGCGACGAAGCTCGGGAAGCTCGTCGCGATCATCAGTCCGTCATCGACCACGACCGGCTCGCGCGTCGCCAGCCCCATGACGAGGAAGCTCATCGCGATGCGATGGTCGAGATGGGTTGCGATCGGCCCGCCGCCGCGCACCGGCCCGCCGCCCGAGCCTTCGACGATCAGGTCGTCGCCCTCGATGGCGCAGGTGACGCCTGCCACCTTCAGTCCGGCCTCCACCGCCGCGAGGCGATCCGATTCCTTGACGCGCAGCTCCTGCAATCCGCGCATCCGCGTCGTGCCGCTGGCGAAGGACGCAGCCACCGCCAGCACCGGATACTCATCGATCATCGATGGCGCGCGTTCGGGCGGCACGATCACGCCCTTCAGGCTCGAGGCCCGCACGCGCAGGTCGGCGACGGTTTCGCCGCCCTCATTGGCCTCGCGCTCGACGGTGATATCGGCGCCCATTTCGAGCAGCGTCGTCAGCAGGCCCGAGCGCAGCGGATTGGTCATCACGCTTTCGATCAGGATGTCGGAGCCCGGCACGATCAAGCCCGCGACGAGTGGGAAGGCGGCGGAGGAGGGGTCCGCCGGCACCGCGATCGGCGCTGCCTGCAGCTCCGGCTGGCCCTTCAGTACGATGCGCCGGCCATGTTCGCCTTCCGGCGTCACGATGATTTCGGCTCCGAAATGAGCCAGCATCTTCTCGGTATGGTCGCGCGTCGCCTCTGCCTCGATCACGCTCGTCTCGCCCGGCGCGGCCAGGGCGGCGAGCAGCACCGCGGACTTGATCTGCGCCGATGCGACGGGCGGACGGTAGGTGATCGGGATCGCCTCCTTCGGCCCGCGCAGGGTCAGCGGCACGCGCCCGCCCTCCTGCTGCGAGACGACGACCGTGCCCATCTGCTCGAGCGGATCGAGGATGCGCCGCATCGGCCGCTTGCGCAGCGAGGCGTCCCCATCGAATGTCGTGGTGATCGGATGCGAGCCGCAGACCCCCATCATCAGCCGCGAGCCGGTGCCGGCATTGCCGAAATCGAGCACGTCGGCAGGTTCGCGCAGGCCACCGACGCCGACCCCCTGCACGCGCCACGCCCCAGCGCCGTCGTGATGGACGATCGCACCCAGCGCCCGCGCCGCAGCGGCGGTGCGCAGCACATCCTCGCCTTCGAGCAGACCGCTGACCTTGGTCTCGCCGATCGCCAGCAGGCCGAAGATGATCGCCCGGTGCGAGATCGACTTGTCGCCGGGCACCCGGACGCGGCCCTTGAGCGGGCCTGCCGCGCGGGCGGTGACGGGGACCGGTGCGTGGTCGTGGGACACGGGGATCGGGGTCTCTGCGCTCGGGAAGGAACGTATGCGTGCCCGGCCTAGAGCACGATCCGATCAGATTGCAATGCAATCTGATCGGATCGCGCGTTCTCTATCGGTATGTGAGAGACGGATACCGATCAGGTTGTTCCAACCTGGCCGGATTCGGCTCTAGCACGCTCGCGCAAGCCGCGCCAATGCACGGTCGCGTTGCCGTCTGGAGGGCGGGTGAAACGGCTCCCGCTCTTGCGCGCAGTTGCCGCATGGCTCAAATCAATATTTGACAGCGCGGCGCGCCCCGACTAACGGACGCGCCTGCTTTTCAGAACATGATGATTGAAGGGTCCGACGCAGTGGCGAAACCGGAACTCGGAACGAAGCGCGTTTGCCCGGTCACGGGGCGCAAGTTCTATGATTTGAACAAGGATCCCATCGTCTCCCCCTATACGGGGCAGGCTTACCCGCGGACGATGTTCGATCCGCAGGCCAAGGTGCCGGCCAAGCCAGAGGCCGATGAGGAGGAAGAGACCGAGGTTGCCGACGGCGCCGTCGAGCTCGTCTCGCTCGACGAAGCCGATGCGGAGGCTTCGGAGAAGGACGCCGTGGTCACGACCGAGGACGACATCGAGGTCGAGGACGACATCGGCGGTGAGGACGACGACACCTTCCTCGAGGAAGATGAGGAAGGCGACGACGACGTCGCCGACCTGATCGACGGGGATATCGAGGGCGACGAGGACAACTGATCCACAGCCTCGAAAAAAGATGACGACAAGGCGACATTAAGCGCTTGTGTCTTCAGCCCGGGCCGCCTATAGACCGCTGCGTCGCTGGACGGCGGCCCGGACGGAACCGCCGAGGTGGTTCGAAAGACCCGGTTTTGACGGCCGATTCCCAACTCGGTCGTCGCGTGTGGGGCCATAGCTCAGTTGGGAGAGCGCTTGAATGGCATTCAAGAGGTCGGCGGTTCGATTCCGCCTGGCTCCACCAAAACACTCTTCGATCAGTCCTAGTCGATGACCGAAACCAGCCCTTAGCAGGCTGGTTTTTTGCGTTCTGGGGCCGCTGGTCTTCGGCGATCCGGAAAGATTGGCAGCCTTCACAGCGATGCTGGCGCCAGTGGCCCGAAGCATGGAGCGTTCTGCGATAGCGGGTTGCCTCATGCATCGGGATGGCTCGGCGGAAGACCGATTGACTATATTTTGGTGTTTGCCTAAATTACGAACATGAATCAGGTCTTCAAAGCCCTTTCCGATCCGACGCGGCGCGAGATCCTGCGGCTGCTGCGGGAGAAGGACATGAYGGCGGGCGAGATCGCCGAGCATTTCGATCTGGCCAAGCCGACCTTGTCCGGCCATTTCGCAGTCCTGCGCGAAGCGGATCTCGTCCAGAGCGGCAAGCGCGGCACGACCGTCACATACAGCTTGAACCTCTCGGTCCTCGAGGAAGCGATGTGCCTGTTCCTCGACCGCTTCGGCTTCTCGCTGGAAGCCCGCTCCCATCCGGCCAAAGCAGTGGAAGGCCAGCCGTGACCCGCTCTTCGCTCCTCGAAAGCTGCCTCATAATCGGCGCGATGCTCGCAGCGTCCGCCTTCGCGCTCGGGCAGGTGCCGCACGACGCACGAATCGCGATCCATTTTGATGTAGCCGGCCAGCCGGACCGATTCGCCGATCCGTTGATCGCCTTCCTCGCCATGCCGGGCTTCGCGATGGCGATGACCGTGCTCTTTGTCCTCCTGCCGAGATGGGAACCGCATGCCGGCAATCTCGCTCGCTCAGCCTCGGCCTATGCCGCGACATGGCGGGCCGTCATCCTGCTGCTCGCCGCCTGCCACGCCCTTCTGATCGGCCATGCGCTCGGCCTGATCCGGGACGTGCCGGGCTTCATGACTGCGCTGCTCGGATTGTTTTTTGTGGCGACCGGCAATGTCGCCGGCAAGACGCGGCCGATGCGGCTCTTCGGCGTCCGGACGCCATGGACGCTGGCAGATGCCGGCATCTGGCAGAAGACCCACAGGCTTTATGGCCGGGCATCGGTGGGGCTTGGATTCGCGCTCGTCGCGCTCGCCTTCATCAAGGTCCCGCCCCATGTGCTGGCCGCCGCCAGCCTCGGAGGGCTTGCGCTGCTCGTCGCTGGAAGTGTGGCTTATTCCTGGTGGCTCTGGCGGCAGAATGCTGCGCACTGAAGCGGGCGTCGGGTCGGTTAGGCAACCCTATCGAAGCACCACCACCTTCGTGCCGGGCCGGACGCGGTCGTAGAGATCCATGACGTCGCGGTTGGTCATGCGGATACAGCCTGAGGAAACCGCTGCGCCGATCGTATCTGGCTCGTTGGAGCCGTGGATGCGGTAGAGGCTCGATCCGAGATAAATCGCGCGCGCGCCGAGCGGATTGTCCATGCCGCCGGCCATATGGCGCGGCAGGTCCGGGCGGCGCTTCAGCATCTGGGCCGGCGGCCGCCAATCGGGCCATTCGCGCTTCATCGAGACGGTCTTGGTGCCCGACCAACTGAAACCCTGGCGCCCGACGCCGACGCCGTAGCGCAGCGCCTGGCCTCTGCCGAGGACGTAGTAGAGCCGCCGCTGACTCGTCGAGATCACGACGGTGCCGGGAGCCTGTTTGCCGCTCCACGGCACGACCTGACGCGGAATCGGCTGTTCGCTGAAGATGTTGAGGAAATCGGCGAGGCCGCGGCTGATCGGATTGCTGTAAGCCTGCGCGGGCGCTGAAAGAGCCAGCAGCCCGGCGGCGAGAATGATGGCGCGTAGCATGATGCTCCCTGCGGCGCCCCCCGCTGCAGAATTAAAGAGAAGACGGAAAATGAGGTCAAGGCTGGCTCGCGGCAGACGGGCCGGCCACGATCACGCGTGGCCGGTCTTCCCGCGCTGCGGCCGGGGCGGTCTCAGTGGATCAGCTTGACCATGCCGACGACCACGGGCCCCATCAGCGGCAGCAGCACGTTCGAGATCGCGTAGGTCACGGTGTAGCCGATCACCGGGGTCGAATTGCCCGCGAGCGAGACCAGTGCAGTGATCGAAGGAGTGCTGCAGTGCTGGCCGGCGATCGCACCGAGCAGGATCGGCGCCTCGATCTTCAGCAGATGGCGGCCGATATAGAGCGAGACCAGGCCCGGCACGGCCGAAACCAGGATCGACAGCACCGGCAGCATCAGCCCGTACTGCTTGAGCAGCGCGACGGCGTCCGGGCCGACCGAGAGACCGATGGCTGCAATGAAGGTCGCCAGGCCGAAATCCTTCATGAACTCGGCCGCCTCGGGCGGAATGGCGCCGAGCAGGGGGCGGTGCATGTGCAGCCAGCCGAAGACGAGACCCGAGATCAGCGCGCCACCGCCTGTGCCGAGCGTCAGATTGAGCGGGCCGATCTGCAACGCGAGCTCGCCCAGCAGGAGGCCGGCGACGACGCCGAGACCAAGCATGACGAAATCCGTCGTCGACGTCGCTGGCAGCAGATGCCCGAGCTCGGTCGCGGCGCGGGTGATCGCCTCCTCCGAGCCATAGAGCGTGAGAATGTCGCCCTGCTCCAGCACGGTGCCGGGCAGAGCGGGGATGCCCTGGCCGAGGCGCCGCACGCGGGAAATGAACACGCCCCGCCGCTGCTCGTCACTGGCGAGGCGGCGCAGGTCACGGATGCGCAGGCCGGCCACCTCGCGGCGCACGAGCACGACCTGACGCTCGACGAGCGGAACATTGTCGCCCGCGGGCATCGGGACCTCGGCCCCGAGACGCTCGCTGACCGCGATGACCGAGCGACGCCGGCCGATGATCAGGACGATGTCATCGGCCTCGAGCTGGGTTTCGGGTGTCGCCTTGATGAAGCCCGAGACGCGCCCGACCTGTTCGATCGTGACGACGCCATTGACGCTGTTCTCGAAGGCGCCGACCGTGCCGCCGCTGATGGGACCGGCACGGAAGGTGCGCGAGACGATCTCAGGGACGCCGTTCTCCTTGTCGTTGTCGCCCTCGGCGCCAAGCTGCCGGGCCAGTGCCGCGGCCTCCTCGCGCAGATCGATCCGAAGCAGCAGCGGGCCGATCTGCGTCGTAAAGACCACGATGGCGACGAGCCCGAAGAGGTAGGTCACGCTGTAGGCGGTGGCCATATTGGCCTGCAGCCGCGAAATCTCGGCTGCGGGCAGCGCCAGCCGCGAGATCGCGTCAGAGGCTGTACCGAGCACGGCCGATTCCGTCGCCGCGCCCGCAAACAGGCCGGATGCCGTGCCTGCATCCAGGTTGAACAGCAGGACGGCTGCCGCGACCAGGGTCAGCACCGTCCCGACCTCGACGAAGGAGAGGACGCCATAGCGCAACCCGCCGCGGATATTGTTGAAGAACTGCGGCCCGGCCGTGAAGCCGAGCGCGTAGATGAACAGCGCGAAGGCTACGTTCTTCAGATCCGGGCTGATCGTCACTCCGAGTTGCCCGAGGGCGAGCGCGACGAACAACGTCCCGCAGACGCCGCCGATCCGGACGGGCCCGACCTTGATCTTTCCGATGAGGTAGCCGAGAGCCAGCGAAATGAAGAGGGCGACGACGGGCTGTGTAACAAAGGACACGGCGGTACCCGGCTCGGAGGACGGTACTTTCGAGATTATTCGCGCCGCATGAATTCGCAAGCCGCGGCATTGGAATGTGCGAGACCCACTGGCGTCAGGCGCCAGAGTGTGAATCATTTGGGCGAGGCGGCGGAAAATTTCTGCGGGGCAGACCCTTGCAGATATTTTAAGCTTGAAACAATATGCCTCTGCGCAGGCCATAGAAGTTTGAGGGAACCGGGTCGCGCATCCATTTCTCGTTCGTTCGTCCCGGGAGGGCATCGATGACGACACTCAAATTCGCACTCGCGCTGGGCTGCGGAGCGCTGGCATTTTCCATCGCGTCCGCGCAGGCGCAGGAGCCGATGAAGATCGGCGTGGTGAGCGTGCTGACCGGCCCCGGAGCGGCGCTCGGCCAGCAGGTCCGAGACGGCTTCCAGCTCGCGGTCGACAAGAACGGCGGCAAGCTCGGCGGCGTGCCGGTCAAGATCACGGTGATCGATGACGAACTGAAACCCGATGTCGCGGTGGACCGGGTGCGGACCTATGTCGAGACCGAGAAGCCGGCCTTCGTCGTCGGCCCGGTGTTCTCGAACATCCTTGGCGCCATCGCCAAGCCGGTCCTCGACTCCGGCGCCTTCCTGATCAGCCCGAATGCCGGCCCGTCGACCATGGCGGGCAAGGCCTGCAACAAGAATTTCTTCGTCACCTCCTACCAGAACGACCAGGTGCACGAAGTCCTCGGCAAATACGCGCAGGATCAGAAGTACAAGACCGCCTACATCATCGCGCCGAACTATCAGGCCGGTAAGGACTCGCTCGCCGGCTTCAAGCGCTACTTCAAGGGCGAGATCGTCGACGAGGTCTATGCGCCGCTGAACGCGCTGGATTTCTCGGCCGACCTCGCCAAGATCGCTTCGACGAAGCCCGACGTGGTCTTCGCCTTCCTGCCCGGTGGCCTCGGCGTCAACTTCGTCAAGCAGTGGTCTCAGGCCGGCCTGCAGGGCAAGATCCCGTTCCTCTCCGCCTTCACGGTCGATGAATCGACCCTCCCGGCGCAGCAGGATGCGGCGGTCGGCCTCTATGGCGGCATGACCTGGGCGCCCAACATGGACAACCCGCAGACGAAGGCGTTCGTCCAGGACTATGAAGCCGCCTACAAGATCGTGCCGGGCTCATACGCCCAGCAGGCCTATGACGCCGCGATGCTGATCGATTCGGCCGTGAAGGCGGCCGGCGGCACCGGCAATCCCGACAAGCTGCGCGAGGCGATCAAGAAGGCCGACTTCACCTCGCTGCGCGGCAAATTCAAGTTCAACACCAACGGCTATCCGATCCAGGACTTCTACCTCGTCAAGGTCGCCAAGCGGCCCGATGGCAAGTTCCAGACGGAGATCGCGGAAAAGGTGTTTGCCGACTACGCCGATCCGCACGCCAAGGATTGCGCGCTGAAGTGACGCAAAGCGTCATCCTCGGGCGAAGCGAAGCTTCGGCCCGGGGATCTCTTCGTCACGAGATGCTCGGGTCAGGCTCGAGCATGACGTCTCATGACCGGCCCTGACGTAGGACCGCGCGATGACAACCAGCCTTCTGATCGTCCAGCTCCTGAACGGGCTCCAGTTCGGCATCCTGCTGTTCCTGGTGGCGGCCGGGCTGACGCTGGTCTTCGGCGTGATGGACTTCATCAATCTCGCTCACGGCGTCCAGTACATGCTGGGCGCCTATCTCGCCGTGACCTTCGTCGGCCTCACCGGCTCCTTCATGCTCGGGCTCGTGCTGGCGCTCGCAGCCGCGCTGCTGCTCGGCCTTGCCTTCGAATTCCTGGTCTTCCGGCATCTCTATGAACGCGACCATCTCGATCAGGTCCTGGCGACCTTCGGGCTGATCCTGCTGCTCAACCAGGCGGTCAAGATGATCTGGGGCGCCGCGCCGCTCTCGGTGCCGGTGCCCGAATTCCTCTCCGGCAATGTCCGCCTGATGGACGGCATCCTCTATCCGACTTACCGGTTCGCCCTGATCGCGGCGGGCCTGGGCGTCGGCGCGCTGCTCTGGTTCGTGGTCGAGAAGACCCGCACCGGCATGCTGCTCAGGGCCGGCGCCTCGAACGCACCGATGGTCTCGGCGCTCGGCGTCGACATCCGCAAGCTGTTCATGGTCGTCTTCGCCTTCGGCACCATGCTCGCCGGCTTCGCAGGGGCGATGGCGGCGCCGATCCTTTCCGTCGAGCCCGGCATGGGCGATACGGTGCTGATCCTCGCCTTCGTCGTTATCGTCGTCGGCGGCATCGGCTCGATCCGTGGCGCCTTCGTCGGAGCGCTGATCGTCGGGCTTGTCGACACGCTCGGCCGTTCCTTCATGAACGACCTGCTCCGGTTGTTCATGGCGCCGGCCTCGGCTCGCGCCACCGGCGCGGCGCTCTCCTCGATGCTGATCTATCTGGTCATGGCGGCGGTGCTGTTCGTGCGGCCCGAGGGACTGCTGCCGGCCAAGGGGCGCTCATGAGCGCGGTAACCGGCTCTCCCCCGATTGCACGGCCGGCTGCGCCCCCGCTGCGCCGGCTCGCACCGCTCTTCATCCTCGGCCTGCTGGCGCTCTTGCCCCTCGCGACCTCGCTCGGCCTGCCCTCGCATTGGCTGACACTGGTGACGCGGGCGATGATTTTCGCGGTCGCGGCGCTCTCGCTCGACCTTATTCTCGGCGTCGGCGGTCTCGTTTCCTTCGGCCACGCTGCCTTCATCGGCATCGGGGCCTATGGCGCCGGCATCCTCATCACCGAAGGCCAGACCGAGCTGCTGGTCGCGCTGCCGTTGATCCTGATCGTCTGCGCCGTCTTCGCGGCGGTGACCGGCTACGTCTCGTTGCGCACGCGCGGCGTCGCCTTCATCATGATCACGCTCGCCTTCGGGCAAATGGCCTATTACCTCGCCCAGGCGCTCTCGGCTTATGGCGGCGACGACGGGCTGACGCTCTACGAGAAGAGCACGTTCCTGGGGCGGGAGATCTTCAGCAACCGCACCGGCTTCTACTACATCGCGCTCGGCACGCTGGCGGTGTGCTATTGGCTGGCGCGCCGGCTGGTCGCCTCGCGTTTCGGGCGCGTGCTGCGGGCGGCGCGCGAGAATTCCGTCCGTGTCACGGTGACCGGCTACGATGTCGATCGCGTCCGGCTCGGCGCCTATGTCATCAGCGGCATGATGGCGGGGCTGTCCGGCTTCCTGCTCGCCAACCAGACCGATTTCGTCAGCCCCGCCTTCATGTCCTGGCAGCGCTCGGGCGAGCTGATCTTCATGGTCGTGCTCGGCGGCGTCGGCTCGCTCTACGGGGCGATCGTCGGCGCGATTGCTCTCCTTGCCGTGGAGGATGTGCTCTCCGGGCTGACCCAGAACTGGAAGGCGATCTTCGGCCCGCTGATCGTGCTCTTCGTGCTGTTCACCCGCGGCGGTATTGCCGGCCTCATGGCCAAGCTCCGGGGGAGCCGCGATGGCTGAACCGGCGCTTGCACTGAAAGGGCTCGCAAAATCCTTCGGCGCGCTCAAGGTCACCAACGGTGTCGACCTCACCATCGCGCCCGGCGAGCTCCACGCCCTGATCGGCCCCAACGGCGCCGGCAAGACGACGCTCGTCCACCAGATCTCGGGGACGCTGCGGCCGGATTCCGGTGCGATCCTGTTCGGCGGCATGGACGTTACCCACCTGCCGCCGCAGAAGCGAGCGCAAGCGGGGCTCGCCCGCACCTTCCAGATCACCTCGACCATCGCCTCGCTCTCGGCGCTGGAGAACGTCGCGCTCGGCGTGCAGGCAAGGAGCGCCCATCCGCTCTCGGTGTTCCGCAACGCTGCACGCGACGAGGCGCTCAACGCTCCCGCCTGGGAAGCCTTGGAAGCGGTCGGCCTCGCCGGCCGCGCGCATGCCCCGGCCGACAGCCTTTCCCATGGCGAGAAGCGCGCCCTCGAGATCGCGATGGCGCTGACCTTGCAGCCGAAGCTCATCCTGCTCGACGAGCCGCTCGCAGGCGTCGGCCATGAGGAGGGCGAACGCCTGATCGCCTTGCTGAAGAGCCTGAAGGGCCGCTTCGCCATGCTGCTGGTCGAGCACGACATGAGCGCCGTCTTCGCGCTGGCCGACCGTGTCACCGTGCTGGTCTATGGCGGGGTGATCGCCTCGGGCGAGCCGGCTGCGGTCCGGGCCGATCCGGCCGTGCGGCAGGCCTATCTCGGCGAGGAGGGCTAGCGATGCTCACCGTCGAAGGGCTCGATGCCGGCTATGGCGAAGCGCAGATCCTGTTCGGGATCGATCTCACTGTGGGCGAAGGCGAGGTCGTGACCCTGCTCGGCCGCAACGGCATGGGCAAGACCACCACGGTGCGCGCCATCATGGGTCTGCTGCCGGCACGGGCCGGGCGCATCGCTTTCGGCGGGCGCGACCTGACGGGCGCCCAGCCCTTCCGCATCGCCCAGGCCGGCATCGGCCTCGTGCCGGAAGGCCGGCAGATCTTCCCGACGCTCTCGGTCGAGGAGAACCTGATCGCCACGGCGGCGGACCGCTCCGGCAAGAAGCGCTGGGATCTCGATCGGATCTACGCCTTCTTCCCGAGGCTAAGGGAGAGGCGGGAGAACCGCGGCAACCAGCTCTCCGGCGGGGAGCAGCAGATGCTGGCGATCGGCCGCGCGCTGATGACCAATCCCAGGCTGACCATCCTCGACGAGGCGACGGAGGGGCTCGCGCCCCTGATCCGCGAGGAAATCTGGAACTGCCTGACGGCCTTGAAGGCGGAGGGAGAATCGATCCTGGTCATCGACAAGAACGTCGATGCGCTCGTCAGGATCGCCGATCGCCATATCGTGCTGGAGAAGGGCCGCGTCGTCTGGCGCGGCACGAGCGCCGAATTGCGCAGCGACAGCGCTGTGAAGGATCGCTTCCTGCATTTCTAGCAGACTGTTCCAACCGCCTTCCGGTCCTCAGGCCGGCCCGATGAGGAGAGCAAGACCATGAAGCCGCTGACCGCCGGCGTGACGCGCGCCAATGAGAGCCTCGACGGAATCTCCTGGAGCATCCTCGGCCAGACCTATGTGCCGAAGACGCTGACGGAGGACAGCTTCTCCTGGCACGCGACGCTTCCGCCGGGCACCTTCGTGCCGCCGCACATCCACACGACGCAGGACGAGTTCATCTACATGCTGGAAGGCCGGCTCGATCTCGTCCTCGACGGGCAGGAGAGTTTCGCGACGGCCGGCGACCTGATCCGCCTGCCGCGCAACGTGCCGCATGGCCTGTTCAACAAGAGCGATGCGACGGTGAAGTGCCTCTTCTGGGTTTCGCCGACGGGCCGGCTCTACGACCTGTTCTGGGGCATTCATTCCATGGCCGAGCAGAAGCCGGCCGACGTCGTCGCGCTCTCGGCCGGGCACGAGGTCGACTTCCTGCCGCCCCCGCCCGACGGCGCTTGAGAGCAGGGCGCCACAATGGCTTCTTGGGAAGCCTCGCAGTCATGCTCGCCCTTGTGGCGAGCATCCACGTCCTGAACACCGCATGGCACGAAGGACGACGTGGATGGTCGGGGCAAGCCCGACCATGACGGGGACCGCATGTTCATGGATTCCGAGTTCGCCGTCTTGCGGCGCCCCGGAATGACGGCGCGGTACCGGCTCTACCCTTTGCGCGCCGCAAGCTGCTCGGCCGAGAAGCCCGCTTTGCCGGCATAGGATTTCACGATCTGCTCGCGCTTGGCATAGCCGAGCACGCGCTCGACATCGTCGAAGCCGTTCGGCGCCAACGCCTCTATCGCGTCGATGACACGTTCCGGCCCGCCGACGCGGTTCATCGCCACAACCTCGGCCGTCGCGGGCAGACGCTGCGCTTCATAGGCAGCCAGCGCCTGGCGCGGATGCTCGGCTTTCACCAGACAGTCGGCGAGGCAGCGCGCATCGAGGATCGCCTGCGAGGCGCCGTTGGAGCCGACCGGATACATCGGATGCGCGGCATCGCCGAGCAGCGTGACGCGGCCATGGGTCCAGCGCGGCAGCGGATCGCGGTCGCACATCGGATATTCCCAGAAGGTCGAGGTCGCGCGGATCAGCCCGAGAATATCCATGCCCGGCACGCTGAAGCGGCGCGCGAAGGGCAGCACGTCCTCGAGGCGACCGGGCTTCGACCACGCCTCCTTCGGCGGCGGTCGCTCGGGATCGCCATTGCGGATATTGACGACCCAGTTGGTCAGCCGCGTCTTCGCGGTCGCTCCCTTGCCGATCGGGTAGAGCACCAGCTTGCCGGCCATACCGCCGGCGATGATCATGCTCTCGCCATCGAGGAAGGTCGGCCACTCGCAGGCGCCGCGCCACATCTGGACGCCCTGCCAGCGCGGCGGCCCCTGGTTCCGGAAATAGAAGGCCCGCACGGCCGAGTGGATGCCGTCCGCGCCGATCAGGATGTCGCCGCGCGCCGTCTCGCCTGCCTCGCCGAAGCGGGCATCGCTGAAATGGGCGGTGACGCCGCCCTCGTCCTGCAGGAAGCCGACCAGTCGGCGGCCGGTGCGGATCGCGTCCTCGCCCAGCCGCTCCGCAACGGCGTCACGGATGACGCGCTGGAGCCGCCCGCGATGGATCGAGAACTGCGGCACCGGCGCGCCTGCGTGCAGGCCGCGCGGCTCGCGCCAGACCGCCTGCCCGAAGCGGTTCATGTAGATCAGTTCGCGCGTGCGGATGCCGGCCTCGTCCAGCGTCGGCAGCAGGCCGAGATCGGCCAGCTCGCGAATGGCATGCGGCAGCGTGTTGATCCCGACGCCGACCTCCCGGATCTCGCTGGCCTGCTCGTAGACCGTTGCTGCGATCCCGCGCGCATGAAGCATCAGCGCCAGCGTCAACCCGCCGATGCCGCCACCAACGATGATCACCCGCATATGCCCGTTCCCCTGGGTCTAATATTTTAAGTTTGAAATATAGCCGTTTGCATTGTCAATCGCCGATGGCGGTCTCGCCAGGCCGGGCCCGGAACAAGGACGCGATGGGACGACGAAAGCCGGGTCCCGCTTCGGTGCCCCGGGATTGCTTCTGAATCGAACGGTCGCGCTTTCGCCCTCGAAGACTGATCGGTTCCGAGGGAAATCGAACGCAGCACAACTTGCCGAAGAGATGGCCGGAAAAGTGTGGGTCGCCAGAGCATCAGCGTTACCCAAAGGGAACTTCCGCCGCCCCATTCGCGTTATTCGGTTGCGCGGCGTACAAGCCTAGCACCGCGCCACCTGAAGGGAGCCGGCCTTCCTATCCCGGCCCCCTTCTTTTGTTTTGTTTGCCCCAAGCGACCCGTCCTCAGGGTATCGCTGGCAGAATGTCTCGGGCGGCGGTGCCAAGAAAGCGTGTGACCGCATCAAGCCGCAAGTCGTCAGCCTGGCCCAGACGAAGCGGGATTGCGCCTTTTGCTGTGGGGAGATCATTCGACCACTTCGATGATCTTGCGCGTGCCCGGCTCGCTCGGGATCGTCTTGCCGTTGACGACAGCGAAGCGGTATGGCGCAACGCCGACAAGAGAAGACAAGCTCTGCAAAGTCGCCGAGGACGGCAGGGCCGTGCCGTGCCGATCAAGGTCGGCTAGGGCCGGTCCCTGCCCGAGGCGCGCATATGAACGGCGGTTGACCCGTCGTCGACCCGCCGGCGGATTTCGGGAGCTCCGGCTATCATTCCTGCCCGGCGATATCGGAGACGCCCTCTTCCGGCTGTTCGGAGGCCTTCCGCCCGACGCCGCGCATCATCGCGATCGAATCCTCATAGACCTTGATCGCATGGGAGAGCGCTTCAAGCTCTCGCTCCTGCTCGCTTCCCGCTGTGGCGCCGCTCAGAGCCTGGACGCGTTTTACCGCGGCGACGCATTCGTCCGGGTTGCGGATGATCAGCTGCTTCATGGCTACTCCCCTTTCGGAGTTGGGTTCGTTCCCATTCTCGCTGCGCCGACGCGCTCATCGTGCCAAGGCACATCGTCTCGCCATGTCAGGTTCTTGGAACAGACAGGCCGAGCACCGGCATCTGAATTAGATATCGGGAGTGGGGAGATCCTCCGCCAGATCATCCGCACGAATGACGGCGTGGCGAACGCAGTTGCTGCGTCAAATCTCCGCTCGTCGGAATCCCCTTGCTCGTGCCAAGCCGACCGTTGCGGGCCGGGCCATCGTCCCATCCGGATCACAGGCGCGGTGGGGATCCGGCTTCTGGCGGAGGGATAGGCCGACCCATCCACCGATGAACAAGCCGGACCTCTCGCCAGGAGCGGGGCAGCGTATGCGACGGCCGGGGCCGGATCAGATCCGGAGTTCGTGAAGACCTGAACGAGCCCGCTACCCCAACCTTTCGAGCACTTTGGCAGCCGCGGTCAGGTCTGGAGTATCGCCGCCGTCCGTGAACTGCTCGACAACTGGTCGCAGGAGCGCATGGGCTTCAGCCGCGCGACCCTGCCGGTCCCAGAGGGATGCAAGGTCGGTCGCGGCTCGGACCTCCCACGCTCTCGTTCCCTGGGTCCGGGATAGTTCCAGGGACCGCGCGAAGTAAGCCTCCGCCTCCGTGTGGCTCAATTCGGGAGCCGCGGCGAGAATGCCGCCTTTCAGGCGCAGAAGTTCGGGAAGGTAGGATTTGTAGCCCTTCACTTCGATCATCCGTTCCGTTTCCTCCACAAGCCTCCAAGCGTCAGCATGGCGACCGGCTACCTTGAGCCCCGAGGCGAGGACGATCTGGAAGCGTGTCGTGAAGAGTTCGAAGCGCGCCTCATGAAGCTTCTCGATGTGCTTTCGCAGCATCGCCACGCCCGCTTCGACATCGCCACGCCGGATCACGAGTTCGGCCTTGAACGCATTGCCCATGTGAAGATACGGCTCAAACGCGTGCGTTTCTGCGCGGGAAATAAACGAGTTCAGATGTTCCTCCGCAAGATCGAGATCGCCGAGCCACAAGAGTGCAGCGACGGCATTCAGCACGATCCCGAATGCAATCGGGTGACGGATCGCTTCTGCTTCCCTGAAGGCTTGTTCCACGGCTTTACGCGTCTGTGCGGGATAGCCTTGCATCCAGAGCGTAGTCACCCAGCCGATTTCGGCCCAGCTATAGTAATCGAAGCCGAAATGAATTTGCCGGCTGGTTGCCGGGTTTTGAGGTTCGAGAGCGGATTTTAGCTCCGAGCGCGCATCGGCAAGCCGACCCGTGACGCTGAAGGTGAGGCCGAGCAGAGTATGGGCAAGTGAGGTCGCGACGGCATCATCCAGCGTGCCCGCGATATCCGAACAGCGCTCGGCGCATCGCATGCAGTTTCCATACTCCCCGCTTCGCAGATGATAGATGAACAGTGGCCCCAGCAGGCGCACCGCGTTGAGGTGGTCCCCGCGCGTTTCGGCGATCTCGAAGCTTCTCTCCAGCGCCGCAAGTGTTGCCTCATTGTGTCCACGCGTGAACATCAGGGACACGCCGAATGAGGCCTGCAGCTGCATTTCCTCGCCGCTGCCCCGGTTTGTCTCGTCGAGGGCCCGCAGCGCCCGTTCGGTCCAACGATGGCATTCGGGCAGCAGGCCCATGGCGCGGAAAACCGGAGCTGCGGCGGCGGCAAGTCCAATCCCGACTTGCGCATCCCCGTTATCGGTGAAGCACCATTCCAGTGCCGCGTGCACATTGTTGAGGGCGGCGTAATGCGGTGCCCGCTCCACCCCCGTCGATAGCGACGACCACTCGCTTCCGTTCTGCTCCAGCCACCTCCGGTAATACGAGGCGTGGCGAGCGGCCAACTCCGTCCGCTCTGCTTTGTCCGTGGTGAGATTAATCGCATAAGAGCGTGTCGTATCGAGCAGACGGTAACGCATCATCGCGCCAAGGGGACGCGTGGCGACCATCGATTTTTCGACGAGGCTGTCGATCGCCGCAAAGACTGCGGCCGTGTCGAGCGTATCGTTCGTCACCACTTCCAACGCCGCATCAAGCGTGAAATGCCCAACGAAGACCGCGAGCCGGCGCAGCACTGCGCGCTCCAGGTCGGAGAGGAGGCCATAACTCCAGTCGAGCGTCGCCTGCAGCGTCTGCTGGCGCGGCGGGGCGGTGCGCAGCCCGTGCCAGAGGAGCGTCAGCCGCTGCTCCAGCAGGGCCGCCGTCTGCTCGAGCCCGTACGTCTCGACACGTCTGGCTGCAAGCTCGATGGCAAGCGCGACACCATCGAGCTTGCGGCAGATGTGACAGACGATTGCGACCTCCAAATCTCCCACGTCGAGGCGCGCGCCGCTTGCCGCTGCGCGCTCGAGGAAAAGTTGCGTCGCTGGAAACTGCTGCATATCGCTCACCGCAAGCCTTGGCGCCTCGGGCGGACAGGCCAACGCGTCCAGCCTGTAGACGCGCTCGCCCCCGACGCGCAGAGCCTCTCGGCTTGTTGCGAGAATTTGCAGCTGCGGCGCGGCCTCCAGAATGGCCGCCACCATCGCGGCTATCGCCTCGACGAGATGTTCGCACGTATCGAGGACCAGCAGGAGACGCTTGTCTTTCAGAAATCGGATGAGGTCCTGCGTCGGGTCCTCGGCCTGCACCGGCAGGCCCAGCAGGGACGCTACAGACGTCGCAGCCAATCTGGGATCGCTGATGACGCCAAAGTCTACGAACAGCACATGTTCTGCGAAGCTCTCCGCCACCCGATGGGCCGTGGCAATCGCGACAGTGGTTTTGCCGACGCCGCCGGGGCCGACGATGGTGACGAAACGGCACTGCGCCAGTTGCTCGGTCAGTTCAAGAACATCGGTATCCCGGCCGATCATCCGCCCGAGACGCGGCGGCAGGTTGGCGTGTGAGAAATGGAGTGGGCGGGCCTTCACGCCGTTACGGTCAACGGGCCTGCCTGTAACAGGAGCGACGAAGCAGTAACCTCGGCCCGGAACGGTGGTGATGTAGCGTGCCCCGTGCTGGCCGTCTCCGAGCACCCTGCGTAGGCCCGTCATGTGAAACCGCAGGCTGCCTTCCTCGACACGCGCATCAGGCCAGACCTCAGCCATCAGGTCCTTCTTGCTGATGATCTCGTTGGGCCGGGCCACGAGCGCAATCAGCAGGTCCAGAGGGCGCCCGCCCATTCTGACGGGCACGCCGTCTTTGGTGAGCAACCTTTCGCTGACGGACAGCCTGAACGGACCGAAGAGAAATCCCGCGCTGTCTCCGCTCACCGCGCTTGCCATGGCGTCATCTTTCGCGTCGGCGCTTGCTTTGGCGTGGTTTGGGCGATCGCCCGGCCAAATTTTGGCCGGAGAAACTAGGAGCCGGATACGGCCGGATGGCAAGTGCTCTTCGTTAGTCGCCGCGCGGCGGAAGATTGGCCCCCACTCCGAAGACCTAATAGTTCCTCACAAGCCATAACGAGCCAGGCGCGGCCTTCTCCTGCAGTGTCCAGGCAGCACCAGGGTGCAGGTGGCATTTCCCAACCGAGGAGCGGGCCATGTCTGAGGATTCAATCGGCAAGATCGATCAGGACCGCCGCATGGTTCTGGGGGCCGCGATGGGAATTGCCGCCGTCGGCTCGGCGGGCCTGCTGCCGTCGCCGCTCTCCGCAGCGCCGGCACGCGACGCTATTCGTCCATTTCACGTGAAGTTTGAGGAGGCGCAGCTTGCCGACCTGCGTCGGCGCGTTGCTGCGACGCGCTGGCCCGATCGGGAGACGGTTGCCGGCGACACGCAGGGCGTGCAGCTGGCAACCGCCCGCAAGCTCGCCGCCTATTGGGCGCATGACTACGACTGGCGCCGGGTGGAGGCTCGGCTCAACGCTCTGCCGCAGTTCATCACCGAGATAGACGGTCTCGACATCCACTTCATCCATGTCCGGTCGAGGCACGATAATGCGCTTCCGATCATCATCACGCATGGGTGGCCGGGCTCGATCATCGAGCAGCTCAAGATCATCGAGCCCCTGACCAATCCGACGGCCCACGGCGGCAGCGCCTCCGATGCGTTCCATGTCGTGATTCCCTCGCTGCCGGGCTATGGATTTTCTGGCAAACCGCGGGAGCCGGGCTGGAATCCACCTCGCATCGCCAAGGCCTGGGCCGTGCTGATGCAGCGCCTCGGCTACACGAAATATGTCGCCCAGGGTGGCGATTGGGGCAATGCCATCACTGAACTGATGGCGGTGCAGGAACCGCCGGGACTGGTAGGCATCCACACCAACATGGCGGCCACCGTGCCAGCCGAGATCTCCAAGGCTCTTGCCGCAGGAGGACCGGCGCCGGCCGAGCTGTCGCCTGACGAGAAGCGGGCCTGGGACCAGCTCGACGATTTCAACAAGAACGGGTTGGGTTATGCGATCGAGATGAACAACCGGCCGCAGACACTCTACGGCATCGTGGATTCGCCGATCGGCCTCGCCGCCTGGATGCTCGACCACGACATCCGCAGCTACCAGATGATCGCTCGTTCCTTCGATGGCCAAAAAGAGGGACTGACCCCCGAAGATGTGCTCGACAACATCACGCTCTACTGGCTGACGAACACCGCGATCTCGTCGGCGCGCCTCTATTGGGATAACGCGCATTTTCCCAGCGGCGGCTTCTTCGATCCGCGTGGCATCAAGATTCCAGTCGGGGTCAGTGCCTTTCCGGACGAGATCTACCAGGCGCCGAAAAGCTGGGCGGAAAAAGCCTATGCCAACCTCATTTTCTACAACCGACCCAACAAGGGTGGTCACTTTGCAGCCTGGGAGCAACCAATGCTGCTGACCGCCGACCTGCGGACCGCTTTCAGGCCGCTTCGCAAATCAAATTGACGGCTGCAGCCGCGCGTTCGATCCGCGCCGCCATTCCTACGCATGCGCGCCCATCTCGCGAAGGAGAAAGACCATGAGCGACAACCAGATCGTCGATTCCAGCTTCTCAGCAATCATCAATGCGCCGATCGAGAAAATCGACCTTCCGACATGGTGCTTCTCACTTCCGGAGAAGGACTATCAGGGATGCTCGCCGGCTCACATCGCCGCTGGTTTCACGACGGCGCCGGATGGCAGGCGCATGTCGATCAATGTCGAGACGATCGGTGGCAGCCTGATGGTCCAGCACTACGTCGAAACCCGTGGCGACAAGGACCATCTCATCCTCGACTCCGAGTCCGACGTCTTTACGCCTACCGGCCGAACCAGCATCCATGTGACCTGGGAGTTGAGCGTCAAGGCGATCGACAAGGAGCGGTGCGAATTCACCAATCGCGTGCAGTCGTTCGCGACCGCCGAAATGCTGGCCTTCCTGGACCGGCAAGGGATCCCCTTCGACATCTTCCGCATGCAGCGCCAGCCGATGTCCATCGCGCACAACAAGGGCGAGACGCCTTTGTTCGCAGCCAGCATCGAACGCGCCGCGCTCGAGAACGACTGATGATCCAGGGCGGCCGCCGCCGCGAGGGGAGAGTGCCATGACGGATCTATCCTACGACCCGAACATCACCGGTCTCCTGGTGGTGGATCCATACAACGACTTCATTTCCGAAGGCGGCAAGATCTGGCCACGTATCAAGGCTGTGGCCGAGGCGAACAACTGTGTACCGCATATGGAGCAGATCCTGAAGGCCGCGCGCGAAGCGAAGCTTCGGGTGTTCTTCGCCATGCACCACCGTTATCGTCCCGGCGACTACGAGAACTGGAAATATATCGCCCCCGTCCAACGTCTCGCCTGGCAGCGCAAAAGCTTCGAATACGGCACCTGGGGCGGCGAGTTCAAAGCCGAGTTCCTTCCGGCGTCGGGCGAGGTTGTCGCATCCGAGCATTGGTGTTCCAGCGGCTTTGCCAACACTGACCTCGATCTGGAACTGAAGAGGCACGGTATTCACCGGCTCATCGTGATCGGGCTGGTCGCCCACACCTGCATCGAGGCGACAGTCCGCTTCGCCGCCGAACTTGGCTACGACGTGACGGTCGTCAAAGACGCTGTCGCCGACTACTCCGACGAGATGATGCACGCCGCGCTGGAGATCAACATGCCCAACTACGCCAGCGCCATCGTGACGACGAGGGAGATCCTCGCCGCTCTGTCGGTTGCGACTGCCGAAGCCGTCGCTCATTAGGCCCGAGCAGGGCGGCCGGCGAGGTGCGGATCTTTAGAGCCCGGCCCGCTTCCCTCACCGTTCAATCGGGCACCGGCATCATCGCAATGCGCCGAGCGAAGAGTTCTCGCATGAACGCCTCGGGAAGCCTTCGCCGACGCGATCATGGATATCGCAGAAGCAGGATCGAAAGTGCCTGACGACAGGCCGCGCATGGCTCATTCCAACCCCAAACGAGGAGTGCATCATGAACAATTCCAAGGTCCTTTACACCGCCCGGACCCACACCAGCGGCGGGCGCGAGGCCGGCGTCGCGCGAAGCTCCGACGGACACCTCGACGTCAGGCTTTCCACGCCAGGCACACCCGGGACGGGCACGAATCCCGAGCAATTATTCGCGGCCGGGTGGTCGGCCTGCTTCGAAAGCGCGATCGCAATCGTCGCCCAGAAAAAGCGCATCAAGATCGAGGGTGACGTCACGCTCGACGCCGAGGTCGACCTGAATTTTTCGAACGAGGACGGCTATTCTCTGACCGCACGCCTCAATGTCGGCATCCCCGGCGTGGACCGGCAGGTCGCTCAGTCCTTGGTCGATGAGGCGCATCAGATTTGCCCGTACTCCAAGGCCACACGCGGAAACATAGACGTCTCGATCAGGCTGATCTGAACAAGACCACCTGAAAAGCTTGATCCGCGCGCGCATCCACGAACTGAGATCGGCTCTCGACCCGAAGGCCGAGCTCAATCTGCGATTGCATCGCTGACGCCGTGCCAGATCTGATCCTTGAGCGTTATGAGCGGGGGCGCGGGAATCGTCACAGGCGGCTCGACTCGCCTAATGCCATCGATCACCAGAGTGGCGATGTGGATCTCCCCATCGGTATAGTAGGGGTCGCCTTCCCCATTCCGGCCGAACAAGGTTGGGCCCACTCCGGAAATCTGGAAGAAGTCCTGGACCATGCCGGCCTTGCCGAGGTCACGCATCAGCATATCGCGCTCGGCGTCGATGTCGGGTGCAATGTGGTGCGTCACCTGACCGGTGTCATGGCTGAAGCCGACGCCCCGGTCGAAAGTGACTGAGCCGAGCCAGACCGGCCGCCCGCCATTCCCCTTCTCAAGGACCATCCAGAAGCGCACGTGGTGTCGGCGGTCCGCACTCGTACCCTCGGGTTTTTCGAACGCGAGCTGTTCTTTTCTTCCATCGTAGTACAGCGGACTGACAGGCGCCTCATGATAGGGCCGGTCGAGTACCACGCTGCCGACAATCTCGATGCTCGTCCGCAACGTAATCGGGTCTGCCGGATACCAGCCTGCCGCATGCATGGCGCGGAGGGCATCATCCTTGCTGCCGACGAACCCGACATTAAGCGCGTCGCCTGGGATACCGCTTGCGGTGCGTGTCACCATGGGCAAGGAGGCGAGGCCCGGCTCATGTTCATGGTGACGCCAAAGGAGGGGCAGTATCAGATAGGCAAGCAGCAGGTAGCCGACGAGCACACCTGTCAGAACGATCCACCACCGTCGCCTGCTCGCGATCTGTCCCATTTCTGACATCAACTCGATTGCAATCCCCGCATTCTGTGGGGCGCCCCGCTGGGGAAACTCGTTGCCTGTGCTGACGTTACGAGCAGAGTATCGGCGGACCCGTTCTCGGTCCAGCACAAGACATTCGAACGAACTCCGCTCACAGAACCAGGGACGCATCAGCAGGCCGGCGATGCACCAGATCGCTAGCCCGGCGTGAGCCAACACTGGCCAGAATGCGACGCCGACCGGCCCCGACCCCCCCCCAGGCCATGGCGAGGACCGCGACCACGCCGATATTGTAGGGCAGTAGGGCCGTGACCACCCCCTGCCCGCGCCGGAGGCTGCGCGATCTCGGGCACAGGCTACGCCGAGAGCGAGCAGCGGGTTGGACCGCTTCCGCAGGTCGGGAGCGCCTCGCATCGCCTTGGATTTCGGTAGCGCGATCAGGTGCTTTCTTGAGCTTCGAAGCCAGAAAACCTCCATCCGCCGGTCGATTACTTAAGAAGGGGCTGTCACTTTCCCGGAATCGGCCGCCGTTCGCTTTTCCGCAGCGTGCTGCTCCTCGGCCATGCCGGCGCGCCAGTAGCTGACGACGAGATGCCGGTCCCGGTCGGGCCGCAACCGCGTGCGGGCGCCGGCGCGGAGGCGCAGGAAGGTCGCGTGCTCCGCCGCCGCCCAGAGATAGACGTCGGGGCCGTCGACGGGCCAGGACAGTTCCTCGAAAGCCTCGGCGAGACGCGAGTCAGTCTGGGCCCCGCGGTGCAACCAACGCAGGGCCATGCCGGCGGGCCTGGCCAGGGCCTGTTCCTCCGCGGCACCAGCGACTTCGACAATGGCGAGGCCAGTGGCATCGGCGGGGAGGGCGGCGAGCATTCGGCCCACGGCCGGCAGGCCGGTCTCGTCTGCGAGAAAGATATGGCGCTGTGCCTCGCGCAGTCCGCGTCCACCGGGGCCGGCCATGCCGATGCGGTCGCCCGGTCTGGCTTTTGCCGCGAAGGTCGAGCCCGGCCCTGCATCGTCATGGAGCACGAAATCGATTGCGAGCGTGCCGGCCGCGGGGTCGATGGCGCGGATCGTGTATTTGCGGATCGCAGGGCGCTGCTCCGACGGCAGGGCGATGGGCAGACCGTCTTCGCCCAGCATCGGCCAGACCGGCTCGGCGAGCCCGGCCGGCGGGATGAACAGCCGGACATGCAACGCTCCGAGCGAATCGAAGCGATCAAGCGCTTCGCCGGCAAAATGGATGCGGCGCATATGCGGCGTCAGCGTTTCGACCGCCGTCACCGCGAGGATTCGGAAATCGGGCGCGAGCGAGGGACCTGTGGTGTCGCCGCTCCAGCGGATTTCCGGTCGGGCCTGGTTCTGCGCGAACGCGATGACGTGGCTGGCGATGGCGGAGCGCAGGGCGCGCAACGCTGCGAGGCCGGGCGCCTCGACCATGACCTCCAGCTCGTCGGCATGCGGCTTCAGCGTGGCCGTGGCACCTTCCAACGTGATGCGCATCGTCTCGGGGCCGGCTTCGACGATCGCGTCGTGTTCGACCAGATGGGCGCAGAGCGGCGTCAGGACCGCAAGAGGATCGGCCAGGGCGATCCGGGCGCGGGTTGCGAGCATCGCGGTCTCCATCAGGTGCGGAATGAGGGGGCGGCGGCTGGATGGCTCAAGGCTCGATCCAGAGCGTGCCGTCGAGCGGGATCGCCGAGAAGGCGGCGGCCTCGGCCATCGTCGCGGCCGGGTCGATGTCGGCAAAGCGGGCGGGGTGCAGCCATTTGGCCAATCGCTCGATTGCGACGACATGCAGCGGGGTGTCGTTGAACAGATGCCAGAGCCCGTAGGCGCGGCGTTCGGACACCGCCTTGAGCGTCGCGATGCCGGGGCTCGCGAGCAGGCGCCGGAAGCTCTCCTGCGCTGTGGCAGGGTCGACGCCGAGGCCGAGCACCAGCCCGCCCTGCTTCGCCAGATGCGTCCCGCCCGTCGCCACGTAAAACTGCGGATCGGAGACGAGGAGCTGTTCGAGGCTGATCTGCCCGGTCGCGCCGGGCACGAGCGCGGTCGCGATATTGCGGCCGCCTGCGGCGGTGATGAAATCGTCGAGCGTGCCGCGGCCCGGCGACATGCAGCATTCGATGCCGCCGGCATGGGCGTGGATGAAGACGTCGGGAACCGGCGCACCTTTGATGCGCTCTGCGATCATGCGCAGCCGCCCTTGATAGAAGGAGATCAGCTGTTCGCTGCGCTTCTCCTGCCCGATCAGCGTGCCGAGCAATCTGAGACTCGGCACGGTGTCCTTGAGCGGATCGAGGAAGAAGTCGATCACTGCGACGGGAATGCCGGCGGCCTCGAAGCGCTCGACCAGATCGCCCGGTCCGCGCCGGGTGCCGGCGAGCGAGCGGCTCAGCACCATCAGGTCGGGCGCCAGCGCGATCGCCTGCTCGAAGGAGAAACCGCCCTGCGTCGCGCCGTCGCCGACCAGCGGCAGGGCTTCGATGGCGGGAAAGCGTGCCTGATAGCGTGCGAAGGTGTCCGGGCTCTGGCGGCGATAGTCGCTGCCCCAACCCGCGAGGATGCTGACCGGGTCCGGATGGATCAGGCCCAGCGCATTGATCTGCCGGCCCTGCCCAAGGACGATGCGCTTGGCCGGTGCCTTGAGCGTGATGGTGCGGCCAAGCACGTCGGACGCGGTGACGGCCTGCGCGCGGGCGGCGTGGATCAGCGCCGACGCAGCAATGGCGCCGAGCATCAGCGAGCGGCGGGAAAGCGCGAAGCTCATGCCGCCCTCCGTCCGGAGGAGCCTGGTGCGGCGAGTGCGAAGCCGACGGCCCGTGAGAGCATGGCCGGGATCACCGAGACATGGTTCTCGCCGGGCCATTCGACGAACGAGCTCTCCACCCGGCCCGAGGCGGAGAGGCGCGCGGCCATTTCCGCGGCGTTGTCGCGCATGCGCGCCATGGCCCGCCGCTCGCGCCGGCGCGGATCGTCGTTGCCAGTTTCGTCCTGCTCCGCCCCGCCGACCGCGATCATCAGCCGGCCGGCGAAGCCTGTGCCGGAGCGAAAGCGCTCTTCCGCCAGCAGGATCGCCCGTTCGTTCCACCAGATCGACGGGCTGCCGGCGACGTGGGCGCCGAACAGGCCGGGGCGCGTGAACAGCGTATGAAGCGCGAACAGGCCGCCATAGGAATGGCCGACGAGCGTGCGGCGGTTCGGATCGAGGGCCGCAATGTGTTCGGCCACTGCCGGCAGGATCTCATCGACGATGGTCGCCAGGAAGCGGTCGGCGCCGCCTTCGACCGGCAGCAGATCGCGCTGCCGGCGCTCGGCATCGAAGGGAGCCTCGCCCGGATAGCCTATACCGACGATCACGGCCGGCTCGATACCGGTCACGTCGGTGCGGATGGCCTGCAACCGCGCCGCTGTGACAGCCGTGGCGAACAGAGCCTGCCCGTCGACCAGCACGATTGTGGGATAGCCCGCGGCCGGCGGTGGCGCATCCGGCCAGGCGACGAGGATGCGATAGGGGGAGCCGTCCCGCGCGGTCAGGTCGAAGGTTCCGGTCTGCGCCAGTGCGAATGGCGCGAGTTCCGCCCGGGCAACCCGATTATCGTCCAAAGGCACGCGAGACCCTCACCATTTGTAGGACAGCGTCGCCAGCACGGTCCGGCGCAGGCCGAAGGAGCACTGCACGGCGGCGTAGCAGCCGGAGATATATTCCTTGTCGAAGAGGTTCTGCGCGTTCACCTGCAGCTTCCAGCCCTTGAGCGCGGGGTTCGCGATCCCGAACTCGTAGCTGATCGCGGCATCGACCAGCGTGTAGGCGTCGGTCCAGAAGGTGTTGCCGGGATCGCCGGCTCCGCCGCCGACATAGCGCACGCCCGCTCCCAGGCCGAGGCCGGCGAAGAGGCCCGTCCTGAAGGTGTAATGAGCCCAGAGCGCGGCCATGTTGCGCGGCACCACCGGAGGCCGCTTGCCGAGATCGACGCCGCTGCTCTTCGTCACCTCGGCATCGGTGTAGGTATAGGCGGCGACGAGGTCGAGATCCTCGAACAGGCGGGCGCGGGCTTCGAGCTCGACGCCCCGGGCACGCACCTCGCCGGTCTGGACAGAGAAGCCGACATGGGCGGTGTCGGTCGTCAGCACGTTGCTCTGTGTGAGCTGGTAGACCGAGCCCTGCAACAGGATGTTGCTGCCCGGCGGCTCGTATTTGAGGCCGGCTTCATACTGCTCCCCTTCCGTCGGCCTGAAGGGCGCACCGGCGAAGGTCGTGCCCGCCTGCGGCTCGAAGGAGGTCGAGTAGCTGACATAGGGCGCAAGGCCATTGTCGAAATTGTACATCAGGGCGATGCGGCCGGTGCGGGCATCGTCATCCTGCTTCGTCAGGACGCCGGTGCTCAGCGCGCGGGTGCGCGCCATGGCGCGATCGAAGCGGCCGCCGACCAGAAGCGACAGCCGGTCGAGCTTGATCTGGTCCTGGATGTAGAGGCCGTATTGCTGCGTCGTCTGGTCGGTGCCGGCGAGTGCCGGCAGGGCGAAGGGCGTGCGGCCATAGACCGGGTTGGTGAAGTCGAGGTTCTGGACCGTGCCGCCGGCGCCTGTCCAGGCATTGCCATCCGTCCAGTAGCCGTCAGCCCCGAGCAGCAGCGTGTGCGTCAGCGGGCCGGTGCGGAAGTCGGCCTGGAGCTGGTTGTCGACGCCCGCGGTGCGCGCCTTCTCGTTCGACATGGTGACGCGGCGCGTCAACGTCTTCTGGTCCGCTGCGATGCCGCCGACCGCCACTGTCCGGAAACGTGATTCGAGATCGGAATAGCGAACGTTCTGGCGGAAGCTGAAGACGTCGTTGAAGCGGTGCTCGAAGGTGTAACCGATATTGAGCTGGTTGCGGCTGTAGCCTTCGAAATTCGGCTCGCCGGGGAAGAACTCGCTGCGGATGCGGCCGGCCTTGCTCGGCAACACCGTGCCGATCGCCGGGATGAAGCCGTAGAAGCCGGTTTCGGGGTCGCGCTGGAACGAGGTGAGCAGGGTAAAACTGGTGGCGCCGTTCGGGCGGTAGGTCACGGAGGGAGCGATGAAGATGCGCTCGTCCCGGGTGTAGTCGACCTGGGTGTCCGCGGCACGACCCAGGCCGACGACGCGATAGAGCCAGGTCTTGGCCGCGTCGATGGGGCCGCCGACATCGAAGGCCATCTCTGCACGCTGATCGGTGCCATATCGGAACTGGATCTCGCCATGGGGCACGTCGAGTGGGCGCTTCGAGACGAGGTTGACGAGGCCGCCGGGCTTTACCTGCCCGAAAATGACCGAAGACGGGCCGCGCAGCACCTCGATGCGCTCGAGGCCCCAGGGCTCGTAGCTCGGCACCAGGAAGTTGACGCCGCGCTGATAGCGCAGCCCGTCGAGATAATTGACGAAGCCTGCCCCGGTGCCGGCGCCGCCGAAGCCGCGGATGAAGACGCTGTCATAGCGGCCGCCGGAGGAGAGCCGGGTTTCGCCGAGAACACCGGGCGTATAGCGCAGGGCCTGGCTGACGGTGGTCGCGGCCTGGTCGTCCATCTGGTCGCGGGTGACGATGCTGACGGCCTGCGGAGTCTCGATCAGAGGGGTGTCGGTCTTCGTCGCCGTGTCGCTGCGCCGCGCGATATAGCCGTCGACCGGGCCGGAGGCGCGCTCGCCCTGCACCTCGATGGTATCGAGGCTGACCGTGCCGCCCTGCTGCTGCTGCGCGCTGGCGCCGTCCGCGATCGTCATCGCAGCGGCGGCGACGCCGAACATCAGCGCTGCACGCGCCCGGACCGGAACTCCTGTCATGATCAAATCCTTGCCCGCCGCCGGATCGCGGCCCACCGACCGCGTTTCTTTCAAGAACCGGCACGTGCTCGCAATGCGTTCGACTTTCGCTCGCGGCAGTATTTCTTTCGGGGCAGTTTCGAATGGCTCGAATGCAAAGAGCCGGGTGAATTCCGGCATTGCACGACTATCGCAATGCGCTCGGTTGCAAGCCGAAGCGGCGGCGAAACAGCCCGGAAAAATGCGCCGGCGTATAGCCGACCCGGAAGGCCGCTTCGGCGACGCTCGCCTCTCCGCTCGCGATCAACGCATGCGCATGCTGCAGCCGCTGCTCCTGCAGGTAACCGAAGACGCTGGCGCCGAATTCGCTGCGGAAGGCGGCGGTCAGCTTCGTCGGATTGAGGCCGCTGGCGCGCGCCAGCTCGGCGAGGCTCGGCGGTTCGCGCATCGCGGCCAGCAGCAGATCGCGCGCCAGATGCACCTGCTCGCGCGTCCGGCCGGGCAGGCGCCGCGTGCGCTGGGCCGGCGGGCCGAGCAACTCGTCGAGCGCATGCGCCGCCAGCTCCAGCGCCTTGCCGCCGAGATAGAGTGGCCGCAGCGGTTCCGCGACCGGGCAATCGGCCATCTGTTGGGCGAGGGCGCGCAGCACCGTTCCGGCCGGGCGCACCCAGATGCCGGCATCGACGCAGCCGGCCAGGGCGAACAGGCGCTTCATCGGCACCGAAAATTCCTGCTCGACGAAATTAAGCTCAAGCTGCATCAGCGCGCAGCGCAGCGAGCCGCCGGTGATGCCCGTGCGCTGCTGGAGGTGCTCGCCGCTATTGGCCGCGATCAGCAAGGCCGGGCCCTCGATCGTCAGCGGCGGCCGATCGTCGAGTTCGAGGGACTGGCGGCCGTCGAGCATCACCGCGATCTTGAGGCCGCGCCGCATCGGCCCGATGATGCGCTCGCCCGAGGTCACCGGGAATGCCCCGGCGGACAGGGCCAGGTTATCCGAGAAGAGCTGAAGCGGCGTCGCCGGGGTGGGACGCTGAAACGGAAGCGGATTGGGAACCATCATATCCTCGTAACCCGGCCAAAATAGCAGGGCGAGGAAAAATATCAATTAAATCAATATTTTACACATTCTAAGAAAAAGGAAGCTTCTAGGAAGCCGATTCTCGTGTCGGCAGCAAACACGCGATACCGGACCGCGCCAACGCCGCACCCCAAAGCCGCAACGCGCTGGTCATCTGGGTCCTCCTGCCGTTCTGGACGAGTTTCGGACCTTCGCCTGGATGATCCTTCCGGGGCGGAACCGAGCGGTCAACCAGCTCCTGCTGGCGCTCGATATCGTCGACGCCTCGGCCTGGCCGCGCATGCGATGCTGCCGTCCGCAGTCATGACGATCCTGCCAGCACTCCGGATCTGGCCCGAAGGCGGCTCGGGGTGCTTCACCATGGACCTCCCCCCCGGGGATGATGGTCAGCCGCCTCGCGATCGGACTAGCTGGAAGGAGCATGGCGAAGGCCGATGCGGTTTCCAGATCTCGTCCGAGGCGATCGAATGAACACCCAAGCGCTGCCCCAGACATTCCCCGTCGAGACCGTGCGTGCACGCTTTCCGGCGCTGTCGCAGACATCCCGCCCGCCGATCTATCTCGACAACCCGGCCGGAACGCTGGTGCCGCAGCCCGTCATCGATGCCGTCGCCGGGGCGATGGCGGAAGCGAGCAGCAATCTCGGTGGCTCCTTCGCCGGCTCGAAGCGGGCTGACGCGATCTGGCTGGCGGCTCACCGCGCTGTCGCCGATCTGCTCGGCGCCGCCAGCGAACGCGAAATCGTCATCGGCCAGAACATGACGACGCTAACCCTGCATCTGTCGCGCTCGATCGGCCGCCTGTTCGCCCCGGGTGACGAGATTATCCTCACCCGCATGGAGCATGAGGGCAATGTCTCGCCCTGGCTGTTGCTCGCGCGCGACCTCGGCCTGACCGTGAAGTGGCTGCCGTTCAACCGCAAGACCTGGCGCATCGAGCCGGCGGACCTCGCCCCGCTGCTGAGCAGCAGCACGCGCCTGCTCGCGCTCAACTTCGCCAGCAACATGACCGGATCGGTCAACGATGTCGCGGCCCTGAGTGCCATGGCGCGGAAGGCCGGAGCGCTCGTCTATGTCGATGCCGTGCAGCTCGTCCCACACCGCTTGCCCGACGTCGCAACGCTCGGCTGCGACATGCTCGCCTGCTCGTCCTACAAGTTCTTCGGCCCGCATCTCGGCATGGTCTGGGGGCGCGAGCCGCTTCTGGCGCAGCTCGAACCCTACAAGGTGCGCTGCGCCAGCGACGCCCTGCCGGAACGCTTCGAGACCGGCACGCCGCAGACGGAGTTGCTGGCGGGCTTGGCCGCGACGGTCGACTATCTCGCCTGGCTCGGAGACATCACCGGCCACGGCGGCTCACGCCGTGACAAGCTCCTCGGGGGCTATCGCAGCTTCGAGGCCTATGAGAATCGGCTGATGCATCGCCTGATCAGCGGGCTCCGGGGGCTGCCCGGCATCACCATCATGGGCATATCGGACCCCGCGGCATTCGCCCATCGCGTGCCGACGATTTCCTTCACCCACGACACGATCTCGACCCATGTGTTCGCCAAGGCCCTGGCCGAGCGCGAGATCTATGCCTGGTCGGGCCATAATTTCGCGCTTGAGCCGGCCCGCCTGCTCGGGCTCGACGAGGATGAGGGCGTGGTGCGGCTCGGCATCGCTCATTACAACACGGCCGAGGAGATCGAGCGGACGCTCGCCGCCATCGCCGAGATTGTTGGGGCGGATGCCCGCATGCTAGCCTGAAGCGGCGGGCGGCGCACCGGAACGGGGGTATGTCGCGTTGAATCATCTGGCGGAAAGGGTCGTGGCGTTCAACGCGAGCGCTGCGAAGGCGATCGATCGCTGCGACCGTTCCGACGCCCCTTATCTCCTGCTCGACGCCATCAACCACGTCGTGCCGTTCAAATTCGCGATGTCGGTGGTCTATCGGCGCGACGCGGCGCCGGTTTATGTCGCCGACACCTTCCCGGACCGGACGGGCAAGCGGGCGCTGGAGCTCTACATCGAGGGTACCTACCTCCTGAATCCCGTCTACAACGCCTATCTCGGCGGCCTGAAAGCCGGTGTCTATCGCCTGCGCGATCTCGCTCCCGACGCTTATTTCAGCTCCGATCACTATCGGCAGTTCAAGGTCCAGCAGCAGGCCGACGAAGAGCTGGGCTATCGTACCTATGGCTGGCCGGCCGGCATGGAGGAGGTGGTCATCGCCATCGAGCTGCCGAAGAACGAGCTCGCCGAGATCAGCTTCTATAGGCGCGTCAGCCTCGGCGGCTTCTCCGACACCGATTGCGACACGCTGTGCGCTATCGAGCCACTGGTCAGCGCGATCTACCGGCGCATCTGGCAGCATTGCGGCAAGGACAGCAAATCCGAGGCGCGCTGGACCTCCTTCGACGCCTTGCTCGGTGATTTCGGCAAGGGCCAGCTCAGCCCGCGCGAATGCAATGTCGCGCATATGATTCTGAAGGGGCATTCGAGCGAGTCGATCAGCCGCAACCTCGGCATTTCCGTCACGACGGTGAAAACGCACCGCCAGAACCTCTATGCCAAGCTCGGGCTTTCGACGCAGCAGGAGCTGTTCTCGCTGTTCCTGATGTCCCTGCAGAAGCAGAGGGAAACCGCGTTGGTCGGCAGTGGCCAGGCTCCGAGCCAAGCGGAGTCTGGTTGATCGGAGCCCTCCGGGGGGGGGGGCGGCGCTCAGCGCCGCCGGCTTACCGCAAGGTTTCGCGGATCGAGGCCGAAATCCCGTCCAGCCCTTCCGAAAGCTGGGGCAGCGTCGGCCAGCCGAAGCCGATGCGGAAATAATTGTCGGGCATCTCGAACCAGTGCCCCGCGCCGACATAGGTGCCATGAACGCTGTAGAGCCGCTGGTAGAAGGCCGGCAGGTCGATCTTCACATCGGGCCTGATGCGCGGCAGGCAGACGCAACCGCCCTCGGGCTCGACCCATTCCATGAATTCGTCGCGCGCGATCCAGTCGCGGACGATCTCGAATCCTTGCCGGATCAGGCGGCTGTTCGGTCCGAGCCAATCCTGGCGCTGGGTGAGGGCGACATAGCCGACATATTCGTCGATCATGCTGCCGGAGATGCCGATCTGCTCCTTCGCAGCCAGGAAGGTCTGCATAAGGACGGGGTCCTTGCAGATCAGCCAGCCGATGCGGATGCCGGGAATGCCGTAGGTCTTCGACAGTGACGAGACGCTGATCACGCGCGGGCTCAGCGACGCCGCCACGGGCAGAACGGGTCCGAAGGTCATCTCGCGATAGGTCTCGTCGAAGAGCAGCAGGCAGCCCTTGCGCTCGACCAGGGCGACCAGCGCGCGAAGCTCCGCCTCGCTGATCATCACGCCGCTCGGATTATGCGGGTAGGTGACGGAAACATATCGGGTATTCGGCCGAATGGCGGCTTCGATCTTATCGAGATCGAGGCGGAAGCCGGCTTCGAAATCGAGATCGATGAAGCTGATGTCGCAGCCGATCGCCCGTGGCGTCTCGATATTGGTGGCGTAGTTGGGGCGCACCACGACGAGGTGCTGATCGGCGTCGAGCAGCGATGTCGCGACGATGAAGAGCGCCGCCGAAGCGCCAGCCGTAATCAGCACATCCTCGGCCCCGAGGTCCGTGCCAAGGCCGGCCACCGTGTCGCGCAGGTCGATGCTGCCCTTGTGGTCGCCATAGCAGAGAAGCACGTCGTTGAGGTTGACGTTGAGATCGCCCAACCGCCGGTCCGCGACTGAGCTTTCCGAGAGATTGCGCCGGATCGTCTCGTAACCGAGCTGTTCCGGTGCTTCGATTTCAATCGGCATGCGCACGAATTTCAAGATCGGCCTCCCCAGGCAACGGATCGCTTTGCCCGAAACCTACGCAGCCTCGCCGGCCCCGCACCATCCTCCCTCAGGGGGATAACATCCCCTCTTCGATCGGTCGAAACTGCGCCGGCTAGATGAGGGCGCGCAGGAGACGCAACCCGTCTGACGATCGAGATGAAAAGACAATTCCGAGAAGGGGAAGCGGCATGGCGATCAAAAACTGGCTTCTGTCGGCGGCGTTCATGGCCCTCGGCACGCTCAACGCAGTGACGGCCCAGGCGGAGACGCTTCGGGTCGGCATGGAATGCACCTACGCGCCGTTCAACTACCGCACGCCCGGCGGCCAGATGGCCGGCTATGACGTCGACGTCGCCAAAGGCGTCGCCGAGCTGATCAAAGTCGATCTGCAGTATGTCTGCCAGCAATGGGACGGCATGGTCCCGGCTCTGCTCGCCAACAAGTTCGACATCATCGTCGCGTCGATGTCGATCACCGACGAACGCCTGCAGAAGATGGATTTCTCCATCCCCTACCGCGTCTCCATCGGCCGTTTCCTCGGTCCCAAGGGCAAGAACCTCAAGCTCTTCGACGAGGCCGGAAAGCCAAACCCGGCCGCCTTCAAGGGGCTTACGGTCGGCGTCGAACGCGCCTCGACCTACGCGAAATGGATCGAAGCCAAGCTGCCGGGCGCCACCATCCAGCTCTATGACGGCGCCCAGGCCATGCTGCTCGACCTGCGCAACGGCCGCGTCGACATCGCCATCACCAATCCGATGAAGGCCTATCTCGACTTTCTCTCCACCGATCAGGGTGCCAAGTTCGAGTTCGTCTCGCCCGCCATCGACGAGCGCGAATTCTTCGGCATCGGCGTCGGTATCGGCATCAGCAAGGGCCAGGACGAGCTGAAGAACCGGATCGACGGCGCGCTGAAGACGTTGATCGAGAATGGCTCGCTCGAGAAGTACAGCCGCAAATATTTCCCCTTCTCCATCAGCCCGGACAATTGGAAGGGCGTCGGCCAGTAACTGACGCCAACGGGCTCAGCGGGCCGGCAATGCCGGCTCGTTTCCGGATGAAGGGGAGGGATAATGGCCGCGCTTTCCGGCTGGTGGGATGATTTCTTCTTCGGGACCCTGACGGTTCTGAGGGTTTTTGTGGCCGCTCTCATCCTGGCGGTGATCTTCGGCCTGGTCGGCTCGAGCGCCAAGCTGTCGCGCAGCCGCCTCGCGCGGACGCTGGCGAAGGCCTATACGGTGGTCTTCCGTGGCACGCCCGAACTGGTCGTGTTGCTGCTGTTCTACTTCGGCATCGCCGTCGTATTGACCAAGCTCGCCCATCTCTATGATCCGCAGATCAAATTCGTCGACATGCCGCCCTTCTGGGCCGGCGCGCTCGCGATCGGCCTGATCGTCGGCTCCTACATGACCGAGACCTTCCGCGGCGCCTTTCTCGGCGTCCCGCACGGCCAGGTCGAGGCCGCCTTGGCCCTCGGCCTGACCAGGAGTCAGACCTTCTTCTACGTGCGGATGCCGCAGATGTGGCGCCTCGCCTTGCCGAACTTCGGAAACCACATGCTGTCGGTGATGAAGGATACGGCCCTGATCTCGGTCATCGGCCTCGAGGAGATCGTGTTCGTCGGCGAGATGGCCACCTCCGTCACGCACAAGCCCTTCCTGATGTACATGACGGTCGCCGCGATCTACCTCGCCATCACGACGGCCATCACCCTGGTCGTCTGGGCGCTGGAGCGCTACGCGAACCGCCATATGGAGGCGGCGCGATGAGCTTCGATGTCGACCTGATCCTGTCGAGCCTGCCGCAGATCGCCGCCGGCATCGGCCTGACTCTCAAGCTGCTCTTCCTGTCGATGTTCTTCGGGCTGATGCTCGCCATCGTCATCCTGCTCCTGCGCATCAGCGGGCGCTGGTATCTGACCTGGCCGGCGAAGGCCTATATCTACTTCCTGCGCGGCACGCCGATCCTGGTGCAGCTCTTCATCATCTATCACGGCCTGCCGCAGTTCGAGGCGGTGCGGGAAAGCATCTTCTGGCCGTTGTTGCGCCAGCCTTTCGGCTGCTGCGTCCTTGCGCTCACGCTCAACAGCTCGGCCTATATATCGGAGATCCTGCGGGGCGGCGTGCTCGGCGTCGACAAGGGCGTCAACGAGGCCGCCCGGGCGCTCGGCCTCTCGCCGCGCCAGCGCTTCGTCTACATCACCACGCCGATCGCCGTGCGCCTGGCATTGCCGGCCTACAGCAACGAATTCATTTCGATGATGAAGGCGACCGCGCTCGCCAGCACCGTGACGCTGATGGAGATCACCGGCGTCGCACGCACCATCGTCTCCAAGACCTTCGCGCCTTTCGAGATCTTCATCGCGGCGGCGCTGATCTACCTGGTCATGGCCTGGTTCTTCCAGTTCTGCTTCGGCCATCTGGAAGCCTATGCCAGCCGCTATGTGAAGAGGGATGCCTCGGCATGACATCGCCCGCGCAGATCACGCTGGACAAGGTGTCCAAGAATTTCGGCAGCTTCCGGGCGCTGAAGGATGTCAGCCTCGACGTCGCCAAGGGCGAGAAGCTCGTCGTCTGCGGCCCCTCCGGTTCCGGAAAATCGACGATGATCCGCTGCATCAACGGGCTGGAGAGCCATGACAGCGGTCGCATCACCGTCAACGGCACCGCGCTGACGGACGAACGCAGCGCCGTCGCCGTGCGCCGCGAGGTCGGCATGGTGTTCCAGAGCTTCAACCTCTTCCCGCATCTGTCCGTGGTGAAGAACCTGATGCTGGCCCAACGCCTCGTCCGCCGGAAGGACAAGGAGTCGGCCCGCGAGACCGCCATGGGCTATCTCAAGCGCGTCCGCATCGCAGACCAGGCCGACAAATACCCGATCCAGCTTTCGGGAGGCCAGCAGCAGCGCGTCGCAATCGCCCGCGCGCTCTGCATGAACCCGCAGATCATGCTCTTCGACGAGCCGACCTCGGCGCTCGATCCCGAGATGATCTCGGAGGTTCTGGACGTGATGACCGATCTCGCGCGCGACGGCATGACCATGGTCTGCGTCACCCATGAGATGGGCTTTGCCCGCTCGGTGGCCGACCGCATCGTCTTCATGGATGCCGGCGAGATCGTCGAGACCGCCACGCCCCATGACTTCTTTTCCAAGCCGAGAAGCGAGCGCGCCCGCCAGTTCCTCGGCCAGATCCTCTCGCACTGAGTGACCGACATGACCGACGCCATCGCCACCGAACTCCTGGCCTTCGCCGGCCGGCTTGCCGATGAAGGCCGCGCCATCGTTGCCGAAGCCGTGCAGGCGACTCATACGATCGACTACAAGGCCGACCAGAGCTTCGTCACCGCGACCGACCGCGCCATCGAGAAGCGCCTGCGCGAACGCATCGAGGCCGCCTATCCGGATCACGGCATTCTCGGCGAGGAGTTCGGCTCCTATGGTCTCGACCGCGAATTCGTCTGGGTCATCGATCCGATCGACGGCACCGCCGCCTTCATTGCCGGCATTCCGGTCTATGGAATCCTGATCGGCGTGGCGCGCGCCGCCCGTCCCTGGCTCGGCGTCATGGATCTGCCGGCGACGCGGGAACGCATGTCCGGCATCGCCGGCGTCTCGGCCGATCACAACGGCAAGCCCGTGCGCTGCAAGCCCTGCGACGGCCTGGAGCGGGCCTTCCTGACGAGCTCCAACCCGCGCTTCCTCACCGATGCGGAGCGCGCGGCCGTCGGGCGCCTCGACCGGACGGTCGCCTTCACCCAGTATGGCGGCAGCTGCTACTCCTATGGCTGCCTCGCGCGCGGCAATACGGATCTCGCCGTCGATGGCGGCCTCGATCCCTATGACGTCTTCGCCACCGCGGCGATCATCGAGGGCGCCGGCGGTGTCGTGAGTGACTGGGCCGGCAGGCCGATCGATCTGCACTGGAAGGGCCAGATCGCCGCAGCCGGCGATCGCAGCCTGCACGGCCATGCCCTGGCGAGACTGTCCGCCGCGAGTTGAACTGCCGTGATCAGGCGACGCTAAGCGTCCAGCCTTGCTGGCGCCGCCGCACGCATGGTGGCGCTTCGATCAATGCCGGTCGATGGGGCCCGGAGAGTAAGCATGACCGAGAGTTGGCTGGGTGGCGTTTGTGCGCAGTTTGGCATTGTGGGCGATTTGAGTCGCGTTGGCGGCGAATACGACCTCAACTTCCGTGGCCGGACCAGCGAGGGCGACGTCATCGTCAAGGCGATGCGCCCGCAGGGCGAGCCTGCCCTCGTCGAGCAGCAATGCGCCGCGATCAGTCACGCCCTCGCGGCCGATCCGACCCTGCCGCTGCCCCGCCTCCTCCCCGCGGAGGGCAAGCGCTTCTGGCAGAACGTGGCGGATGCTGAGGGCCAGCAGCGCATGGTCTGGGTCCAGCGCGCCTTTCAGGGCATCCCGATGGGTGAAGCCGGGCCGCAACCGCCTGCCGTCCTGTCCGAACTCGGCGCTTTGACGGCGCGGCTCGACCTCTGATCGATTTCGGCGACATGACCAATGGCCCGCGCGTCTGCGAGATCGCCATCGCCGCGGCCTACGCCATCCTCGACCACGAGACGCCCGAGGCCGCGCTCGCCGCTTTCGTCGCCGGCTATCACGCCGTCTCGCCGCTGAGTTCCGAGGAGATCGGCCTGATCTGGCCGCTCCTGCGCATGCGCCTCGCGGTCAGCGTCGTGAACTCGACGATTCAAGCCAAGGACCGCCCGAACGAYSCCTATGTCACGATCTCGCARGSCCCCGCCTGGCGYCTKCTCGAMAACCCSGCCATCGACGGCGARTTGAYGGSCGCSCGCCTGCGCAATGCCTGCGGCCTGCCCGTCACCGACGCCGCCGGCCGTATCGCCAGCTGGATCGCCGGACAGCGCGGCAATTTCGCGCCTGTTCTCGGCCATCAGCTCGATGACCTCCCGGTCGGCTCGCTCGGCGTGGCCGAGGCCACGATTCCGCAGAACCCGTTCAGCATGCGTGCCGTCGAGGCCCGCAACCTCGGTGCGGCCATCGGCATCAGCTCCGAATGGTGGCTCGGTCAATATGGCGAGCCGCGGTTGGTCTATACCGACAAGGCCTTCCGCAAGGGGCGCTGGCTCGCCTCGAACCGCCGCACCATCCATATGGCCGTCGATGTCTTCGGCCCCGCCGGCGAGCCGGTCCGCGCGCCGCTGGCCGGCCGCGTCGCGCTGGCGGAGAACCGCAAGGGCCATCTCGACTATGGCGGCGTCGTCATCCTCGAGCACCGCACGCCCGCGGGCGATGTCTTCCACACGCTCTACGGCCATCTCGCTGCGGACGGCGCCGCGAAGCTGAAGCCAGGCCAGGAGATCGCCGCAGGCGAGGCCTTCGCCAGGCTCGGCCCGGCCGAGGAGAACGGCGGCTGGGAGCCGCATCTGCACTTCCAGCTCGCGCTGACGCTGGACGGCATGGGCCATGATTGGCCCGGCGTCGCCGATCCCGACGACTGGGCACTCTGGCAGGCGATCTGCCCGAACCCCGCCGCCCTGCTCAACCTGCCCGACGACGTCGTCGCCTACCAGGCGATCGACGAGGACGCCCTGCTGGCCGAGCGCAAGGCCCGCTTCGGCGCGAACCTGAAGCTCAGCTACAAGCGCCCGGTCACCTTCCTGCGCGGCTGGCGCCACCATCTCTTCGACGCGATGGGCCGGCCCTATCTCGACGCCTACAACAACGTGCCCCATGTCGGGCATGCCCATCCGCGCATCCGGGCCGTCGCGATGGACCAGCTCGCGCGGATGAACTCGAACACGCGCTATCTGCACCCGGCACCGATGGCGCTGGCCGAGCGGCTGACCGCGAAGCTGCCAGGGGAGTTGGAGGTCTGCTTCTTCGTCAATTCCGGGTCGGAGGCGAACGAGCTGGCGCTGCGCCTCGCCCGCGCCGCCAGCGGCGGCTACGACATCGTCACGCCCGATCACGGCTATCACGGCAACACCACCGGCGCGATCGACATCTCCGCCTACAAGTTCAACAAGCCGAACATGGGCGGCCGCAAGCCCTGGGTGCAACTCGTCGACGTCGCCGACGATTATCGCGGCCGCTTCCGCCGCGACGATCCCGACCGGGCGCTGCACTATGCCAAGCAGGTCGACGGCGCGCTCAACGCCATCGCGGAACGTGGCGGCAAGGTCGCCGGCTTCATCGCCGAGACCTTCCCGAGCGTCGGCGGCCAGATCATCCCGCCGCCCGGCTATCTCGCGGCTGTCTACGAGCGCATCCGTGCCGCCGGCGGCATCTGCATCGCCGACGAGGTCCAGACGGGTCTCGGCCGCCTCGGCGACCATTATTTCGGCTTCGAGCAGCAGGCGGTGCGGCCGGACATCGTCGTGCTCGGCAAGCCGCTCGGCAACGGCCACCCGATCGGCGCGGTCACCACCACCCGCGCCATCGCCGAGCGCTTCGCCGAAGGCCCTGAATATTTCTCGACCTTCGGCGGTTCGAACCTGTCCTGCCGCATCGCCTCCGAGGTGCTCGACATCGTCGAGGAGGAAGGTCTCTCGGCCAATGCCAAGGCGATGGGCGACAAGCTGCTCGCGGGCATGCGCGAGCTGATGGCGGACTATCCTTGCGTCGGCGACGTGCGCGGCATCGGCCTCTTCCTCGGGCTGGAGCTGGTCACGGATCGCGAGACGTTGGAGCCTGCGACCGACGCGGCAGCCCATGTCATGAACCGCCTGCGCGACATGCGCATCCTCGTCGGGCGCGAAGGCCCGGCCGACAACATCCTCAAGATCCGCCCGCCGCTCACGGTCGGCGCCGATGACGTCGAGATGATCCTCGACCGCCTCAGGATCTGCCTGCGCGAGGTCGAGGCCGCGCGCTGAAGGCGGCTCAGCTGGCAGGTCTGCATCGCTATCGCCGGCGGCCGGAGCTCTTGGCCGCCAGCCGCCTGCCGACCCAGGACAGATAGGAACAGGACAACAGGAACCAGGCGCCGACGAAGACATAGGCTTCCAGCGCCTGGTGGCCCCAGGCCACATCGCTGAACGCCATCTTGGCGGTGGCGTTGAGATCGTGCAGCCCCAGCACGACGACGAGCGACGTGTCCTTGTAGGCGCCGATCGTGCTGTTCACCAGGGCCGGCATCGAGCGCTCGATCGCCTGCGGCAGCAGCACCCGGCGGGCGGTCGCCCAGAAGCCGAGGCCCAGCGAGGACGCCGCTTCATGCTGCCCTGCGGGCAAGGCGAGCAGCCCGCTGCGCACATCCTCGGCCAGGTAGGCGCCGTGAAACAGGACCAGCGCCACCAGCACCGCTGCGATCGGGCCGATAACCATGGTCTTGGGCAAGGTCAGCGGAAGGACGAAGACACCGACGAAGAGAAGCGTGACCATCGGCACGCCGCGCATGGACTCGACGAAAAGGCCGGCCATCCGCTTCAGCAGGCGATGTCGCGTCTGGTAGCGTGCAAGCGCGAGCAGGATGCCGAGTGGGAACGCCAGCGCCAGCGCGATCGCAGACAGCATCAGGAGCAGCGGCAATCCGTTCCAACGCGTGGCGTCGACAGGGGCAAGTCGGAGCGCTCCTCCGCCCATCAGCAGGAAACTCGCCAGAATGCCGGCGCCCCAGAGGCCGGCCAGGGTCGTCGCCTTCGGCCAGCGCCCGCTTACAGCCATCCAGCCCGTCCCGCCCGATAGCGCCAGCAGGATCGCCGAGACGAGGGCAGGGCGCCATTGCTCGTCGAACGGATAGGTCCCGAAGAGCATGAAGCGCGTCTTCTCGACCCAGAACGGCCAGCACGCGCCGGTGGCCGCAGCGCATCGGGCGGCCTCGCCCCAGGGAGGAACCGCGGCAAGGATGAGCCAGCGCAGCATGGTCCAGCCGAGCCACAGAGCCAGCGCGGCGCTCGCCGCCGAAAGCAGCGCGGCGCCCGGCCTTGCGATCACGCCGGCGATCCATCGGGCCGGCCGCGGGGGCGCCGATCTGGGTGTCGCTGCCGGAAGGGTGATGCTCATCGGGCCCCCCGTCCTTCGCGGGCACGGATCCGGTCGCTCCACCGGTTCAGGACTCCGGTGAGGCCGAGGCAAAGCAGCAGATAGAGCGCCATGGTGATCAGCATGAGCTCCAGCGGCCGGAACGTCTGGTTGATGGCGGTGCCGCTGACGGACATCAGGTCCGAATAGCCGACGGCGATCGAGATCGACGTGTTCTTGAGCAGGTTGGCGAACTGGCTGTTCAGCGGCGGGATGACGGTCCGCAGCACCTGCGGGACGACCACAAGGCGGATGGTGCGGCCGCGTGTCAGGCCGAGGGCCGCGGCGGCTTCCATCTGGCCCGTCGGCACCGCCTCGATGCCGCCGCGCAGGACCTCGGCGATCTGTGCGCCATGGTAGAGCGCCAAAGTGACGACCACCGCGCAGAACTGGATGGAAATGCCGACGCCCCCCTCCACCGCGAAGCCGGCAAGCACTGGCCGGCTAAGCTGCAGCGGCGCCTGCAGGAGCAGCGCGAGGCCGGCCGGAATCACGAGGAAGAGTGCAAGCAGAACCGGCATGACCGGCGGCCGCTTCCCGGTCGCGGCCTGTCGCCGCCCCGCATGGCGCATCCAGAGCGTCGCCATCGTCGCGGCAAGCAGGAGCGACAGAACGAGCCAGATGCCGTTGCGCGGATCAGCGGCCAGCCAGGGGAAATAGATCGCCCTGTTGGAGATGAGCACAGGCCCCAGCGCGATCGCGCGCCGGAGCGTCGGCAGTCCGTTGACCGCGACGACGAACAGAACCAGCAGGATGAGGATCTTCGGCAGGTTGCGGAAGAGCTCGACATAGGCGAGCGCCAACAGCCGCGCGAGCGGGCTCGGCCCGACGGAAACCAGGCCGACCGCCAACCCCACCACGCAGGCGAGGATGAGGCTGACCGCCGAGACGAATAGCGTGTTGACAAGCCCGGCGAGGATGGCCCGGAGATAGCTGTCCTCGGCGTTGTAGGGGATCAGGCTTTCGCTGAGATCGAAGCCGGCCTGCTGCCAGAGAAAGCCGAAGCCCGGCTGCATGCCGGCAGCCGTCATGTTGGCGCGGACATTGATGGCGATGAAGGCGAGGACGAGAAGCAGTCCGCCTCCAATGAGGCAGTCGACCACGGGAAACGGGCGTTTCACCGGGGGAGGGCCGAGCGCGTGCGACGCGCCGCCAATGCTGGCGGAGCTCATGGTCGGCCCGTCCTGTCGATGCCGGAGAGTGCGGGACGTCGCATGCCTGCGGCAAGGCGGCAGACCAGCTCCCGCTGGATCTCCGTTTCAGGCCCCGAGCCGGCCGCGGCGATGGCCGCCTTCGCTTCTTCCAGCCCCAGGCCGAGCGCGACGAGGATGCAGATGCCGACCATGCCGGTTCGCCCGATCCCGGCAGCGCAATGCAGGAACAGGCTCTGCCCCCGCAACAGGTCGCGGGCCGCCCGGTCGACGAGCGAGCGCAGCCCCTCCTCGTCCTCGGGAATGCCGAAATCGCTGATCGGAAACCCCGTCACGGCAATGGCGACGCCAGGCTGGAGAGCTGCGTAGTCCGGCGATTTCCGCGCGACCTCCTCCGGAGGCGCCAGGCAGATGATGCGGCTCACCTTCGCCTCGGCCAGCGCTTCGAGATCCTCGCGCAGCGGCCGTTTCCGGCCGGGCATGGGGCCGAGCCAGAGTGCGCCCGCGACGGCCGGCGGTAATCCTGCGCGGCGCAGGAACTGCGCCTGGGCGGTGCTCATCTCCTGCTCCGTCAATCCAGCGGTGCCTCGGCGGCGAGGCAATCGAGGACATCCCCCGGCGTCGCCGCCCGCTCCAGCAGAGCAATGGTGCTCTCCAGCCCGGCAAAGGCCGCTGCGGCGTCGTTCCGCACGGCTTGCATCCGCCAGCGGATGACACGCCAATGCATCGCGGCATGAGCTTCCGAGGCGATGGGGTCCCTGATGAGGCCGGACGCCAGTTCGAGCATCTGCGTGCGGATCTCGAAATAGCTTCCTTCCGGATCCGGCCCCGGGCTTCGCGCAAGCCCGGCAATCGTGCCTGCGAGGACACGGGCCGGGACGTCCAGTTTCGGTGCCGCGCAGCGCCGGCATAGCCGGAGCACGTCGGCGAGCATGGCGAAGTGCAGCCTCCGCTCGGCTGGCTGCAGCGGGCTGACCACCGTGCCGATGCCGGAGCGCGTCTCGAGCAGATGTTCGAAGGCCAGCCGCTGCAGGACTTGCCGGATCGGCGTCCGGCTGACGCCGAACTCCTGCGCCAGCTTGCCTTCGTGCAGCATGATGGAGGTCTCCGGGTCTTCGCGGCAGATCCGGAACCGGAGGGTCTGCAGCATCTCCTCGGCGCGCGCCGGAGCGGATCTCGGTGCCAGTTGTAGCGCCACGTTCAGAATTCCTCGTCTTGATCCCGCAGGAACAGGCTTCCGCCGGTCTGCGACTGTACCCAGGCTTCCTGGACCGGGCTTTCGACCGAGTCCGGAAAGGCGTTTCGAAGCCGGCCGAGCGCCTCGGGCGGCGTCAGCCCCTTCCAGCAGAGGATGGCGGCGGCGACCGTCCCGCTCCGCCCCGCGCCGTAGAGACAGCAGAGGGCGAGCGAGCGGCCGGCCGCCATCTGGCGGTCCGCCATCGTCTCGATTCGCCGCCACGCCCGCAACCACGGCGCGCCGGGCGCTTCGTAGTCCTCGATCGGCAACGCGATCAGATCGATGCCTGCTTCCCTGGCCCTCTGCTTCAGCAGCCTGCGCAGGCCGGCAGGGCATTCGTCGTCGCGAACCAGCAGGACGAAGAGCGCCGTGTCGAGGCGGCCGAGCTCCGCCAGGGTCTCCGCGAGCGACTCAGGGTCGACCCAGCCACGGCCGCGATGGTCGATCGAGAGCCCGGGCACGCCGAGCGTGACGAGCCGGCCGCCGCCCGGGCAATCCACGACCGCCCGGATGGAAACGACGGACTCGATGTACTCGTCCGGCATTGTCTCGCTCGGCTGGACCAAGCGCGTTCTCCCTCGTGCGGCCGCCCCGAGCCAGCCGCCTCGGCATGCAGCTTATCGGATCGGATAGGCGTACATCAGGCCGCCATTGCGCACTGACGCATTCTGGGTGCCTTCCCGCTTCAGCTTGAACGGCGTTGCCGGTCCCAGATTGCGGTCGAAAACCTCGCCGTAGGAGCCGACCTGCTTGACGACCTGATAGGCCCAGTCGGCCGGGAGCTTGAGCTTGGCGGCCATGTCCGCCGCCGCGCCATCCTTCGCGAACAGGCGCTGTACTGCCTTGGGCTGCTTGGAGAGATCGGCGACCGCCTTGTCGACGTTCCCGGAATTGATGCCGAGCTCGTCGGCGTTGAGCATGGCGGCGAAAGCCCAGCGCACCGCCTTCTGCAGCTCGTCATCGGGCTGGGTCGCGAGCGTCAGCGGCTCGGCCGAGATCACCTCGGGCAGGATCTCGTAGCTGTCCGGGTCCTTGGCGAGCTGGCGGTCGGCCGCCAGCGCCGTCAGGTCGGAAGCATAGGCATCGCACTTGCCGGCATAGAACGCCTGCAGGCGCGCAGTCTTATCGGCGATGTTCTCGATCTTGTAGGACATGCCCTGCGCGGCATACCAATCGGCGATGTTGAGCAGAGTCGTCGAGCCGTCCTCGGCGCAGATGGTCGCGCCCTTCAGCTCCTTGGCGGACTTCACGCCGAGCGACTTCGAGACCATGAAGCCCTGCCCGTCGTAGAAGGTCGTCGCCACGAAGGCGAGGCCGGGATCGGCCGAGCGCGTGCCGGTCTCGGTGATCGAGCGTGAAGCCATATGGGCCTGCCGCGAGACGAGGCTCTTCAGAGCATCCGAAAAGCCGACTCCGCGGATATCGGCCTTGCTCGCGTCACCGAGGATCGCCGCCGCCGCCATCCGGCAGAAATCGGCGTTGAAGCCGCGGAACACGCCCTTGCTGTCGGGGATCGAGAAACCCGGTGCGCTCGGGCTGACGAGGCAGATCAGCTTGCCGCTCGACTTGATCTCGTCGAGCACCGGGCCGGCCTTGGCCTCCGAAAGCTGGAGCAGCGACGCGGCGCAAACCAACGCTGCCGCGAGTGAAGGGCGGATCATGGCGTTCCTCCGGTGACGATTATCGTTATACTTGTATACAAGTAGACACTAGGCAGCCAGCTGCGCCTCTGTCAAGCAGTGGAAGGCGCGGTCTGCGCGCCGGGCCGGCGCCAAACGCGTCTATTGGCAGACACGCGAAGCAACGCGCCTGCGCGCAAGCTCTATGGCGACGTTGCCCTGTGCCCGGGCTGCATCGTCTATCGCAAGGATCCGGCCTGATCACGGGGCCGTGCCCCTCCCGGGAGAGAGCGACCTCATCGGGCCGCTATCTCCCGAGGCTCCGCAGTGCGCTTCTCGATCGGCGAAATATCCTCGCCCTGACCGACGCGAGGAACGTCACCGGTTCCGGCGCCGGGCAGGCGGGTGGGCGGTCGTCACTTTGCGGCAGCCTCGCTCCCGGTCGGCCCGTTCCGTTGACTGCGCAGCAGGCCGCCGTTCAGAACGAGATGGGCGACGAGCCCGGCGACCAGGCCCCAGAACGCCCCGCCGATCCCGAGCAGTTTGATGTTCGCAGCCGAGGCCAGGAAGGTGATGAGCGCGGCTTCGCGGGACGCCGGATCGGCCATCGCTCCCGCGAGGCTGCCACCGATCGTGCCGAGCAGCGCGAGGCCGGCCAGCGTGGTGATGAAGGTCGCCGGGAAGGCCATGAAGACGGCGGCGAGCGTGACGCCGAACACCCCGACGAGCACATAGAAGCAGCCGGCCGCGATGCCAGCGATCCAGCGCTTCGACGGGTCTTCGTGAGCCTCCTTACCCGTGGCGATCGCGGCCGTGATCGCCGCAATGTTGAAGGCGTGGGAACCGAACGGGGCCATGACCAGTGAGCCGAGACCCGTCACGGTGACGATCGGATTGGCGCTGGTCTTGAAGCCGTCGTTTCGCAGCACCAGCATCCCCGGCATGTATTGACCGGTCAGCGTGATGACGAACAGCGGCAGCGCGACGGACAGCAGCGCGTCCAGCGAGAACGCCGGCATGGTAAAGACGGGAGCTGCGAACGCCAGCTTGAGTCCGGACAGATCGACCCGACCCTGCATGAGCAAGAAGGTCAGCCCGATAAGCAGGATGCCGACCACGGCATAGCGCGCGGAGAAGCGCTTCAGCACGACATAGGCGATGACCAGCAAGCCGACGAGCAGCGGATCGACGCTCGCGCCGCCGAATGCACCGATGCCGAATTGGAGCAAGATGCCGGCCAGCAGGCCCGAGGCGATACCCGGCGGAATCAGCCGGATGACCTTCTCGAAATAGCCGGATAGCCCGAGCGCGACGAAGGCCGCTGCCGAGAGCATATAGGCGCCGACGGCGTCGGCGTAGGGTGTGGTGCCGAGCGCTGCGACGAGGAAAGCCGCTGCAGGCGTCGACCAGGCCGTGATGATCGGCTCGCGATAGCGCCAGCTCAGGAAGAGACCCGTCAGCCCCACGCCGATCGAAACCGACCAGACCCAGGAGGCCGTCAGCTCAGGACTCAGCCCCGCGACCTTCGCCGCCTGGAAGACCAGGATGAAGGTGCCTCCATAGTTGACGATGACGGAGATCAGGCCCGCGACGACAGGATGGGGCAGGTCGTTCAAGCGAATGGGTGAAGATGCGGCGCGGGACGACATGATCCTGAAAAATCTCCTGAAGCTCGGGACGCAGGGCCAACAAGTCGGATTGACACATAGTCAAACAATGGCCCGATGTTCCCATCCATTTTATTCGAGGGGATCAGACCATTTGTTCAGGCACTCTCAACTGGAAACGGTGAAGGCGGGGATGGCCCACCCCGCTCATGCGGCGATGCCGCTCCATGCGCGGATCCAGCGGGCCATCCGGCAATTGATTATCGATGGCGCGCTTGGACCGGGAAAACCCCTTCCGGCCTCGCGCGCGCTCGCAAAATCGCTGGGGGTGTCGCGCGATACGATCGAAGCAGCCTACGTCCGGCTCCATGCCGAAGGCTTCATCGATCGCCGCGTCGGGAGCGGCAGCTTCGTGGCAGAGATGACGGAGTTCACGCCCGGCCATCGCCTGTCCCAGCGGGATGCGCTGCTGCGCCACCAGGCTCCGAACCTCAGCAAGCGCGGCAATGCCATGTTCCGCAGCGGCGGGGTGCACGATACGCTGTCGCCCCGGCCCTTCTCGCCCGGCGTGCCGGAAACCCGCACCTTTCCTCTTCAGCTCTGGGAGAGGCTGGAACGGCAGGTGCGCAGGGAGATCGGCACCCAGGCGCTGGCTCACGGTGATCCGCAGGGAACCGAGCCGCTGCGCCGCGCCATCGCTGATTACGTGAACCTGGAGCGCGGCGCGCGCGCGACAGCCGACCGGGTGCTTGTCCTCACCAGTTCGCAGCAGGCCATGATGTTGTGCGCGAGCATGTTGCTCGATCCCGGCGACGGGATCTTCATCGAGAACCCGGCTTATCACGGCGCGCGCAAGGCGTTCGACGCGGCGGGCCTCGAATGCGTCCCAATCCGGGTCGACCGGCAAGGGATCGTCGTCGAGCAGATTCTGGCCCAGCCGCGCAAGGCGAAAGCCGTTTCCCTGACGCCTTCCCACCAGTTTCCGACCGGGGCGACGCTGGCGCTGGACCGCCGTCTGGCCCTGATCGAATGGGCGGCCAGGCATCAGGCATGGATTATCGAGGACGACTACGACAGCGAATTCCACTATGCCGGCAAGCCGACGGCCTGCGTGCAGGGGCTCGATCCCCACGACCGGACGATCTACATCGGCACCTTCACCAAGTCGCTCTTTCCGGGCCTGCGGATCGGCTATGTCGTGCTGCCGCCGCAACTCGTGAAGCCGATGACCATCGCGCGCACTCTCCTCGACGGGCATTCCGCCCCGATGGCGCAACTGACGCTGGCCCGCTTCATGGAGGGAGGGCATTTTGGCGCCTATGTCCGCACCATGCGCGGCATCTATGCGCAGCGGCTCGATGCGCTTGTCGATCTCGTCCAGAAGCACCTGTCGGATTTTGTCGAGCCGCGCATTCCCATCGGCGGGCTGCAAATGCCCTGCCTGCTGACATGCGATCTATCCGAACGTGCCGCCATCGATGCTGGGCGGCGTGCCGGGATCGAGCTTCTGGGATTGTCGGCCCTTCACGCCACGGGTGATGCCGAGGCCGGCTTCCTGATGGGCTTTGCCGCCTCGACGTCCGCCGAGACCGAAATCGCAGTCAAGAAACTGGCGAATGCATTTCGGACAGTGGCGAAACTATAATGGCGGCTCAATCACGCCCGGTTTCCAGCCGAATGGCTGCATGTCACGCTGCACTGCGGAGGACATTCAAATGAACGACGAGTTGGCGCGGGTTGATCAACGAATTCGGACCAGCTTCGCCAAGCAGGGGCTCATGGGCGCGCTCGGCGCAGTCGTGACGAGTGTCGCACCGGGACAGGTCGTGATCGAACTGGTGCCCAAACCGGAAATCTCCCAACAGCACGGCTTTGTTCACGCAGGTGCAGTCAGCGCCATTGCGGACAGCGCGGCGGGCTATGCCGCCCTCAGCACGATGCCGATGGACCGCGGGGTGCTCACCACCGAGTTCAAGATCAATCTCCTGGCGCCGGCGACCGGCGAGCGCATCATCGCGCGTGGCAAGGTCGTCAAGGCGGGGCGCACGCTGACGCTGGCCCAGACTGAGGTCTTTGCAGCGAAAGACGGAAATGAGCGATTGATTGCCCTGCTCACGGCAACTCTTATGGCCATCGAAGGCCGGGACGGCATCGCCGACTAGAGGGGGCCTCCCGCCCAAGCGAGGTATTCGCAGCGCCGGGCGCCTTGACTCTTGCTACTCCCCGGCCCGCCGAAGCCAGCGTGGCCAAGATGCGTGCGCGACAACTGACCCCGGCCGAATGTCAGATGCCCCTTCCACCGCGCCGCAACCACGGTACCCAGTCCCACCATTGATTCATTGCCGCAACCGGGTCGTCGGCGGTGTCGATCGGCTGAACAAATGAAGATGCTTCGGGTTGACGGTCGCCTGCATCCGGCTTGGACATGCCAGCTTCCCCGCTCCAAGGCGCCGCGGTCCATCCCTCTGCCGAAAACGCAATAACAACTCCGGCCACAATCAGGCCAAGAGCTGAGACGAATAGAAGGATCATATCAGGTACCGACCTCTCGAAAACGGAACGAATCCAAGCCGGTCGTGTTCCGCGTGATCGGATGATGGCGCTGCGTCATCATGCTTGGCTTTCGGTCCACGGCGAACTGGCCAGCCCTCCACGCCGTCGCATGCAATGCAATGAGGCGCCCCCTGGGGGGCCCGGCGGGTAGCCAAACGTCGATTGCTTTCATCCCGGAACAGGCGTGTACTTCAGCAATTGTCTGTTGGCGTTCGGGACTGCTACGGGCGCCGCTGAGGCGGGGACAGAGCAATGTATGTCGGGACAGGTTTGCTCATCCTGCGGGACGGGCGGATGCTCCCGCTCTCCTACAAATTTGGCAGCGATTATGACGAAATCCGCGCTGGATACCTGTACTGCGACACCTCGGACATCGATCCCGCCGCGCTTCATTCCAAATTGCGCGTGATATGCGAGGACGGCACCCAGATAGACGTGGCAGTGATGCATTCCAGCGACCGGTATCTCGCGGTCACGGGGCGGGTAATGCCGGTGAGGCAACCTGAACAGCAAAATGGCCCCGCCAGCCAGAGCTGACGGGGCCTGAGCAACGGGAGCAGCCTACTTGCTCCAGCGGCCTTCGTACTTGAACTCGGGCGCCGCTTTCAGCGCGTCCTTCGTCGTATCCATGGTCGCCGACCACTTCTTGTCGTTCTCGGAATAAACCACCTTCACGGCGGCTGGCGCGACCACGACATAGCGCTCACCCATGCCCAGGAAGCCGCCGACAGACAGGATAAGTCCGGACAGCCTCCCATTGGACACGACGAGGTCCTTGATCTCGCCTACGTTGTCCTTGGCATTGTTCTGGACCTTGAGGTTGATCAGGTTACTGCTGAGCACGTCGGTCGGCTCAGCTTTGATATAGACTTCGCGCGTGGCGGTCGTCGCAGTCTGAGCATGCAGAGCAGTCGCTCCAGCGAACGACGTGGCAACGGCAAGAGCGACGAGCAGTTTGCGCATCATGAATTCTCCAAACTTAATTTCCCAACCGCGGAAACAACGTTAAAGGGCGGTGGATGTTCCTCTCTCGACACCGTTGAAAACGAAAAACCCGCCGACCGGAGCCGACGGGGCTAATCCTCTACCTGTGAGCGCGCCTCCGTCAGGCCGCGACCGGAGTGTAGCCGGCCTTGGTCACGAGGGCCTTGATGGACGCCAGGTCGGTGCTACCGCGGACGGACACCAGCTTGGAGGCCGGATCGGCTTCAACCTGCGTGCCGGGCAGCCCAGTCTCGATCGCCTTCTTGATCGTGCCTGCGCAGTGGCCGCAGGTCATGTCCTCGACCCGCAGGGTCAAGGCGTTCGGATCCCGCTCGACCGCTTGACCCGGCCGGGAGGAGTGGCTGCTGCATCCGCACATGGAATGATCTCCGCTTCTGACGATGAGCGCACCATGCACCTTCCCACGATGGTAAGGTCAAGCGGCAACTTCGTCTGAACGCGTCGTTGGAGGTCTCGCACGGGCCGTCGCGGCCCCCCGTGCCTTCCAAAGTGACATTGCGGGGCGGGCGAGCTTGCGCCTGCCCGCTTTCATCCCCCCACGACCGGATGGCTCCGAGCGCGGAGGTGCCCGCGTTCCGTGGCCGACGTCATCCGGGCTGGAGTGTCAGCGGCTTTCCTGACTGTCGTCGTCATCGTCCCCGGCTCCGCCGGGCATCATGGCGCCACCGGGACCCATCGTTCCCCACCCCGTCATCATCCCCCGCCCCATCATGCCGCTGTCGCCCATCCGGACGAGCACTTGCAGCCGCCGCTTCTGGGCTCCGTCGAGGGCCGCATAGAGCGGCGACGCGGCGTCCGCGAGCTTGCGCACGGCGTCCGCTCCCTGGCTCATATGGTCGGCCATGATGCGGAGCCGACCGACCGGATCGCTCGCCATCATTCCCCGGGTCTGGCGCATGGCCTGCATATGGCCAAGGTGAAGGGTTGCCAGGTTGCGGATCGCAGCTTCGACGGGGGGCCACGCCTTCTCCTGGTCGGCGGACAGCTTCAGCCCGGCATGGATTGCCGCGATATGGGCGTCGATGAAGGCGCTCATGTCCTCGGCCGAGAACCGGCCCATCATCCTTCCGCTCATCATGCCCCTGTCCATCATCTGGCCTTGCACCATCTGACCCATGGGCATTGGCATCCCGGATTGACCGGGCGCTGCCTGAGGCTTTGCCGGGGCCGTGGATTGGGCCTGCGCTGCAGCGGCACCACCCGGATTGTGTTGGTCATGGGAGGTTGGCGCCTGGGCCAGGGTGGGTCCGGCGAGAGCAATCAGAACGGAGGTGAGAACAAGCGTTTTCATGGCGGGCCCTCCTTTGCGAGTCTGTCGACCAAGGTAAAAAGCGGTCTCAGCGCATCTTTCGTTCCATGGGTGCGGCCACGATGTGGGCCATGTGGCTCGCGAAGAGGTGAATGCCGAGAACCCCCATCGCGAGCGTGCAGACACAGCCCAAGGGTGTGTCGACCAGAAAGGGTCCCCCGGGTCTTTGGCGACCCCGGGGCAGCATTCGGTGCGGTGCTCATGCCGAGGTTTCCGTAAGCGGAGCGTCGTGATCTTGGACCTCCCCCGCGGATGATACTTTGAGCGAGATCAAGGCGAGGCGTGGCTGCCCGCAGAAGCGATCGGGTGAAAAGGCCGGCTTTGGCCGGCCCGAAGCGTACCGCCGAGCACAGCCGGCGTCCGGTGCCTGCGACCAGATCGGTCAGCGCCCCTTGTCCAGGAAGGCGCGGACTATCGCGATGGTGGCCGTGGGGTTCTCTTCCATGATCCAATGACCGGAATCGGGGACGACGCCTTCGGTTACGTCGGTCGCAGCGTCACGCATGACGACCGCCATCGTCGTGCCGAACGACTTTTCTCCACCGATTGCCAGAACCGGCATGGTGAGCTTGCCGCCGGCCTTCAGATAGGCGCGGTTGTCGATCGCGTCCTGATCGAAGGCCGCGAACTGGGCAAAGCCAGAATGCATGGCGCCAGGCAGTGCGTAGAGCTTGGCGTAGTGCTCGCGCGAAGCCTCGGTGAAGCGCGCCGGTGTTGCCGAGAACTCGTTCCAGAAGCGGTCGAGATAGATGCGCTCGCGGCCGGCCACGAGCCGCTCCATGTCCGGCCCGCCGAAGCGGAAATGCCAGAGTAGCGGGTTCTTGAGGATCTCCTCCCATGGACCGACGCCGGGCACAGGTGCGTCGATGAGAGCGAAGCGGCCGACGCGCTGCGGATACTGTGCGGCGAAGGCGAAGCCGACCATGTTGCCGATGTCATGCGTGACGATATCGGCGCGCTCGATCTTGAGGGCATCGAGCACGCCCGCAACGTCCCCGGCCTGGGTCTTCTTGTCGAAGCCGGAGGCTGGCTTGGACGACAGGCCGAGCCCCCGCAGATCAGGCACGATCACCGTGTAGTCCCGCGCCAGATCGGCTGCCATCGGTGCCCACATATCGCCGGTCTCGCCATAGCCGTGCAGCAGCACCACTGCCGGTCCCCGCCCGCCGAGGCGAACGTGGATGGTCGCGCCGTTGGTCGCGATCTCCTGCGTCTTGAAGGACGCCGGAAAGTCGGGGACCTGGGCGGCCGCCGGGGCGGCCAAGGCAAGCGCCCCAAGTGCGAGTGCGAACTTCAACATCGAGTATCTCCCGCCTGTCGGGAGGGCGGTCCGTGCGACCGTCGCTATCTGCCCCGTTGGCGAGACGGAACGTAGCATTCGGGCCCCGTTCGGATTAGCATCGCATGGGCGAAACTTATGTCCGGGAAAGCCGAACGATGCTGAAGCTCGACGGCATCGCGACCTTCGTCGCGATCGCGGAGGCCGGCTCACTGAGCGAGGCGGCCCGCCGGCTGCATCTATCGAAATCGGTGGTAAGCGACCGCCTCGCGGAGCTGGAGCGCGGCTTGGGAGCGAACCTCCTGCATCGCAGCGCCCGCCGGCTTACGCTCACCGAGGACGGAACCGCTTTCCTTGCGCGCGCGATTCGTATCACGCGGGAGGTCGAGGAGGCTGCCGCCGACATGGCGGAGCGACGCGGCGCCCTTGTCGGACCGTTGCGGATTTCGGCACCAGTCACCTTCGGCCGGATGCATCTCGGCCCGGCGATCTACCCTTTCCTTGCCCGGCATCCCCGGATCGAGTTGACGCTCGACCTCGATGACCGCCGTGTCGATGCCGGCTCCGACAGCTATGATGCCGTGCTGCGCCATGGGCCGATCGTGGATTCGCGCCTCGTCGCCTGGACGCTTGCGCCGAGCCGGCGGGTTCTCGTTGCGTCTCCGGACTATCTCGCGCGGCGCGGGACGCCCGGCTCAATGGCCGAGCTCGATGGGCATGACGGCGTCTTCTACACCAATCGGGGAGCCGGCGACTGGCGGTTCCGCGGGCCGCAGGGCACGACCAGCGTGCGCGCGCGCCCCGCGCTGCGCGTCAACAACGGCGACATGATGCGGGATGCCGCGCTGGCCGGTCTCGGCATCGCATTGCTGCCGCTGTTCATCGCCAGCGCCGAAATCCGGAGCGGCCGTCTGCGCATCGTCGACATCGGCGTTCAGCCTGAAACCGAGTTCATTCACCTGGCTCATCCCGAAGGTCGCCGCCCCTCGGCGAAGCTGCGCGCCTTCGCCGATTGCCTTCGCCGCGCCTTTGGCCATCCTCCCCCTTGGGAGCGCTGAACGCCCCAAGCACCGCCCGGGCCGAGGAGCGCGTCCGCATTGCGAGCGGGTTGGGTCACGAAGAGCCGTGCGAAGACGTCCGGCGAGGAAACGCGTTTCGCGGCTGGACCGAGGATCGGGAACGGGTAAAGTCCGGCTCCGGGGTAGACATGACAGGGGCATAACGATGCGCCTATGGGCGTTGGCGGTTCTTTGCGTGGCCGCATTTCCATTGAGCGCTATCAGCGCCGAGCCGCGCAAGGGCGAATTCCTGCAGGACTACGTCACCTGCGAACTCTGGATGAAGCGCGCGTCGACTGACGAACAGATGCACACCGCGATCAGCCAATGGGTCGTTGACGCGCTGCGCCAGCATTCCCCCTCTCGCTTGTCGCAATATGGCGACGGCGAAATCATCATCGCGGTTGAGCGCCACTGCCAGGCGCAGCCCAAGCATACGCTCGCGGTCGCCACGTTCCTGGCGGGCCTGAGACTGCCGGAATAGGGCCGGGATCGGTGGGCCATTGGGAACAGATCGGACGGGATAACGAGATAGAGCGCGACGGGCGAGCGATGCGCCCAAGGGCGTGAGCTTTTGGCAAGGCCGCACCGCGCCAACAACTGCAGCCTGGCTGGTTGCCGTTTTGGTCGTGAACCAAGCGTTTGGAGGCGCCTAAGCGAGCTACGGCTTCGGCGGGGCTGGCTGTCCTTCGTGCAATTCCTTCCCCGTCGGCGTCGTGTCCTTTCCATAGTCGCGATTTAGCTGCGAATCCGCGCCGCCTTTGCTTTGCGCATTCTCTCGTCGGTTCGCATCGGGAGACTGTTCAGCGGCCCCGCCGCCGGCACCTTGCTGAGGCGCCGCCCCTGGCTTAGCGCCCGCGCCTTCATTTGTGGGCGGATGAAATTGGGCTTGGGCGGCTGTACCAATATTCAGCGCGAGCACCGCGGCAATGACCAAGAGCTTATGACCCATGGAACGCTCCTCCCTTTGGAGAGCGAACGCGCGCGCTGGATGCGGTGTTCCCGGCTGAAAGCCCCGGTCAATCCGCCACCGTCAAGCCCTGTGAGCCGCTCCCGCATCCCTGCGAACACGCGTCAGCGCAAGGCGCCAACCGATCTTCGGGGTTATCGCTCTTCGGTGCAGCCGGCCTGCAGGCGATGCGCGATGAGTGTGGCAAGCTCGCGAACGACCAGCGGCCCGGGCCCGCCATGCCTAACCGCCGATTTGCCGCTAACGACGGGGCTTTCGAGCAAGTCGAACTCGACCTGCAAGACGATTAGGCTGCTTCGCGCGAAGCCGGGGGGTGGCGAATGATGCAAGCGAGTGCCATTAGGACGTGCTCGGTTAATACGCGCATCGCGGCAAGGAAGCTAAAGTGGCTAAGCGGACAAAATCCAAAGCTCTCGATACCGAGTTCACGATGTTCGATGTCGTTTATCAAGACGGATCGAGAACCTCCAATCGGCGCGTTCCCACCTCCTTGCTCGGCGGCCTGGATGGCGACGAGCCCGCGCGAGCGACGATCATGGAGCAGGATCGTCTAATATCGGAGAAATCCGGCAATCCGCCCTTGGCAATTGCGACCATTGTGCGCTCGGCAAGCGCGGCAGTTGAGCAGGACAAGCGCAAGGATGATCGAAAGAAGCGCTCCACCTGAAGGAGCTCGCCATCGTCGCTCGTCGTGAGAGAACGATCGGGACGAGCGCAGGAAGGGCACCGACGGACTAACGCATCCAGCCGGTCGTGGCGAGGGCGGCGACCACGTCGATATTGTAGAGCACGTGGCCCCGCTGACTTCGGCTGGCGGAGCCTTTTCGCGTTCTCGGGGGGTAGACCGACGCACCGGCCACGGCCCCGCTTCAAAGGTCTTTCCGCTATTTTCGGATCAAGGCGCGGTCGATCGCAAAGGCTTCGAACCAGGGCCTTTCCTCGCCGCGGATCAGCATGCCGATGATGCGGGACGCCAAGAAGCTGAAGGTTATGCCATTGCCACCGTAGCCATAGGCCGCCAGCAGGCGTTTGTGTCCGGGGACGTGGCCAATCAGGGGCAAACCATCCGCCGTCTTGCCGAAGGCTCCGGACCAAGCGCGATCGAGATCTAGGCAAGCCAGGGGAAGCAGGGCGTGAAGCTTGGCGCGAAGAGCTTCGGTCTTGTCTCTATCGAGCCCCTCGCGGCGCTTCGGATCTGCGAAGCTCTCGTCTTCCCCACCAAAGATGATCCGTCCTTCCGGTGTGGTCCGAAAATAGGAATAATCCTGCGATGCCTCCCATACGAGAGCACGGTTAAGCCAGAGCGCTTGTGCTGGCTGCGGCACAGTCGCAATGGCCCAGCTCGATGCAAGCTGGTGGAGCGCATCCCGAACGATCGCCGGCATGACATAGCCGGTGGCCAGTACGAGATGAGCGGCCTCAACGACATGCCCGCTGGCAAGACACACGGCTGCAGCCAAGTTGGTGCCGTCAAACCCAACTGCCTCGTCCCGGATCAAACGCGCCCCTCGGCGTGTTGCGGTCATCAGAAGGCCGTGACAGAGCGCAACCGGATCGGCCTCAGCTGAACCGGGAGAGATAATTGCTCCCGGGCGATCGAAGCCCAAGGCGCCGCGCAGGCCTGTGCCGTCGACGACGTCACCGGGAAGCCCAGCACGTCGACGCTGCAAGGCTTCATCTTGCAATTCCCGCAAGCCGATCTCGCCCGCCGCCAGATAGACCGTCTGACGCGGTGCGAAGCTGCACGGCAAAGCGAGCTCCTCTATCAGGCGCCGCAAGCCTGCGACTGATCTCCAGCTCAGTCGATAGGCCTCGGCGGCACGCGCGAAGCCATAGAGGCCGGCGAGTTCGCGCAAAGGCAGATCAATTTCCCATTGCAGCATCGCGGTTGACGCCGCCGTACTCCCGAAGCCCTCCCGCTCTCGGTCGATGACCGCGACATCAAGGCCCATCGCGGTCAAATGCTCGGCAATAAATGCACCGGTAATGCCAGCGCCCACGATCGCAACATCGCAGCGAGTGTCGCGCGCGAGTGGCTGGCCGCGCGGGCGCTGCAGGGCAGGGCGCCACGGGCCAGATCCACTCCGCAGATCATCGTGGCGCGTGGTTTCGGGATCAAGCATCACTTTGACCGGAGGGAAACACAATGAGAGCCCGGAATTTCGGTGCCATCGTCAGCAGCGGGTGCGTCGCATCGTTGCGACGGGGCTCGGCGTCCGCGCACGCGGCGAGCCAATAGACGGAGCCGATCGGAAGCAGAAGCCGCTCATCGGCCACGCGAACGAGACCTTTCGCCAAATATTCGACGCGGGGACTGCTGCGCCTTGCGATCGTCCTGGCAATCTGTCGATCGATCGAGAGGGCTCTGAGCTGCCGCCGTTTCATCGCGCCTAGCCTGCTGGAGATCAGGCTGAAACGAGGCAGACCAGAGATTGTTCAGAGCAATCTTGCGAAGTACACCGAAGAACCTCGAGAATCCTCGAAAAACCGACGCGCCCCTGCCGAGATCGGGCGACTATCGCGGGCTCAAAAGGGTCTGCACATACTGTCGGGAAAGGGCCGCCAGAGGCGTGGCCGCGCGCCGGAACATTCGAGAGCCGGCTGGGTTTTCACCGCGCAACGTAAAGCAAGCTAAGACACTGGACGACGAGGCGAAGCATTCAACCGCAGTCGGGCTTGTTGGGGCAGCAACAAACCGACGGCGTGGCTTGGCGGCGTTCTGGCCTCGGAGCGCCTTTCCGGGATGACCTCAATGAGCACTTCGATCGAGCATCTGATCCATAAGAACAACAAGGCTTCGCTCTTCACGCGTCTGGCTCAAGCGGTTGCTAGCTGGACCGGCAAGCCGGTGACGTTCTTCATCGCGGTCATTTTGATCGTTGTCTGGGCGGCATCGGGACCCATCTTCGGCTTCAACGATACATGGCAGCTCGTCATCAACACCTCGACGACCATCATCACCTTCCTGATGGTCTTCATCATCCAGAACAGTCAGAACCGCGACACGGCTGCGATGCAGATCAAGCTCGACGAGCTGATCATTCGGCTCGAAGGTGCACGGGAAGAATTGCTTGATCTCGAAGAGCTCGACGAAGCCGACCTGTCCGAGATCCGCAAAGATTTTTGCGGGCGGGCTTCAACGGCCCGAGAAAAGGCCGCGGGCCTGAAGCCGCAGCAAAAGAAGCCGATCAGCCCGTGAAATTGGGCCCTCCTTCCCGCCAAGCTTCACGAGGGTGGGCGAAAGTTACCCCAACGACGGATTTCGTCCCGGCATCGGCGCCCGCTTTGAGCAGCCGCGTTGAGCGTATGCAGGGGGCGAATCGCTTGTAAGCGCCGAGAGCACAGGCCTGAAAGCTGCCCGGCATGTGCTCAGTGTGGGAAGTTTGTGCAGGAAGATACTGAGCCTGGAACTAGATCTCCGAAAAAGATCCAGATTTTCACCGCGCTGAATGGCGCGCCATTCAGGATAAAACTGCGAACATCTATGTGTTTGACATTGCACTATAAGGTTTCCGATCCGGAATCGCCAAAGCAAGGTTGAGCTATTTTTCGTCCTCTCGACCATTCAATAGATTGGACGATGTTGCTTGTGCTCGGCGCAGCGGTGCGAATGCACCCGTTGCCAAGGAAGCGTTTCAGGTCCTCCCGCTTATCGTCGCATCCGATTTCAATTCGCGGACGCTCTCGATTACGGGAACTGGCCGAGTTGTGCGCGCAGCGCGACCGCGCTCACGCCAAAGGCCGCCTCGAACTGAGCGTTGAAGCGGGTGAAATTGGAGAAGCGCCAGCGGCGGGCAATCTCTCCGACGGATTCACCGGAATTGCCTTCGATCTCGCGTCGGACACCCTCCAGCCGCACAGACCGTTCGTACTCCGAGATCGACACCCCCAGAAACTTCTGAAAGCCGTATTGCAGAGCCCGCAAGCTCACGCCGGCGACCGCAGCGAGCTCATCGGGAGTGATCGGCCGGCGGGCATTCTCCCGGATGAATTCGACCGTCCGCTTGACGTGCTTTGGGGCGATGACATGGGAGCTCCGTTTCAGTGCCTTGGTATGGTTATGGGGCAGCACCTCGAGAATGAGATCCGCCAGCAGGGCACTCAAACGTCTCGCGCCATGCCGGGAATCCTGCAGCAATTCTACCAGCATCGACAGATCGAGCCCCATCAGGAAGCGTCGCAGGGCGCCGACCGAAGGCTGCTCGAGGTCGAGCTCGGCCTCGAAGCTGAGCTTGTGCATGACCGGCGCCCCTGTCAGTTCGAACAGGCGGTTGGTCAGCAGGTTTCTGTCGAGGAGCACGGAATAGTTTTCGGAGTGAGCCGAGCGATGCAGCGCCTTGGTCTCGCCGACGTCGAAAATCGCCGCCTGCAGCCTTTCGCAGCGAATGACGCGATCTTCGAGTTGGATGTTTGTCGCCCCCTTGAGCGCCAGCAGAAGCTCGTATCCACATGGGCTCTGCCGCGGCTGGATCTCGACCGGGTCCTCGAAGCTCGTCCGGGTGAAGACGATGCCATCCGACGCATGATTGAGCGTGCTGATCTCAATTCGCCCCGACGGCCTGTTCGGCTGCGAGATCGCGATGCTCACTCCGCATGCTGCAAAGTGCTCCATCGCTTCATGAGGGTCGTGGGTGACGAAGTGGTGCAGTGCCTGCCGCCGCGCCGGTGCGCGGAGATAGTGTCGCGTCATCACGCCGCTCTCGATCTCGGCGCGCGGCGCAGCCAATCAACGGCGGCAAGCTTGCTGCCGCGCGCCCGGCCGCATGGCAGCGCCGGATATCCCAGGTGTCGACCCATCCAGAAGTTCCTAGGCCAGGCGGATCGCCAGAATCCGCCGTCGTTTTCTTTGCGGTAGGCGTAGCAAGGAGACAGATTGCGCAATTTGGATTCGCCGGGCGCAACCGCCTGACAAACAGCGCAACATCTGATTCGCGATTAATATATTGATCAGAATTGAACGTAAAGCTGGGCTTGTTCAAACGTTTCAGCTCTAAACTATCTCAATTGTTGGCGTGTAATTCTGCTAGATAATGGCCGAATTCCACATTAGATCGCAGATGAGATCTCAGTGACCGGAAGGAACGTGCGCCCGAGCATAAAGGGTTCGATTCGTGCTGACGTTAATGCTTCCGCGGGATTGCTCGCTCCGAACGGTGCGGCAGCTGCTCGATGAGATCCGCTCTGCTGTCCAGTCGGAAGCGGAGGTCGAAATCGATTGTTCGGCCCTCGGCACGATCGATCTCGCCGGGCTTCAACTCCTGGTTTCCGCAGCCCGCACTGCACGTGCCGCGGGCGAGCGCATCAGTCTGCGGGGGCCGTCCGAAATCTTGAACGCCGCGCTGGCGCGCGCAGGGATCTCGCCCGCGCAGCTCGGTGACTGCAATCTCACCAACAAGGCTTGAGTGGCATGGCGTCAATTCTGACTGTCGACGATTCCCCGAGCGTGCGGCAGATGATCAAGCTCGTGCTGGCTCCCTCCGGCCATAGGGTCGTGGAGGCGGGCGATGGTTCCGAAGGCTTGGCCAAGGCGAAGGCGGAGCGCTTCGAACTCGTCATCACCGACCTGAACATGCCTGTGATGAACGGGCTGGAGATGATCCGCGGCTTGCGTGCGCTCCCGTCCTTCACGGGAGTGCCGATCGTCTTCCTCACAACCGAGTCCGATGACGGGGTCAAGCAACAGGCGAAGGCCGCGGGTGCGACGGGGTGGATCACCAAGCCCTTCAAGCCGGAGCAACTGCTTGCGGTCGTCGCCAAGCTGGTGCGGACATGATGGAGCTGGACCCGGCTGAAACATTCCGGCAGGAGGCCAGCGACTTGCTGGACAGTCTGGAAGCGGCGCTGCTCGATCTCGGCCAGACGCCGCAGGACAGCGATCTGATCGATGCGGCTTTCCGGGCGCTGCACACGATCAAGGGGTCGGGGGCGATGTTCGGCTTCGACCGGGTCGCCGCCTTCACCCATGATTTCGAAACCGCTTTCGATATGATCCGCAAGGGCAAGATCTCGGCGGAGCGTGACATCATTACCGTCTCCTTGGCCGCCAAGGACTATATTCGCGCGCTGATCGACGATCCCGACGCGACCGATCCGATCATTGGCGAGGCGATCGTCGAGGAACTCCAGGCCCTGATCGCCTCGAGCACGGCAGGAGACGTGGCATCCCCCGCCAGCGTTGCCGCCGACGAGACTCCTGCCGCGCCCGCCGCATATGGCACAGGCTGGCTGGTCGAAATCGCTTTCGAGCCGGACATCCTTCGCAATGGCACCAATCCGCTGGTGCTGCTTGACGATCTCCGTGCGCTCGGCTCATGCACGGTTACCGCGCATCTCGACGCACTGCCGGACCTCGGCGCGCTCGATCCCGAGACATGCATGATCGCATGGAAGGTCGAGCTCGAAAGCGGTTGCGCGCGTGAGGACATTGAGGATGTCTTCATGTTCGTCCGCGACGAGATGAAGCTTGGCATCGCGCCGCGGGGCATGGCCGCGGGCGCAGATGCGAAGCATCCTGCGACGATGGCGGGCGAGGGGGTGGTTGCCGCCACCACTGCCGCTGCCGCCATTGCGAAAGAGCCGCGACCCGTGCCGGTGGAGCGTGCCACGGGCGAGCGCAGCGAGGGCGTCCGCCGTGGCGAGGACAAGACCTCGACCGTCCGCGTTCAGGCCGAGCGTCTCGACGAGTTGATGGATCGCGTTGGCGAACTCGTCATTGCGCAGGCGCGGCTCAGCCAGCTCGCTCATTCCGGAACCGACCTCGCGATCAAATCGATCGCCGAGGAAATCGAGCGCTTGGCGTCGGGACTGCGCGATTCGACCATGGGGGTGCGCATGGTGCCGATGGGCTCGCTCTTCGGCCGCTTCCGCCGTCTCGTCCACGACCTCTCGCGCGATCTCGGCAAGCCCGTCGATTTCGTTACCGTCGGCGAGGATACCGAACTCGACAAGACCATGATCGAGCGTCTTGCCGACCCGTTGGTCCATCTCATCCGAAACGCGATCGACCACGGCATCGAAGCGCCCGAGACGCGCGCCGGCACCACCAAATCGGCGACGGGACGCATCGAACTCGCCGCGCGCTATGTCGGCGCTCAAGTGCTTGTCACCGTGCAGGATGACGGCGCCGGGCTCGACACGGCCCGTATCCGCGCCAAAGCCGAGGAGCAGGGGCTGATCGCGGCTGGAGCGCCCTTGAGCGAGCACGAGATCCATCAGTTCCTGTTCCACCCCGGCTTCTCCACCGCTCGGACGATCTCCGCGCTGTCAGGCCGCGGTGTCGGCATGGACGTGGTGAAGCGCACGATCGAAGCCATGCGCGGCACGATCGATCTTGCGACCGCGCCTGGCTATGGAAGCACGGTGACGCTGCGGCTGCCGCTGACGCTTGCCATCATCGAGGGGTTGCTGATCCGCGTCGGCGAGGCGCGCTACATCATTCCGCTCTCGGCGATCGAGGAATGCGTCGAACTGACCGCGGCCGAGGAGGCCCGGGCGCGCGGGCGCAACTTCCTGAACGTCCGCGGCGACCTCGTGCCCTTCCTGAGGCTGCGCGATCTCTTCGAGGCTGATGGCGAGGCCGACCCGCACCAGAAGGTCATCATCACCACGACGGGGGACACGCGCGCCGGCCTCGTCGTCGACCAGATCATCGGCAGCCATCAGACCGTGATCAAGTCGCTCTCCAAACTCCATTCCGATGTCACGATGTTCTCGGGCGCGACGATCCTTGGCGACGGTTCCGCTGCGCTCATTCTTGACGTCGCTCAACTCATTTCGCTCGGCCAGAGCCGCGCCGAAACCGAAAAGACTCCTGAGGCGGCATGATGCGGATTCAGACACAGGGTGGCGCCAGCCATGGCGCGCAGCCTGCCGGGGAGACGCGGCTTCAGGTCCTGATGATCGGCCTCGGCGGCGAGATCTTCGCGATCGAAGCCGAGGCGGTGCGCGAGATCATCGACCCGGTCCCTGCGACGCGGGTTGCTGGCGCGCGCGCCTTCTTGCCGGCGCTGATCAATGTGCGCGGCAATGTCATCCCCTTGGCAGATCTGCGTCTGCGCTTCGGGATGGGGCGGCAGGCCGACACGGCGGACACGCGCATCGTGGTCGTCGAGATCGAGATCGACGGTGATCCCGTCGCGCTCGGGATCATGGCTGACAAGGTCTACGAGGTGACGGAGATCTCGACTGCCCAGATCCAACAGACGCCACGCCTGGGCATGCACTGGCGGCCGGAGTTCATCCGTTTCATCACCAAGTGGAACGACGAATTTGTAATCGTTCCCGATCTCGAGAAGATTCTGAACTGAAGCGCTGTCAATCAAGCGCATGAAATCCTTACGTTGCTTATCGGGGACTGAGTATGAGATTGACGATCAAGACTAAACTGGCCGGTGCGTTCGGCATGGTCATCGCCTTGTCCGTGGTGGCAGGCGGGCTTTCCTATCAGAAGTTGTCCGACATGTCCGAGACGCAGGGCGTGCTGATCAACTGGACCAACCGGCTGGATCAGATAAGCGACGTTCGCAGCATGATGAACAGGTCGGTGCGTTCTGAAAAGAATGCCGTCATGGCGGCAACCGACAAGGAGGTAATCGCTCAAGCCACGAGTGCGGTTCAGAACCGCCTCGACGCCGTGAAGCTCAAGGAACAGATCCAGGCCCAGGCCAGCGAGGACGGCAAACGTCGCTGGGAGGCTCTGACGCCGAAGATCAATCGCTTCTTCGCGACGCAGGACGAGGTTATCCGCAACGCCAAGCTGAATTCGAACAACCGCGCCGCGGAACTCTGGGGCAGCGAGATGACGCCGCTCATCCAGGGCGTGACCGTCGCCTCGACGGCGGTCCTGAACGAGCTCACCAAGCCTTCCGCTTCGCCGGAAGCGCTGCGGCTGGCCCTTGATTTCCAGTCTGTGCGGCTGGAATGGCTGCGCTTGACGCGGTCGATCGGGCAGTTGTTCGGCGCGACGACCGTAGCCGAGGTCGAGAAGCTGCAGAAATCGGCCGAGGCGCAGGCCCGCGACGTCCGCGCCGCGCTCGCCAGGGCTGCCGCCCCCATCGCGGAGCAGGGGGTGTCGCCGGCAAACATGCTTGCTACCTTCGACAAGGGGATTGATGCGGCGCTCCGGATCGCAGCCGTTGCGGGCGAGGCGGGGAACATCAAGGCCAGCACGCTCTCGATGGGCGAGGGCGGCGAGGCCGTCACCGACATGATGGCGGGACTGGATGAGTATACCGACTTCATCAAGCAGTCCGCTGCCGCAGCCGCCAAGGAAGCAAGCGAACAGGCGGCCTTCGCGAAGACGCTCCTCATCGGCATCGTCCTGGGCTCGCTGTTGATCGCCATCGTCGCGGCCACCTGGATTGCCCTTTCGATCAGCCGCGGCCTGTCGAGCGCCGTCGGATTGGCCAACGCGGTTGCGATCGGCGACCTCGGACAGTCGATCTCCGTGAAGAGCAAGGACGAGATCGGCGATCTGGTCACCGCGCTGAACGCGATGACGGCGAATCTCAGCGACACCGCCGCTGTCGCCAATGCGATCTCCAATGGCGACCTGACTGTCGAGGCGAAGAGGATGTCGGAGAAGGACACCCTCGGCATCGCTCTCGAGAACATGGTCGAGAAGCTGCGTGATGTCGTCGGCCAGGTGACCAGCGCCGCCGAAAACATGTCGGCGGGCAGCCAGGAACTGTCGGCCAGCGCCGAACAGCTCTCGCAAGGCTCGACCGAGCAGGCCTCCTCGACGGAGGAAGCCTCCTCGTCGATGGAGGAGATGGCGGCCAATGTGAAGCAGAACGCCGAGAACGCCAGCCAGACGGAGAAGATGGCCACGCAGTCGGCGAAGGATGCCGAGGCGAGCGGTGTCGCGGTGGGCAAGGCGGTCGATGCGATGCAGACGATCGCCGCCAAGATCAACATCGTCCAGGAGATCGCCCGCCAGACCGATCTGCTGGCGCTGAACGCGGCGGTCGAGGCGGCCCGTGCCGGCGAGCATGGCAAGGGCTTCGCGGTTGTCGCCTCGGAAGTGCGCAAGCTCGCCGAGCGCAGCCAGGCGGCTGCAGCGGAGATCGGGACTTTGTCGGCCGATACGGTCAAGGTCGCGCAGGAGGCCGGCTCGATGCTGGCCAGACTGGTGCCCGACATCAAGAAGACCGCCGAGCTTGTCGAGGAGATCACCTCCGCCAGCCGCGAGCAGGATGTCGGCGCCGCCCAGATCAATCAGGCGATCCAGCAGCTCGACAAGGTGACGCAGCAGAACGCGACCGCCTCCGAACAGGTCTCCGCAACCTCCGAGGAACTCTCGGCTCAGGCCGAGACGCTGCAGGCCACGATTGCCTTCTTCCGGCTCGGCGAAGGCGGCACGCACAGGGATAGCCCGCGCCCGGTTGGGGTCGACAGGGCCGTCACCATGCTGCGCGGCAAGGCCACGGCCATGGCGAGCGCGCTCCAGCCGAAGCGGGCGCCTGCCTCCAGCACACGCCCGGCCAAGAAGGTCGTCAATGGCGGCTTCGCCTTTGACATGGATGACGGCGAGGACCAGCACGACGCCGCTTTCCACCGCGCCTGAGCGCATGCCGGCTCCGCCCACGCGGCGGGGCCGGCCTCTCCGCGCCTCAATCCGCCTGGCTCCCCAGCCGCATCGCGAGTCTCCCATGGCCGACACCGCACAATACCTGACCCTTGGCATCGATCATGAGCTCTTCGGCATCGATATCCGCAATGTCCGCGAGATCCTCGACATGCGGCCGATCTCGAAGCTGCCGCATGCGCCGGCCTTCCTGCTCGGCATGATCGACGTCCGCGGTGCCGGCTATCCGATTGTCGATCTGCGGACCAAGCTCGGGCTGCCGCGCATCGAGCCGACCGATGCGACGCGCATCATCATTCTCGATGTGCCGGTCAAGGGTCGCACCCGGGGCGTCGGCTTCGTCGCCGATCGCGTCTTCGAGGTCACCGGCCTCGATGCCGACCAGACCGAGGCGGCCCCCGATGTCGGCGGCCGCTGGCAATCGAACTACATCGCCGGGATCGGCCGCAAGGGCGAAGCCTTCATCGTCATCTTCGATCTCGAGCGCCTGATGGAAGCCGATGGTCTCCCTCTGGCCGATCTCGCTGCCGGCAAGGCAGCTTGACGCCGATGAGGCCAACCATGTCGGACACCTCGGATTATCTGGCTGACAAGCATTTTTCGGCCATCGCCGCGATCATCGAGAGTCGCGTTGGCATCAAGTTGCCGCCGACCAAACGCACCATGGTCGAGGGACGGCTGCGAAAGCGCGCCCGTGCGCTTGGCCTGGCAGGGGTGTCCGGCTATGGCGCCCATCTGTTCGAACGGGGCGGCCTCGACGACGAGCTTGTCCACCTGATCGATTGCGTGACCACCAACAAGACCGATTTCTTTCGCGAGCCGAGCCATTTCGAGTTTCTGCGCAATGTCGCCGTGCCGCAGTTGCTGCGGCGGCATGACTCGCTCCCGGCCGGCCTGAAGGTCTGGAGCGCCGCCTGCTCGACGGGGGCGGAAGCCTACACGGTCGCCATGGTGCTGCAGGATTTGGTGAATGCCGCCAAGCCGATCCGCTTCTCGATCCTGGGCACGGACATCTCGACGGAGGTCCTGCGCGAGGCGAGAGCGGCCATCTATCCGCGCGCCTTCGTTGCGCCGGTACCGTCGGCCATGCAGCAGCGCTACCTCATGCGATCGAAGGATCCGCGGCAGGATGTCGTCAGGGTCACGCCGGAACTGCGCCGAAAGGTCCATTTCGAGCGGCTGAACCTGATGGACGAAAGCTATCCGTTCGACCGGGACGTGGACGTCATCTTCTGCCGCAACGTGCTGATCTATTTCGACGGGCCGACTCAGAAGGCCGTCATCGAACGCCTAGTGTCGCATCTGCGACCCGGTGGATACCTGATGCTCGGCCATTCGGAATCGATGGCGGGCAGCGGTATCGCCGGACTGCAGCAGGTCGTTCCGACCGTCTATCAGGCCGCTCCCGCCGCTCTCAGGAGGGCAGCAGAATGACCCGTCAACCGATCCGCGTACTCATCGTCGACGACTCCGCCTCGGTGCGCCAGGTGCTCAGCTCGATCCTGAATGCCGATCCGGGCATCGAGGTCATGGGAACGGCAGCCGATGCCTTTGCCGCGGTGCGCCGCCTGCAGAACGAATTGCCCGACGTCATGATCCTCGACATCGAGATGCCGGGGATGGACGGGCTCACCTTCCTGCGCAAGATCATGGCGCAGCGGCCCATTCCGGTGATTATCTGCTCGACCTTGACCGAGGCGGGTTCGCGGGCGCTGTTCGATGCGCTCGAGGCCGGGGCGGTCGACGTGTTGCCGAAGCCGCGCATCGACACGCGCAACGCTCTGATCGAGACGGCGGATCGGCTGAGGCACTCCGTCAGGGCGGCTGCTCAGGCGCGGCTGGGCCCGAGGGCGGTGCGTGCGCCGGTCGAAAAGAAGCTGACCGCGGATGTCATCATGCCGCCACCGGTCCCCGTCCGCGTCCGCAGCGAGACGGATCGTATCGTCTGCATCGGCATTTCGACCGGTGGGACCGAGACCCTTCGGGAGGTACTAGCGGCCCTGCCGGTCACATGTCCCGGCATTGCGGTGGTGCAGCACATGCCTGAGAAGTTCACGGCCGCCTTTGCCCGGCGGCTGAACGGCATTTGTGCGGTCGAGGTCAAAGAAGCGGAGGACGGCGACGAGCTTCAGGCCGGCCGCGTTCTGATTGCGCCGGGAAATCGTCACATGCTCCTGCAGCGCTCCGGTACGCAGTATCGCGTTGCGATCAAGGACGGCCCGCATGTCTCGCGCCACCGCCCGTCCGTGGACGTGCTGTTCCGCTCGGCTGCCCAATATGCCGGCGCCAACGCACTCGGCCTGATCATGACTGGCATGGGCGATGACGGTGCTCGCGGGCTGCTCGAAATGCGCAAGGCAGGCGCACACACGCTGGCGCAGGACGAGGAGAGTTGCGTCGTCTTCGGCATGCCTAAGGAGGCGATCGAGCTTGGTGCCGCCCAGCGCGTGATCAGCCTTGCGCGCGTGCCACAGGAAATCATGGCCTGGCCGCATCTCGGACGCGGCAGGGCAGGCGAGATCGCCCAAACCGCCTGAGGGCTGAGTTGCATTGCGTCGGGGGCAGAATGTTTCGGGATAACGAAGGACTATCGAGGCTGATCCTGTCGCTCGATGCGAATGCGCGCGCGATTGATGTGACCTTCGCCACGGCCGGGCAGCAGCTTGGCGACGGCCTGGAACTGTTTCAGGCGCTGAATGAGCGGCTTGGAGCCTTGTCGCGCGAACTGGCAGGCACCGAGATCGAACAGGCCCGCACGGCGCTGCATCGTCTCGCCGGCGAATTGCGTGTGCTGAACCACGCCCTTGCCTCCGAAACCTGCGCGCTTCAGGACCTGTCGATCCACAGCCACATCGCCTCTCAGGCTCTCGAACGGCTGCTTGAGCAGATGCGCCTCATCACCATCCTCGCACGCGGCGCACGGATCGAGGCAATATCCATTCCGATGGTTGGGAGTGATTTCGGCGACTTTGCCGGCGAGATCGGCACGCTAACCGCAGAGGCCCAGCGCACGATCACACGCTGCGCGCGCGATCAGGCGCGGCTCTGTAGCCTCCTCGATTCCGCGCTGAAGGCACAGCGAGAATTCGAAGGGCGGTACGGAAAGTCGCTGGCGGCGCTGGCAGGCAAGCTCGACCAGACGCTGGCGGAGGTCGCCGAGCGTCAGCGCCGTAGCGTCGCGCTGACCGCCGAGGCGGCCGCGATCTCGGGCCGGATCACATTGGCCACCGGCGGCGCCATTATCGCTCTCCAGGCCGGCGACAGCATACGCCAGAGGCTTGAACATGCCATTTCCGGGCTGCGTCTGGGCGAGGTGCCTGGGGCCGCTGCCGATCTGGACGGCGCGGCGCGCGTCGCCTGCGGCGATATACTGTTGCGGCTGCAATCGGCGCAGCTCGAAGCCGCAGCCGGTGCTCTCGGTCCCGATGTTGAAGAGATCAACAGCGCGCTCGTTCTGCTTGAGCGCGAGACCACGCAACTGATCGATCTCGTCAGGTCGCTGTATCGCGGTGGCGGCACCGCTTCGTTCCTGGTCGAACTGGAGGCCGATCTGGCAGAGGCTTCTGAACTCCTCAGCCGTTGCGACATCGCCCGCGCGGGCGTCGATCGCGTCACCAAAGCTGTAGCGAGCGTTCTCGATGATTGCCAGGGCACGGTCGAGGCGCTTGCTGCGACCGCCACGAACATCGTCCTGATCGGGATGAATGCGGGACTGCGCGCGGCGCGGATCGGCACCGGCGGGCGCAGTCTCGTGGTAATCGCCCAGGAGCTGAAATTCGCGGCCGACCAGGTGGCCATCGATTCGCGGAAGCTGACTCCAGCATTCACGCAGATGCAGGCCGCCTCGTCGGTGCTGAAGCGCGAAGGGAGGCTGGACGCTACCTATTTCGCCGCCTGCGACGAGATGATGCGCAACTCGCTCGCCATCATGCGCCACAGCGGCGATCGGCTCGGTGCGAGCCTGGACGAGTTGCTGCGGCAGGGCGAGAGGTTCGGCGCCGTGATCGAGCAGGCCGGGCTATCCTTTTCAAGCACCGGAGCTATGCGCGATCTCATCACGGGGGCGGCTCGTGAGCTGTTGCGCGCGGCCGGAGCGGAACTCCCTGAGACACATCTGCTCGCGCAGGCGGGGGATTTCATCGCGCGAGTGACCTGGCCGAGCTACACCATGGCGGCGGAACGCCAGATCCACAATGCTGTGCTCGAACGATGCGGATTGGCGCAGGAGGCGCGTACGCCGGTTGCCGTCGCGGCGGAAGCCGAGGTCGATGAGTTCCTGTTCTAGATGGACGAAATCCTGGGGGGACCGTCACGACCTGCCCGATCGCGTTGACCGGGGCCATCAGGGTTCCGCGCTTGGCCACCGTCCTCTACAGGCCTGGCGATGCCCAGAAGCCCGTTCTCGCCGATAGGATTCGCGCCATCGAGAGGAAGCGAGGAAGAATGTGCGCACTCGAGGCGGTCGGCCAGATGCTGTTCGGCCCGCCGCCGCCCGGAGCCTGCAAATATCCGCTGTTGCTCGGTCGGGGGAGGTCCATTCCCGCACCCGGCTCGCGCTTTATGGTCGGGCTCAGGCATCGCCGCGTCTTCGCCTGGCGGGGGTCAGTTGTATGCCGCTGGGCGATCGGGACAGTCACGCCGCCTGCCGGAGGCACTGGAAAACTGCGGGAGCGCCCCATGTCTTCAAGCCCAGTTTCTCTAGGCGCTGCTGCAGCCTCGCGCCGCACGGCATCGAAGATCTACGACCATATTTTCGACCGTATTGCCGCTGGCGATTACACAAAGGGCGAAAAACTGCCGACCGAAACCGAGCTGTCCGAGCTCTTCAAGGTTTCCCGGACGGTTGTTCGGGAGGCGCTCGGCCGCTTGCGCGATGATGGCCTGATTCAGTCTCGTCAAGGGGCCGGCAGCTTCATCCTGGTCAGCGCGGATCAGGCCATCCGCCGCTTTGCTCCCGTGATGAGCATCGGCGATATCCAGCGGTGTTACGAATTCCGCATGTTCGTCGAGGAGGCAGCTTGCGGACTTGCTGCGTTGCGACGAACGGAGGCCGATCTGAGCGATCTGCTCGCGCATCTGCGCGCCACGGAAAATATCAGCGACGTCGCGCAGGGCGTCGATACAGACCTCGATTTTCATCTGGCGATTGCGGCAGCCTCCCATAACCGCTTCTTCGTGGACACGCTGATTTCGATGCGTAGCCACATGACGGTCGGGATGGAGCTGACGCGCAAGCTATCGCTGACCCGCCCCCGCGATGCCTTGCAGCTCATGTATGCCGAGCATCAGGTCATCTATGACGCGATTGCCGCCAGCGATGTAAGTGCGGCTTCAGCGGCCATGCGTTGTCACCTCGAAGCTGCGCGGAAACGGGTTTTCGAAGGCTGAGCCGACGTCGCTGGAGGTACGACCGGAACTGCGGGAATCGTTGCCAGCTTCCAGCGACGCGAAGCAGGTTTTGAGCTGTGGGAGACGGCTTTTGAGGAGTGGGTCAACCGCCGGCCGGTAGGCGTGACCCCCATGGCTAATCGCGAGGCGTCCCGGGCGGGAGCTTCAGGCACCCGCAAAAGGTTCGTGGCTTTATTCCGAATGGTAGAAATATGGCGCGCCCGACACGATTCGAACGTGTGACCTTTGCCTTCGGAGGGCAACGCTCTATCCAGCTGAGCTACGGGCGCAAACCGTGAAGGCTGGATAGCCGATCCCCGCGGCTTCGGCAATGCGGGATTTTGCGAAGGAGCAAATGCCCGAACAGGCAAAGGTCACACGTTCGAATCGTGTCGGGCGCGCCGCGAGTGCGTGGCGGGTCCTAGAGAGTGGCTCGGTCGAACTCGGCCGCAATGTCTTGGCGCTCGGCCGGCCGGCAGCCAGCTTCGCCGAGCGACTGATGGTCCCGGTCAGCAGCGACTTGCTGCTGCGTGGGAGGCGCAGGTCTCATTGGAAACGTTGACCACGATCGGCATCGACCACTTCGCGCTGCTCGCAATCAGCGCTACGCACGTTCGTCTACGCCCTCGAACGACGGTGCACTGTGACGCTTCTGCCCGACAAGTAACCTGTGACCTCAGAGACAAGGCTGCTGCCCCATCCGTCGGTTAACGACCTGGCGACGGGTCTCCACCGGGGCAGTGCTCCACGAGATCGGCGAGCGCGCGCCGGCTCCCCGTGAGATCGAAAGTAGCGGAAACGGTGTTTCCATTCGAGGCCGGAGCGGAAATGACCAGCCGCGCCGTAGCGAGGACCAGCTTCACCAGCGGCGCCGGAGACGGCACGTGGATCGCATGATCGTCGCCGACCACGCCATCTAGGGCACTCGGCGTCCGGGCATTGGGCTGCAGTGACAGAGCCGCGCTGCGCCGTGCAGCACCGAAAAGCCTCTCATCGTTCAGTGGGACAAGCGCTACGGATAGATTGGCGTCGATGCAGCGAATCGCTAGGCCGAAGGGCGAGCCCTTGCCGGAAACGATGGCGGCAACGTCCTTGCGGCCATCCTCCTTGTCGTGGGTTACCACGGCCCAGGGGCCGATTGTCTTGACACCGCTCGCCTGAGCAAAGGTGGAAAGCTGGATCAGCGCCACCCAGATCCCCAAAACCCCTGCGATACAGCGCAAGATCGGCCTGACACCCGCCCGCCTCATCGCGACGCTGCCCCCGTTGGTTTGCTGATCGGCATCAGCATCTGGCGCCATTCCGGCGGAGCAGGTTGACCTATCTCGGCTGGGAAGGTGGGCAGCAGCGAAAAGGCGAGCGGCTGGTCGAGCCTGTCGCTCTGGAGCACGAGCGTGTCAGATCTGAAAAGCCGGGCCGAATGACGCGGAACGACCGCCCCGGCCGCGACGACTACGCCGCGCACCGCCAGCACGAAGCAGGAATCGAACGGATTCCACATGCTGCCCGCCGGGGCGCCGGTTCCGCCTTCGCGATTCGATTGCTCGAGGTGGCCGCCCTGCCAGGTGATGGTCAAAGGCTGATCCAGCCGCAGAGGCGCTTCCACGGGCACGACCGTTGAAGGTGGTGGCCATGGCATTCCTTTCGGCAGTGGACAGCTGGTCAGCAGGCCAGGCCCGCTGGGGCGGGCGACCCATAGCTCCCAGGTCTGCGGCGGTTCGGCTGCGGCGAGGCTCGTCGCGAGGCACAAGGCCAAGAGCGCTCCCATCGACCGCAAGCACTTCGACATCCGATCCCCCGAAGCGATGTTACGGACGACTTGCCTATGACTGCAAGCGGCTCGGCGCAAAAGCGCGAGCCAGAAGCTCGTAGTTTCGCAAGCGCAGCCGCGGATCGGCCAAGAAGTCCTGGATCATGAATTCATCGATGCCCGTCTCGGCAGCCATGCGCGAAAGCGTCGCCTTCACGCGCTCTGGCGTGCCGACGACATAGGCGGGCCAGTCCGCGGTCTCGGCGGGGACCATTCCGCCCATGACGGCGATCGCTTCATCGAGATCGGGCAGATGCGACACCATGATCCGTTCCGGCGACCGCCGGAGCTTGAACACCGCACGCACCGGCATGGCGAGCCGCTCTGCCTCTTCCTCGGTCTCGCCGACGATGACGCGCACTGCGATGAAGGCTTGCGGCGCGCTCATGCCTGCGGCGTAGCGCGAAGGGGTGAAGCGCTCGGCATAGGCCGCGGCTGCGTGCGGGGCCTGTTCGGGCTTGTGGAAGGCGCTGCAGGCGAGGCCGAGGCCCAGCGTCGCCGCGCGCCGGGCGCTTTCCTCGCTGACCGCCAGGATCCAGGGCAGCGGGCCGGCAGGCTCGTCCGGCATGATCCTTATGCCGTGGAACGGCGAGCTGGCCGGCAGGTCGTTGCCGAGCCAGCCGATCAATTCCTCGACCTGAGCGGCATGGTCGTCAGGAAGCGCGACATCGCGCAGACGCTGCAGTGCCCGGTCGGCGACAGGTCCCGCCGTGGCGCGGCCGATGCCGACATCGATGCGGCCGGGAAACAGCGCGTTCAGGGTGCGCATCGCCTCGGCGATCTTGTAGGGGCTGTAATGGTTCAGCAGCACGCCGCCGACCCCGATCCTGATCCGCGACGTCGCGCCGGCCAGTGCCGCGGCGAAGACCTCCGGCGCGGGATTGGCCTCGAAGGCGACGTCGTGATGCTCGACGATCCAGTAGCGCGTGAAGCCGAGCTTCTCAGCGGCCTGCGCCATGCCGACAGCCGTCCGCAGGGCATCGCCGGAGGAGCCGCCTTTCGGCAGGACGAGGGGATCGAGAATCGAAAGACGCATGATGTCGAACCGGCAGGCGACGGCACCGGCCTGAGCCGGCCGGTGCCGCGCGGATTTATTTCAGAGTGAAGGCAGAGGGGGCGACGAGGCTCGCCTTGATATCAATCGCCTTGGCCTTGGGCAGCATGCCCGCCTGGACCATGAAGTCCTGATCGTCCGACAGATTGGCGATGTCGGCCTCGGTCACCGCAGGCTTGAAGTCGTAGAGCGGCATTTGCGCCCGAGCATCCTCGATCGAGATCTTCTGCTCCTTGGCTGCGCTCGCCAGCGCTTCCTCGGGATTCTTAGCCATGAAATCGAGTGCCTTGCGATGTGCGTCGAAATAGGCCGCCAGCAGATCGGGATGCTGCTCGGCGAAGGCGGTGCGGGCGCCGATCACTGTCGTCGGCTTGATCAGCCCCTCGCCGCTCGTCAGCGCCTTGCCGCCCGCCCGTTCAACCAGCGTGACGTTGGCGCCGGCGAGCGTCGCGACATCGACTTGGCCGGCGAGGAGGGCGGCACGAGCGGCCGGCAGATCCATGTTGATGTATTCGACGTCGTTCAGCGTCAGTTTTTGCGAGGCGAGCGCCGCGACGAGGAGCTGGTTCAGCACCGTGCCTTTCGGCCCCGCGATCTTCTTGCCCCTGAGGTCCGCGAGCTTGGCGGGGCCATCCGCGCGGGTCATCAGGAAATAAGCCTTGGGGGAGCGTGCGTAGGCCGCGACCACCTTCAGGTCGACCCCGTTGGCGCGGGCCAGGATCGCCGATGTGCCGCCGAGCACGCTGGCGATGTCGATCTCACCGGCTGCGAGGGCCTGGGTCTGCTGAGCGCCCGAGGTGATCTCGGGATTTTCGACCTTGATGCCGAACTTGGCGAAGGCCTCGTCGAGATAGCCTTTCTCGCGCATCACGATGGAAGGCACGTTGAAGGGCGCGGTCACATAGGTCACGCGGACCGTCTTCGGCTTGTCCGCGGCCGAGGCGGGGCCGAGCAGCAGCGTGAGCGCGAGGCCCAGGGAAGCGAGGCGTTTCACGAAGATGGCTCCTTGTCGATGGCGGGGGAAGCCACTCTGGAATCGTGGTCCCGCGCCGGTGCGGTCAGATTGGCGAGGATGCGCCGGCGGTGATCGTTGACCGCTGCTGCCGTCGGGTCACGCGGGAAAGGCAGGTCGATCGGCTCGTGGCCGACGACACGGCCGCCCTCGAGTTCGAGCACGCGCTGGCCGAGCAGCACCGCCTCCTCGACGTCATGGGTGACGAAAACGATGGTCGGATGCTTCTTCTGCCAGATCGCGATCAGCTCATTCTGCATGGCGCGACGGGTGAAGGCGTCGAGCGCCGCAAAGGGCTCGTCGAGCAGCAGCAGGTCCGGCTCGGTGACGAGCGCCCGCGCGATGGCGACGCGCTGGGCCATGCCGCCGGAAAGCTGGCTCGGCATGGCGTCGGTGAAGGCCGAAAGGCCAACGGTTTCGAGAGCCGCCCGGCTGCGCTCCTCGGCGATCCCGGCCGGAACCCGCCTGCGCAGGCCGAAGGCGACGTTCCCGAGCGTGTCGAGCCACGGCATCAGCCGGGCTTCCTGGAAGACGACGCCGGTCTGCGACGGGCCGCCATCCATGCGCCGGAGCTCGCCCCTGCTCGGCTGTTCGAGGCCGGCGAGAATGCGCAGCAGGGTCGTCTTGCCGCAGCCGCTGCGCCCGACCACGGTCGTGATCGAGCCGCGCGGAAAGGCAAGGCTGACATCGGCGAGAGCGGCAACCTCGACGTCGCCGAGGCGATAGCTCTTGCCGAGGTGATGCGCCTCAAGCACGCGCCATCTCCAGATCGCCGGCGAGCCAGGGCGCCTTGCGGCGGATGACGGAGCGGAGCAACTGATCGCTCGCCAGGCCGAGCACGCCGATCACGAGGATGCCGGCCAGCACGATATCGGTGCGGGCGAGATTTTCCGCGTCGACGATCATGTAGCCGAGGCCCGCCGAGGAGGCGATGAGCTCGGCGCCGACAAGGGCGCGCCAGCTATAGCCGAGCCCGATGCGCAGTCCGACGACGATCGCGGGCAGCGCAGAAGGCAGGACGATCCGCAGCAGGTTCTCGGCGGGGGTGAAGCCGTAGACCGTGCCGACATCGATCAGCTTCCGGTCGACGGCCGCAATGCCGCCGCGCACCCCGAGGAAGATCGGGAAGAAGCAGGACAGCACGATGATCCCGATCTTCTGCGCCTCGCCGATGCCGAGCCACAGGATCAGCAGCGGCATCATCGCCAGCGGCGGAATCTGGCGCAGGAATTCCAGAAGCGGCTCGATTGTGCGACGCAACGTTCTGCTCAGGCTGAACAGCAGGGCGAAGGGCACGGCCGCCGCAATCGCCAGCGCGTAGCCGACGGCGACGCGCTGCACGCTGATCAGCGTGTGCTTGGCGAGGACGCCGGAACCGGCCAGCTCGATCAACGTCTCGCAGACGGTGCCCGGCGCCGGCAGCAAGAAGGAGTTGATCCAGCCGGACGCGCTCCCGACGTGCCAGATCGCCAGCGTAATGAAGAATACTGCCAATGTCTGAAGGCGTGGCATCCGGCGCGGCCGCAATTGCAAGGTGCTGCGCGCTGTAATCTACTTGAGGATAATAGCAAGTGTTCGATGTAAAAGTAGAATTATTCTAAATATTAGCCTTCATTGAGCCCGCTGGCCGCGATCTCGCCGAGCGAAGGCAGGAAGCCATCATCCTCTGCGATCGCTTCCCCCTGCGTGAAAACGGTCAGGATGAACTCCTGTCCACCGGGCAGGATTGCGCGCAGGGCGTCATGGCGCCGGAAATCGGCGCGCTCGTCGCCGAGCCAGCGCGTGCGCCCGGCCTTCGACCAGATCTGCGTGCCATCCGGCATGCCGCCGGCGAGATATCCCGAGACCTGATAGGCCCCGCGCTTCGCGAAGGGGCTCGTGAGGTCGCGCGCGAGCAATGGTCCGACCGTTCGACGCGTTGTTTCGCTCAGCGCCGAGCCATGGAAGGTCTCGTGCATCAGCCGGGCCATGGCGATGGGCGTGAGGGCATTGTGTCCGCCCGGCGAACGGTCGAGGCCGATCTTCTCGCGGCCATAGCGCAGATCGTCCATCAGCTTCTGGTTGAGGTTGATGCCGGCGAGCTCCGGCCACTCCAGCCGCGCGAAGAAGCGGTTGACCGCTTCGCGCCGCTCGCCCCAGGCGGCCATCTCGGCGGCGGAGAGCAGCGTGTCGCCGGTCGTTCCCGAAAGCAGATCGATGACGTAGTTCGTCGCGCTGTTCGAGGACCAGAGGATCATGTCGCGCATGGCGCGCTCCAGTTCCTCATGCTCGGTGAGCTGCCCCGCTTCCAGCGCGGCCTGCGCCGCGACGAGGAAGAAGACCTTGACCAGCGAGCAGGGGTAGCTGCGCCAATCCGGGCGCAGCGCTGCGCCGCGCGGCCGGCCGCCCGGGCCTGCGGGTTGCAGCAGCACGAAGCCGAACTGCTCCTCCGGCACGCTCCGTTCGCGGAATGCGGCCGCGGCCTTTGCGGTCAACAGCGCGCCGATGCGCTGCAGGTTTTCATCCTCGTCGAAAAAGCTCATGGCGCACCTGTCGGAGGCGGGTCGGAAAGGGGGGATCAGCCCTTGGGCCGAAGCGCGGTGTCGAGGCCTTCGCCGATCAGGGCGAAGGTGACGCCGGTGTAGATGATCGCGAGGCCGGGAAAGGTCGCGATCCACCAGGCGTCGAACAGGAACTGCCGGCCGTCCGAGATCATCAGCCCCCATTCCGGCGTCGGCGGCTGGATGCCAAGACCGAGGAAGCTGAGGGAGGTCACGGCAAGGATCGTCAGCACCACGTCCGCCATGGCGTAGACGATCGCGGGGTTGACCGCGTTCGGCAGGATATGGGCGGTGATGATCCGCGGCGTCGTGCAGCCGAGGCTGCGCGCGGCCTGCACGAATTCGAGATTGCGCAGCACCAGCACTTCGCCGCGCACGATGCGGGCGAAGGAGATCCAGTTCACCAGGAGGAAGGCAAGGTAGAGATTGGTCTCGCCCGGCCCCAGCACGCCGACGATGGCGATGACGAGGACGTAGAAGGGAAAGGCCCAGAAGATGTCGGTGACGCGCATGATGAAGGTGTCGACGCGCCCGCCGACGAAGCCGGAGATCGCGCCGACCACCGCGCCGAGGAGGGCCGGCGCGACGACGCAGATCAACGCGACCTTCAGGTCGACATAGCCGCCGGCGAGCACGCGCGAGGCGACGTCGCGGCCGAGATCGTCCGTCCCGAACCAGTTGGCCAGGGATGGTGGCTGCAGCGTGTTGCCGTAATCGACCCCGAAGGGATCCTGCGGCGTCCAGATCTGGCCGAGCGCGACGAAGGCGGCGAGCAGGACCAGCATGGCGAGCCCGATGGCGAGGCTCGGATTGGAGCGGAGGCGGTCCATCGGCTCACTCCAGCCTGATGCGCGGATCGGCGAGCGCATAGGCGAGATCGGTCGCCAGATTGATCAGCACGACGAGGACGGCGAAGACGATGGTGAGCCCCTGGATCAGCGGATAGTCGCGGGCGAAGATCGACTCGACGAACAATGAACCCAGACCCGGCAAGGCGAAGACGGTCTCGATCACCACCGTGCCGCCGATCACCCAGCTGGTATGGGCGCCCAGCACCGAGATCGAGCTGATCAGGGCATTGGGCAGCACATGAATGCCCATCAGCCGGCCGGTGCCCGCGCCCTTGGCCCGCGCCGTGGTGACATAGTCTGAGCCGAGCACTGCCAGAATGGCGCTGCGCAGGCTGCGGATCGTCAGCGAGGCTGTAGCGAGCGCGATGACCAGCGCCGGCAGCGTGGTGTGGTGCAGCCGGGAGAGGAAATCCTCGCCATAGCCCGAGGTCGGAAACAGCGGCAGCCAGATCGCGAAGAGGATGACGAAGATCAGCCCGAGCCAGAAGGACGGCATCGCGATGACGATCGTGAAGGCGAGCTTGATCGCGATATCGACCGGCCCGCCGCGCCGCAGCGCCGACCAGAGCGCCAGCGGCACGGTCATCGCGATGGCGAGCGTCGTCGAGTAGGCGACGAGCCATAATGTCGCCGGCAGCCGCTCCAACACGAGCTGCATCACCGGCCGGGCATGCACCACCGAGCGGCCGAGGCTGCCCGAGCCGATATCGGCGAGGAAGAGCAGATACTGCCGCCACAGCGGCAGATCGAGGCCGAGTCGCTGCTTCATCAGCGCGATTTCCTCCGGCCCACCGCGGGCGCCGAGAAGCAATGTCGCGGGGTCGCCCGGAAGCGCACGCAGCAGGAGGAAACAGGCCAGCGTGATGCCGAACAGGACCGGCACCAGCTGCGCGAGACGCTTGATGATGTAGATCAGCATGGCGGGGCGGGACGAGGGGCGCCAAGGCGCCCCTGCATCACTTCAGCTTGACGTCCTCGAGGCGGAAATTCGAGGTCGGGAGCACCTCGAAGCCTTCGACATTGCTGCGATAGGCGTAGGAGGTTCCGGGATAGAACAGGAAGACCGACGGTGCGCCCTCATGGGCGAGCTTGACGATCTCCTGGAACATCTTGCCGCGCTCCGGCCCGTCCGCGGTCACGCGCTCCTTCTCGTAGAGTTCGTTCAGGCGCTCGTTCTTCCACTCGGTGTGATAGGCATTGGCACGCTCCGGATTGACGAGCAGGAAGCCGACGAGCTGGTCCGGATCGATCGTGTCGCTGGTCGCATAGGCGACGGCCATCTCGTAGTCGCCGGCCTTCGTGGTGGTCCAGTGCGTGCCGCCCTCGACGAGGCGGATATCGGCGGTGACGCCGATCTGCTTCAGCGCCGCCTGCAGGGCCTGGCCGAGCTGGCGATGCAGCGGCTTGCTGGAATCGACGAGCAGCGAGGTCTTGAAGCCGTCCTTGTAGCCGGCTTCCGCCAGCAGCGCCTTGGCCTTGGCGACGTCATGCGCATAGGGCTTCAGGCCCGGATCGGCATAGGCCATCGGCGGCATCGGCGAGTTCGAGACCTTGCCCGTGCCGTAGAGGAGCGCCTTGAGCAGCCCCTCCTTGTCGATGGCGTAGTTCAGCGCCTGCCGGACGCGAATGTCGTCGAACGGCTTCTTCCTGGTGTTCATCAGCACGAAATCGGTGCGGAAGACGTTTGCCACCGCTGTCTTGATCTTGCTGTCGCGCCCGAGGCCCTGGAGCTGGTTCAGCGGAATGTCGATCGCGGCGTCGACTTCGCCGGCCTGCAGCTTCAGCACGCGGCTGTTGCCTTCCGGGATGACCATCAGCTCGGCACCGTCGAGGTCGGGCTTGCCGGCCTGCCAGTAGTTCGCATTCTTTTTCAGCGACAGGCCCTGGCCCTTGTTCCAGGCCGCGACCGTGAAGGGGCCGCTGCCGACCGGCTTCTCGAAGAACTTGTCGCCGGCGGCCTCGAAGGCCTTCTGCGGCAGGATCGCCGAGGAAAACAGGGCGAGGTTGTTGAGGAGCGGCGTGAACACCTTCTTGAGCTTGAGCACGACGGTGCGGTCATCCGGCGTCTCGATCGTCTCGATGCCGGAGAAGAAGCGCTTCCAGCTCGAAGCGTCGCTGCCGGCGCGCTTCAGGGAGAAGGCGACGTCGGCGGCCGTGACCGGCGTGCCATCCGAGAACTTCGCCTCACGCAGCTTGAAGCTGTAGGTCATGCCGTCGTCGCTGACCTTCCAGCTCTCGGCGAGGCCGGGCTCGAGCTTCGTGGCGTCCTTGCTCGGCCGCAGCAGCGTGTCGAAGATGAGCAGCTGCGCGTAGATCGAGGCGTTGTCGCTGGTCGCGATCGGATCGAGCGAGACGAGGTCCTGTGTCTGCGCGAGCCGCAGCGTCCCCTTGGCCAAAGCGGTGGAAGGCGCCGTTACCAGAGCGGGGGCGCCGAGTGCGAGCGCGAGCGCGCCAGCCGAGAGCAACGAGCGAAGCTTGGTCATACCGATCCCCTGATTCATTGGCCGCATTGCGGCGGCGGCTTGCATCCTTCCATAACGACAACTAGTCCTTCCAATGAAACCTTCGGCAAGATCATCAACCATCTGGAATACGCTATGAAGCTGGGCTCGCTGCTGGCGGTCGACACCTTCGTGAGGCTCGGCGGAACGGGCGAGGCGGCGCAGGGCCTCGGCATCAGCCAGTCCGCCGTCATCAAGACCTTGCGGCAGGCGGAGGACGAATTCGGGCTCAGCCTCGCCACGACCATCCAGGGCCGGCTGGTGCCGACGCCGGAAGCGCAGTCTCTGGTCAGGCAAGCCCAACCGCTCTTCAACGTGCTGCGCCGCGCGCGGCACGAAGCGGACATGATCCGCGTCGGCATGGCCGACAGGCTGAGGGTGGCGACCGTGCCGGGACTGGCGCACAGCATCCTGCCGCCGGCGATCACCTCGACGCGGCGCAAGCTCGGCGAGGCCGCCGCCGTGGAGATCATGTTCGACCATGTGCGCGAGCATCTCGGCGCCGGCGAGGCCGATCTCGGCATCTCCTACGGCCCGATGGCGACCGAGGATATCGAGGACGTCGCCTTGGGACGCAGCCCGCTCGTCTGCGTGCTGTCGCGGACGCATCCGCATGCCGGGCGTGCGGCGCTGTCGCGGGACGATATCGAGGGCGAGCGCCTGATCAGCTACGGTCCCGACGGCGTGAGCGCCTCCGACAGCTTCCAGGACGCGCTGGTCGGCGCAGGATTGGCCGATCGCGTCGCGATCACCGTCCGCCATACCGACACCGCCTGCCATCTCGCCCGCGAGGGCGTCGGCATCGCGCTGGTCGACGGCTTCGTCATCAGCAGCAATCTGGTCGAAGGCCTCGCCGCCTTGCCGCTGGAGCAGAGCCCGTTGGTCACGGCCTATGCCCATCACCGGCGCGGATCTCTCCTCGATCGCGCCGCCCGGCTGCTCCTCGCGCAGCTTCAGGAGCGCCCGGCGCCATGAGACCGTTCACGCCAGCCCACGCCGCCGTGCTCCGTGCGGTGCACCGCTTCGGCACCACGGTCGAGGCCGCGCGCCAGCTGAATCTGACGCAATCCGCCATCAGCAAGATCATCGCGCGCAGCGAGGCGAGCCTCGGCGTCGAGGTCTTCGAGCGCCGCGAAGGCCGGCTGAGCCTGCGGCCCGCAGCCAGCGCCCTCATGACGGCACTCGACACGGTCGATCAGGAATGGCGTGCCTTGCGGGATGCTGCGGGGCGATTGCGCGCCGGCCGGGAAATGCCGCTGCGCATCGCCTCCACGCCGAGCATCGGTCATGGCATCATCGCCCGCGCCCTGCGCCGCCTGACCGACGAATACCCGCAGGCGCGCGTCGAGCTGATCATGGGCGATGCGCCGACCGAGCTCTCGCAGGGAACGGCCGACATCGGCCTGATGTTTTCCCCTCGCGTCACCGACGATATCGCGCTGACGCCGCTCGTCGGCGGCTCGATCATCGCACTGGTGCGCGAGGACGATCCCCTCGCCGGGCAAGGCAGCGTCCGCCTGCACGAACTCAAGACGCGGAGGATGATCTGCTTCGATCGCGAGAAGTCGCCGCTCGGCTGGCTGATCGCTCAAGCCTATGAGCGGGAAGGGCTCGACTATGCGCCGTTCATAACGGTTCCCTACAGCATCTCGGCGGCGCATCTGTTGGCCGAACCAGGCGATGTCACGCTGATCGACAGCCTGCTGACGCAGGCGCAACGCTTCGATGGGCTGGCGCAGCTTTCGCTCCAGCCTGAGATCCCCACCACGATTTGCCTGATGACGGTGCGCAGCAGACCACTTTCGCGGCTGGCCGCCCGCTTCGTGGAAATCATCCGGCAAGGGTGATCATCTCGGCGATTTCGGTCCCCCGATCGCGCGCTTGCGGTCCAGAAGGACGATCAAGGCGAGGCCTGGCGAAGCACGCCGACGCCTGAACTTTCGCCAGGGCCGCGCCGCTGCGTCGAAGACGCACATCCGGCATGCGGCAGCGGGCCCAGCCAATCTCCATTCCAGCGGTATGGTATCGCTGACGCCGTCCAGATGCCGGAGCTTGCTCGAATGAACCGCCACGACACTATCCGGCTTGCGATGCTGCCGACGCCCTTCGAGCGATTGCCCCGCCTTGCGAGCGCGCTCGGCGGCAATGGCCGGGCGCCGTCGATCTGGATCAAGCGTGACGACTGCACCGGCTTTGCCGGAGGCGGAAACAAGGTCCGCAAGCTCGAATATCTGGTGGCCGACGCTCTGAAGCACGGCGCCGACATGCTGGTGACCATGGGCGCGATCCAGTCGAATCATGCCCGTCAGACCGCGGCGGCGGCCGCACGGAATGGTCTCGGCTGCCTGCTGCTGCTGACCGACTCGGTCGCAAATCGCAGCGAAGCCTATCGAACCAACGGGAATTGGCTGCTCGACGGAATCTTTGGCGCGGAGATTCGTCTCCTCGCCGCGAGCGAAGACGGTTCTGCGATCGCTGCGGAGGCGATGGCAGGGCTAACGGCGCAAGGACGGAGGCCCTACTTCATCCCGGTCGGCGGCTCGAATGCGCTTGGAAGCCTCGCCTATCGCGATGCGCTTCTGGAGTTGGCGGCCCAGGCGAAGGATGAAGGCTGCCGCATCGACCGCATCGTTCTGCCGACGGGAAGCGGCGGCACCCATGCCGGCATCCTTGCCGGCGTGGAGCAGGCCGGGTTGCCCTGGCGCGTGCACGGCATCAGCGTCTCGCGCTCAGCCGAGCAGGCTGGGGCCATCGTCTCCGGGCTGGTTCAGGATATTTTCGGTCTGGAGGATCGCCAGAGGAGCGCCGTGTCCGCTCTGGAGATCGATGATTCCCGGGTTGGGCCGGGATATGGCCAGCCCACCGCCGAGATGATCGAGGCCGTCCAGTTGGTTGCCCGCGAGGAGGGAATTCTCCTCGACCCGGTCTATACCGGAAAGGCGATGGCCGGACTCCTTTCGCTTGTAAGGACAGGCGCCATCGGCCCCGACGAAACAGTCGTTTTCTGGCACACGGGCGGCGCGCCCGGTCTCTTTGCTTATCCGGAAGTGTTTCAGCGCTAGACCTGGCGCCGCACTCCCCCGGCCGTACGGGAAGCGCGATACGCCACGCGTATCGGGGGACTTCGGCGTGCCGTTCTCCGACGGGAAGAGATAGCAAGTTCGGATTGTGCCGGGCACGCCGATGGCGCGCGCGGCTCGGCCCGCGTTCCGAAACTGGCGCCTCATGAGCCGGTCGCGAAGAAGGTCAGCCGGCTGAAGAGCGTGTAGTGCGACTCGAACAGCATGATTCCGACGAAGACGAGGAGCGCCAGCGGCGGGGTGAGGATCGCATAGGTCAGTGCCAGCCGCTCCCAGGCCATATGCATGAAGACCGCGACGATCAGGCCAGCCTTCAACATCATGAAGAGCAGGATCAGCGACCAGCGCAGGTAGCCGACGAGGCCGAAATAGTCGACCAGGTAAGAGCAGGTGCTGAGGATGAACAGCCAGGCCCAGACCACGAGGTAGAGCTTGATCGGGTGCTGTTGCGCGTCGTTATGAGCCGCCGGTTGTGCCATGTCGCCACCTCACCAGAGATAGAACAGCGCGAAGATGAAAACCCAGACGAGATCGACGAAGTGCCAGTAGAGGCCGGTGATCTCGACGATCTCGTAGCGACCCTTCCGGCTCGTGAAGAAGCCGTGCCGGCCTTGGTCGAAATCACCGCGCCAGACCTTGCGGGCGATGATGATCAGGAAGATCACGCCGATCGTGACATGAGTCCCGTGGAAGCCGGTGATCATGAAGAAGCTGGAACCGAACTGCTCCGCACCCCAGGGGTTCCCCCAGGGGCGGACGCCTTCCGCGATCAGCTTCGACCATTCGAAAGCCTGCATGCCGACGAAGGCCGCGCCGAGCACGGCGGTCGCGAGCATCAGGATCGCCGTCTTCCTGCGGTCGCGGCGATAACCGAAATTGACCGCCATCGCCATCGTGCCGCTGCTGCTGATCAGGACGAAGGTCATGATCGCGATCAGGATCAACGGAAGATGGTGGCCGCCGATCTCGAGCGCGAAGACCTCGCTCGGATTGGGCCAGGGCACCACCGTCGACGCTCTGACCGTCATGTAGGAGATGAGGAAGGTGCCGAAGATGAAGGTGTCGCTGAGGAGGAAGACCCACATCATGGCCTTCCCCCAGGAGACGTTCTTGAAGGCCCGCTGATCGGACGACCAATCGGCCGCGATGCCGCGCCAGCCGGCGGGGCGGACGATGTCTGCGTTCACGGCAGTCGGCGCAATCTCATTCATCGGCCCCTCCTCGTCAGGAGCTCTAGGTCAGCAATCCCCGGCAGATCTCGATGAGGTCGTCCGTCCAGCGCATCAGCAGGCTGAACAGGACAAGCCAGACCAGCAGCAGGAAATGCCAGTAGATGGCGCAGAGCTCGACGCTGAGGGTGAGCTCGCGTGGGATCTTCGGCGCGAGGTCCTTCGGGATGGCGAAGGCTCTGGCGGAGGTTCGGCAAAGCGCGACGAGCCCGCCGAGCACATGGGCTCCGTGAATGGCCGTGATCAGATAGAAGAAGGCACTGGCGGGGTTGGCGGCGGCGAAATAGCCGGCTGCGGCAAGCTCGTGCCATGCCAGCGCCTGGGCGGAGAGGAAGGCGAGCGAGCAGACCGCCGCCGCGAGAAGGCTGGAGCGGAGCGCGCCGCGTTCGTCGCAACGCGCGGCGACCACCGCCATGTGCAGGGCGATGCTCGCCAGGATCAGCAGACCGGTGCTGAACCAGAGCACCGTCGGCATCGGCAGCGCGCGCCAATCGGCCATGCTCATGCGCATCGAATAGGCGCTGATGAGAAGCGCGAAGAGCGAGCTGGCGACGACGAGAAAGCTGCCGAGGCCGAGCTTCGCCGTCGTGGGCGAGGTCGGCTCGGCGGCCTCGCCGATCACACCGACGTCGAGCCAGGGCTTTGCCGTCAGGCGCTGACGCGAGAGCCACCAGCCGGCGAAGGCTGCCACGACGACGATGAACCCGAGGACCACGCCCATGGCGGCATCTCCTCACCCTGTCTGCGGCGCCGGCGGCTGGTTCTGCGGCAGGAAGTCCTCCGCGGCACCGGGCACGCTGTAGTCATAGGGCCAGCGATAGACCACGGGCAGGGTCTTGCCCCAGTTGCCATGGGCGGGCGGCGTCTGCGGCGTCTGCCATTCCAGCGTGGTCGCGCGCCAGGGATTGCCGCCCGCGGGCCGGCCATGCCTGAGGCTCCAGACGAGATTGAACAGGAAGACGAGTTGGGTGGCGCCGACGATCAGTGCGACGACCGTGATGAATTCGTTCAGCGTTGCCGCCGACGGCGGAACGAGGGCTATCCCGCCGATCTCGTGATAACGGCGCGGTACACCCATCAATCCGATGTAGTGCATCGGGAAGAAGATCAGATAGGCACCGAGGAAAGTGACCCAGAAATGGAGCTTTCCGAGCCGATCGTCGAGCATGCGCCCGGTAACCTTCGGATACCAATGGTAGATCGCCCCGAAGATCACGAGGATCGGCGCGACGCCCATCACCATGTGGAAATGGGCGACGACGAACATCGTGTCCGAGAGCGGCACGTCTACGACGACATTGCCGAGGAAGAGCCCGGTGAGCCCGCCATTCACGAAGGTGACGATGAAGCCGAGCGCGAACAGCATCGGGACGGTGAAGTGGATGTCGCCCTGCCAGAGGGTCAGCACCCAGTTGTAGACCTTGATCGCGGTGGGGATCGCGATGATCAGCGTCGTGGTGGCGAAGAAGAACCCGAAGGCGGGATACATGCCGCTGACATACATGTGGTGCGCCCAGACGACGAAGCTGAGCGCGCCGATCGCTATCAGCGCCCATACCATCATGCGGTAGCCGAAGATGTTCTTGCGCGCATGGGTGCTGATCAGGTCGGAGACGATGCCGAAGGCCGGCAGCGCCACGATGTAGACCTCCGGGTGTCCGAAGAACCAGAACAGGTGCTGGAACAGGATCGGGCTGCCGCCCTTGTAGGCCAGCGGCTCGCCCATCGCGATGATGGCCGGCATGAAGAAGCTGGTGCCGATCAGCCGGTCGAGCAGCATCATCACGGCGCCGACGAAGAGCGCGGGAAAGGCGAGCAGCGCCATGACGGTCGCCGTGAAGATGCCCCAGATCGTCAATGGCATGCGCATCAGCGTCATGCCCCGGGCGCGCCCTTGCAGCACCGTCACGACGTAGTTCAGCCCACCCATGGTGAAGCCGATGATGAAGAGGATCAGCGAGGAGAGCATCACGATGATGCCCCATTGCTGGCCGGGTGTGTTGGCGAGGATCGCTTGCGGCGGGTAGAGGGTCCATCCTGCTCCCGTCGGTCCGCCCGGCAGGAAGAAGCCGCCGAGGAGCACGAGCACGGCGAGGAAATAGATCCAGAAGCTCAGCATGTTCACATAGGGGAACACCATATCCCGCGCGCCGAGCATCAGCGGGATGAGATAGTTGCCGAAGCCGCCGAGGAAGAGGGCGGTCAGCAGATAGATCACCATGATCATCCCGTGCATGGTGATGAGCTGGTAGTAGCGATCCGGGTCGATGAAGGGGAGCGCGCCGGGGAAGCCGAGTTGCAGCCGCATCAGCCAGGACAGGACCAGGGCGACCAGCCCGATCGCCAGCGCCACGGTCGAATACTGGACGGCGATGACCTTGGCATCCTGCGAGAAGACGTATTTCGTGATCCAGCTCCTCGGATGATAGAGCTCGACATCGTCGATCTCGGCCGCCGGTAGCGGTTCGGGGACGCCGTGCATCACGTCGACCATCGCGCCATCTCCACTCCTCGCAGAACGAAATCCCCGTTCGGGAGCTCGCCCCTGTCTCGTCCCTAGTTCTTCGCCTGCGTCCTCGCTGGGCTCCGGAGCTGGGCGAAGGTTTTCTGCTGCTGCAGCCAGTCGCGGTACTGGCTCTCGGGCTCGACGACGACGCCGCCGCGCATGAAGGTGTGGCCGGTGCTGCACAGCTCGGAGCACAGCGCCTCGAAGGTGCCGGCCCGGGTCGGAGTGAGCCAGTAATAGGTGACGGTGCCCGGGATCATGTCCATCTTGGCCCGGAATTCCGGGACGTAGAAATCATGCACCACGTCGAGCGAGCGCAGCAGCAGCTTGACCGGCTTGTCGAGTTGCAGATGAAGCTGGTCGCCCTGAATCACGATGTCGTCCTGCCCGTGCGGGTCTTTCGGATCGATGCCGAGCGGGTTCTCCGGCGTGATTTGGGCGATGTCGGCGGTGCCGAGCTTGCCGTCCGCACCCGGCAGCCGGTAGGCCCATTGCCATTGCTGGCCGACGACCTCGACGACGGTCGCATCCTTCGGAACCGTGACGAACCGGTGCCAGACGACGAGGCCCGGCGCGAGCATGGCTGCGACGCCGATCCCCGTGCCGATCGCGAGCCACCATTCGAGCCGCTTGTTTTCCGGCTGGTAGGCGGCGCGGCTGCCTTCACGGTGGCGGAACCGGAAGACGCAATAGGCCATGAACAGCACGACAGCCGTGAAGACGGCGCCGGTGATCCAGAACGTGATGATCATGGTGTCGTCGATATAGCGCCAGTTGGAGGCGATCGGCGTCCACCACCACGGACTCAGGAAGTGGAAGACCACCGAGCCGATCACGACCAGAGCCAGGACGACCGCGATACCCATCCCTTTCCATCCTTGCCGAGGGCGGCGATGAACAGGAGCAAGGCAACGCTGCGGCGCAGGCAAATGCGCTGCAGCGCTAGGCGAACAAACTTATCTTCGACATCAAAACGACGCTGCAGCCCGGGGCCGACCAGATCCCCTGCTTGGAACGAACGAGGCCGACGAGATCGGGGGTGGAACAAGGCAGTCGGCGGGCGCGAATTCCGCCGGGCGGATGGGGAGGCCTGAGCTTTTGCTTCCTGCTCGTCATCGCCGAACCCTTGGCTCGCCTGGACGACGATGCGCCGCAATCGGGCGCATCCACTTTCGACCGGGCCGCGGGGCAGTCAAGTCGCCGGACCAAAGTCATCGTCATGTTGTCGTCCTGCGCACGGGAGTTGTCAATCGACGCCGCGCTGCAGATCAGCTTGACGGGAGCCGCGGCCGGGGGGCGAAGCAGTTATTTTTTCTTCCCGTCAGCATCGAATTGCTTGAGGAACGCGACGACGTCGTCGATTTCCTGGTCGGATTTGAGGCCCGGAAATGTCATCTTGGTGCCTGGGATCTTGGCCTGAGGCGCCTTGATGTAATCCCGGAACGTCGGTTCATCCCACACGATGCCGGAGTTCTTGTTGGCGGCCGAATAGCTGTAGCCTTCGATCGAGCCCGACGGGCGGCCGAAGAGGCCATTCAGCTTTGGCCCGACAGCGTTTCTCGCGGTCTCGCCGATCTGGTGGCAGGCCCGGCATCTCAGGAAGATTTTCTCGCCTGCGGCAGCGTCGCCGGCCGCCATGGCCGAATGCGGCCATCCCGCCAGAATCAACAAGGCTATCACGGCCCTACGTGCCATCGGACACCCTCCTCCGAGATGCAGAGGTGATCCTTCCGCCAGACCGGCGACCACGCCGTTCTTGCAATATGTTTATACTGCCAATACTTGATCGCTCCAAATTGTCTGAAGACGTCTTGTCTGCGAGCTCTGCCGGCTTTGGCGAAACCGCCGGCCCGCGTGCGATCGGCGCCGCAATCCGAAACGGTTTCAGATCAGGTCGCCAGAGCCGCGCGCGACCTCGAGAAGCGCTGGAGAGCGCGAGCCTGCTCGCGCTCTCGCGGCGTCACGCGTCAAACCGCCTCGCGAATGAAGCGGCTCAGGAACAAGCGCGTGCGGCTATGCTTGGGAGAGGCGAGTACCTCGCCCGGCGGCCCCTGCTCGACGACGACACCGCCATCCATGAAGACGACACGGTCGGCGGCTTCGCGCGCGAAGCCGATCTCATGGGTGACGACGATCATCGTCAGCCCCTGCACGGCGAGATCGCGCATCGTTGCCAGCACCTCGCCGACGAGTTCGGGGTCGAGCGCCGAAGTCGGCTCGTCGAACAGCATCAGCTTCGGCCGGATGGCGAGCGCCCGCGCGATGGCCACGCGCTGCTGCTGGCCGCCCGAGAGCTGGCGCGGATAGGCATGCGCCTTTTCGGTCAGGCCGATGCGGCCGAGCAGCTCCATCGCGTAGTCGGTCGCCTCCTTGCGGCTGTGGCCGTGCACGCCGACGGGCGCTTCGATGATGTTCTCCAGCGCCGTCATATGCGGGTAGAGGTTGAACTGCTGGAAGACCATGCCGATCTGGCGGCGCTGCGCCGCGATCGCCCGGTTCGACAGCCGGACCAGCCGCTCCCCGGCGAGCCGGTAGCCGATCTGCTCGCCGGCCACCATGATCGAGCCGCGGTCGATCGCCTCGAGATGGTTGATGCAGCGCAGGAAGGTCGATTTGCCCGAGCCTGACGGCCCGAGGATCACCACGACTTCTCCCGGCGCGACATCGAGGTCGATGCCCTTCAGCACCTCGTTGGCGCCGAAGGATTTGTGGACATTGCGGGCGCTGACCAGCGGCGCGGCGCCGGCCTTGATCGCATCGCGGCTCATGGGGTCGCCTCCGCGATGACGGGCTTGGCCTGCGTCGCGCCCCGCTCGCCGCGCGCATAGTAGCGCTCGATGAAGCCTTGGCCGATATTCAGGACCGAGGTGATCGCGAGATACCAGATCACGGCCACCATCAGCATGGGGATGACCTCGAAGGTGCGGTTGTAGACCGCCTGCACCGAATAGAGCAGATCGGCCATGGCGATGACGCTGACCAGCGAGGTCGCCTTGATCATGCTGATGAGCTGGTTGCCGGTGGGCGGCACGATCGAGCGCATCGCCTGCGGGATGATGACCCGGCGCAATGCCCGTGCCCGCGTCATGCCGAAGGCGTCGGTCGCCTCGACCTGCCCCTTGTCGACGGAGATCAGGCCGCCGCGGATGATCTCGGCCATATAGGCGGCCTCGTTCAGCGAAAGCCCGGCGATCGCCGCCGTCATCGGCGTGATCAGGTCATTGGTGTGCCAGCTGACGAGCGTCGGCCCGAAGGGGATGGCGATCGAGATCTCGGGGAACAGCGTCGAGAGATTGTACCAGAAGATGAGCTGCACTAGGAGCGGCGTGCCGCGGAAGAACCAGATGTAGAGGCCGGCGAGGCCGCTGAACAAACGGTCGTCGGAAAGCCGGCCGATGGCGAGCAGAAGCCCGATGGCGACGCCGATCACCATGGCGACGACGGTCAGGCCGAGTGTCACCGTGAGGCCGCGCAGGATCGACTCCGCGGTGAACCATTGCGCCACCACCGGCCACCCGAAATTCGGGTTCCAGGCGACGATCCAGGCGAAGTTGGCTGCGATGAGGAGCACGAAGGCCCAAAGCAGCCAGCGTCCCCATTCGGCCGGGCGATGCGCCGTGGCGACGTCGCGCAGCGCCAGTTCGCGCTCGCCCGCCGCCTGTGTTGCGTTGCTCATCCTGTGCTCAGGCTCAGTTCGTCGACCGGTTGATGCCGGGCTCGTCGATCATGTTGTTCTCGAGCCCCCATTTCTTGAAGATCGCGGCATAGGTGCCGTTGGCCTTCAGCGCCTTGATGCCGCCGACCAGCACCTCGCCGAGCGGCGAGCCCTTCGGCACGACGGCGCCCTGGAACAGATCCTGGAAGCCGTTCGCCTTGCCGATGGCGGCCAGCTCGAGATCGCCCTTCGCCTGCTGAACAAAATAGCTGAGCGGCGCCTGCGACGAGAAGAACGCATCGGCGCGGCGCGAGCGCACCGACAGGATCGAGGTCGGCTGATCGGTGAAGGACATCACCTCCAGCACAGGCTTGCCATCGGCGGCGCATTTCTCGGCCTGCGCCTTGATGACCTTCTCGGCCGAGCCGGCGGACATCACGGCGATCTTCTTGCCGCAGCTGTCCTCCAGGCTGTTGATGGCCTTCGGATTGCCCTTCTGCACGGCGAAGACCACGTATTCGCGGACATAGTCGACGAAGTCGTTTGCCTCCTGGCGCGACTTGAAGTCGCCGATCGGGCCCATCGCGAACTGGAAGCGGCCGGCGGCGATGCCGCTGAGCGACGAGGCGAGGCCGTTGACCGTGGCATGCTCGATCTTGACGCCGAGCAGCTCGCCGAGCGCCTCGGACAGATCGGCGCTGGCGCCGATCATCTTGTTGGTGTCGGTGACGATTTCGTAGGGGGGGAAGGAGCCGTTATTGACCGAGATCATCTTGCCGGCGGCGCGGATCGTCTCCGGCAGCTTGGCGCGCAGAGCCTCGTCGACCTTCTGCTTCGGGATCTGGATCGACTGGTCCTGCGCCAGCGCCGCGCCCTGCATGAGCGCAACGGAAAACGCGACGGCACCGGCCAGCTTCACGATCATCTTCATGGCGACATTCCCCTGTTCGTTATTTCTCAAACTGGTTCGCGCGCTCAGGCGGCCTGCTCGGCCCCAGCGCCGACGGCCGGAAACAGCGTCTCCGGCGTCAGATCGGTCTCGGCGAGTTCCTGGATCCGCAGCTGTTCCAGGAAGGCCGCGACCATTGCCCGGTTCGGGCCGAGGCCGCTCGCATTCCATTCGGTCGGGAGATCATGCCCGCTGCGCACGAGCTCGTCGATCAGCCAGGGGCTGGTGTCGGCATAGCGGCGGCGCTTCTCCAGCCAGACGCGCTGGCTCTCGTCGAGCAGGTCGCTGAGCGCCTGCGGCAGCCAGGGATCGCGCGCCACAAGCTCCGGCTTGAGCCCGATGATGTGCATGCCGGGCACGAAGCCGACCTTGCGGAAATAGCCGACCTCCGCCGCGCGGACATCCGGCAGCAGGGCGCGGAATGCCGAGCCCTGCGAGAAGAAGCCCTTGGGCATGAACGGCATCAGCACGGCGTCGATCTCGCCGGCGGCGAGCAGATCGAGCAGCGGCGGCTGGCCGGCCAGCGCCTCGATCCGGCCCGGCCGCGCATAGCGGCCGACGCGGTCGGTGACCGGATGGTCCGCCGCGAGGCGGCTGACCGCCCAGAACGCATCCTCGATACCGATCCCGGCCTCGGCCAGGGCTGCGCGCGTCCAGGTGTTCCCGGAATCCTGCCAGCCGGCGATGCCGATGCGCTTGCCGCGCAGATCCTCGAAGCGCGTCAGCGGGCTGTCCGCCGCCGTGACGACGCAGCGATGCCGGAAGCCGCGCATGATGAAGTTCGGAATGCCGAAGACGCCGGTCTCGCCCCGCGCTTTCCCGGTGGTGTAGCGGCTGAACGAAATCTCCGAGGCGTCGAAGCGCGGGTCGTTGGCGAAATCGTCCGGCAGGGCCGCGAGCCGCTCGATCTTGAGCTCGAATTGGTCGGAGGCGACGTCGCCGAGCAGCAGCGGCGTGATGAAGTCCCAGTCCCGCAGGGCCAGCCGGATGACAGGTTTCAACGCATACCTCGTTCCAAGCCTTGAATATCAGGCAGATTAAATGTTCACTTTGGCTGATCAATCGATATTACGTTCCTGAACATTAATTTCCGAATCGATGAGCACCGAACCCGACGCGACCTGGCTGGCGAGCCGCCTGACGCAACGCACCGCACGCGGAATTGCGCTGGAGGTCAGCGCGCTGATCCGCTCGGGTGCGCTGGCCGTGGGCACGCGGATGCCGACCGTGCGCGACCTTGCCTTCACGCTCGGCGTCAGCCCCGGCACGATCTCGGAAGCCTGGAGCGAGCTGAAGCGGCAGAAGATCGTCTCGGGGCGCGGGCGCGGCGGCGCCTGGGTCAGCGGCGACAGCGCCACGCCCCGCCCGGCCCGCATGGGCAGCGTCGCCCATTTCGGCCCGGGCGTGCTCGATCTGTCGCTTGCCGTCCCCGACGCCAGCCTGCTGCCGTCGCTGCACGGAGCACTGGCCCATGCGGCCTGCGTCGAGGACCTCAACAGCTATGAGCGTGCTTCGATCCTGCCGGCGCTGCGAGAGGCGGTGCTGCCGCAATGGCCCTATGCGCCGGATGCCTTCCTTGCCACCAATGGCGGCTACAACGCGGTCTATTCTGTGCTGAATGCGACGGTGCTGCCGGGCTCCTGCGTCGCGATCGAGGACCCTACGGCGATGCGCCTCCTCGACATCATCGAGAATCTCGGCGCCGAGCTTCTGCCGATCGGCTGCGATGCGGAGGGGCCTCTGCCAGACCAGCTCGCAGCCGCATTGTCACGGCGCCCCGCCGCCTTCATGTTCCAGCCGCGCACCCATTCCGTCACAGGCCGGCCCGTCAGCGCGCGACGCCTGCAGGAGCTGGCAACGCTGCTGGCCGGCAGCGAGACACTGGTGATCGAGGATGACGGCGTCGGCGATGTCTCCATCCACCCGCCGATCAGCCTGGGCGCGACCATGCCCGAGCGGGTCGTCCACATCCGCTCCTTCTCCAAATCGCTCGGCCCGGATCTGCGGATCGCCGTGCTCTCGGCACCGGACAAGGTCATCCGGCAGATTCAATCCTACCGCAGCTTCTCCTCCGGCTGGACGAGCCGGCTGCTGCAGGCCGCCACGGCCTGGCTGCTCGAGGATGCGGCGACGATGCGGAGCGTCGCCGACGCGCGCCGGATCTATGCGGAGCGCCGGCGGACCTTCCTGGGGCATTTGGCGGAGCACGGCGTCGCGATGCCGGAGACGGATGGGCTCTGCATCTGGATTCCGGTCGAGTCCGAGCAATATGCCCTGGTGACACTCGCCGCCCACGGCATCGCGGTTCTGCCCGGCAGCAAGTGCTCGCTACGGCCAACCGAGCATGTCCGGCTGGCTACGGCGATCCTGGCGGAAGGGCATGAGCGGGTCGCCGCCGCGGTGGCGCGCGCCGCGCGTCGCAGCGACTGATCCTGGATGCAGACGACAGAAAGCCCCGCATCGGCTGTCCGATGCGGGGCTCTTTTGCTTGTGCCGTCCTCAGGCGACGAGGGCGAGTTCGGCGTTGGCGTTGCGGATCGCCTCTTCGCGAGCCTCGGTGCCATAGCCCAGCTTCTCGGCGCGGATGAAGGTGACCTCGGTGATGCCGGCGAAGCCGAGCATGGTGCGCAGATGCGGCTCCTGCGAATCCAGCGACTGGGCCGGGCCGCTGCTGTAGAGGCCGCCACGGCTCTCGACGACGATGGCGCGCTTGCCCTTGAGCAGACCCTCGGGGCCGGCTTCGCTGTAACTGAAGGTGACGCCCGCGCGCAGCACGTAGTCGAACCAGCTCTTCAGCGTCGAAGGAATGCCGAAATTATACATCGGCGCGCCGATGACGATGGTGTCGGCGGCCTTCAGCTCTTCGACCAGCGCGTTGGAAAGGGCGAGCGCCTCGCGCTGCGCGGCCGTCTCGGTGATGCCGGCGCGCACGGCGGCCGTGGTCTCCGCGTTGAGATGCGGAATGGGGTTGGCGTCGAGGTCGCGCTCGACGACATGCACGCCGGGGTTCTGGGCGCGCAGCCGGGAGACCGTGGCCTGGACCAGCTGCCTGGAGACCGAGTCGGCGCCCGAAGCGCTGCTGTTGAGGACGAGGGCGGTAGCCATGATGAAGCTTCCTATTCGGCAGGAGTGATTTCGATGGCCGAGAAGATAGTGGTTCACGGATCGCACCAGAATTCGCATAATCGGCACCAAGCTGTTGCACCCTGAGGAACACCCATGTCGGAGCTCGATGACATCCGCAGCTTCATCGCCGTGGTCGAGGCCGGTGGCTTCGGCCGGGCGGCGCAGAGCCTCGGCCTGGCGAAGTCGATCGTCAGCCGCCGGGTGAGCCGGCTGGAGGAGGAACTCGGCACGCGCCTGCTCAGCCGCACCACCCGCGGCGTGAGCGCGACCGAGGCCGGGCTGGAGTTCAAGGCGCGTAGCGAGCGCATCCTGGCCGAGCTCGAAGAGGCGCGGGAGGCCGTGGCGCAGCAGGCGGGCGGCGTCGCCGGGCGGCTGCGGCTCTCGATGCCGCTCACCTTCGGCACCAAGCATGTCGCGCCGCTGCTCGGCGAGCTCGCGCAGATGTACCCGCGGCTCGAGATCGACGTGCAGGCGAGCGACCGCTATGTCGACCTGATCGGCGAGCGCTTCGATGCGGCGATCCGCATCGGCTCGCTGAAGGATTCAAGCCTGATCGCCCGCCGGGTTGCGCCGGTCCATGCCACGGTGATCGGCAGCCCGGCCTATCTCACGCGGCGCGGCCGCCCCGCCATCCCTGCCGATCTCAACGACCATGACTGCCTGCTCTATAGCGGCACGAATGATCAGGACTGGGTCTTCCGCACCGGCAAGCGCTGGATCACGGTGCGGCCGCCGGGGCGGATGCGCTCCGACAATGGCGACACGCTGCTATCCTGGGCCGTGGCGGGGCTGGGGCTCGCCGTGTTGCCGACCTTCATCGCCTCCGACGCCATCCGGTCCGGCGCGGTCGAACCGATACTGCTCGATTATCCCATGCCGACGCGGGCGCTCTATGTGGTGCGCCCACCGGGTGCCTATGTCCCCGGCAAGGTCCGGGTGCTGATCGACCTGCTTGTCGAGCGTTTCGGTGGCACCCCTTACTGGGATCCCTGCCAGATGGAGGCGCATCAGCGCGGCATCAGGCTGGACGAACCTCTGAGCGCCCAGCTCACGCCGGCCAAGAAGCGCGAACATCAAGCGGCGTGATCCGCAGCATCACGCGAATTCGCGTGGTTTCTTTCGCGGGCTTCTGCACTGTCGCACCGCTCTTGTCAGGAGGAAGCGATGCTGCTCGTCGGAATGCTCGATAGCCCCTATGTCCGCCGTGCGGCGATCACCGGCAGCTTGCTGGAGGTGCCGTTCGAGCACCGCTCGGTCTCGGTCTTCCGCCACATGGACGAGTTTCGGGCGATCAACCCGCTGATCAAGGCGCCGACGCTGGTCACAGACGATGGCATCGCCATCAGCGAATCCCTGCTGATCATCCAGCATTTCGAGGACGTCGCGGGCCGCTCGCTGCGCCCGATCGAGGGCGTGGCGCGCCGGCGCGACCTCGCGCTCACCGGCATCGGCATCGTCGCGGCCGACAAGGCAGTGTCGATCGAGTACGAGCGCAAGCGCCCGGAGGCGCAGCGCTATGCGCCCTGGCAGGAGCGCATCGTCAGCCAGCTGCACGTCGCGCTCGACCTGCTCGACACGGCGGCGAAGGAGGGCGAGCTGACCGCAGGGCCGGAGCTGCTGCCGAGCGATATCGCCGCGGCGATCGCCTGGGGCTTCTGCCGTTTCGTGATCCCGGAATTCGCGTCGGAGGAGCGCTGGCCGGCGCTGGCCGAGCAGGCGCGGGCCTGCGAGGCGCTCGACGTCTTCAAGGCCTGGCCGATCGACCGGGAATAGCCGAGCCACCTAAGGCGTGGTTCTCAGGCGAGCGCAGGAGGCCCGAGAACACAAGCCGACCGGGGTTCCGCGTCGCGAGATGCTCGGAGCAAGCCCGAGCATGACGGGCGCCCGACCACTCAGTTCTGCACGAAGCTCGTCGGCAGCGGGCGCACAGCCGGGCCGCTGAAGGCACCCGGCTTGGGCGCGCCGGAATCGGCATGGCTGAAGCCGAGCGCGGCGGCCGGGCTCGGGCCTGCGATCGGGGCGGCCGAGGGGCCTGCGGTTCTGGCGCGCGCAGTCGCGACATTGTCCGGCCTGCCCGGCGATACGCTGGTGCGCGCGACCGTCGCGAACAGCGATTTCAGGCCGGAGCGATCCATGTCCTCAGGTTCTTCAGGCTCGGCTGCGACGGGGACCGAGCGCTGGCTGGCCGGAACGAAGGTGACGCCTCCTTCGCGCGGCCGGACAGGAGGCAGCGCGGCCGTGACGAGGCGGCCTTCCGCTGCCGCGGCGGGCGCCTGATCCGTGGCGCTGCCGCGCAGGGCGGCGTCGGCGAGCGCCGTCGGGCGGATCGGCGGCAACGGTGCGTTGGTCGGGCTGCCGGCCGGGCTGGCGGCAAGGGCAAGGGTGGTTGCCGCGACCATCTCGTCAGGCCGCCGTGGCGGCAGCGATGCGAGGATGAGACGCGGGTCGGCGGCGGCGCCCGATTGCGGCGCGAAGGCGAGTGCGCCGCCGGTCGCGGGCAGGGCCGCGACCTGGACCGGATCGTCTCCCGGCGTGGAGAGGCCGCGTGGCCGGGCCAGAGGCAGCGGCGCATCCATGAGCTGCGGCCTGCTCTCAGGCGCGCGCTGCTGCGGCGGCGTGGGCAGGGCGGTTGGCTCCGGAGCCGTGGCTGGGGTGGCCGGCGCAGGAGGCGGCGCTGCGGCTGTCTGCGGAGCGAGTCGCTCGGAGCGTTCGCGCGTGAGCGCCCGCGTCGTCGGCTCCGGCGCCATGGCGACGGCGAAACGGCCGCCATCGCCGGAGTTGCTGTCGGCATAGCCGGGGCTGGCATAGGCGATGGCGGCCGGCTGCTGGCGCGGCGCAGCGCGGCGGCCACGGGCCGGCCGGGCATCGGCCTCCTCGTCATCGCCGCCGAAGAGCGAGGCCCACAGGCTCTTGCCGCCGGAGGCCGCGACCGCGCCCTCGTCGGCATCGGCGACCGCATAGCCGCCGACGGACCCACCCCCTGACAGGATTTCGGCCCTGGCGAGATCGTAGCCGGCAAGGGGCTGGCCGTCGGCCGGGATATGGACGGTCTTCTCGTCCGGGAACAGCCGCACGAGCTGGTCGCGCGTCATGCGCGGCCAGGAGCGGACCGAGCCGACATCTAGATGGACGAAGGGCGTGTGGGCGTTGGGATAGAAGCCGACGCCGCCGCGCTGGAGCCGCATGCCGATCTCGCGGATGCGGGCCGTTGGGACGTCTGGCAGGTAGAAGTCCATCGCCTTGCCGAGCATATGCTGGCTGTGCTTGGCGACCGCGCGTGACCGTCGGCGCAGCATGGCGTTGGTGTTGGGCGAGCGATAGGCGGAGACGACGTGGAAGGGCTGGTCGGAGCCGAGCTGGCGCTGCGTCTCCCAGACGACGTCGAACAGGCGCGGATCCATGCGAATCGGCTCGTCGCTGCGCCAGTCGCGCAGCGCCCAGTTCAGCTTCTCCAGCGCCGAGGAATCATAACGGCCGTCACGCTTGAAGGTGACGGTCGTCTCCTCCTTGGTGTGCATGTGCCGGATGGTGATCGTGCGGGTATCGCCGTTGGCGACGGCGTCCTGCGTGCTGCGAACGGCCAGGATAGAGGCTGTGCAGGCCATGCCGAGAGTCAGGACGCGCCGCATGGCTGACCCCAGGCCGGACGGCAACCATCCTGCAAGCTTGGCGTTGATCCTGCCCAATCTGTCTGACCCGTCTCGGTGCCCCCGCCGAAGCGGTACGATGAACGTGAACGAACAGTTGCGGAGAAGCGTTAACGGCTCGTTAGCGAGCCGGCAATCACTGCGCCAGAAAGTACTGGGACGAGGTGGCTAAAGACGGATCGTGGCAAAAAGGTGCCCGCCTTGCGGCGGGCGCAATTTAGCCACGTTGTTCGAGCGCCTGCCGGACCATGCGGTGGAAGCCGTAGACGTCGTCGAAGCGGGTGATGTGACCATCGGCGCCGACCACGATCGTATTGTAGACGAGGTGGATCGCCAGCGGCTGCGGCAGGTTGATTCGCCGTTCTCCCGAGCCGATCAGGCGCTTCAGCCGCTCATGCGTCCATTCCGGCCCGAGGACCTGATCCGCCAGTGCAAACGGGTTCTCGACGCGCACGCAGCCATGGCTGAGCGCCCGCCGCTCGCCGGCGAAGAGCCGGCGGTTCGGCGTGTCGTGCAGATAGACTGCATGCTCGTTCGGGAACATGAACTTGATCCAGCCGAGCGCATTGCGCTCGCCCGGCGGCTGGCGCACCGAGATGCCGCCGCCCTTGGTGCGGGTGACGACGTAGCCGCGCTTGGCGGCATAGTCGGGATCGGCTGCCAGCCCCGGCAGGAACTCCTTCTTCAGGATCGAGGGCGGCACGTACCAGGACGGGTTGACGATGACGTGGTCCATCTTGTGCGAGAAGATGGGCGTCGCCGATTCCGGCTTGCCGATGATGGTGCGGGCCTCATGCACCACCTTGCCGGAGCGGATGACGCGCACGCGCATCTCCGGCACGTTGACCATGATGTGGTCGGTGCCGAGATCGGGCGGCAGCCAGCGCCAGCGCTCCATCTGGGCGACGATGTCCTCCTCGCCGCGTGCCGTGGCCGGCTTGCCCAGCGCCGCCAGCGTGCGCTCGCTCAGGATGCCGTTGGCCGGCAGCCCGGCCTTCTTCTGGAAGTCGGCCAGTGCCAGCGAGGTCGAGCGGTCGAAGACTTGATCCTCGCTCGGGCCGAGGCCCAGACGCGCGCGCACCAGCGGGACGCGCTCGTCGCGCATGCCGAGCTTGAGCGGCGGGCCGGCGGGGATGCGCACCAGCGGCGTGTCGTCGAGATGCTCCCGCATCTCCACGAGCTTGGCCTTGAGACGCTGGTAGCCCTCATGCGGCGGGTTGTAGGCGGCGAGCACGGCGCCGGCATCGGTCGCGCCGGCGAGCTCGGAGAGCACCTCGGTGGCCGAGGGCAGGTAGAGGGTCGGCGTGATCAGCTTCGAGAGGCGGCGCGGGTCGATGCGGCCGCCGCGCGCATCGCGGGCATAGAGCACGGCCAGCGCCGACAGGCGGATATCGGCCTCGGCGAGCTTGGCCTTGTCGCTCGCCTCGAAGGCGGGGAGCGGATAGTCGCTGGGGCGCAGGCCATCCTCGGCCGCACGGCCGAGCTGCGCTACGATGCGCTTGCCCGCCTCGTTCCAGCCCTTTCCGTCGATCCAGAACGGCTTGTTCTCGTTCGCCTGGTAGGCTGCGATGATCTCGTTGCGCTCGCGCTCGGACAGCCGATGCAGCGCAACCGCATCCTGAAGGTGCTCGGCCACGGCCGCCGCGAACTCCAGGCCGGGCGGCACGGTGACGACGACCTTGGGCATCTCGGGCGGCGGCACCAGCGGCTCGACGCTCTGCAGCGGTCCGGTCTGCGGCGCTGGCGGCGCCGGCTCGACGGCCTTGGAGGCCGGCACCAGCGCGGGGTCGGTTGCGGGCATCTCGATCGCCGGGATGTCAAGCGTGACCGGCTCCTCCTCGGCCTCCGCCGGGGCGGTGGCGTCGAGCTTGGCCGGGTCGCGCAGGCGGCTGCCGGCCGAAACCGTGCCGGTGACGATATCCGGCTCGGAAGCCGCGCCGGAATGAGCGAGCGGGGCAGGCGGGGAGGCGGGTTGCTCCGAATCGAGCAGCTTCAGCTCCGGCTGCTCGGGCAGCGGAACGCCGAGCGTGGCGTCGATCTGGATCGGCGTTTCGGCACGGAGCGGGAGGCATCCCATCATGATGGCCAAGGCGGATGCCGAGGTCAGTTTCGCCCAATGGCGAGGACGCATGGTCGCTTTCCCGATAGCTGCCGAAGTCGCGCCATTCCTGCGTGACTCGGTTGGTTGAGACAAGATGCGGCGGCGCAACACGCCGCTGCATTCGGCTGGAGCCGGAACCGATCAGGTCGAGCCGACCTCATCGGTGAATCCACCTCCGACTTACTCAAGAGAACGCGTAACCCGACCAGATTGCTCCGCAATCCGATCGGCGCGTGCTCTTGCGCGGCTCAGGCCGCGTCGGTTTCATCGGGGCCGGTCTCGTTGTCGATCAGCCCGTATTCCTTGAGCTTGCGATAGAGCGTCGAGCGGCCGATGCCGAGCTTGCGCGAGACCTCGGACATGTGCCCGCGGTAATGCGCCAGCGCGAAGGTGATGATCTCGCGCTCGAGATCGTCGAGCTTGCGCATGTCGGAGCCTGAGATGAGATCGAGGGCGTTGGGGTCGCGCACCGGCATCTGGATGATGCGCGGCGGCGGCTCGCCCAGCGCCTCGCTGCGGGCGAACGGGGCCGGCGCCGGCGGAATGCTGACGTCGTAGCCTTCCATCTGCGCGGCGATCTGCGGGAATTCGCTGACGTCGAGTTCGTCGCCATCGGCGAGGACAACGGCCCGGAACACCGCGTTCTCGAGCTGGCGGACATTGCCCGGCCAGTCGTAGCTGCTGATCAGCGCGAGGGCCTCCCGGGTGATGCCGCTGAGCTTGCGCCCCTCTTCGGCGGCGAAGCGGGCCAGGAAGCCACGCGCCAGATCGGCAATGTCCTCGCGGCGCTGGCGCAGCGGCGGCAGCGTGATCGGGAAGACGTTGAGGCGGTAATAGAGATCCTCGCGGAACTCGCCGCGCTTCACCTGATCCAGCAGGCTCTTGTTGGTCGCCGAAACCAGCCGGATGTCGACGCGCACCGATTTCTTGCCGCCGACCGGATCGACCTCGCCCTCCTGGATGGCGCGCAGCAGCTTGACCTGCGCGTCGAGCGGCAATTCGCCGACCTCGTCGAGGAACAGCGTGCCGCCATTGGCTTCGACGAACTTGCCGAGATGGCGCTCGGTCGCGCCGGTGAAGGCGCCCTTCTCATGGCCGAACAGGATCGACTCGACGAGATTATGCGGGATCGCGCCGCAATTGACCGTGACGAAGGGCTTGCCCCGGCGGTCGCTGGAGCCCTGGATGGCGCGGGCCAGGACCTCCTTGCCGACGCCGGATTCGCCTTCGATCAGGACCGGGATATTGGACTTCGCCGCGCGCTCGGCGAGGCGGACGACGCGCCCCATGTCGGGGCTCTTGGTCGCAAGATCGCGGAAGCCCAGCGTGTTCAAGGCGCGGTGCTTGATGTGGCGCAGCTCATGCTCGAGAGCGCCGAGCTTGAGCGCGTTCTTGAGCGAGACCTGCAGGCGCTCGGCACCTACCGGCTTCACCACGAAATCGGTCGCGCCGGCACGCATCGCCGAGACGACGGTCTCGATCGATCCATTTGCGGTCTGGACGATGACGGGGGTCTCGATGCCGCGCTCGCGCAGATTGGCCAGCACGCCCAGGCCGTCGAGGCCCGGCATCTGCAAGTCCAGCACGATGGCATCGACCCGTTCGCCGTCCGGCCCGCCGAAGAGGGCGACCGCTGCCTTGCCGTCCTCGGCCACGATCACCTCGTAGCCGAAGCGCTTCAGCATCGCGTCGAGCAGGCGGCGTTGGACGGGATCGTCGTCGACGACGAGGACGGTGGCGGTCATGACACCTCGAAAGACGCTGCAATATGAAAGAAATGCTTTGTGCCGACGGAATCACTTGTTCCGTTCTGGGTCATCGTCGGCCAGAAGGGTTAAGCGGGATTTAAACCCCGGCGCGCACCGGCGTTGATCCGCGGGCGGAGCCCGGCCTATGGAGGGAGCGCAAGTCAGTGCGGCGAGGTGTCGAGCGAATGAGCTTCCAACAGACGATCTGGCAGACGATCCGGCGCTCCGGCGCCAAGGCGGGGGCGGCCAAGCCGGCGAGCACGCTCGGCGAACTCCCGGAATGGGATCTCAGCCACCTCTATCCGGGTGTCGGTTCGCCCGAGCTCAAGAGCGATCTCGAACGGGCGCTCGCCGAAGCGCAGGCCCTTGCCGAAAGCTATCGCGGCAAGCTGGCCGACCTCGCCGCCCAGCCGGACGGCAGCGAGACGCTCGCCGAGGCGGTCAAGCGTTATGAGGGACTGAGCGATCTGCTCGGGCGGATCGGCGCCTATGCCGGCCTCGTCTATTCCGGCGACACCACCGACCCGCAGCGCGCCAAGTTCTATGGCGATACGCAGGACAAGGTGAACGCGGCGATCACCGAGCTGCTGTTCTTCGAGCTCGAGCTCAACCGCATCGCGCCCGAGCTTATGGCCAAGGTCGCGGGCGAAGCTCCTCTTGCGCATTGGAAGCCCTGGATCGACGATCTCGCCAGGGACAAGCCGCACCAGCTCGACGACCAGATCGAGGCGCTGTTCCACGAGAAGTCGATGACGGGCGCGGCCGCCTGGAACCGGCTCTTCGACGAGACGATCGCCTCGCTGCGCTTCACCGTCGACGGCGAGGAGCTGACTCTCGAACTGACGCTGAACAAGCTGCAGGACAGCGATGGTGAGGTGCGCCGCAAGGCGGCCGAGGCGCTGAGCACAGTGTTCCGCAAGGAGCTGCGTACCTTCGCGCTGATCACCAACACCCTCGCCAAGGACAAGGAAATCTCCGACCGCTGGCGCAAGTTCGAGGATGTCGCGGATTCCCGCCATCTCGCCAACAGGGTCGAGCGCGAGGTGGTCGATGCGCTGGTCGCGGCGGTGCGGGAGGCCTATCCGCGCCTGTCGCATCGCTACTATCGCCTCAAGGCCAAATGGTTTGGCCGTGACGCGCTGGATTTCTGGGACCGCAATGCGCCTCTGCCGCAGGTCGAGCAGCGCAGCATTCCCTGGAGTGAGGCGCGCGACACGGTGCTCTCGGCCTATGGCGCTTTCTCGCCGAGGATGGCGGCGATCGCGCAGCGCTTCTTCGATGAGCGCTGGATCGACGCCCCGCCGCGGCCCGGCAAGGCGCCCGGCGCCTTCGCGCATCCCACCGTGCCGTCGGCGCACCCCTATGTGCTGCTCAACTACCAGGGCAAGCCGCGCGACGTGATGACGCTGGCGCATGAGCTGGGCCACGGCGTGCATCAGGTGCTGGCGGCGCCGAACGGGGCGCTGATGGCGCCGACGCCGCTGACGCTGGCCGAGACGGCGAGCGTCTTCGGCGAGATGCTGACGTTCCGCCGGCTGCTCGATTCGACCACCGATCGCAAGCAGCGCAAGGCGATGCTGGCCGCAAAGGTCGAGGACATGATCAACACGGTCGTGCGCCAGATCGCCTTCTACTCCTTCGAGCGCAAGGTCCATCAGGCCCGCCGCGAGGGCGAGCTGACGCCGGAAGCGCTGTGCGAGATCTGGATGAGCGTGCAGGCGGAGAGCCTCGGCCCGGCGATCCGGCTGACGGCGGGATACGAGCCGTATTGGTGCTACATCCCGCACTTCATTCATTCGCCCTTCTACGTCTACGCCTACGCCTTCGGGGACTGCCTGGTGAATTCGCTCTACGGCGTCTACCAGAACGCCGCGGAAGGCTTCCAGGAGCGCTACTTCGCGCTGCTCTCGGCCGGCGGCAGCAAGCCCTATGGCGAACTGCTCGCGCCCTTCGGCCTTGATGCCAAGGACCCCGGCTTCTGGCAGATCGGCCTCAGGATGATCGAGGGCATGATCATCGAGCTTGAAGGCATGGAGTGAGGCGGAACGTCATTCCCGGGCGAAGCGAAGCGCAGACCCGGGAATTTCCCGCAGGAACGGCCGGTCATGAGATGCTCGGGCCCGGCCCGAGCATGACGGCGCGGTTCAGAACTGCACCCTGAGCCCGACCATCGAGACGTTCGCGGTGTAATCGTTGCCCGGCGACGTCGAGTTCAGACGCTCATGGGTGAAGCTGGCGCGGATCGCGAAGGTGCGTGTCAGCCTGTATTCGATCCGCGCGCCGACATTCATCTGGTCCTCGCGCAGGTTCTGTCCCTCATAGTCGGTGCGGGTGAAGCCGGTGAAGCCGGTGACCGTGAGGTTGCGGCGCAGTGCATGTGCGATTTCGAGCGCCACCGTGCGCACCGTCGTGCCCGAGGAGCCGGCGACGGTGGTATCGCCGAGCGTGGCCGAGCCGCGCAGCGTCACCGTCGTGAGCGGCGTCGGCGACCACAGCACCGCCGCATCGCCGACGAAGCCGCGCAGGTTCTTCAGGCGGGGGTCCTCGTAGCTGCGGTTCTGATAGCCGCCTGAGATCTCGCCGGTGAGCTGGCGGCTGATCTCGAAGGTCGAGCCGATGCGGCCGCTCAGGCCGTTCGACGAGCGCATATAGCCGCTCGAATCGATCTTGTCGTCGAATTCGCGCTGGTCGATGTCGCCCTGGATGAACGGCCTGAAGCCCGGCGTGACCTCATAAGCGGCACGCAGGCGCAGGCCGTATTGCGTCTGGTTGCGGTCCTGCTGCGAGAGGATGGCGCCGTTGGTGAGCTGCGCGTTCTCATAGTCGCTGCGATCGACCGAGCCGCGCAGGGTCAGCTGCAGCCGGTTGAAGTCATGGCTGACGCCGGCCGAGCCGCCATATTGCCAGACCAGCGGCCGGCCCTCGACGGCGGAGGTGAGATCGGGCGAGCCGGGGCGCTGCGTATCGAGCCGCAGACGCGATTCCAGCAGGATGCGGGTGTCGCGCGTGGCATCCAGGCGCAGGTCGAGATTGCCTTCGGCATCGGGGCGCGAGGCCTGGCTATCCCTGAAATACTGGAAATAGCCGCCGCGCAGCCGGCCGCTGAGCTGATGCACGTTCCAGTCGGACTGGATGTCGAGATCGCCCTCGTAACGGGCGAAGGGCGAGCCCTTCACGCCGGGCGGGGCAATGCGCTGCGGGTTGGTGTCGTAGCCGATCGAGTTGGTGAAGCCCGGCCGTAGCGTCACCGAGCCGATACGCACCCCCAGCGCGGCATAGGGGTCCTCCTCCGCGGCGGTGCGGCGCCGGGGTGGCGGAGGCGGGAGAGGCGGGGCCGGCTGCGGCAGCGTCGCCACCACGGGCGGGGGAGGGCGGAATTGGCGCTGCGTAACGCCGCGCAGGGCCGGCGCCTGGACAGGCTGGCTGGCGCGGGAAGGCTGGCGCGCCGAGACGGCCGAGCCCTGGTTCCGGGCCGGGGCGGCCGGATCGCGCAGGGCATCGGGGTCGGCGGAGGTCGGTGCGGGCGGCGTCTCCGGCTGGGCCGGCTGCTGCGCGATATAGGCCGGCGTGCCCGTCCTGAGCGCGGTTGCCCGCTGCGCCACGGCCGTCGTCCAGCCGAACGCGAGTCCGGCCAGGGCGGTGCCGGACAGAAGCAGGATCGTCGTGCGACCGGACACGGGGTTCGCCAGGCTCCAGGCAACAGCTCACGCGCCCTGGAGGGGCGCGCATGGTTAACGGAGTTAGAACGAACAGGGTTAAGGACCCGTCAACGAAGCGGCCTGGCCAGGCAGCTTCCGGAAAACTGTCTCACGATTTTCCGACAGGAATCTGCGACAAGACAAAAGGCCCAAGCAGACCATTCGGTGGCTTGCCAAGGAATGTCTGCTTAGCCTCGGCGGTGGCAATCGCGGGCCTCCCCGTGCTACAGCGCCGGCCATGATCGCCGATATCCGCGCCTCCGCCCTTCGCACCGTCGCCACCGAGCGCGCGGGGCTCGACACGCTCCATGACGCGCTCGCCAACGGGCTCGGCCAGCCCTTTGCCGATGCCGTCGCGATGATCCGGGCTGCGACCGGGCGCGTGATCGTCTCGGGCATGGGCAAGTCCGGCCATGTCGGGCGCAAGCTCGCCGCGACCCTGGCCTCCACCGGCACGCCCGCCCATTTCGTCCATCCGGCCGAGGCGAGCCATGGCGACCTCGGCATGGTGCAGCCCGAGGACGTGGTGATTGCGCTGTCATGGTCGGGCGAGACGGCGGAGCTCGCCGCGCTCGTCGGTTACACCCGGCGGTTCCGGGTCGGCCTGATCGCCTTCACGTCGAACCCCGAGAGCACGCTCGGCAAGGAAGCGGACGTCGCGCTGGTCCTGCCCAAGGCGACGGAAGCCTGCCCGAACGGGCTCGCTCCCACCACCTCGACAACGATGCAGATCGCGCTCGGCGACGCGCTGGCGGTGGCGCTGCTGGAAGCGCGCGGCTTCTCGCGGCAGGACTTTTTCGTCTATCACCCCGGCGGCAAGCTCGGCGCCCAGCTCAAGACCGTCGAGAGCATCATGCATCGCGGCGCCGATCTGCCGCTGATCGGGCTCGACACGCTGCTGCCGGACGTCATCGCGATGATCTCGGCGAAGAGCTTCGGCTGCGCCGTCGTGATGGATCTGGACGGCAAGCTCGCCGGCGTCGTTACCGATGGCGATCTGCGCCGCAAGGCGGCGATGGGCGGCGGCTCGCTGCGCGCACGCGATATCATGACCGCCAACCCGCGGCGCATCGGGCTCGATACGCTCGCCGTCGAGGCGCTGGAACTGGTCAACCGCATGCGGATCACCGCGCTGATCGTGGTCGATGAGCAGGAGCGGCCGGTCGGGCTGGTCCACGTCCACGACCTGCTGGCGATGGGTGTGGCGTAGTCCTGACGCGGGGGCTGCGGAGCTTTGTCCTGTCCGCGATTCTCGGGTCCTGCGCTTCGCTCCACCCGGGAATGACGGTGCGGTTCGTTTCGCGCGAAATGCTCTTGCCACGGGCACGCCGCGACTTATCTAAAGCTGTAGAGACTACAGCTTTAGAGGTGACGCCATGGCCGTGACGGACAGGCTCGAACGCGTGATGCCGATCGGCACGTTGGCGGAACGCACCGGGGTCAAGGTCGAGACGATCCGCTATTACGAGCAGGTCGGACTCCTGCCGCCGCCGGAGCGGTCCGAGGGCAATCAGCGCCGCTACGGCCGGCGCCATGCCGAACGGCTCGCCTTCATCAAGCATGCGCGGGATCTCGGCTTCGCCGTCGACAATATCCGCACGCTGCTCAGACTCTCCGATACGCCCGGCATCGCCTGCGACGAGGCGCATGCGATCTCGGTTTCGCACCTTGAAGAGGTGCGGGACAAGATCGCGAAATTGCGTTCGCTGGAGAAGGAGCTGGAGCGGATCGCGACCACCTGTTCGGGGGGCGTCGCCGCCAGCGACTGCGCGATCATCGAGGCGCTGGCCGATCATGGGCAGTGTAGCCACGCGCGCCATTGAAGCGGGGCAGCGGGCGAAAATGTCGATTGCCCCTCGTTTCAGGGGCGGAAGGACTTAAATAGGAATCGTGCCGAGCGGCCTTTCGCGCCGCCGCCACGACGGTTCTGCAGGAGGGCGCGCTATGCCGGGATGGCCCATGCCGAAGGGAGGACAGCCCCGAAAGGGGAACAAATCCCGATTCTGCCGGAGTCCGCGATTCGGCCTCGCTTCGTTCCAGAGTCGTTCTCGCCAGGCTCGTTCCTGATTCCTGTCCACGCTCCCGCCCGCATGGGCGGGCGAGATGATCGGCTCCGTCGCCTTGCTTCCGTTTCGTTCGCTGCCGCCCGCCGCCCGCGCCCATGGTGTGACGGCGGTGCTCGGCCCCACCAATACCGGCAAGACCCATCTCGCCATCGAGCGCATGGTCGCTCACCCGACGGGAATGATCGGCCTGCCGCTGCGATTGCTGGCGCGCGAGGTCTACCAGCGCGTGGTCGACAAGGTCGGCCCCGAGGCTGTCGCCCTCGTCACCGGTGAGGAGAAGATCAAGCCGGAGCGGCCGCGCTTCTGGGTCTGCACGGTCGAGGCGATGCCGCGCGACCTCGCGGTCGATTTTGTCGCGATCGACGAAGTCCAGCTCGCTTCCGACCTCGACCGCGGTCATGTCTTCACCGATCGGCTGCTCAACCGCCGCGGCCGGGCCGAGACCATGCTGATCGGCGCGGGCACGGTGCGCCCGCTGATCGAGCAGCTCATCCCCGGCGTCAACGTCGTCTCGCGCCCGCGCCTGTCCAGCCTGACCTTCGCCGGCGACCGCAAGATCACCCGGCTGCCGCCGCGCTCGGCCATCGTCGCCTTCTCGGTCGAGGAGGTCTACGCCATCGCCGAGCTGATTCGCCGGCAGAAGGGCGGGGCGGCCGTCGTGCTCGGCGCGCTCAGCCCACGCACCCGCAACGCGCAGGTCGAGATCTACCAGTCCGGCGACGTCGATTATCTCGTCGCCACCGACGCGATCGGTATGGGGCTCAACCTCGACGTCAATCACATCGCCTTCGCGGCGGACAGAAAGTTCGACGGGCATCACTACCGCAAGCTCAATCCGGCCGAATTCGGCCAGATCGCCGGTCGCGCCGGGCGGCATCTGCGCGACGGCACCTTCGGCACCAGCGGGCGCTGCCCGCCCTTCGACGCGGAACTGGTCGAGGCGATCGAGAATCATCGCTTCGAGCCGGTGCGCCAGATGCAGTGGCGCAATTCCGACCTGGACCTGCGCTCGATCGCCGGCCTCACCGGCACGCTCAACATCCAGCCCTCGGAACCCGGCCTGACCAGGGCGCTGATCGCCGAGGACATGACGACGCTGGAGGTGCTGGCGAGGGACCCGGATGTCGCGTCGCTGGCGCATGGGCGTGCTGCGGTCGAGCGGCTCTGGGAGGTCTGCGGCCTCCCCGATTATCGCAAGATATCGCCGATGCAGCACGCCGATCTCGCGACGACGCTGTATCTCAGGCTGATGCGCCATGGCCGGCTCGATGCCGACTGGTATGCGGTGCAACTCGCCTCGCTCGACCGCACCGATGGCGAGATCGATACGCTCTCCGCCAGGATCGCGCAGGTGAGGACTTGGACCTATGTTGCCAATCGTCCTGACTGGTTGCCTGATCCAGAGCATTGGCAGGGGATGGCTCGTCTTGTAGAGGACAAGCTGTCGGACGCTCTGCACGAGCGTCTCGCTAGCCGATTTGTCGATCGGCGCACCAGCGTGCTGATGCGCCGCTTGCGGGAGAATGCGATGTTGGAGGCTGAGGTCACCGCGACGGGCGACGTGCTCGTTGAGGGCCAGCACGTGGGAATGCTGCAGGGCTTCCGCTTCACAGCGGACCCGAAAGCGGGTGGGGCCGAGGTCAAGGCTCTGAACCTGGCGGCGATGAAGGCGCTCGGCGCCGAGATCGAATCGCGAGCGGCGCGCGTCGTGCTGGCAGGCGACGATGCCTTCGTGCTGTCGCATGACGGGCTGGTGCGCTGGACCGGCGAGCCGGTGGCGCGCCTGGTTGCCGGCGAGAAGGTGCTGGAGCCGCGCCTGCGCCTGCTGGTTGAGGAGCATCTGTCCGGTCCTGCGCGTGAGCAGGTCGAAGGCCGGCTCAGTCTCTGGCTGAAGAATCACATCACCCGCCTGCTCGGCGCGATCCAGATTCTCGAGGCGGCCGAGAGCGTCACCGGCATTGCGCGCGGCATCGCCTATCAGACGGCCGAGTCGCTCGGCGTGCTCGAGCGCTCCAAGGTCGGCGAGGAGATGAAGGCGCTGGACCAGGAGGGCCGTGCCGCGCTGCGCCAGCTCGGCATTCGGTTCGGTGCCTTCCACATCTACATGCCGGCGCTGCTGAAGCCGGCGCCGCGTGCGCTTGCCGCCCAGCTCTGGGCGCTGAAGCATGGCGGGCCGGAGACGGCCGGGCTCGACGACATCGCCCATCTGGCCGCGTCGGGCCGGACCTCCTTCCCGGTCGACAAGGCCGTGCCGAAGGGGCTGTATCGCGCGGCGGGCTACCGCGTCTGCGGCGAGCGGGCCGTGCGCGTCGACATTCTGGAACGCCTCGCCGATCTCATTCGCCCGGCGATCGCCTATCGTCCGGGCGTCACGCAGGGCACCCCGCCCGCCGGCGCTGCCGATCAGGACGGCTTCGTCGCCACTGGCGCGATGACCTCGCTCGTCGGCTGCGCGGGCGAGGATTTCGCCTCGATCCTGCGCTCGCTCGGCTATGTCTCGGTGAAGCGCCCGGGTCCGGCGATCACCGTGCCGCTGGCGCCGCCGCCGGCCGCGACCGAGCCGGCACAGCCCGTTGTCGCTGCTGAAGCTCCCTCCGAAACCACATCCGCCGCGGGCGAGACTGCGGAGGTTCCCGCAGAGGCCGAGGGCACGAGCGAGCCTGCCGCGGCGCTGAACGAGGATGCGCTGGCGGAGGGCGAGGCCCCCGCCGTCGAAGCGCCGGCTGTCGAGACGGCCGATACGCCGGTCCTGACCGAGACCGAGCTGGAGCAGGTGCAGGAGCCGGTCCCGGCCGATGCGCTCGCGGTCCTCCCGGTGGCGGCCGAAGCCGTCGAGGCGGGGGCTGCCGAGGTTCTCGCGATCGATGCTCCCGCGGCCGAAGTTTCCGTGGCCGAAGCCGCGCCTGCCGAGCCCGAACTCGTCGAGGTCTGGCGGCCGCATCGCCATCAGGGCGGGCGCCGGCCCGAGCATGCCCAGCGCGGGCGCCGCGACGGCGACCAGCACCGCGGCGAACGGCCGCAGCGCGAAGGCCGTCCGGAGGGTCAGCGTCGGGATCAGCGCCCCGGCCAGCAGCGGCCGGCTGCCGCACGCGCCGAGGGCGAGGGGGCGCAGGCCCAGCGCCAGGAGCGTCCCCGCCGCGAGGATCAGCGTCCGCGTCGCGATGACCAGCCGCCGCGGCAGGGGCGTCCCGAGGGCGGTCGTGGCCCGCGGCCGGACTTCAAGCGCGAAGGCCGCCCTGGCGGTCCGCGGCGCGAGGAACGCGGCAATGAGCGCTTCCAGCAGCCGCCGCGTCCGCGTCCCGCCAATCGCGAGCCGGACCCGGATTCGCCCTTCGCGAAGCTGGCCGCACTTAAGGCACAGCTCGAAGGCAGCAAGAACTGACGGGATCGGGGAGGCGCTGACCGCTTGCAGGAGCATCGCCAACGCCTCGACAAATGGCTCTGGTTCGCGCGCTTCGCGCGGACGCGGCCTTCCGCTGTGCGTCTGGTGGAGGACGGCCATGTCCGAATCGAGGGGCGGCGTGCCGAGAATCCGGCGCAGGGCATTCGGGTCGGTGCGGTGCTGACACTCGCGCTGCCGCACGCCACCATGGTCGTGAGGGTTCTGGGCTTCGCCGAGCGGCGCGGCCCTTTCGAGACCGCGCGGCAGCTCTATGAGCGGCTCGACGGCGGCAGCGGCGATGCGCCGCTTGCGGAGGCGGACGGCGAGGACTAAATCCGCGCCCTGCCATCGGCGGGCGCCGAAATCGGGCTGGGGATGGAAATCGTCTCCGCGGCGCCTTCGAAATGAAAAAACGTTCTGCCGAAGATCACCAAAACAGCCTTGAAACCTGCGTCGGGCAAGGGTTTATGGGGTTGTTTAGAAGCGTTGGAAGGGCCGACCCATGACCTATGTGGTCACCGAGAACTGCATCAAGTGCAAGTACATGGATTGCGTCGAGGTCTGCCCGGTCGACTGCTTCTATGAAGGAGAGAACATGCTCGTCATCCATCCGGACGAGTGCATCGACTGCGGCGTCTGCGAGCCGGAATGCCCGGCCGAGGCGATCAAGCCCGACACCGAGCCTGGCCTCGAAAGCTGGCTGCAGCTCAATGGGAAATACGCGTCGAGCTGGCCCAACATCACCCAGAAGAAGGAGGCGCCGGCGGACGCAAAGGAGTTCGACGGCGTGCCTGGAAAGCTCGAGATGTTCTCCGCGGAACCAGGCGAAGGCGACTGATTTAGACCCTCTCGCGCCCCCCGCGCTGCGTTAACCACGGCTTTGCCATGCCCTCACGGGAGAACGCCTCTCGGCGTTTACCTTTGATTCGGCGTGTTTTTTGTGCTACAAGCTAGCCCTAGTCGAATTGGTTCCGCATGCCCCTGCGAGATTCCCACAAATGGGGTGCCCCCAAAAGATCGGACGACATGATGACCGGCCTTCGTGCCGGATTTTAATTGTCGTTCTTATCCAGGGTGAAATGAAACGATCGACTAAGGGAGCGTGAAGCGGTGCCTTTCCAGCGTCGCGTCAGGCGGAAAGTCTCCGGCCAGCCGGACGGAGACAGATCATCTCGTGCTCGCGTTGAGCGGGCCGGTCAGGAGTCGTAACGGCATGTCCACTGCGAAGAAAGCTGTTGTGCGCCAGGGTTTCAAGACGGGCGAGTACGTCGTCTATCCGTCCCATGGCGTCGGCCAGATCACGGCGATCGAGGAACAGGAAGTCGCAGGCTTCAAACTCGAACTGTTCGTGGTCAGCTTCGCCAAGGACAAGATGACGTTGCGAGTCCCCACCGCGAAGGCCGCCAGCGTCGGCCTGCGCAAGCTCGCCGACGCCGAATCCGTCGCCAAGGCGCTGACCACGCTCACCGGCCGCGCCCGCATCAAGCGCACCATGTGGTCGCGCCGCGCGCAGGAATACGAAGCCAAGATCAATTCGGGCGATCTCGTCGCCATTGCCGAGGTCGTGCGCGATCTCTACCGCTCCGAGGCGCAGCCCGAGCAGTCCTACTCCGAGCGCCAGCTTTATGAGGCCGCTCTCGACCGCATGACCCGTGAGATCGCGGTGGTCGACGACGTCACCGAGACCGAGGCGCTCAAGAAGATCGAAGGGCAGCTCGCCAAGTCGCCGCGCCGCGCCAGCAAGTCCGAGGCCGACGCCGCCGACGGGGAGCTCGAGAACGACAACGAAGACCTGCAGGAAGAGGCTGCCTGAGCGGCGTCTTTCCTTCCAGGATGCGAAACCCGGCGGGCGACCGCCGGGTTTTTTGTTGCCCTCTCGCCCGCGGGCTCAGGTTGTGCCCGTTCCCGCCTTGAGGAAAGCGATGGTCCGGGCCCAAGCCTGCTTGGCCGTCGCCGCGTTGTAGCGCTCGGCGCTGGTGTCGTTCATGAAGGCGTGGTCGACATCCGGATAGACGACCGCATCGTAGTGAATGCCGGCGGCTTTCAGCGCCTTCTCGTAGTCGGGCAGCATCTGGACGAGGCGCGTATCGCGTCCGGCCTGCTGGATCAGGAGGCGGGACTTGATCAGCGGTACTTTGGCGAGATCGGGCGAGCGTCCGTAGAAGACGACGCCGGCGGCAAGCTCCGGCGCGGAGACGGCGAGGTCGTTGACCGCGCCACCGCCCCAGCAGAAGCCGACGGCCCCGACCTTGCCGTTGGCGTCCGGGCGGGTGGCGAGGTACTTCAGGGCGGCGCGGCCCTGTCTGACGACGGCGTCGGTGGATAGTTGCGGAAAGAGCGCGCGGGCGGCGTCCGCGTCGCTCGGCGTGCCTCCGAGCGGGGTGAGGAAATCGAGGCCGAGCGCGGTGAAGCCTTCCAACGCCATGCGCCGGGTGATGTCCTCGGTGTGCGGGTTGAGCCCACGGTTCTCATGGATGATGAGCACCCCGCCGCGCTTTGCCTCGGCCTTCGGTGTGGCGAGATAGCCTTTGATGGCGACGCCATCGACAATGGTGTCGAGGCGCGACGTCGTGATCCGGGCATCGCCCGGCGCGATCTGCTGTGCCCGCGCGTAGTTCGGCTCGAGCAAGGCGAGCGCCGCTTCCGCAGCGGCGGCGGAGCCGGCGATGGCCAGCAACCGGTTCATGAAGATGCGTCGGTCGAGCGGCTTGTGGGTGTATTCGTCGTAGAGGTCGACGATCCTGCGATCGAGCGCCATTCCTGTCTCCCTTTGGGCGGTGGCGGCCGATCATAGCGGCAGATTGGCCAATAGCGCGATGGCTCTCAGCCTCGTGAAGGAAAGTTACTCGGCGACGATCTTGTAACGTTGGCCCGGCGTCAGCGCGGTGTTGCGGTCGAGCCCGTTCAGGAGCTGGAAGAGCTCGCCGGGACGGTCCTGTTCCGGCATGCGCTCGGCCATGCTCGCCACATTGTCGCCGGGCTCGGCCGCGACCAGCCGAACGACCATCGGCCGGACGGCCTGGGCCTCGGCCGGGGTCAGGACGCGGAAACTGTCGGCGATGGCGCGCATCGCCCGCTCGGGGTCGCTCGCGCCGCGTGCGGCGAGGATGAAGCGGTAGACGCGCTCGCCGACCTGCACGGCGGCGAGGCGGAACATCCAGTCCGTGCCCTTGCCATGGGCGATCACGGCCGGCTGCCCGGCGATCTCGATCTTCTCGATGCCGGTCGTCACGACCCCCTCGATCCAGCCGGCGGCGACGTAGGATTCCAGCGTCTGGCCGCTCTTCAACGTCACCGAGTCGAAGCGCAGCGCCTGGGAGCCGCTGGCGCTGACGCCGATCACCATGTCCTGCGCCGCTTCCAGGCTGAAGCCCTCGGGCGCGGTGAAGCCGATGCGCAGGGTGCTGTTGAGGTAGCGCCGGCCGCGCACCACGCCGTCGCGCGGGTCGTCGCCATAGGCCAGGCCCTCGATCGCGTTGAGCCAGCGATTGGCATCGTGCTCGCCGATGCCGGGGGCGCCGATCTGGCGCGCCGCATTGGTCACGGCGGCGATGCGCTCGGGCGTCTGCGGGTGGCTGGAGAGGATGTCGAGCCGCTTGTCGTCGGCGCTCTGGTTCTGGCCGCTGTTGCGGAAGGCGGTGTTGCGGCCGAGCGTCGCCAGGAAGCGGCTGGCGCCATAGGGATCGTAGCCGGCCCGCGCGATGTTGCGCACGCTGATCTGGTCGGCGGTGAGCTCCTGCTGGCGCGAGAACCGGGCGAGCGAGAGCTTCGAGCCGGCCTTCACGGCAGCACCCTGGGAAGGGTCCTTGAGGACCTGTGAGACGACCTGGCTCACCAGCGCCGATTCCGCCTCCTTCTCGGCGCGCTCGACGGCGTGCTGGGCGGTGACATGGGCGATCTCATGCGCCAGCACCGACGCGATCTCTGAGGTGTCGTTGGCGAGCACGAGCAGGCCGCGGGTGACGTAGAGCCGGCCATTGGGCAGGGCGAAGGCATTGACCACCGGCGAGTTCAGGATGGTGATCTCATAGTGGCCGATCTGGCCCTCGCCGGCCTTCGCGAGCCTCTGGACGACCTCGTCCAGCGCCGCGCGGGCCTTGGGCGCGCGATATTCGCCGCCGAAGGCGGAGAGCAGGCGCTGATGCTCCTGATCCGAAGCGCGCTGGATGGTGTTGATGCGCGGGGCGATCTCGTCGCTCGAGCTCGTGCCCGCCGGCATGAGCGGGCTCTGGTCGCCCAGGCAGCCGACGAGCAGCAGGCCGGGCAGCACGATGGCCGCCAGCCGCTTCGAATGCCGCGAGAGCGATGTCCGCCAGAGCTTCAGCATATCCTCAGTCGATCAATTCCAGCGCCGCACGGGATGTCGCCTCCAGCAGGAGGCCGTCGCGTCCCGACAGGACGCCATAGGCGCGCACGCGTTTACCGCTGAGGCTGGCTGCGGTCCAGCCGGCGCCCTTCAATTCCCGCCACAAGACCCGCGAGACGACGATCGAAGCAGCCTCCCCAGGGCGGCGAGAGAAGTTCAGATAGGTCCGCTGGGAGCGTTCGCCGACCGAGGCGATCCGGCCTTCCAGCATGACGTAGCGTCCTTCCTGCGCCTTTACAGCGGCGAGATCATGGCCGTCGGTGGCCACTGGCCGGGAGGGTGAGGGGGTGGAACTTAACGTTGCCTGAACGGGGGCGGCGCGGCAGGGCGACGCGAGTGGCTCGGGCAGCGGGAGGGCCGCGCCATTGCGCTGGAGGATGAGGACCAACTCCTGCGGCTCGCCGCCCGGGCTATCCGCGGGGACGAAGAGCTTCGATGGCCAGCGCCCCCAGCGGTCCGGCTCGCCGAGGATGGCGAGATCGAGCGAGCGATCGCGGAAGGGTTCCAGGCCGGCACGAAAGCGGGCGGCCTCCTCGCCGTTCTGGCGCGGCGCCAGCCCGACCAGGCGCAGCGTCCTGCCCTCGCTCAGGACCGGGTCGCCGGCAGGGTTGAGATCGGCGAGCCGAACAGCCGCGGTTGCCACCGGCGGTGCCGCCGTGCAGTTCGACGCTGCCGCGGCCGGCACGCCGGGCAGGGTCGCGATCATGACAGTTGCAAGAAGGGACTTCACCCGCATCGCGATTATGCTACACGAAGTTCCGTGCGTCCCGGTAGCTCAGCAGGATAGAGCAACGGTTTCCTAAACCGTAGGTCAGGGGTTCGAATCCCTTCCGGGACGCCATTTCGGCGTCGGGCCCGAACGTCGAAGCGCCTCTGCTCCGAAACCTCTTGAAAACCGCGTTTAGGGCGATGGATTCCCCTTTCCGGCGCGGTGTCCTAAGCAGATCTCATGGAGACGATTTCGCCGCATGAGCTCTTCCCCCATGTTCGCATCGTCATGGGCATGGTCATCGGTCTCGGCATCACCCGGATGCTGACGGGCATCGCCAGCTTCATCCAGCATCCCGACCGCTATCGCCTGTCGCTGCTCCATATGCTCTGGGTCGGCTCGATCCTGCTGGAGCTGGTGCTGTTCTGGTGGTGGGAGTTGGGCCTCTCGCGCATCCCCTCCTGGAGCTTCGGGATCTATCTCTTCCTGATCGCCTATGCCGTCGTGCTCTATCTGCTCGCGGCGCTGCTCTTCCCGGACAACATCTCCGAATATGCGGGCTACGAGGACTTCTTCATCAAGCGCCGGCGCTGGTTCTTCGGCCTGCTGGCGTCGGCCTTCCTGCTCGATATCGTCGATACGCTGATCAAGGGCACCGAGCGCTGGAGCCAGCTCAGCGGCGATTATCTCGTGCAGGTACCGATCGGGCTTCTGCTCTGCCTCGTGGCCTTTTTTTCGGCGCGGCGCAGCGTCCATATCGCGCTGGCGTCCGTGCACATCGCCTATCAGCTCTACTGGATCGTGCGCGTCGTCTACATGATGGGCTGACGCGGTGCCGGCTGGCTCAGCCGCCCGCGAAGGGCGCGAAATGCCTGGCGACCTGCCGGTAGACGCCCTGTTTGAAGGGAATGATCAGCTCCGGCGTCTCGTCGAGCCGCGCCCAGCGCCAGGCGTCGAACTCGGCCTTGTGCCCTCCCGCCGGCGTCAGGATGTTGATCTCCGCCTCGGAGCCGACGAAGCGGAAGGCGAACCATTTCTGCGCCTGCCCGCGCCAGCGGCCTTTCCAGGCTTCCTTGCCGATATCGTCAGGCAGGTCGTAGCTCAGCCAGCCCGGGGCTTCGGCTAGCAACTCGACCGAGGTGACATTGGTTTCCTCGGCCAGCTCGCGACGGGCCGCCTCCAGCGGCGTCTCGCCCTTGTCGATACCACCCTGCGGCATCTGCCATGCATGGCCCGGCGCAACATGCTCGCGCTGAGTCTTGTTGGCGCGCCGGCCGATGAAGACGAGCCCTTCGGCATTGAACAGGGCAAGTCCGACGCAGGGGCGGTAGCCTTCGGGAGCTTTCTCGGTCATCGCAGCGGTCCGGCGGAAACTGATCCGGTGGTCTTGGGATTGCGGAAACCGCGGGCGGCGCTCACGGGAACGAGCGCGATCTTCTTGGCTTCCAGCGACTGGGCCCAGCGATTGATCCGCTCGATCGAGACCGGCAGGGCGCTGGCAGCGGCGACGACGACGCCCTGATCGCGCGCCAGCGCCTCCAGCGCCGCGAGTTCCTTGTCGATGGCATCGGGGCGAGTGACGCCGTCGATGACCCGATCGATCTTGATGGCCGGGATCTGGGCACGCGTGGCGGAGCTGGCGAGAAGGCTGCGCGGCGAGGAGCCGTCATCGACGACCATGAGGCCACGCCCGGCAAGCTCGCGCAGGAGCGGCGACAGCGCGTTCTCGTCCGAGGTCAGGCGGCCGCCGAGAAAGTTGACGATGCCGACATAGCCCGTGAAGCGGCCGAGCGACCAGTGCAGCTTGTCGAGATTGTCCGAGGCCTTCGGGCCGGTCAGCAGCGTATGCGGGCCGGGATCGTTGTCGGGATAGTCGAAGGGCTCCATCGGCAGCTGAAGGAACACCTCATGCCCCTCGCCGCGGGCGCGCTGGACGGTGCGTTCGAGCTCGGTGCCATAGGGGGCGAAGGCCAGCGAGACCGGCCCCGGCAGTTTGGCGATGGCATCGGCCGTGCCGGTCTGGCTGATGCCGAGGCCGCCGACGAGCAGGGCGATGCGCCCGGCCGGTTTGACCGAGGGCTCCGGTCCGAGCGGGCGAGCATAGATCTTGGCCGGGGTCGCGCCGTCCGGGCCGAGCTTCGGCAGCAGGCCGTAGCGGCTGCGCTCCACCAGCCGATTGTCGGGGGCCGGCGCGAGCTTGATCGCACCCGCTTCGTCCGGGACGGTGATGACGATCGCGCCCGGCGCATCCTCGCCCGCGCGCACGACGGTCACGCMGGCGCTGTTCTCGAGCTGGGCGGCGCTTGCGGGGCCGCGCGCGGCGGATAGGGCCGCATCGGCGCTGGGCGGGAGGGAGGAAACGGGAGCGGCGCGTTTTTCGATCGCCGCATAGGCGACCGGCTCTCCGCCATCGGGATCGCGGCGTAGCGCGGCGACGAGCACGAGACCGAATATCACGCTGCCGACGCAGCCGGCGGCAGCAATCGCAAGCCAACGGCCCCACGGCTTGCCGGAGGGCATGGCTCTATCCTGGCCGAGCGGCCGATTGAGCTCCGTCAGCGGCGTTCCGGCCAAGGTCAGCCGTCCTCAAGGTTGCGTCGCGGGCCCGAATCAGTGGCCCGCGCGCTAGTCTTGTCGCCTAAGCAGCCCGGCGTCGAGCCCGAAGGCTCTCCTGCGGGCTCAGTTCGGCTGCTTCGGGGCTTCCGGGGTGGCCGGCGCCGGGGCGGGCTCGGCGGCAGGCTTCTCGGAGGGCTTTTCGACCAGCTGGGCGGAATCCTTCTTGATGCCGCGGAGCTGGTTGAAGGCCGCGATCAGCTGGGTGTCCTTCGCCGGATCGTTCGGGACGTAGGAAGCGGAGCCGGACTGCTCCTCGCCCTCGCCGGCCTTGAGGTGGCCCTTGAGCGCGGCCTCGCCCTTGTTGTCGACGAGCTTGTCCTTGATCTCCTGCGGGATGTCCTGCTGGACCTCGATGTCCGGCGTGATGCCCTTGGCCTGGATCGAGTTGCCCGACGGCGTGTAGTAGCGCGCCGTGGTCAGGCGCAGGCCGCCATTCGAGCCGAGCGGGATCACGGTCTGCACCGAGCCCTTGCCGAAGGAGCGCGTGCCCATCACGACCGCGCGCTTGTGGTCCTGCAGCGCGCCGGCGACGATCTCCGCCGCCGAGGCGGAGGAGCCGTTGATCAGCACGACGAGCGGCTTGCCCTTGGTCAGATCGCCCGACTTGGCGTTGAAGACCTGGGTCTCCTCGGCGTTGCGGCCGCGGGTCGAGACGATCTTGCCGCGCTCGAGGAAGGCGTCGGAGACGAGCACGGACTGGTCGAGGCGCCCGCCGCGATTGTTGCGCAGGTCGATGACATAGCCCTTGAGCTTGTCCTGGCCGATCTCGGTCGAGAGCTTGTCGATGGCCTTGCGCAGGCCGTCATAGGTCTGCTCGGAGAAGGTGCCGATGCGGATATAGCCGATATCGCCCTCGACGCGCTCCTCGACCGCCGGCACGACGATGGTCGAGCGGGTCAGGGTGAACTCCAGCGGGTCGGTCTTGCCCGGGCGCTCGATCTTGAGCGTGACCTGGGTGTTGATCAGCCCGCGCATCTTCTCGACCGCCTGGGTGAGGGAAAGGCCCTTCACCTCGGTGCCGTCGATCTGGCGGATGATGTCGTTGGCGAGGATGCCGGCCTTGGATGCGGGCGTGTCCCGAATCGGCTTGGCCACCTTGAGGACGCCGTCCTCCATCGTCACCTCGATGCCGAGCCCGCCGAACTGGCCGCGCATGTCTGTGTCCATATCGCGGAACGCCTTGGCGTCGAGATAGGAGGAATGCGGGTCGAGCGAGGAGACCATGCCGTTGATGGCGGCCTCGATCAGCTTCTGCTCGTCGGGTTTGTCGACATAATCGGTGCGGATCTTCTCGAAGATGTCACCGAAGAGGTTCAGGCTGCGATAGACCTCGGCCGAAGCGGCCACCGCGCTGGTCGAGCTGAGCAGCCTGGTCTGAGTGGCGAGTCCGGTCAGGCCCGCGCCCATGATGGCGCCGGCGAGAACGAGGGAAACCTTGCGCATCATCCGCGAACCTTTTCGCCTTGCCATTTCGTCCACCACGGCGTCGGGTCGACCGAGACACCGTCTTTCCTGAATTCGATATAGAGGACCGGCTGCCCGGTTCCCACCCCTACTGTCGTCGCGGCAGCTTCCGATGTTTCGCCCATCGCCGCAACCGGCTCCCCCGCCAGGACGAACTGATTGAGCGCGACATCGATCCGCTGCATGCCCGCAAGCAAAATGTAGTATCCACCCCCTGCGTTCAGGATCAAGAGTTGCCCGAACGAACGGAACGGTCCCGCATACACCACCCAAGCGTCAGAAGGCGCCGAAACTAGGGCGCCTGGCCGGGTTTCCAGTGAAATTCCGCGGATTGTGCCGCCGGCGCCGTCAGGGTCGCCAAAACCACGCAATCGTGATCCTGCGACAGGCAGCGAGAGCAGGCCTTTGGCGTCGGAAAAGGCGATCTTGGGGGCCAGGCGCGCCGGGTCCTTGAAGGCGAGCGCCGTCATGCGCTCGCGCTGCTCGCGCGTTTCCTGCTCGATTGCCTGGCGCGCCGCCTCCGCTGCCCTGTTGGTGACGGAAATCTCCTTCTCGATCTTCTCGACGAAGTCGCGCATCGAGCGGGCCTGGCCGGCGAGCTCGTTGCCGAGTGCGCGCTGGGCTTCGACATCCTTGGCGGCGCTGGCTTCGCGGTCCCGCCGGGCCTCGATCAGCGACGCCAGGCGCTGGCGCTCGCCGACGAACTGCTCCATCTCCGTGCCGATCTTGAGCTTCTCGGTGGCGATGTTGTCGCGCAGCCGCACCAGCTCGCCTAGATCCGTAGCGAGAATTTCGATCTCCTGGCGCAGATCGGGCACGACGGCGCCGAGCAGCATCGAGGCGCGCACGGCTTCGAGGATGTCCTCTGGCCGTACGAGCACCGCAGGAGGCGGGGCCCGGCCGATGCGCTGCAAGGCGGCCAGCACCTCCGCGATCAGGCCGCGCCGGCCCTCGAGCGAGCGCCGGATGGCCGTCTCGCTGGATTGCAGCAGCGCGAGCCGCTTTTCCAACGCGCCCAGCCGCTCCTCGCCGGCCTGTGTCTTCGCGGTGGCGTCGAGCAGGGCCTTGTTGAGCGCGGCACGGTCGGCGCGGATCGCGGCGATTTCTTTTTCAAGGCTGGCGCGGGCTTCTGCGTTTCCGGCGAGGCGCTGCTCGATTGCCTTGAGTTCGGCTTCACGCTCCTGTTTCTCGACGAGCTTCTGCATCGCCTCCCGGGCCAGAGCCTCGGGATCGGCCGGCTTGGGCTGCGCAAGAGCAGCCCCGCCGAGCGAGACCGCCGCAAGCAGGGCAGCAGGGGCCAGACGGCGCAGCCCGGAGCGAATCAGCAGCGCGGCGAAGTTCATGCGCGATGATAGGGGTGCCCGGCGATGATCGTCATCGCCCGATAGAGTTGTTCCAGCACCAGCGCCCGCACGATCTGGTGCGGGATCGTCAGCGCGCCGAAGGCGAGTGTGATGTCGGCCTTGTCGCGAATATCCTCGCTCAAGCCGTCGGCGCCGCCGATGATGAGGCTGGCATGGCCGGTTCCGGCGTCGCGGGCGGCGGCGATGCGGCTGGCGAAGGCTTCGCTGCCGAGCTGGCGACCGCGCTCGTCGAGCGCGATCAGCAGGCCGGGCTGCGCCTTGGCGAGGATCGCCTGCGCTTCTTCGCGCTTGCGCTCCTCGGGGCGGCGGCCCCGGCTTTCGGCGATCTCGACGATGTCGGGCCCGCTCAGCCCGATGCCGCGGCCGAGCGCGACCCCGCGTTCACGATAGCGCTCGCAGAGCTCGCGTTCCGGCCCATCCTTGAGCCGGCCGACGGCGATGACCGCGAGCCGCATCTCTTGGCGTCGTCAGTTCGCGAGGCGTTCGTTCGGCCGGTCCGTGCCCCACATCTTCTCGAGATTGTAGAACTGGCGCACTTCGGGCCGGAAGACATGGACGATGATATCGCCGGTATCGATCAGCACCCAGTCGCAAGCTGGCATGCCCTCGACCTGCGGCGATGGCTTCCCTGCACTCTTGAGTGCCTCGACCAGGGCCTCGCTGATGGCGGCGACGTGGCGGTTGACGTTGCCGGACGCGATGATCATCGCGTCGGCCAGCGACGTCTTGCCAACGAGGTCGATCACCGTGATGTCCTCGGCTTTCATGTCTTCGAGGACATGTCGGGCAAGGGCGATGCTATCGGCGGAGGGATTGTCCGCGATAGCGGCCTGGGGAAGCGGCTTCGGCTCGGCCTCACCAAGGGTTTGACGGTTCAGTGACGTATCCTCTCAATTCAGATGCGCTCTCGGCGCGATGCAGCCAAAATAAGCCGGACGGCCGTGGAATTCAATCGCGGCCGGCCTGACGGCGCAGCATGGTGGAGGATAACGTCGAGCGCTTGCCGTGCAGGAAAACCCAGGCCGGAGGCCGGGTGCGCGGCAGACTCGCGGCCTGATTCTCCGGGATGCGCCAGCGCGACAGCCAGTTGGCGGCGGGCGAGGCCATGGCGCTGTGGGTCGAGCCCGGCCGGTCGATCACCGCAATCGGCATCATTCGGGCGATCGTCCGCCACTCGGCCCAGCGGTGGAAGCCGGCGAGATTGTCGGAGCCCATGATCCAGACGAAGTTGACGCCCGGGCAGCGCCGCTTCAGCGCGCGCAGCGTATCGGCGGTGTAGCGGGTGCGCAGCGTCGCCTCGATGCCGGTGACGTTGATGCGGGCATGGGCGGCGATATCGCGCGCCTGCCGCAGGCGCTCGCCGAGCGGCGGCAGTTTCGCATTGTCCTTCAGCGGGTTGCCGGGGGTGACCAGCCACCAGATGCGGTCGAGCTGCAGGCGGCGCAGCGCCGTCAAGCTCGCCAGCCTGTGGCCGTCATGGGCGGGGTTGAAGCTGCCGCCGAACAGGCCGATACACAGGCCCGGCGCATGGGGCGGCAGGCGCAGATGCTCGCTCGTCATCCGTGCTGCACGGCTCAGGGGCGCGTCTGGCCCGCGCCATGGACGCGGTACTTGAACGAGCAGAGCTGCTCGACCCCAACGGGGCCGCGCGCATGCATCCGGCCGGTGGCGATGCCGATCTCGGCGCCGAAGCCGAACTCGCCGCCATCGGCGAACTGGGTCGAGGCATTGTGGACGACGATCGCGGAATCGACCTCAGCCAGGAAGCGGGCGGCGGCGGCCGCGTCGGCCGTGACGATCGCATCGGTGTGATGCGAGCCGTAGCGCTCGATATGGTCGATTGCGGCGTCGAGCCCCGGCACGACCTTCGCCGCGATGATCGTGTCGAGATATTCCGTCGACCAGTCTTCCTCGCTGGCGGGCGTCACGCGCGCATCGACGGCCTGTACTGCCGCATCGCCGCGCACGGCGCAGCCGGCATCGAGCAGGGCGGCGACAAGCGGGGCGAGATGGGTCGCGGCGCAGGCCTCGTCGACGAGCAGCGTCTCGGCTGCGCCGCAGACGCCGGTACGGCGCAGCTTGGCGTTGAGCAGGATCTCGCGCGCCATGGCGAGATCGGCCTTGGCATCGACATAGACATGGCAGTTGCCGTCGAGATGGGCGAAGACGGGCACGCGCGCCTCGCTCTGGACGCGGGCGACGAGGCTTTTCCCGCCGCGCGGAACGACGACGTCGACATTGCCGCTGAGGCCCGCGAGGATTTCGCCCACGGCGGCGCGGTCACGCGTCGGCACGAGCTGGATCGCATCGCCCGGCAGGCCGGCGGCTTCCAGCCCCTCGCGCATCGCCGCGGCGATCTCGGTCGAGGAGCGGAAGGAGTCGGAGCCCGCGCGCAGGATCGCGGCATTGCCGCTCTTCAGGCAGAGCGCGCCGGCATCGGCCGTGACGTTGGGGCGGCTCTCGAAGATCACGGCGATGACGCCGAGCGGCGTGGCGACGCGTTCGAAGCGCAGGCCGTTCGGGCGGGTCCATTCCGCCAGCACGCGGCCGAGCGGGTCGGGCAGGTCGGCAACCTCCGCGACGGCGTCGGCGATGGCGGCGATGCGCTTCTCGTCGAGGGCGAGGCGGTCCATGAATGAGGCGCTGAGACCTGCCGCCTTGCCGTCGGCGAGATCCTGCGCATTGGCGGCGAGAATGCGGGCGCTGCGGGCACGCAGCGCATCGGCCATGGCGATCAAAGCGGCGTTGCGCTGCTCGGTTGGGCTGAGCGCGACCTTGCGTGCGGCGGCGCGGGCACGCCGGCCTACCTCATGCATCACGAGCCGGACATCGCCGTTCTCGTTTGTCGCGATGATGCGCAATGCGCTGTCGCCCGTCATCTCACCCAGCCCAAAAACCCGCCGGCAAAAGCCGGCCCGGAAGAAAGCTTAGCCTAGCCCGAGCGCCATGTCGTCCCGGTGGATCATCTCGGCGCGGCCGGGGTAGCCGAGCACGCTTTCGATGTCGCGCGAGGCCTTGCCGAGAACGAGCGCGGCTTCGCTCGCATCATAGGCGACGAGACCGCGCCCGAGCAGCTGCCCGTCGGGGTCGCGGATCAGCACGGCATCGCCGCGCGCGAACTCGCCTTCGATGCGGCTGACGCCGACCGGCAGCAGACTCGCGCCGCCGCGTAGCGCGCGGGCCGCACCGGCATCGACATGCAGCGTGCCGCGCGGCTCCAGCGTGCCGGCGATCCAGGTCTTGCGCGCGGTGGCGGGTGTCGAGCCGGAGAGGAACCAGGTGCAGCGCCCGCCGGCAGCCACGCTCGCCAGCGGATTCTTGGCTCGCCCATCGGCGATCAGCATGTGTGTGCCGCCGGCGGCGGCGATCTTGCCGGCCTCGATCTTCGTGCGCATGCCGCCGCGCGAGAGTTCGGAAGCCGCCCCGCCGGCCATGGCGTCGATTTCTGGCGTGATCTTCTCGACGACGGGGATGTGCTGGGCGGACGGGTCCTTGGCAGGTGGCGCGGTATAGAGTCCGTCGATGTCGGAGAACAGCACCAGCAGGTCGGCGCCGGCCATGGTCGCGACGCGCGCGGCGAGCCGGTCATTGTCGCCATAGCGGATTTCGGTGGTGGCGACGGTGTCGTTCTCGTTGATGACGGGGATGGCGCGCAGGTCGAGCAGGCGCCCGAGCGTCGCGCGCGCGTTGAGATAGCGGCGTCGCTGCTCGGTATCGGCCAGCGTCAGCAGGATCTGTCCGGCGGTGAGCCCATGGGCGGCCAGCGCCTCGGCCCAGTTGCGGGCGAGCGCGATCTGCCCGACGGCGGCGGCGGCCTGGCTTTCCTCCAGCCGCAGCGGGCCCGAGGGCAGGTTGAGCACGGTGCGCCCGAGCGCGATCGCGCCGGAGGAGACGACGAGGACGTCAGCGCCGCGTTGGTGCAGTTCGGCGAGGTCTTCTGCGAGGGCGGCGAGCCAGGCATGGCGCAGCCGGCCGCGAGCCCGGTCGACCAGCAGGCTGGAGCCGACCTTCACGACGATGCGGCGGAAATCGGAAAGCGAAGGCGTCTTCACGGGACACACGATCTGTTGCAGCGAGCCTCCTGCCTGTTGGGGAAAACCGGGCGATTGTAAAGCGGTGGGACCATCGGGGCCGGCGTGCTCCGCGTGCATTGGATCGCCGCGCGCCCTATCGGACGCGATAGCGGTGATCTATCTATTTCGTACTGCATCGGATTTTTCCGAAAAGGGGAATCCACTTCTCGGTTCGATGCCGTAGCGGCCGATCCCGTTGAAAAACGGCCCCGTCAGGCCCATATCGAGTGTCTGCCGGCCGCGCCGTTCCGCTCCGACCCCTCGCCTCGCGAGCCTTCGGAGACATGCGCGGTTACTGACTCACGACAGGATAGTCCATTCCCGCGGCCCGCCACAGGAATGTACCGGAGCATCGGACCGAGAAGTGGATTCCACTTTTCGGACGAATCCTATGCTTCACCAATGCGATTGATCGCCACTTCGCGCCGGGATCGGCGCGCGGCGATCGATCAACCGCAGAGAGGAGCTTCGATGCAGGTTCTCGTTCGCGACAACAACATCGATCAGGCCTTGCGCGTGCTGAAGCGGAAACTTCAGCGTGAAGGCATCATGCGCGAAGTGAAACGGCATACGGCCTATGAGAAGCCCTCGGAGCGCCGCATCCGCGAGAAGGCCACTGCCGTGCGCCGGGCCCGCAAGGCGGCCCTCAAGCAGGCGCGCCACGAAGGGCTGATCGCGGCGCCACGCCCGAAAAGCCGCCCGCTCCGCGCTGGAAGCGGGGGTGCCGCGCGTTGATTTCGATACCAAATTGGCTCGATCTGGCTTAAGGCGCCCGCGCGGGCCGAGAAACAACCCGTAACAACCCGAGAGAAGATCACCCTTGAAGAACCCGAACGACCGCAGCTTCACCGACCGTCAGGCCAATTCCGCCAAAGCCAAGCAGGCGCTGCTTGAGCGTTTCAAGGCACGGCCCAAGGTCGATGACCCGGTCATGGTGCAGCGACGCGAGGAGCGGGAAGCCATCGCTCAGGCTCGCGCCGAGCGCGAAGCCGAGAAGGCGAAGATCCGGGCCGAGAAGGAGCGCCTCGAGGCGCTCGAGCGCGCGCGGATTGAAGAAGAGAAGCGCCAGGAAGAGATCGCCCGCGAAGCCGCCCGCAAGGCGGAGCAGGCCAAGCGTGATGCCGAGCGTCCGCGCAAGGTGCTGCTGGAAGCGGTCCAGTACATGCAGATGCGCACGGCCGGCAAACGCCGCTAGGTCGCCGCGCGTCCTGCCGGACGCGATAACGGTGATCTGTGGATCTGTCATCGCATCGGATTTTCCGAAGAGTGGATTCCTCTTTTCGGTCCGGTGCCGTCGTGCACTTTGCGCTTGGCTGATGTCAGCCGGGCGCCAAGAATTCGCGCATGTCATCAATGCGATCTGGGGCGCCGCGGGCGCCCCTTTTCATATCCGCTTAACCGCGCCGCGGTTCGACAGCCCTGTATTGGCTGGTTTACGGGCAAAAAAGCGCGTCCTTTCCCCTGATGACCTATCGGCAAATCCGTTCGCGCAGATTAATGTGCGCCCGGGTTGAACCTTTTCCCCGCTCGCCGCGACGAATGGGTGCGAGCCGGGATGCCTGGCCTTCGAGGGGCAATGCATACGGAATCGGACGAGGATCTCGTCAAACGGATCGCCTCGGGCGATCGGCTCGCGATGAAGGTGCTGTTTTCACGGCATCAGGTGCGGGTCTACCGTTTCGTGCTGCGGCTCGTCCGCGACGAGACGCTTGCCGAGGATGTGATCAGTGACGTGTTCATGGATCTCTGGCGACAGGCGGATCGCTTCGAGGCGCGCGCCTCGGTCTCGACCTGGCTGCTCGCCATCGCCCGGAACAAGGCGTGGTCGCTCCTGCGGAAGCGCCGCGATGCCGAGCTCGACGAGGATTATGCGGGCAGCATCGAGGACGAATCTGACGGCCCCGAGATCGTGCTCCAGAAGCAGGACAAGGGCCTTGCGATCCGTGCCTGCCTCGAACGCCTTTCTGCCGAGCACCGCGAGGTCGTCGATCTCGTCTATTACCACGAGACCTCCCTCGAGGAGGTCGCGCGGATCGTCGGCATTCCCGAGAACACCGTCAAGACACGGCTTTTCCACGCCCGCAAGAAGCTGGGCGAGATGCTCAAGGCTGCCGGCATCGACCGTGGCTGGCCCTGAGGCGTTGACGTTTATGAAGTGCGGCCGAGCCGCCGGAGGAGTGGCGTGATGACCGACAGCATCGCAAGCGATCCGAAGCGCCGCGAGCTCGAGGAGCTGCTGCCCTTCTTTGCCAATGGCCGCATCTCGGACGCCGACAAGCGCCGCGTCGAAGCCGCGCTCGCCGGCGACGCCGAGCTCGCCGCCCGGCTCGACATCATCCGCGACGACATGGCCGAGACGGTTCTGCTCAACGAGAGCCTCGGCGCCCCGTCGCACCGTGCCCTCGAAAAGCTGATGGCGGAGATCGACACGGCCCCCCATCAGGCGCCGCTGCTGACGCGGGCGACCGACAGCATGGGCCGCGGCTTCCTTGGCTGGCTCGGTGGCCTGCTGGCGGCGCAGCCGCCGCGCCGGCTCGCCTATGCCAGCGCGGCCGCCATCGCGCTGATTGCGCTGCAGGGCGTCGCCATCACCGGACTTGCGCTGCACGATGGGGGTGCCGGCTACCAGACGGCTTCGGCGCCGGGCTCGCGGGCTTCCGAGCGCTATGTCCTGCTGAGCTTCGCTCCGGAGGCGAAGGCCGGCGAGATCGCCGCCTTCTTCAAGCGTTTCGACGCCTCGGTCGTCGACGGGCCGCGCGCCAACGGCTTCTTCAAGGTGCGGGTCGGAGATGCCTCGCTGTCGGCTGCCCAGGTCGATGCGATCGCGACGCGGATGAAGAGCGAGAGCGCGATCGTCAGCTTCGTCGCGCCCGCGCCGTGATGCTCTGGCGCCTCTCGCGGGCGCCATGGCATGATGTTCTGCGGCAGGAGGGCCAGGCCATGCTGCGATCCGGTTTCACGAGCAGGACGGTGCTGACGCGGTGCCTGGCGGGTGCCGCATTGCTCGCATGGGTGGTCGCGTTGGCTCCCGCCACCGCTCTCGCCCAGGCTCCCGCCATCGCCCCCCAGCAGCCCGCCGCCAGTGGGCCCAACCGTTCCATGCGCGTGCCTCCGGGGTCGTGGATGCGCCAGCAGCGCGCCATCGTCCCGGCGCCGGAGGAGACTCGTTTCGTCCCGGACGAGGTGCTGTTCGAGCTAGCTCCCAACGCCGAGGCCGACGTCGTGCTGCGTCGCTACGGCGCGACCCTGATCGCCCGCCAGCGCTTCGAGTTGGCCAACGTCACCATCATCCGCGCCAAGCTCGAAGCCGGCCGCGACCTCCGGGCCGTGCTGACCCAGATGGGCGACGACAGCAGCATCGCCGGCGCCCAGCCCAACTTCCTGTATGAGCTGCAGCAGGGTGCCTCGGCCGGGCCCGGCGCCACGAACGCTTCGACCGCGCCGACGACGGCGTCTTCCGATGCCAGCGGACCGCCGGTTCCGGGCCTGCGGCTCGGGGATCCCGCGACGGCGGCGCGCGGCACTGCCGCGGTCCGGCGCGTGCTGCCGCCGCAATACGTCGTCGACAAGCTGCGCCTCGGCGAAGCCCGCAAGCTCGCGCTCGGGCGCGGCATCCGCGTCGGCATGATCGATTCCGGCGTGGACATGGAGCACCCCGAGATCAGCGGCTCGGTCCTCGCCTATCTCGATGCCGTCGATGGGCTGGCGACTCCGCACGCGCACGGCACCTCCATGGCGACGGCGATCGTCGCGCATGGCGAGTTGCAGGGCGTCGCGCCGGGCGCCCGGCTGATCGTCGCCCGCGCCTTCGGCGGCCCGCAGGCGAGCTCGGCGAACGGCAAGTCCTTCCAGATCCTGACGGCGCTGGAGTGGGTGGTTCAGCAGCGGGCGAAGGTGGTCAATCTCAGCTTCGCCGGGCCGCAGGACCGCCTGCTGTCCAAGGCGCTCGCCGGGGCGAAGGAGCGCGGTGTCATCGCGGTGGCGGCCGCCGGCAACGGCGGCATCCGCTCGGCACCGCTCTATCCCGGCGCCGACCCGAGCGTCATCGCCGTGACCGCGACCGATGCCGACGACAAGATCTTCATCGATGCCAACCGCGGCAGTTACGTTGCCGTTGCGGCGCCCGGCGTGGACGTGCTGACGGCGGAGCCCGCGGGCCGATACGCCTTCACCTCGGGCACCTCGATCGCGGCCGCCCATGTCTCCGGGCTCATCGCGCTGCTGCTGGAGAAGCAGCCGGAACTCGACCCCGACAGCGCCCGCCGCATCCTCGGCGAGAGCGCGACCGACCTCGGCTCCAAGGGGCGCGACCCGGTCTTCGGCGCCGGGCGGATCGATCCCGCGGCGGCGCTGGCGCGCGTCCTGCCGGTCGCGACGGCGCGGCCCTGATCCGCGTCCTTCCGATCCCGTGCTCTCGTCTCCAGCCCTCATCCTGAGGAGCCGCGACAGCGGCGTCTCGAAGGATGCTTCAGGAGGCTCCCGTGCCCTCTGGACCATCCTTCGAGATGCAAGCTTCACTTGCTCCTCAGGATGGGGGACCGGAAGTGTCCGAAAGGACTCTGAGCCATCGGCGCTCTTGACCTGCGCCGCCGCATCGGCCTGATGGCGCGATGCCGCGCCCCAAACTCCTCTTCGTCGCCACCGAGGACTGGTTCTTCGCCTCGCATTTCCTGCCGATGGCGCGGGCGGCGCGCGAGCTTGGCCTCGACGTTGCCGTCATCGCCCGCGAACGCAGCCATCGGCGCGTGATCGAAGCGACCGGGGCGCGGCTGATCGCGTTGGAGGCGGAGCGGCGCAGCCTCGATCCGCGTGCGCTGGTCAAGCAGATCGCTGCGCTGAGGCGGCTGATCGCGGCGGAAAAGCCCGACGTCCTGCATTGCATCGCGCTGAAGCCGATCGCGCTCGCCGGTCTGGCCGGCAAGCTCGCCGGCATCGACCGACGTGTCTATGCCTTGACCGGCCTCGGCTTCCTCGGCGCAAAGCAAGGGGCCTTGGCCGCTGCGGCGCGCTTCGCCGCGATCGCCTGGCTGCGCGGCGCGATCGACGGCCGGCAGGTGCGCTTCCTCTTCGAGAACCCGGACGATCCGGTTACGCTCGGGCTCGATCCGCACGATGCCGGCAAGGTCGCGATCGTCGGCGGGGCCGGAGTCGATCCGCTGATTCTGATGCCGTCGCCGATGCCGCCTGCGCCGCCGCTCAAGGTCGCGCTGGTGGCGCGCATGCTCTGGTCCAAGGGCGTCGATCTCGCGGTCGAGGCGGTGAGGCTCGCCCGTGCCGAGGGGACGAAGGTCGAGCTCACCATCCATGGGGCGCCTGATCCGTCGAATCCGAAGGCGATCCCCGAGGCGACATTGAAGGAATGGGCCGCGCGGCCCGGCATCAACTGGGCCGGCCCGACGCGGGATGTCGAGGCGGTCTGGAAGGCGCATCATCTCTGCATCCTGCCCTCGCGCGGCGGCGAAGGCTTGCCGCGCACCATTCTGGAAGCCGCATCATGCGGCCGGCCGATCCTGACGACCGATGTGCCGGGCTGCCGCAGCTTCGTCCGCGAGGGACAGGATGGCATGGTCGTGCCGGCCGACGACGCCGCGGCGCTGGCCAAGGCGTTGACCGTCTTCGCCCGGGCGCCGGGCCTCGCGGAGCGGATGGGGGCGAATGCCCGTGCCCGCCTGCTCGACGGCCATACCGAGCGCGACGTGATGAATGCCGTGAAAGCGCTCTACCAGGGGCTTCTCGCCGCGCCTGCGACGGAGAAGGTCGCATGAGCGAGGCAGGGTCGAAGCTCGATCGGGAGGGCTTCATCCGCGCGCATACGCGGCTGCTGCCGGTGCCGCATGCCGCTGAGATCGCCCTGCATGTCGCGCAGGAAGCGACCGAGCTTTGGCAGAAGACCGAGGAGGAGCTTGCCGTCATCGGCCTGCCGCCACCGTTCTGGGCTTTTGCCTGGGCCGGGGGACAGGCGCTGGCACGCTACCTGCTCGATCACCCGCAGATCGTGGCGGGACGGCGCGTCCTCGATTTCGCCTCCGGCTCCGGACTGGTTGCGATCGCTGCCGCAAAGTCGGGGGCGGCGCGGGTCGAAGCCTGCGATATCGATGCCTTCGCGGTCGCTGCGATCGGCATCAATGCAGTGGCCAACGGCGTCCCCGTGACGGCGCGGGCCGACGACCTCGTCGGCCGCGACGAGGGCTGGGAGGTCGTCTGTGCCGGCGACGTCTGCTACGAGCGCGACATGGCCGAGCGCGTCATCGCCTGGCTCTCGGCCCTGTCCGCCCGCGGCGCGACGGTGCTGATCGGTGATCCCGGCCGCAGCTATCTGCCGAAGGGACGTCTGGAGACGGTCGCAACCTACGAAGTGCCGGTGACGCGCGCGCTGGAGGACGCCGAGATCAAGCGCAGCTCGGTCTGGCGCCTCGTGGGCTAGCGCGCTTTCCGTTCGGCTGGGATCAGCCGAACGAAGAGAATTCGCGCACAATCAATAAGCGGAGCTTGCGCCGAGGCGCGGCGCTCAGGCCGCGCTGCGCCGCCCTGTTTGAGGCCGCGGCTCCGTCCGGAAGGCGGCGACGAGCCGATTGAGCTGGTCGATCTGGTCGAGCAGGGTGCGCGCGGAGGCGGCGCTCTGCTCAGCCAGCGCCGCGTTCTGCTGCGTGATCTCGTCCATATGGCTGACGGTCTGGCTCATCTCGTCGATGCCGTTGGCCTGTTCGCCGGCGGCGGAGGCGATTTCCTCGACCGTGCTCGACACCTTTGCGGAGGCGGAAACGATCCGGTCGAGTGTCTGGCCGGCCTGCCGCACCAGCTTGACCCCTTCGGCCACCTCCGCGTCGGAGGAGGCGATCAGGCTGGTGATGTCCTTGGCAGCGTCGGCGGAGCGCTGGGCCAGCGACCGCACCTCGGCAGCGACGACGGCGAAGCCACGGCCGGCCTCGCCGGCGCGCGCCGCCTCGACCGCGGCGTTCAGCGCGAGCAGATTGGTCTGGAAAGCGATGCCGTCGATGACGTCGGTGATCTCGGAGATCCGCTTCGAGGCGCCCTCGATCCGGGCCATCGCGTCGACCGCGTCCTTGACGATGTCGCCGCCGGTGCGGGCGACATTGGCGGCCTCGTCGGCGAGCGCGACGGATTCGCGCGAGGCCTGCGAGGAGGTCTTGACCGAAGCCGCGAGTTGCTCGGTCGTCGCGGCGCTTTCCTCGAGCGCGGAAGCCTGCTGCTCGGTGCGCATCGACAGGTCCTGCGCGCCGCTGTTGATTTCCTGCGAGGAGGCCGCGATCGCGACCGAGGTCGCCTTGATCGTCGCGGCCATCTCCTGGAGACGCGCCATCGCCGCATTGAAGTGCTCGCGGATCTGGCCATATTCGGCCGGGATCTCGGTGCTCATGCGATGGGTCAGGTCGCCCTCGGCGAGCGCGGCCATGCTCTTGCTGACGCAGGCGATCGCCAGGTCGCGCTCGGCCGTCTTGGCCTGCTCGATGGCGTGCGCCTCGGCTTCGGCCTTGAGGCGAGCTTCTTCCGAAGCCTCGAGATAGACGGTGATGGCATAGTCCATGTCGAGCAGCGCCGCCTTGACGATGGCGCCGACCTCAGCAGCGCGCTCCTCGGCGCCTGACATGCGCCGGCCGAGCGCGTTCTTCGGCCAGCGCGCTTCCAGGATGCTGGCGAGCATCTTCTCGAGGATCAGCGCGTAGCCACCGATGTACCAGCGTGGTTCGAGGCCGATCCGGGCATGGACCTTGCCGACGCGGGTGACGGCGTTGACGTAGTTCTCGTCGAAGCTTCCGGTGGCGATCCCGCCCCAATGCTGAACCTGGCGCTGCTTGGCGGCCTCGATATGCTCTTCGCTGCTGAAGAAGCTCCGGGTCTCGGGAAACTCGCGGAGCTTGGAATAGAAGGCGTCGAGCGCCCCCGGAATCGCTGCCCCCAACGCCTCGCGCGCGTCCCGGATATGGCCCTGCGCTGCGCTGTCGAGGCCGATGAACGCCAGCCGCCTGGCGAGGTGATCCGATGCGGACATGAAGCCGAAATTCCCAACTGTGGCCCGTGACGATCCGAACCTTCCGGCTGTCTCGCCGATCGAGGTTAACAGCCGATGAGGGAGCCCGCTGATCTCGGTCAATCCGGTTGCGGCCGGATGTCTCAGGCGCCTTGCTTCAGGGCTTCGTAGGTGTCGAGGAACGCCTCCACCGGCAGATGGCGGAAATCGTCCAGCGCGCCGCGCAGCTGGGCATGGTCCCAGTCCCACCAGGCCAGCGCTTGCAGCCGCTCGGCGACATCTTCGGAAAAGCGCTGCCGGACCGGCCGGGCCGGATTGCCGGCGACGATGGTGTAGGGAGCGACGTCCTTGGTGACGACGGCGCCGCCCGCGACCACGGCGCCGGTACCGATGTTACGGCCGGCCAGTACGATCGCGCCATGGCCGATCCAGACGTCGTGGCCGATCGTCACCGCATGCGCCCGGCGCCAGTCGAAGAAAGCGGCGTCGTCCTGCGCGTCCTCGAAATAGGCTGAGGCGCGATAGGTGAAATGCGACTGGCTCGCCCGCTGCATCGGATGGTTGCCCGGATTGATCCGCGTCATCGCCGCGATCGAGCAGAATTTTCCGATCGTCGTGTAAATGACATTCGCGTCGTTCACGACATAGGAGTAGTCACCCATCGTCGACTCGACGAAGACGGTGCGCGCGCCGATCTCGGTGTAGCGCCCGAGCGTCGCCTGCCTCACCTGCGCGGTCGGGTCGATCACCGCCTCGAGTCCCAGCTTCTTCGCAGCCATGTCCTTGCACTCTCCTGATCTTGCGGCGCCCGTTTCAGCAGCGGGCGCGCTCGTCCTCGTGGTCGGGCCTTCCGGGGCGGGGAAGGACACCTTGATGGATGCGGGCCGGGCCGGGCTCGCCTGCGACCCGCGCTTCCGCTTCGCCCGCCGGCTGATCACGCGTCAGGCCATGGCCGGCGCCGAGGATCACGATTCCTGTGACGAGGCGGCCTTTCGGGAGGCCGAGGCCAGCGGCAAGCTCGCGCTGAGCTGGCGGGCGCATGGTCTGAGCTACGGCATCCCGGCGGCGGAGCTTGCAGGCATCGCCGAGGGCGCTGTGGTGATCGTCAACATATCCCGCGCGGTCATCGCGGCGGCCGAGCGGCTGGCGGAGCGCGTGGTGGTGCTCAACATCACCGCCCCGGTGCCGGTGCTGGCACAGCGGCTCGCTGCGCGCGGGCGCGAGAGCGAGGCCGATATCGCGGCGCGGCTGAAGCGCGAGGCGCCGCTGACGGCGGAACGTGCCGAGATCGTCACGATCATGAACGATCGCAGCGTCGTCGAGGCGGCCGAAGAGCTGCTCGCCGTTTTGCGCGGGCTGGGCCGTCTGCCGGCTTAGCGCCCGAACCGGGGCGTCCTTGCGAGCGCAGCGAAGCAATCCAGGAGGACAGGGTGACATGTCCAGCCCGGCCCTCCTGGATTGCTTCGTCGCTGCCGCTCCTCGCAATGACGGGGAAACGGCATGGCAGAGCGACATGGCGAGACGAGCGCCTCAGCCGAACGGGTAGGAATCGATCAGGCGGAAGCGGCCGGCGCGGCCGTCCTGCTTGAACAGGGCGAAACGGTCGAGCTTGACCGGTCCGGCCGGAAGGGTCTGCGCATAGGCGGCTTCCAGCGCCTGCTTGACGGGTGCCGCGTGCTCGCCTGGCAGGGAGCCCGTCAGCGTCATGTGGAAGCGGAAGGCGTCGCCCACATAAGGATAGCCATAGGCTTCGAGATAGGCGTGCTGCGCAGGGGTGAGCGGGCTCTTCAGGCGTCGCGCCCGGTCCGCTTCCTCAAGCGGCGCGCGGAAAGGCTCGAAGGCCTGCACCAGCGTGAAGGCGAAGCGCTGCAGCTCCTCGCTCGGCTCGGACGGCGTCAGTGCGACGAAGGAGCCGAGCGCCGTGACGCTCAGGCCCGCCAGCGTCACGCCCTCGCGGCCGGCCGCATAGTTGCGGGCGAAGGCGCGCAGCTGCTCCTCGCTGCGGCCGTCGGCGAGTTCGAAGGGCGCCTTCAGCGTGGCGTGAAAGCCGTAGCGGCGCGGCTCCTCGGTGAAGGCCGGCCACCGCACCGGATCGCAGCCGGGCGGAACGGCAAAGGTCAGCTCCTCGCCGGTGAGCGCGTCATAGCCGAGCGTCGTGCTGCCGAAGCGCCAGAGGGGGCTTTCGGCAGCGGGCGCGTAATAGACGGCGTAGCGCGGCTTGCTCAAAATGCGCGCTCGCCCTTCGACCAGACCGTACCGATGACCGGCGTGGCGCCGAGCACCTTGAAGCGGACGAGATCGGCGCGCAGCCCGGTCTCGAGGTGGCCGCGATCCCCGAGGCCGAGGATGTCGGCGACCTTCCAGGTCACCATGCCCATCGCCTCCGGCAGCGCGATGCCGTGCTCGGCATTGAGCCTGACGACGGCCTGCAGCAAGCTCGCCGGAACATAGTCCGAGGAGAGGCCGTCGAGCAGGCCCTTCTCGGCGAGTTCCGAGACCGAGACGCCGCCGGAATGCGAGCCGCCGCGCACGACGTTGGGCGCACCCGCGACGGTGGCGAGGCCGTGCTTCTTGGCGGCTGCGGCCGCTTCGATCGTGGTCGGGAACTCGGAGATCACGGCGCCCGAGGCGACGCCTTCCTCGACATGCTCGGGAATCGTGTCGTCATGGGTGGCGAGCGGGATGCCGCGCGACCGGAAGACGTCGACGACGGCGGCCCAGTTCTTCGCGACATTGGCGGCGCCTTCGCGCTGGCGCACGACCACGTCCTCCTCGAACTCCTGGACCGTCTTGCCGTTGCCGACCGCATAGGTCTTGAGATGTTCGAGGTTGCGCCACTGGCGCTGGCCGGGCGTGTGGTCCATCAGCGATACCAGCTGGACCAGCTCGTCGTCCTGATAGGGGGCGATGTCTTCCAGCAGCTGCGGGCTCGTCAGCTCGCAGCGCATATGGATGCGGTGGTCGATGCGGAAGACGTTCTCGCTCTTGCCGTAGGCCAGCGACTTCATCACGTCGGCGAAGATGTCCTTGCGATAGTCCTTGGCCGAGAAGGGCGTGCCGGCGCAGACGGCGTCGTAGACGGTAGTGACGCCGGCCGCGGCCATCTGCGCGTCATGGACGAGCGCTGCCGCGAGCCCGTTCGGCCAGAAGACCTTCGGGCGCGGCATGAAGTGCTTTTCCATGTTGTCGGTGTGCATCTCGACGAGGCCGGGCGCGACGTAGTCGCCGCCGACGTCGATGGCGCCCGGCAGCGAGGATTTGCCCTGATCGACTGCCGTGATGCCGGTCCCGTCGAAGGCGATGGTGCCGGTGACGACCTCGTTCTCGAGGATGAGCTTGGCATTGGTGAGAACGGTTTGCATCGTCAGGCCTTCCGGAAAGCGGTGATGTCGAGATAGCGCGTCGCGACGCGTTCGCGAACCGCCTCGTCATGGAAAATGCCGACGATGGCGGAGCCGGCGGCGCGCGCCTCGGCGATGAGGTCGACGACGACATCGCGGTTGGCGGCGTCGAGCGAGGCGGTGGGCTCGTCGATCAGCATGATCGCGGAGGGGTCGACGAAGGAGCGGGCGATGTTGACGCGCTGCTGCTCGCCGCCGGAGAAGGTGGCCGGCGCGAGGTTCCAGAGCCGCTCCGGCAGGTTCAGCCGGGCGAGCATGGCCTTGGCGCGCTCGGTCGCGGTCTCCGGCGTGGCGCCGCGCGCCAGCAGCGGGTCGCGGACGATGTCGAGCGTCGAGACGCGCGGGATCACCCGCAGGAACTGCGAAACGAAGCCGAGCGTGCGGCGGCGGATGTCGAGCACGGTGCGCGGCACGGCGGCGACGATGTCGACGGGCCGGCCGCCATGGGTGATGCGGATCGCGCCGCTCGTCGGCCTGTAATTGCCGTAGAGGATACGCAGCAGGCTCGACTTGCCGGCACCGGACGCGCCGGCCAGCACCAGCGCCTCGCCGGCCTCGACATGGAAATTGACGTTGTCGAAAACGGGCAGCCGCGCTCCGCCCTGGTTGTGCAGGGTGAAGGTCTTGGCGACGTTCTCGACCTGAATCATCGTGGTCATGGGGTCAGTGCCTTGTGCCGGCGAGGTGACGAGGGTGTGACGGGCGAGGGCTCGTCATGCTCGGGCTTGACCCGAGCATCTCAGGAAAGAGGGGCGCCCGTTCCTGCATGAGATTCTCGGGTCTGCGCTGCGCTCCGCCCGAGAATGACGCTCTACCTTCCTCACACACTCATCACCGCCGAGGTGAGAAGCTGCGTATAGGCGTGGTGCGGATCGTCGAGGACCTGGTCGGTCAGGCCCTGCTCGACGACGTGGCCGTCCTTCATCACCATCAAACGGTCGGTCAGGAGACGCGCGACGGCGAGGTCATGCGTGACGATGATCGCGGCGAGGCCGAGATCGCGCACCAGCACGCGCAAGAGGTCGAGCAGGCGGGCCTGCACGGAGACATCGAGGCCACCGGTCGGCTCGTCCATGAAGACGAGGCGCGGTTCCGAGACCAGCACGCGGGCGATCTGCAGGCGCTGCTGCATGCCGCCGGAGAACTGGCGCGGCCGGTCGTCGATGCGGGCGCCTGCGATCTCGACGCGCTGGAGCCAGTCGAGCGCGCGCTCGCGGATCTGTCCGTAATGCCGGTCGCCGCGATCCATCAGGCGCTCGCCGACATTGCCGCCTGCGGTGACATCCATGCGCAGCCCGTCGCGCGGGTTCTGATGGACGATGCCCCAGGCCGTGCGCATCAGGCGGCGGCGCTCCTGTTCGGAGACCGAGTAGATGTCGAGCGGCTCGCTGCCGCCGCGGAACAGCACTTCGCCCGCGTCGGGCTTGTCGATGCCGGCGAGGCAGCGCAGCAGGGTCGACTTGCCCGAGCCGGATTCGCCGACGATGCCGAGCACCTCGCCCGGCCAGAGGTCGAATGAGACGTCGGCGCAGCCGATGCGCTCGCCATAGAAGCGGCTGACATTGGCGACCGAGAGCAGGGGCGCTGGCTCGAGGTCGGCTTCGCGGAGCGGAATATGGATGGTCATTGGGCGTCTCCCTGCCCGTCATTGCGAGCGGAGCGAAGCAATCCGGTATCGTAGCGCTCTACGTTCCCCTGGATTGCTTCGTCGGCTTCGCCGCCTCGCAATGACGGCTGATCGACCAGGCCACTCGCGGCCGCATCGCCCAGCATCGTGCCGCGATGGCCTTCCGCCCGGCGGGTCTCGCAGTAATGGCTGTCGGAGCAGACGAACATGCGCCCGCCCTGGTCGTCGATCACGACCTCGTCGAGATAGCTGTCGCCCGCGTCGCAGAGCCCACAGGGCTGGGTCCAGCTCTGGATGCGGAAGGGATGATCCTCGAAATCGAGGCTGCGCACGCTGGTATAGGGCGGCAGCGCGTAGATGCGCTTCTCGCGGCCGGCGCCGAACAACTGGAGCGCGGGCGACATATGCATCTTCGGGTTGTCGAATTTCGGGATCGGTGAGGGCGCCATCACGTAGCGGCCGTTGACCATGACCGGATAGTCATAGGTCTTGGTGATCTCGCCATAGCGGGCAATGTCCTCGTAGAGCTTGACCTGCATCAGCCCGTATTCGGCCCAGGCGTGCATCTTGCGGGTCTCGGCCTCGCGCGGCTCCAGTCGGCGCAGCGGCTCCGGCGTCGGCACCTGATAGACCATGACCTGCCCGGCCTTGAGCGGCGCCTCCGGGATGCGGTGGCGGGTCTGGATGATCGTCGCTTCCTCCGTCACCTCGCTGGTGCGGGCGTCGGCCGTACGCTCGAAGAACTTGCGGATCGAGACGGCGTTGGTGGTGTCGTCGGCGCCCTGGTCGATCACCTTCAGCGTATCGGCCGGGCCAATGATCGCGGCGGTGATCTGGATGCCGCCCGTGCCCCAGCCGCGGGCCAGCGGCATCTCGCGTGAGCCGAACGGCACCTGATAGCCGGGCACCGCGACGGCCTTGAGCAGCGCACGGCGGATCATCCGCTTGGTCTGCTCGTCGAGATAGGCATAGTTATAAGCCGGCTTTGCATCGTCCGCCGGCATCTGATGGATGGTCATTCCGCAGCCTCCGGCATCGTATCAGGCTCTTTGGCTTCCTGTTCCCGTGCAAGCCGCTCCTCGCGCTCCCGGCGGATGCGGCGGATCAGTTCGAGCTCGCCCTGGAAATCGACATAGTGCGGCAGCTTGAGATGCTCGACGAAGCCGGCCGCCTCGACATTGTCGGCATGGTAGAGGACGAACTCGTCCTGCTGTGCCGGATAGTTGGCGGCTTCGCCGAAATCGCGCGCCTTCAAGGCACGGTCGACCAGCGACATCGACATCGCCTTGCGCTCGCTATGGCCGAAGACGAGGCCGTAGCCGCGCGTGAACTGCGGCGGCACTTCCTTCGAGCCCTGGAACTGGTTGACCATCTGGCATTCGGTCAGCGTGACGTCGCCGAGATCGACCGCGAAGCCGAGCTCCTCCGGCACGAACTCGACCGCGACCTCGCCGACGCGGACTTCGCCGACGAAGGGATGCGAGCCGCCGAAACCGCGCTGCACGGAGTAGCCGAGGCCGAGCAGGAAGCCCTCGTCGCCGCGCGCCATGGATTGCAAGCGCACGTCGCGATCGGCCGGGAAGGAGACGGGGTCACGGGTGAGATCGAAGGGGCGCGGATCGCCCTCCGGCGGTACTTCCGCCTCCATCAGCCCTTCTGCGCCGAGGATGTCGGGCACGCGCGGCATGCGAGCGTCGAGCGGGGCTTTCAGACCGTCATGCTCGGGCTTGACCCGAGCATCTCCCGACACGGAGGCTCCGGCGCCTTCCCGTCCCGAGATGGCCCGGTCGAGCCCGGCCATCTCGGCAGGGGAGTCCATCAGCGCGAAGTCGAACAGCCGATGCGTGTAGTCATAGGTCGGCCCGAGCACCTGCCCGCCGGGCAGATCCTTATAGGTGGCGGAGACGCGGCGGCGGATCGCCATCGCGGCGGTGTCGAGCGGCTCGGAAGAGCCGAAGCGCGGCAGCGTCGTGCGATAGGCGCGCATCAGGAAGGCGGCCTCGATCACGTCGCCCTGCGACTGCTTCAGCGCGAGAGCAGCGAGGTCCTGATCGTAGAGCGAACCTTCGTTCATGACGCGGGCGCAGGCCAGCGCTTGCTGCTCGCGGATCTGGGCGACGCTGATTTCCGGCACGGCCGGGTCGCCGCGGCGGGCTTCGGCGACGAGATCATGCGTGGCGAGGATGGCGGCCTCGCCGCCTTTGACGGCAACATACATCAGCGAACCTCCTCGATTTGCGTCGAGCGCGGCAGGCCGATCAGGCCCTCGCCATGCGCGAGCAGGACATCGACGCCGAGCGGGTAGAGCGCGCCGTTCTCGCGCAGCTCTTCTACGAAGCCGGGGCGCAGGCCCTGCGGCGCGATATCGCGCGAGCCGAGGATGCCGGGGCCGGCGAGCGTGATGGCGGGGCCGCCTTCCAGCGCCGCGACCTGCACGATCACGGTGGTCGAGCGATCCGGGAACTGGTCGGTGCCGAGATTGAAGGCGGAGAGGCTGGGCTCGCCCGCCGCGCCGTCGATCACGGCGAAGGCGGCTTTCGCGGGATCGTCGACCAGCGCCACGCCGCAATGGAAACGCAGCCAGGCGCCGGCCGCGCCGTTGCGCAGGGCTTCCGACAGCCAGACCGGCGTCTCGTAGTCGGCGAGCGCCAGCAGCGCTGTGGCCGTCGCGGTCGCCAGGCCTTCCGGCGGCGTGATCTCGGCCGCCACGCGCTGCAGCGTGCCAGGCTCGGAGAGGGCGGCGAGCAGTGCACGGAAGGCGGCCTGTGACTGGAAGACCGGTTCGGAGAAGCCGGGTGCGATCATGCCCTGTGCCGACATCACGAGCCCCGCACCAGCGTGAAGAAGTCGACCTTGGTCGCCGCGGCCTTCCGCGAGGCGAGGTCGCGGGCCGATGCCTGCTGCGCGGCGAGCGTGGCGACGTCCCGATGCAGATCGCTGCCCTCGGCCTCGTCCTGGAGGCGGGCGTCGAGCAGGGCGGCGAGCCTTGCCTTCCGGCCGTCGCGACCGAGTGCATAGGAGAAGCCCATCCGTCCATTGTACAGGCGCACGACGCAGCGCGTCACGGTCGCCTCGCCCAGGTTGAAACGGCGCCCGGCGCCGCCGGCGCGGCCCTCGACCATCACGGTGCCGGTTTCCGGCGCCTTCAGCACGTCATGGTTGGGTGGATCGCCGAGCAGGCTTTCGATCTCGGCGCGGGAGGCGCGCGCCAGCGTCGCCATCCAGCTTTGTCTCGGGGTCTTCTGGCTCATCGGCGCGGGCTCGCTGGTCAGTTCCGAATGTCTAGACTATGCTAGGGGAGTTGATGACAAAGGTCTATACTTTTCGGATGAAATTTTGATGACGGACGCAGCACTCGCGGAAAAGGATGGCGGTACGGCCTGGCGACGCATCGCCGACGAACTGGCGGAGGCGATCACGCGTGGCGAGTACAAGCTCGGCGATACGCTGCCGGCCTCGGTCGCGCTGGCCGAGCGCTATGGCGTGCATCGCCACACGGTGCGGCAGGCGTTCCGCCATCTCGCCGAGCAGGGGCTGGTGACGGTTTCGCGCGGCCGCGGCACGCAGGTGACGGCGCCGCGCCTGCCCTATCCGATCGGCCGGCGCGTCAGCATGCGCACCAATATGGGCAGGCTCGGCATCACCGGCACCAGCCGCATGCTCTCGGCCGAGGTGGTCGTCGGCGAGACAGCGGCTTGCACTGCGCTCAAGCTGAAGACCGGGACGCCGCTCTGGTGCGTGCGCGGCGTGAGCCTTGCCGACGGCGTGCCGATGGGCACGGGCACGCATTGGCTCTCGGTCGAGCGCTTTCCCGATTTCGACAAGGCTTATCGCGCGGCGGCCGGTTCGATCACGGCTGCCTTCAAGATCTATGGCATCACGGATTATGTCCGCCTGTCGACGCGCCTGACGGCGCGGCTCGCCGATGAGCGCGAGGCGGAATTGCTCGAGATCGCGCCCGAGGCTGCCGTGATGATCTCGACGGCGGTCGATGCGCTGCCGGACCTGACGCCGGTGCATCTCGTCGCGAGCGTCTTCGCCGCCGAGCGCGTGGAAATGGTGATCGAGCCGTTCGGGGATTGAAGGGCTCCGTCATGCTCGGGCTTGACCCGAGCATCTCAGGACGATTGGGCGCCTCTTCCGGCGAGAGATTCTCGGGTCTTCGCTTCGCTGCGCCCGAGAAGGACGGCAGGGGTTTCACCTCGCCCGCTTGCCGATGATGGCGAAGCGCAGCTTGCTTGACAGGAAGTCGATGGCCGAGACTGCGGCCAGGACCAGCAGGATCAGGAAGGAAACCTGCTGCCATTCCAGCGTCCGGATCGTCTCGGCGAGATAGAGGCCGATGCCGCCGGCGCCGACGATGCCGATGATCGTCGAGGATCGGGTGTTCGACTCGATGAAATAGAGCACCTGGCTCGCGATCACCGGCAGCACCTGCGGCAGCAGGCCGAAGCGGATCTCATGCGCCTTCCCGCCGCCGACGGAGGCGACGCCCTCGACCGCCTTGCGGTCGGCCGCCTCGATCGCCTCCGAATAGAGCTTGCCGAACGCGCCGAGATCGCTGGTCATGATCGCGAGCATGCCCGCGAAGGGGCCGAGGCCCACGACGTTCACCCAGATCAGCGCCCAGATCAGGGCATCGACGCCGCGCACCGTGTCGAGCGAGCGCCGCGCAAGGAAGTGCACCACGCGGTTGGCGACGACGTTGCGGGCCGCGAGGAAGCCGAAGGGCAAAGCGAGCGTCGCCGCCAGAACGGTGCCGAGAAAGGCGATGGCGATCGTCTCGAACAGCGCCTGCACGAAGATCAGCGCGCGGGTCCAGGAACCGGGATTGGGCGGCAGCATCAGGGCGACGAAGGAGCCGAGATTGCCGAGCCCGGCGAGTATCTTCCAGAGCGAGGTCTCGAGCGTCGTCAGCCCGTAGAGGAAGAGGCCGAGCAGGGCGACGATGGTGCCGATCGTGGCGAGCTTCGTCTTGAGCGAGCCGCGGATCGCAGCCTGGTGGCGGGTGAGGATATCGGCGCGCTCGGCCGTGGTGAAGGCGAGGCTCATCGGCCATGCTCCAGGCTGAGGAGGGCGTGGCGCAGCCGCTCGGTGCCGTAGTCGATCAGCATCACCGTGACGATGATGAGCAGCAGGATGGCGCTGACGTCGGTGAAGTAGAATTTGCGGATGGCCTCGATCAGGTCCTGGCCGATGCCGCCGGCGCCGACGAAGCCCATGATCGAGGCGCCGCGGACATTGATCTCGAAGCGCAGCAGCGCATAGCTGGCGAAGTTCGAGAGCACCTGCGGCACGACGGCGAAGCGCACGATCTGCCACCAGCTGCCGCCGCCGGCGGTGACGCCGTCGACCGGCTTCAGGTCGATATTCTCGACCACCTCGGAGAAGAGCTTGCCGAGCGCGCCCATGGTGTGGATGGCGATGGCGAGCACGCCGGGCAGCGGGCCGAGCCCGAAGGCGATGACGAAGATCAGCGCGAAGACGATCTCGGGAACGGTGCGGCAGAATTCGAGATAGCGGCGGACCGCGAAGCGCAGCCAGGCGGACCGGCCGAGATTGGCAGCCGCGGCGAAGCAGAACAGGAAGGCGCCGACGGCGCCAAGCACGGTGCCGACATAGGCGATCAGGATGGTCTGCCAGAGCAGCTTCAGCCAGCCCTTCAGACCCCAGTACCACTCGGCGAGGTCGGCGCCGAGGCTGGAGAGGCGCAGCGTCGGCAGCGTCTCGAAGATGTATTTCGGGAAGCGGTGGATGTTCTCGGCGAACTTGGCGAGATCGACTTCCGAGCCCCGCGCTGCGAGCAGGACGCAGACGATGAACACGGCGGCGCCGATCAAGGCCTGCCGGCGCTTGGCCACGGCCGCCTGCCGATAGGTCTCGGCATGGGCCCGGATGGCCGGGTCGTTGCGGTCGATCGCGAGGGTCATGAGCGTCCGTTACCGGAGAGGGCGCCAAGTCGCGCCGCAACCGTCATGCTCGCCCTTGTGGCGAGCATCCACGTCTTGAAAGCTGCAAAAGGCAGGGAAGACGTGGATGGTCGGGACAAGCCCGACCATGACGGCGCGCGTGCGTGCTGTTTACGACGACTTCTTCTTCCGCAGGTCGTCGACGAACTTGTTGAGCTCGATGATCGGGTCGTAGGCCTTGTTGTCGACGGCGACGAGCGGGCCCTGCTTGCCTTCATAGATCTTGTCGAAGGCGGCCTTGTCCTTGGTGGCGAGGTTCAGCACCGCGTCGCGGATCTTCGCCTTGAGGTCATCAGGCAGGTCCGTGAGGTAGGCCATCGGCGAGTTCACGATCTGCTCGGACTTGTAGATGATCCGGAAGTCGTCGGCCTTGACCATGTTCTTGCGGGCCATGCGCTGCAGGTTGGATTCCTGCTCGTCGTTCCACCAGTTGGCGGCGATGTCGACGGTGCCCTGCTGCAGCGCGATGACCGCGTTCTCGTGGCTGCCGGTGTAGACGACCTTGGAGAAGAAGGTTTCCGGCTCGATCTTCATCTGGTTGAGGACGAAGCGCGGCACGTTGTTGCCAGAGGTGGAGTTCGGATCGACGAGGCCGAGATTCTTGCCCTTGAGGTCCTCGACCTTCTGGTAGGGCGAGTCCTTCTTCACGTAGAAGACCGAATGATAGCCCTTGGTGCCGTCGAGATTGGTCTCGATCGCGAAGGCGTCGACCTTGGCGCCGGTCATGCGGGCGCGGGCGAAGGAAGCCGGGCCGTACATGCCGATATGGATGTTGCCGGCGCGCTGGCCCTCGATGATCGCGGCGTAGTCATTGGCGATGCGCAGCGTCACCTTGGTGCCGAGTTCCTTCGCGAGGTAGTTCACGAAGGGGGTGTAGCGCTCGACGACGCCCGAAGCATTCTCTGCCGGGATGATCGCGAAGACGAGCTCCGGATACTTCGCCTTCCAGTCCTGGGCGAAGGCCGGGGCAGCGGCGGCCGCGAGGCCGGCGGCAGCGAGCTTGAGGGTATGGCGACGGGTCAGCATTGGGTCTGCTCCTGGTTGCTGTCGGGCTGGTCTTCTCGCAGCGGCGGCCTCCGGCCGCGCCGGCGATCCTTCGCTTGTCAGGCGATCTTCTGGCGCGCGCGCTTCGCTTCGGAGGCGGCGATGGCGTCGAGCGCATCCAGCGCCTCGGCGCCGGCATCCTTGGCCTCGATGCCGTAGAGTTCGGCCGCGACCTCGCGGGTCAGCGCCTGCGGCACGTCGTCGAACACCACCTTGCCGGCCGACATGCCGATCAGCCGGTCGCAATACTTCGCAGCGATGTCGAGGTCGTGCAGGTTGCACATCACGGTGATGCCGTCCTCGCGATTGATGCGGAACAGCGCGTCCATGACGACCTGGGTGTTGCGCGGGTCGAGCGAGGCAATCGGCTCGTCAGCGAGGATGATGCGCGGCTCCTGGACGAGCGCGCGGGCGATGGCGACGCGCTGCTGCTGGCCGCCGGACAGGGTCTCGGCGCGCTGTGCCAACAGATGCCCCATATCGAGACGCTCGAGCGCCGCAATGGCGCGGATCTTGTCGTCTTCCGAGAAGCTCTTGACCAGGGTCAGGGCGGCGGAGCGGTGGTTCAGGCGCCCGAGCAGCACATTGGTCAGCACGTCCAAGCGGCCGACGAGGTTGAACTGCTGGAAGATCATCGCCGTGTCACGGCGCCAGCGCCGCAGCGAGGCCCCCTTCAGCGCCGTGACCTCCTGCTCCTCGCAGGCGATCCGGCCGGAGGTTGGCTCGGCCAGCCGATTCAGCATGCGCAGCAGGGTTGATTTGCCGGCTCCGGACCTGCCGATCACGCCAACCATCTCTCCCTTCGGGATCGACAGCGAGACATTGTCGACAGCGTTCTTGTCGCCAAAGCGCTTGGTCAGACCTTCGATACGCAGCATGTGGTGGGTTCTCGCGCACGATGCGGGCATGAGCGCAGCCCCGTCCGGCCCAAGCCGGGGGGGCAACGCGTCTCCATGGCGACGAGAGCTAGCGGCCGCTGATGACAGCGGCGTGACAGTGGCCGAAAGCGCGGTTGGGCGGCCCCGAAGGCCTTGTCAGAGCGAGTTCAGCAGCGCATCGACGCAGGCGCGCACATAGGCTTTCCGTTGGGCGGCCGGCATCGGCTTGACCCCGAGAAGGCCGCGCAATTGATGCAGGCCGCGCAGCATGCCGACGAACTGCTCGGCGAGGAGATCAGCTTCGGCGAGGCCGAGCGGGCGGGCGACGCCGTCGCCGACGCGTGACCGTTCGATGAGCAGCGTCACGATCGCGGCGCTCATTCTCTTGGCGCCAGCCTCATAGGCGACGCGGCCGAGCTCGGGAAAGCGCGGCGAGGCGCTGACCACCAGCCGGTGCAGATCGAGGGAGGCCGGGCGCAGCATGAGCTTGAGCATGTCCTCGCCCAGGCGCACCAGGGCGCTGCGCAGATCGGCGGCGGGCGACGCCTGCTCGAGCGGCAGAGTCAACGTTTCCGTGAGGCCGRCACAAATCGCCTTGAACAGCGCTTCCTTATCGGCGAAATGGCTGTAGATCGTCTGTTTCGAAACACCGGCCCGATGGGCGATCTGGTCGAGGCTCGCGCGTTCGAACCCCTCCGCGAGGAAGGTTTCGGCGGCAGCGCGGGTGATGGCGTCGTGCTTGTCGGGGCGCGCGCGTTCGGCGGAAGGGGATTTGGCCGGGTTCGTTTCGGTCTGGTTGGAGTCGAGCAGGCGGGTCTTGGTGCCGTTTCGCCGGAGGGGTTTCGGCACGGGTCTTGCCTCGGCGTCTGCCGGTTCGTTGAGAGAGGTCGCCCGGTGACGGCGGAGAGGGGTATCAGCCATGCTCCCCCGCGCAGGTGGCCTCTTATCAAACTAGACTGTCCAGTCTAAGATAGTCGCGCGGTATCGGAGCGTCCAGTCTTATGAAGCGGTTTGTTCTCCTCGTCGTGGTCGCGGCGCTCGCCGGCGGCGGCTCTTACGCCTACCGCAACCAGCGTGCCGGCACGCAGCAGGCCCAGGCCAGCGCCGTTTCCGGGCCGCGCGCCGTGCCGGTGGAGGTGGCTTCCGTCGAGACGATGACCGTCAACGAGGAGGTCGAGGCTCTCGGCACGCTCGCCGCGGATGAATCCGTGATCATCGCTTCCGAAATCGCCGGCCGCGTCGTCGCTCTCGGCTTCAAGGAGGGCGAGCGGGTCAAGGCCGGTCAGGATCTGGTTAAGCTCGATACCGCCATCCTCGATGCCGAGCTGAAGCAGGCGCTGGCCGATCTCGGGCTGGCGCGCGACACCAACGAGCGGCTGAGGGCGCTGGTGCAGCGCGGCTCGGGCACGCAGGTCGCGCTCGACGAGTCGACGGCGCGGCTCGCCTCCAGCGAGGCGCGCGTCCAGCTTGCCAAGGCCAAGCTCGCGCAATCGACCATCGTCGCGCCGTTCAGCGGCGTCGTCGGCCTGCGCTCGGTCGGCATCGGCGATTATGTCTCCGTCGGCAAGCCGCTGATCGTGCTGACCAGCATCGACCCGATCAAGGTCGATTTCCGGGTGCCGGAGATTTATCTGAGCCGCGTCAAGGTCGGCCAGCCCGTCCAGGTGCGCGTCGATGCCGTTCCGGACCGGACTTTCACGGGCCAGATCTTCGCGATCGACCCGGTCGTCGACGTCAACGGCCGCGCGATCCGCCTGCGCGCCAACGTTCCGAACGGCGACCTCGCCCTGAAGCCCGGCCTTTTCGCCCGGCTGTCGATCACGGTCGACCAGCGCGAGAACGCCATGATCATCCCCGAGATGGCGGTGGTCCCGGACGGTGTCGGCAAGATGATCTACGTGGCGGAGAACGGCAAGGCGCGCCGCGTCGCGGTCGAGCTCGGCAAGCGGCTGCCCGGCAAGGTCGAGGTGGTCAGCGGGCTGAAGCCCGGCATGCAGATCATCACCGCCGGTCAGATGCGGCTGCGTGACGGCAGCACCATCTCCATCAAGGAAAAGCCTGTCCAGACGAGCCAGCTCTGATGAGCCTCTTCGAACTCTTCGTCCGCAGGCCCGTCCTCTCGACGGTGCTGAGCCTGCTGGTGATGCTGATCGGCATCGTCTGCTATGGCCGCCTGACCGTCCGCGAGTATCCGAATATCGACGAGCCGATCGTCTCGGTGCAGACGATCTATCGCGGTGCCTCGGCCGAGATCATCGAGACCCAGGTCACGCAGATCCTGGAGAACTCGATCGCCGGCATCGAGGGCATCGAGATCATCTCCTCGGCCAGCCGCCAGGAACGCAGCCAGATCTCGGTGCGCTTCCGGCCGGACATCGACCCCGATGTCGCCGCGTCGGACGTGCGCGACCGCGTCAGCCGTGTGCGCGGGCGCATGCCGGAAGAGATCGACGAACCGATCATCGCCAAGGTCGAGGCGGATTCGCAGCCGGTCCTCTATCTGTCTCTGACCAGCACGCGGCATAGCCCGCTCGAGCTGACCGACTTTGCCGATCGCTTCATCGCCGAGCGCGTCCAGAACATCACGGGCGTCGCCGAGGTCCGCATCCTCGGCCAGCGGCAATATGCGATGCGCATCTGGCTCGATCGCTCGCGCCTCTCGGCCTATGACGTGACCGTCCAGCAGATCGAGGCGGCGGTTCGCGCCCAGAACATCGAGATTCCGTCGGGCCGGATCGAGAGCAGCGACCGCGAGTTCACCGTGCTGTCGCAGACCGGCTTGGTCACGCCGGAGCAGTTCCGCGAGATCGTGGTGAAGGATGCCGCCGGCTTCCCGATCAAGCTGAAGGATCTCGCGCGCGTCGAGCTCGGCGCGCTCGAGGAGCGCAACGCGGCCTGGTTCAAGGGCTCGCCCTCGGTGACGGTCGGCATCGTCAAGCAGGCGACCGCGAACCCGCTCGACGTCTCGTCCGGCGTGCGCGCCGCCCTGCCGGGGATCATCGAGGATCTGCCCGACGGCATGTCGATCGCGGTCTCCTACGACAGCTCGATCTTCATCGACCGCTCGATCAAGGCGGTGTTCCAGACGATCATCGAGGCGATCGTCCTCGTCGTCCTCATTATCTTCGTCTTCCTGCGCTCGCTCAGGGCGACGCTGATTCCGCTGGTGACGATCCCCGTCTCGCTGATCGGCTCCTTCGCGCTGATGTATGCGTTCGGCTTCACCGTCAACACGCTGACGCTGCTCTCGATGGTGCTCGCCATCGGCCTCGTCGTCGACGACGCCATCGTGGTGCTGGAGAACGTCCACCGCCATATCGAGGACGGCCTGGAGCCGACCAAGGCGGCGATCCGCGGCATCAACGAGATCGCCTTCGCGGTGGTGGCGATGACGCTGACGCTGGTGGCGGTCTATGCGCCGATGGCGTTCTCGACCGGCCGCACCGGCAAGCTCTTCATCGAGTTCGCGCTCACGCTCGCCGGCGCGGTCTTGGTCTCGGGCTTCGTCGCGCTGACGCTGACGCCGATGATGTGCGCCAAGCTCCTGCGCCACCACGACAAGCATAGCTGGCTGTACAACGTGCTGGAGCGTGGCTTCCAGGGGCTGTCGCGGGGCTACAAGGCTTCGCTGCGCGCCGCCCTGACGGTGCGCCCGCTCATCGTCCTGCTCGCGGTCGGCGTCGCCGGCGGCGGCTATTACTTCTTCACGCATCTGCGCGCGGAGCTGGCGCCGGTCGAGGATCGCGGCACGATCAACGTGATCGGCGTCGCGCCGGAAGGGGCGACCATGTCCTTCACGGCGAGCTACGCCCGGCGGGTCGAGGAGTATTTCAGCAAGCTCCAGGAGGTGGATACCTATCTCGTCATCGTCGGCTTCCCCGACGTGACCCGTGCCATCGCCATTGCCCGGCTCAAGCCCTGGGAGGAGCGCGAGCGCAAGCAGCAGGATCTCGTCGCCGACATTACCCGCGAGCTCGGACAGATCCCCGGCATCCGCCTCTTCGCCAACAACCCGCCCTCGCTCGGCCAGGGCAACGCCAACAGCAAGCCGGTGGAGTTCGTGCTGCGCTCTTCGGAGAGCTATGCGCAGCTCAAGAGCTATGTCGATCAGCTGATGCGGGAGGTCGCCGACTCTCCGGCGCTCTCGAACGTCGAGACGAACCTGATTCTCGACAAGCCGCAGATCCGGGTCACGATCGACCGGCAGCGCGCTGCCGACCTCGGCGTCGGCGTCGATGTCATCGGCCGCACCATGGAGACGCTGCTCGGAGGGCGCCAGGTCACGCGCTTCAACATGAACAGCAAGCAGTACGACGTGATGCTGCAGGTCGCCGGTTCGGAGCGCAACACGCCGCAGGCGCTGCAATCGATCTATCTGATGGGCCGCAGCGGCGCCGTGGTGCAGCTGTCGAGCCTGGTCAGGATCGAGGAGACCGTCGCGCCCAAGGAGCTGGTCCGCTTCAACCAGCTGCGCTCGGCCACGATCACGGCGCTGCCGGCGCCCGGCTACTCGCTCGGCGACGCGCTCAAGGTGCTGGAGGATGCGACGGCCCGCGTGTTGCCGTCCTCGGTCCAGGTCGATTATTCCGGCCAGAGCCGCGAGTTCAAGCAGTCGGGCGCGAGCATCTTCCTCGTCTTCCTGCTGGCGCTCGGCTTCATCTATCTGGTGCTGGCGGCGCAGTTCGAGAGCTTCGTCGATCCGATCGTGATCATGGTCTCGGTGCCGCTCTCGCTCACGGGCGCGCTCGCCGCGCTCTACTACACGGGCGGGACGATGAACGTGTACAGCCAGATCGGCCTGATCACGCTGGTCGGCCTGATCACCAAGCACGGCATCCTGATCCTGGAGTTCACCAACCAGCTGCGCGAGGAGGGCAAGGAGATGATCGACGCCCTCGTGGAGGCGGCGGAGCTGCGCCTGCGGCCGATCCTGATGACCACGGGCGCGATGGTGCTCGGCGCGGTGCCGCTCGCCATCGCCCATGGCGCGGGCGCGGAAAGCCGCTCGCAGATCGGCTGGGTCATCGTCGGCGGCATGACCTTCGGCACGCTGCTGACGCTCTATGTGGTGCCGGTCGCCTACAGCTACCTGGCCCGCAAGGTCCACGGCTCGCGCCACGGCGCGCATGACGAGGCGCACGGGGCGCACCCGCATCCGGCGGAGTAGGGCACCTACGTCATTCTCGGGCGAAGCGTAGCGGAGGCCCGGGAATCGCCGGACGTGACGGCGCAGGAGCCTCTTTCGGCATGAGATGCTCGGGTCAAGCCCGGGCATGACGCTCCCGATTGCAGGCAAACTTATCCCCGCTGCTCCGCCCCATGCCTATTCTCCCCGCGTCCCTTCCGACCGGGGGCTTCGCGAGGCATCGCAGGCCGGAGGGGATTGCGGGTTTCGCGCGCGCCGGACCGTTGCGGGTCCGTCAGGCGCGGAGGTGCCGACTTCGCACAGGCCGAACAGGCAGGCCTCCGCCCTCGCCGGGCGTCCAAGCGAAGCGGACCCCCAGATACCCGTGCGCGGAGCCGGGCAGCGCGAGGTCGTCGCTGTTCGACACCATCGACATCGACTCGACATCGGCACGCAGCCGTCGACTGCGAACGCCGCCAGGCTCCGCGCATCCCCGGATGCTCACAAGCCAGAAACCCCGCAGGCGCGCCTGGACGGGGCTTTCGGCGCGCTTACTGCAGCCTGATGGACACGCTCTCGCTCGCGCCGGTGCCGTCGATCACGGAAATCCGCATGAAGCCCTTGCCGGGTGGCTGCCACTGCGTTTCGCGCCGGCGCTGGGGTTCCGTCACCGGCGTGCCGTCGACCAGCCAGGTATAGGGCGGCGAGCCGCCGGCGGCCTTGAGGTTGAGCTGGCCCTTGCCGTCGAGGGCGGCGGCGGACAGGTCGATGCGCGCGCCGTCCGGCGGGAAGGCGAGCTTGAGCGTCGGCGTCGTCATCGCCGTCACGGTTTTGGGCACGTCCTGCCTGAGATGCCGGAGCGGCGGCGGCAGATGGCCGGTGCTGGCGATGATCGCATCCGCCGGCTGCGGGAAGGGACGCGGGTCGATGCCGAGCCGCGCGAAGGCGTCGAACAGGATCGGTGCCGCGACGGTGCGTCCGACGAGGCCGGGCACGGCGCCGTTGTCGGCCCTGCCGACCCAGACGCCCATCGTGTGCTTGCGGTCGAAGCCGACAGCCCAGGCGTCGCGATAGCCATAGGAGGTGCCGGTCTTGTAGGCGATGCGTCCGGGCACCGCGTTGAGCGGGGGCGGCGCGCCGAGCAGGGTGTCGGCGACGTACCAGGCCGCGACGGGGTCGACGAGGCGAGCTCCGCCATGCGAGCCCTGATCCTGAGGAGCAAGGCGTGAGCCTTGCGTCTCGAAGGATGCTCCGGAGGGCGCTGGAACATCCTTCGAGACGCCGCGGAGTTCATCCTTGGGCCGGCCAAAGGCCGGACCCGAGGGCGGCTCCTCAGGATGAGGGCCGAGGGAAGTGGCGGATGCGGCCCGGAAGCGCAGCGGCACCAGCTCGCCGCCGCGGGCCAGCCCGACATAGGCGCGGGTCAGGTCCTGCAGGGTGATGCCGAGCCCGCCGAGGCCGACGGCGAGGCCGGGGGCGCCGCTGTCCTTGGGCATGGCGATGGCGATGCCGGCATCGCGCAGCCGCGAGAGGAAGCGTTGCGGGCCGAGCGCCGAAAGCAGCTCGACGGCTGGCACGTTGAGCGAGAGCTGCAAGGCTTTGCGCGCGCTGACCATGCCCTGGAAGGTCATGTCGAAGTTCTCGGGGATATAGATGCCGTAACGTGCCGGCCTGTCCTCCAGCATCGTCTCGGGATGGGCGATGCCGTTGTCGAAGGCGAGCGCGTAGATGAACGGCTTGAGCGCCGAGCCGGGCGAGCGCAGCGCCCGCGTCAGATCGAGGGAGCCGGCCCGCTCCGCCGCGAAATAGTCGACGCCGCCGACCGAGGCGCGGATTTCGCCGGTGTCGTTGTCGACGGCAAGGATCGCGATCGAGACCTGCGGCGCCAGCCCCAGGCTGCGCTCGCGGGCGAGACCTTCGAGCGACGCCTGCAGCCGCGCGTCGAGCGAGAGCTTCTGGACGCGCTCGGTCGGGGCCTCCGCCACGGCCTGCTCGGCGATATGGGGGCTGAGATTCGGGAACGGGCGGCGCGCGGTCGGGATCGGTTCGGCGCGGGCGGTGGCAACCTCGTCGCGGGTGGCTAAGCCCGCCTGCTCGACCCGTTCCAGCACGCGTTCACGCGCTTTGCGGGCGGCCTCGGTGAAGCGGTCCGGCCGGCGCGTCTCCGGCGATTGCGGCAGGGCGACGAGGAGGGCGGCCTCGGCCGTCGAGAGCCGCTTCGGCTCCTTGCCGAAATAGGCGAAGCTCGCGGCGCGCACGCCTTCGAGATTGCCGCCGAAGGGCGCGAGCGTGAGGTAGAGGTCGAGAATGCCAGCCTTGTCGAAGCGCCGCTCCAGCTCGATGGCGCGCACGGCCTGCCGAAGCTTGGCCGCGAGCGTGCGGTCCTCGCGCGGCTCCAGCAGGCGTGCGACCTGCATGGTCAGCGTCGAGCCGCCCGAGACGATGCGGCCATTCGCCAGCATCTGGCCGGCGGCGCGCAGCAGCCCGAGCGGGTCGATGCCGCGATGATCGTCGAAGCGCTTGTCCTCGAAGGCCTTGAGCATGGCGAGGTAGCGCGGGTCCACGTCCTCGGAGGTGACAGGCAGCTTCCAGCGCCCGTCATTGGTGAGGAAGGGGCGGAGCAGCTTGCCTTCGCGGTCGAGCACCACGGTCGAACGATCGGCTGCGGCCGAGAGGTCGAGCGGGGGCAGCGAGCGGGCGTAGAGGATGAGGGCAGCGGCGCCCGTCATTGCGAGGAGCGCCACCGACGAAGCAATCCAGCGCGCCGCCCTGCCGCCCCCGGATCGCTTCGCTGCGCTCGCGATGACGGGAATGTCAGCCGTCATGCTCGGGCTTGACCCGAGCATCTCCTGATCGAGATTTTCGGGTCTGCGCTTCGCTTCGCCCGAGAATAACGGGCGGTCTGGTCCGGGGCCGGTCATCACCGCGCCGAACTGATCTCCACCGTGCCGAAGCCCGTGCGGCCGAAGCGGTCCGGCCGGTACATGTCTTCGATCACGGCGGCGGGCGAGACGTAGCGGCCGGGCGAGACCGCTCGCGCGATATAGGCGACGGTGTAGGAGAGCTTGTCGCCCTTCGAGCCCGAGCGCTCGAAGGCCGCGACATAGCGGTCGTCGCGCGCTTCGGTATGCACCGGCGAGACCTCCTGCTTCAGCCAGTCGAGCCCGGCGACCGAGGCGCCCTCCGTCAGGTTGGCGTTCTCGATCTCCAGCCCGGCCGGGACGGGATCGACCAGCAGCAGCCGGCCATAGCGCGGCGCGCCTTCCGTCACGGTCAGCGCCACGACATAGCGCTCGTTCTGGCGCAGGCGCGCGGGATCGGCCCGCTCGCCCTTCATCGTGTAGATCACGCGCTCCAGCCCGAAACCCTGGTTCAGCGCTGGCTCGGGCGCGGTCGGGATGCCCGCCACGGTGATGACGGCCTGTGCGCTGGCCGCGCCGGGATTGGCGATGGTGAGCGGCTTCGCCTCCAGTGCCCCGGCGGGAATCGTGCGGTAGAGGGCGCCCTTGCGGGCCGCGCCGTCGACGGTCAGCGTCATGCCCTCGGCGTCCTTGGCCATGGCCTGCGCCGCCAGCACCATCCACATCTGCTCCTGCGTCGAGGTGTAGCTGTAGCGGGCGCTGTTGCGGGTGGCGTCGAGGATCGAGACCGCGCGCGTGATGTCGGCGCGCTCGCCATTCGACTCGGCGATCAGCGCGAGCACGCCGGCGCCGTCGCGCAGGCGCGAGCCGTAATCGGGCCGCGACAGCCCGTCATCGCCTGCCTGCTGCAGCAGTGCGAGCGCGCTGCCGAAGGCGGCGCGGCCGCGCCCGCGATCGCCCAGCGCCGAGAGCGCGGCGCCGATCTGGGCGCGGGCGAGCGGCGTCGCGAAATCCCCGAGCTTGTTGTCGGCGAGATAGCGCAAATCGCCCATCACCGGCCGGCCGTTGCGGGCGAGCACATAGAGCGCATAGGCGATGCCGGCCGCCTCTTCCTTGTTGATCTCGCTGGTGTTGACGACCTGGTTGCGCAGGCGGTCGAGCGCGAGATTGAAGGCGATCTGCGGCACGGCGAACTGCTTCTCGCGGGCGCGCGTCAGGAAGTCCGCGACGAAGGCGTCGAGCCAGAGATCGTCGCCGCCGACGCCCCAGAGCCCGAAGGAGCCGTTGCCGCCCTGGCGGGCCAGCACGCGCTCGATCGCGTTGACGACGCGCTCGTCGGCCTTGTCGTCGAGCGCGAGCTGTTCCAGCGAGGCGAGCTGGTTGACCGCGAGCAGCGGTAGCGCGCGCGAGACGGTCTGCTCGGTGCAGCCATAGGGGTAGCGGTCGAGCGCTTTGAGCAAAGCGGGCACATCGAGCGAACCGAAGGGCGAGACGCTCACCGAGACCTGGCCGGAATTCGGCACGAGATCGGCCAGCAGGTCGGAAGAGACCGTGATCGCCCCGCCATTGCCGGGGATCGCGCGGACGACGCGGCGTGCGATGGTCGCAGCCGAGGGCTGCACGCGTACCGCGAGGTTCTGCACCGTGCCGATGCCGTTCGGCCCGCTGACCCGGACGTCGAACTCGGCGCGGCCGAGGCCCGCGGCGGTGACCGGGATCGTCATCTGCGTCTTGGCGCCGGCGCCGAGCTGCATGGTGCGGCGGGTGGCGTCGGCTGCGACGAGCACCGGGCCCTTCACGTCGAGATCGACGGTATAGGCGCCGGCGGGTCCCTCGACATTGTCGACCTGGAGATGGAAGCGCGACTGGTCGCCGATGGCGAGGAAGCGCGGCAGCGTCGCCTGCGCGACGATCTGGTCGCGCACGATCACGTCGGCGCTGGCCTGGCCGGTGCGGCCGGCCGACCAGGCGACGCCCATGACGCGGACCGAGCCGTTGAAGGCGGGCATGTCGAAATCGATCTTCGCCGTGCCGTCGGCCCCGACCTTGACCACGCCGGAATAGCGGGCGAGCGGCTCCTGCGTCGGCTTCTCGCCCTCGAGCTGCGGCGCAGCGTCGCCGCCGGTGCGGATCGCGCCGCGGGTGCCCTGCATGCCGTCGATCAGATAGCCGTAAAGATCCCGCAACTCATGGCCGAGCTGGCGCTGGCCGAAGAAGAACTTGCTCGGGTCCGGGCTCTCGTAGCGGGTGAGGTTGAGGATGCCGATATCGACGGCGGCCAGCGTGACGAAGGCATCCTCGCCCGGCTTCATGCCGGTCACTTTGACCGGCAGCGACAGCGTCGAGAGCGGGCGCACCAGCTGCGGGGCGCCGAGATCGACAGACAGCGTGCGCTGTTCCTTGCCGATCTGGAACCAGGCGAGGCCGATGGCGCGGCCGGGCAGGCGCTTGGCAGCGGTGTCCATCGGGCGATGGGCGAGCACGACGAGATAGGCGCTCGCACCCCATTCCGCCTTCACCGGGATCGAGGCGGTGGTGCCGCCATCAGTGATGTCGATGGTGCGGATATCCGCCACCTTGTCGGTGACGACGGCGAGTGTCGCCTTGCCGCCGAAGCGCGGCGAGAGGCGGACCTGAAGGCTCTCGCCATCGGCATAGGCGGCCTTGTCGAGCGCGACGTCGAGCACATCCGGCGTATCCGCCGTCTTGTCGCTCTCATAGCCGACGCTGAAGGAGACCGAGGTCTCGGCCGCCTCGTTGCCGTCGGAGGTCACGTCGAGCCGGTAATTGCCCCACTCGACCGGCGCGGCGATCTTGGCGCCGGCAGCTTCCGCCACCGCGATCTCGCCATCGGCGACGCGGCGGGTGGTCTTGATGCCCTCGTAGTTCCAGCGCCCGTCCTGGAAGAACCACTGGTAGTTGCGGCGTACCTTCGAGAGCACCCATTTCACATTCGCCCGGCTGATGCGCTTGCCGTCGCCGGTGGCCATGATGACTTCGAAATTTGCGGTCTGGCCGTTGCCGAGATCGCCGTCCCTGAACAGCTTCTTGACGCCGATGGCGGCGCCCTTGGGCACGATCGGCAGGGTGACGGAGCGGGCGATGGCGCGCCCGCCGGGCTCGCCGACGCGCACGGTCATCTCGACCTCGAGCGGGCGGTTGGTGTCGGGCTGCTGGACGGGGTTGGTGATCACCGCCTTGCCGGCGGCGTCCGTCTTGGCGCTCTCCTCGAACTCGCTCTGGACCGGCTCGAACGCCTCGTCGGTCAGGCCGACCTGATAGTCCTTGAAGCCGGGGATGGCGCTCGCCCCCGCCGCGCGGATCGTCATCGAGCCGGTGACGTCTAGCTCGGAACCCGGCGCGCCGTAGAGATAGCGCGCGGCGACGTTGAGCTCCGCCGGCTCGCCCGCCTGCAGGAGCGGCGTCTTGGGCGAGAGCGTCAGCTCCAGCCGCTCGGGCACATAGTCCTCGACGAGGAAGGAGGTCTCGCCGATCGCCTGCCCCTTCGGGTCGGAATAGGCGAGCACGCGCCAGGTGCCGGTCGCTGCGCCCGAAATCAGCGGGATCGAATGAGCACGCCCGCCGGCGCCCTGGTCCTCGACCTGGCGGCGGCGATACTCGACGCCATCAGGCCGCTTGACGACGATGGTCAGCGGTAGGCCGGTGATAGCGGCGCCCTTGGCGTCGCGCAGCAGGGAGGTGAGATAGACCGTCTCGCCCGAACGGTAGACGCCGCGCTCGGTGTAGAGGAAGGCGTCGAGCCCGCTGGGGGCGACGCGGCCTTTCACGCCACGGTCGGAGAGATCGAACGCGGTCTGCTTCAGGTCGAGGAAGCCGTAATCCTCGGCGAACGAGGCGGTGACGAGGCCGGGTGCATTGCCGCCCTGGCCCTTGGCGAGCCCTGCGTCGAAGCGGGCATAGCCGTTGCCGTCCGTCTTCGCCGTACCCAGCACCTCGTTGTTGCGGGCAATCAGGCGCAGTTCCGCATTGGCGACGGGCTTGGCATCGGCGAGCGAGCGGGCGAGCACATGCACGCCGTCGGCGCCGGTGAAGGAGGTCAGCCCGAGATCGGAAACGACGAACCACTGCGTCGCCCGCGTCGAGCCGTCGTCATAGGAATCGCCGTCGTCGCTGGCAGGCGCTGCCGCCGGCCCGCCCGCGGGCTTGGCGAACATCACATAGACGCCGGGCTTGAGCGCGCCCACGGCCTCGCCGACCGGGAAGGCGGTGACGACGTCCTGGTTGAGCTCGGACTTCACGTCCATCGTGCCGGTCCAGACGCTCTGGCCCTTATCGCCCGAGATCTGCTTTGCGGACCAGGAGCCGAGCTGGCCGAGGAAATCGTCGGAATGGACGGAGTTGATCAGGTTGCGGTCGCCGATCCGCATGACCTCGAGGTCGAGCTTGCCGGTGTTGACCGAGACCACCGGGATTCCCTGCTGGCCGCTGCGCGGCAGCACGTAGTTCTTGCCGGTGAAGCGCACGGAGGGCGTGCGGTCGCGGACATAGATCTCGTAATCGGCCGATTTCAGGAGGGTTTCGTCGGGAATGGCCGAGGGCACGCCCTGGCGGATGACGATGGCATAGCGCTCGCCATGCTTGAGCCCGTCGACGCAGATCTGGCGGTCCTCGGCGCTGACAGCGAAATCGCCCGATCCTTGCGCGTTCCTGCCGCCGGAAATCGCGACATAGGGCGCGAAATCGACGCGGCCGCGCGCCAAGGCTTCCGAGAACTCGAAGCAGGCGCGCGGGCTCGCGGCGTCGGAATCGGTCTTGTTGGAGATCAGACGGAAGCCGCGCTTCTCGCGCAGGCTCTCATAGGCTGTTTGCAGCGAGGCGTTGGCGGCAAGATCGAGGCTGAGGCGATAGGTGGTCAGCGCCGGGCGCCACAACTCGTTCTTTTCGAAGGTCTGGGCGAGCACGCCGAGCGAGGCCGCCTYGTCATTGCGCGTGGTCGCTCGGCTGTAGGCGAGATAGGCCGCGGCGATGGCGCGCTCGCGCAGCTCCCAGCGCTCGCGATAGTCGCGCGGCTCGATCGCGTTGGCGGCGCGCGCCATCAGGCGCCAGCCTGCGGCATTGCCGGCATCCGCGACGATCGCGGCATTGGCCTGGGGCAGCGCGGAGCGGGCATCGCCGCGGGCGAGCGCGATCTCGCCGGCGCGGACGGCGTCAGGGGCAGAACGATTCCCGGCGGCGACCTCGCGCTTCAGCCGCTCCTCCAGTCGCTGCCCGTCGGCGAGCAGGTCGTTGCGAACATAGGCCTTCTGGGCAAAGGCGGGCGCAGCCGAGAAGGTCAGGCAGAGGGCGAGCACGAGACGGGAAAGCAGGGTCATCGTCGTTCCTCTTCGTCGGCCTGTCCGCCAGGATCGGCGGCAAAGGCTTCAGGCCGATGACGGCGTGAGACGGGGCCGGCAGGCTATCACCGCGCCGTCGGCGTTCAAGTCATGCGAATGCAGGTTGCGCCGGCGGGACGCAAGTCGGCACAACTCGTATCGGACCTGCCTTGCCACGGTTGCGGCGCAGCGCGTTCTGACGCTCAATGCAGCCGCTCCGCCCCCGCTCGAGGACGAGATGATGCTCCGCGCCTGCCAGACCCATCTGCGAATCGGACGAGCCCGCGCCGCCGCGCTGGCGCTCGCGCTGCTGGGTGCGCCGCATGCGGGTGCCTGGGCGCAAGCTCCGGGTGCGCAGGCGCAGGCTCCGAATCCGCAGATGGCGGCGGCGCAGGCGAGCTTCGAGGCGATGCCCGAGGCCGAGCGCAAGGCGATCCAGAGCGACCTGATCTGGGCCGGCCAGTTCAACGGCGCGGTCAGCGGCGCCTTCGGCCCCCTGACCTTCCGGGCGATCAATACCTTCAAGGGCGCGCGTGGACTGGCCGACGGCGTGCTTCTTCCGACCGAGCGGGTCGCGCTCGCAAGGACTGCGCAAGCGGCGCGCGACCTGGCCGGCTTCCGCATCCTGGTCGATGAGAAGACCGGCGTGCAGATCGGCATCCCGACGAAGCTCCTCCCGAGACGGGATGCGACGCCTTCCGGCGGCAGTCGCTGGCAGAGCACCGACGAGAAAGTCACGCTCGACACCACCGCCTCGCCGCCGGGCGAAGACCTCGCCGCACTGTTCGAGAAGGCGACCGCCGTCAATCCGAACAGTCCCCGCAAGGTCACCTACAAGCTGCTCCGCCCGGACTTCTTCGTCGTCACCGGCGAGACGCCGACCGGGCGCTTCTATCGCCGGCTCTCTGCCGGACCGCAGGGGCTGAGGGGGTTCTCGATCGGCTATGACAAGGCGCTGGCGCCGACGGTCGACAAGCTGGTGATCGCGATCGCCGCGAGCTTCGAGCCCTTCCCGACGGGGCCGCTCCCGACGGCGCCCTCGGCCGTTGCAGGTGGAGCCGCCGCGCAGCCCGGGGTGTCGGCGCCGCTGCAGCCTGCTGCGCGCAGCAACGAGCGCTACGGCGTCGCGCTTGTGCTCGACGAGCGGACGGCGCTGAGCGCAGCGCCGGCCGTCGATGCCTGTCGCAGCCTGCGTGTCGGCAATCGCGCTGCCAAGCTGCGCTTGAGGGACGACGCGAGCGGGCTCGTCCTGCTCGATCTCGACGGCGCTGGCGCCGCGAAGCCGACCGGCCTGCGCGCTGAGGCGCCGCGCGCCGATAAGGCGCTGGTGCTCGTCGCATACGGCAACGATGCCGGCAAAAGGGTTGCCGTGGCACTTCCGGGGCAAAGCGTGCAGGCCGGCGGCAAGCCTGCATTGCGGGCGCCCTTGCAGCCCGGTCAGGCGGGCGCGCCGGCCTTCGACCGGCAGGGGCGCCTGGTGGGGATCGTGATCGACAACCCTTCCGACAAGGTCCTGATCGCCGGCGTCGCGCCGCAGCGCAGCTACGCGCTCGCCGACGCCGCGGCCATCCAGGCGATGCTCGGCAAGGCCGGCGCTTCGCTGCCGCCGGCTGCGGCCGGATCAGACCTCAGCACCGGCGCGGTGGTCGAGCGGGTCTCCAGCGCGGTCCAGCCCATCGTCTGCGGACTGTAGCCAAGCCGTCATTGCGAGGAGCGAAGCGACGAAGCAATCCAGGGAGACTGGGTGAGACGTTCGCGCAGTCTCCCTGGATTGCTTCGCTGCGCTCGCAATGACGGGTGGTGCAGATCGCAACAAGGCGTGCCGCATCGGCCAAAATGAGAGGTTGTCACCCGCCGCGTGATCGGCTCAGATGGCCCGTCATATCAAGGGAGCCCCGTCGCGGACGAGGAGCGCCCAGGCACTAAATCGATTTAGCGGGAGGAACTGGGGAATGATCGATTTCATCGACAGGCGTAGTGTGCTCAAGGGCGCGGCCGCAGCCGGCGCTGCCAGCCTGATTGCGGCGCCCGCGATCGCGCAGGCGAATTATCCCTCGCGGCCGATCACCCTGATCTGCCCCTGGGGTGCCGGCGGCGGCACGGACGCCACGGCGCGCATCGTCGCGCAGCTTCTGGAGAAGGACCTCGGCCAGCCGGTCAACGTCGTCAACCGCACGGGCGGTTCCGGCGTGGTCGGTCATTCCGCCATCGCGACGGCGGCGCCGGACGGCTACAATATCGGCATGCTGACGGTCGAGATCGCCATGATGCACCATCAGGGCCTGACCGATCTCAAGTCGACGAGCTACACCTCGCTCGCGCTGATGAACGAGGACCCGCCAGGCGTGCAGGTCTCGGCCTCCGGCCCGTACAAGGACATCAAGGCGCTGGCCGACGCGATCAAGGCGGCGCCTCCCGGCAAGCTCAAGGCCTCCGGCACCGGCCAGGGAGGCATCTGGCATCTCGCTCTGATCGGCTGGCTCGTTTCCATGGGCCTGAAGCCTGACCATGTCGCCTGGGTGCCGTCGAACGGCGCGGCGCCGGCGATGCAGGACCTCGCTGCCGGCGGCCTCGACATCGTCACCTGCTCGGTGCCCGAGGGACGGGCGATGATCGATGCCGGCAAGGCGAAGTCGCTGGCGATCATGTCTGACGCGCGCAACCCGCAGTTCAAGGACGTGCCGACGCTGAACGAGACGCTCGGCGTCAACTACTCGATCGGCGCCTGGCGCGGTATCGGCGCGCCGAAGGGGCTGCCCGCCGAGCTCCAGTCCAAGCTGACGGCCTCGCTGAAGAAGGCCTTCGAGTCGAAGGACTATCAGGACTTCATGAACGCGCGCGGCTTCGGCATGAAGTTCGCGGACGGGCCGGGCTTCGCTTCCTTCATGGCCGAAAGCGACAAGTCGATGGCCTCCGCCATGAAGGCGGCGGGGCTCGCCAAGGGCTGAGCTTACAAGCACAGGTCGTCCCGGGCGACCGAAGGGAGACCCGGGACCCATTCCTGAACCTTGATCGGAAACGCTCCGGCATGGATCCCGGGTCAAGCCCGGGATGACGGAGCGTTTCCGTGCAACCCCGAAAGCGCGAGTTGCGGGACGCTCCAGCATGTTGTTGTCAGATCGTATTTCCGGCTCCGCCCTCGCCGCGCTGGGGGCCGTCGCCTTCGTCTATGGCTCACGATTGCCGCCCGTTCCGGGCCAGCAGGTCGGCCCGTCCGCCTTTCCCATGGTCGTCGGTGCGGGCCTCGTACTCTGCGGCGGCTTGATCGTCTTCGGCATCGGCCGTCATTTCGAGGAAGTCGCCGAGGCCGATGTCGTCAGCCATGCGACGCCTGAGGAGCTGGCGCCGCTGCCGGCCTGGCGCAACTGGCTGGCCCTGCTGCCGCCCGCGCTGCTTGCCTTCTACGCGCTCGTCTCCGAGACGCTCGGCTTCCTGCCGACGGCCGCGATCATGGTGCTCGTCGCGAGCCTCGCCTTCGGCGCGAAGCCGAAGCTCGCGGTGCCGCTCGCGATCATCGCGCCCTTCGCGATCAACCTGATCTTCCTGAAGCTGCTGCGGGTGCCGCTGCCCGGCGGCATCCTGCCCTTCCCCTGGTGAGCGAGGCCTGACGATGGACACCGTCATCAAGGCCTTCGGGCTTGTCTTCCAGTTCGACGTGATGATCGCTCTCGTCGCCTCGGCCTTCTACGGGCTGACGGTCGGCGCGCTGCCCGGTCTCTCCGCCACCATGGCGACGGCGCTGCTCGTGCCCGTCACCTTCTACCTCTCGCCGATCGCGGCGGTGGCGACGATCATCACGGCCTCGGCGATGGCGATCTTCTCCGGCGACATTCCGGGCTGCCTCTTGCGCATCCCCGGCACGCCGGCTTCCGCCGCCTATACCGACGAGGCCTATGCGATGACGCGCAAGGGCCAGGCGGAGACGGCGCTCGGCATCTGCCTGTGGTTCTCGGCGCTCGGCGGCATCGCCGGCACGCTTTCGCTGATGCTGATCGCGCCGCTGCTCGCCGAGATGGCCTTGTCCTTCTCGACCTACGAGAACTTCTGGCTCGCCATGCTCGGCCTGATGTGCTCGACGCTGGTGGCGCGCTCCTCGCCGATCAAGGCGATCGCGGCGATGCTGCTCGGCCTGCTCATCACCTGCATCGGCATCGACAACCCAGGCGGCGTGCCGCGCTTCACCTTCGGCTCGACCGACCTGTTGGGGGGTATCGAGCCCATCCCGGCGCTGGTCGGCGTCTTCGCGCTGGCCGAGGTGATGCGGGCGCTGACCGAGCGCGAGCCGCCGAAGATCGAGAACCGCCGCCTCGGCTCGATCCTCAAGGGCCAGTGGCAGCTCACCAAGGAATATCCCAAGCAGCAGACGCGCGGGAACATCGTCGGCATCATCATCGGCGTGCTGCCGGGCGCCGGCGCCGACATGGCGGCCTGGGTCAGCTATGCGATGTCGAAGCGCTTCTCGAAGACACCGGAGAAGTTCGGCACCGGCCACCCGGAAGGGCTGATCGAGGCCGGCGCCTCCAACAACGCCTCGCTGGCCTCGGGCTGGGTGCCGGCGCTGCTCTTCGGCATTCCCGGCGACACCATCACCGCGATCGCCATCGGCGTGCTCTACATGAAGGGGCTGAACCCGGGGCCGACGCTGTTCACCACGCAGGCCGAGAGCATGTATGCGCTCTACATCATCTTCATCCTCGGCAACATCATCATGATCCCCTTCGGCATCATCATGATCCGGTTGGCGAGCAAGGTCGTCGGCGCGCCGCGCTCGGCGGTGATGCCGGTGATCATGATCTTCTGCGCCGTGGGTGCCTTCGCGACGGCGGGCAACAACCTGTTCGCGGTCTGGTGCGTCGCCTTCTTCGGCCTGTTCGGCTTCGTGATGGAGAAGAACGGCTATCCGGTCGCGGCGATGGTGCTTGGCATCGTCATGGGCACGATGGTGGAGCAGAGCTTCGTGACCTCGCTGATCAAGTCCGATGGATCGGTGCTGCCCTTCTTCGACCGGCCGGTCTCGTCGGTGCTGGCGGCGATGACCTTCGCCGCGCTGCTCTGGCCGGTCTTCTCCTGGACGCGCGACTGGCTGAGAGGGCGCGGCCGGACGGTGGCGGCCTGAGGAGGCGGCAGCAAATCATTCGCGGGCGACCGCAGGGTCGACCCGAGAATCTCAGGCCGCGAAAGCTCCCCGGAGCGCTCTTCGGCGGGAGATGCTCGGGTCAAGCCCGAGCATGACGAGCCTTGCGGCTCACTTCTTCAGGAACGCGGCGAAGGCCGCCATCGCCTCCGGCGAGCGCAGGCGCTCGCCGAAATGGCGGGCTTCCGTCGCGATGGTTTCGGCCACGGCCTCGGCCGAGCCGCGCTTGAGCAGCATCTTGGTGAGCGCGAGCGATTCCGGCGGGAGAGCCGCCAGCGCCTTGGCTTTGGCAAGTCCGGCTTCCAGTGCCGTGCCGTCCTCGACCACGGCGTTGACGAGGCCGGCGGCAGCGGCGGCCTCCGCATTGAAGGCCTCGCCCAGCATCAGCAACTCGGCCGCCTTCTTGGAGCCGGCGACGAGCGGCAGCAGGTGGCTCGATCCGCCCTCGGGCGAGAGGCCGAGCGTGACGAAGGGCAGGCGGAAGGTCGCGGAGCGGGCGGCGAAGGCGAGGTCGCAATGCAGCAACATCGTCGTGCCGATGCCGACGGCGAAACCTTCCACTGCCGCGACGATCGGCTTCCGGGCGGTCGAGATCACCTCGAGGAAGTCGATGGCGACGCGCGGGCCTTCGCCGGAGGCGGCGGCGATGGCGAAATCCTTGATGTCATTGCCGCTGGTAAAGCAGCCGCCGGCGCCCGTCAGCAGGATGGCGCGGATCGAGGCGTCGGCTTCGGCGGCGCCGATCGCCGCGATCAGCCCGGAGTAACTGGCGCGGTCGAGCGCGTTCTTGCGGTCGGGCCGGTTCATGGTGATCTGCACGACGCCAGCTGCGACGGTTTCGCTCAGCACTTCGCTCATCGGTCCGCTCCTGATGGAGGTGTCGGGATGGCATGGCCTTTCGCAAGGGGTCAAGCGAGGCCGGATGCGTCTTTCGTCACCGCCCCGAGCTTGACATCGCGCCGGCCGGGTTCTCCCTAACCGTATGGACGCTTCGCTGCCTTGCTGCGAGTCGGGGCGCGCGGGACAGGGATTGCGGAGGCCGTCGATGACGAAGGTTCAGCTTGAGGTGCGCGGCCGAGTCGCGCTCGCCACCATCGACAATCCCCCGGTCAACGCACTCGGTGCTGCGGTGCGCGAGGGGCTCGCGGCCGCAATCGAAAGGGCAAATGCCGACGCTTCGGTCGTCGCGATCGTGATCGCGTCCGCTGGCAAGGCTTTCATCGCCGGCGCCGATATCAGCGAGTTCGGCAAGCCGCCGGCGCCGCCGCTGCTGCCCGATCTGCTCGATGCGATCGAGGCCTCGGCCAAGCCGGTCGTCGCCGCGATCCAGGGCGTGGCGCTCGGCGGCGGGCTGGAGGTGGCGCTCGCCTGCCATGCCAGAATCGCGCTGCCGGCCGCGAAGCTCGGCCTGCCGGAGGTCAAGCTCGGCCTCATCCCAGGCGCCGGCGGCACGCAGCGCCTGCCGCGGCTGATCGGCGCGGCGCGCGCCTTTCCGATGATGCTCTCGGGCGAGCCGCTCTCGGCCGGCCAGGCGCTCGAATACGGGCTGCTGGACGAGGTCGTCTCCAGCGATCTCGTCGCGGGCGCGGTCCGGCTGGCCGAAGGGCTGGCGGCGGAGGGCCGCCGCCCGGTGACGAGCGCGGCGACAGGCGAACTGACCGAGGCCGATCGCGAAGCCTTCGAAGCACTCGCCAAGGACGCCCTGAAGAAGGCCGACGGCATGCCGAACGTGCCCGCGCTGGTCGAGGCGGTGCGGGCCGCCTTCGACCTGCCCTTCGCCGAGGGTGCGGGCGTCGAGCGCAGGCTCTTCCTCTCGCTGATCGCCGATGAACGCTCGAAGGCCCTGCGCCATGTCTTCTTCGCCGAGCGCGAGGTCGCGAGGGTGCCGGGCATCGGGCCGGATGTGAAGCCGCGCGAGATCGCCCGCGCCGCGGTGATCGGCGCGGGAACGATGGGCGGCGGCATCGCCATGTGCTTCGCCAATGCCGGCATCCCGGTGACGCTGATCGAGACCACGCAAGCTGCACTCGACAACGGCATCAATCGCATCGGTGCGATCTACGACATCTCGGTGTCGCGGGGCTCGCTGGCACCTGAAGCGAAAGCCCGGCGCATGGCGTTGATCAGGCCGGCCGTCGGCATCGCCGCCGCGGCGGGTGCCGATATCGTCATCGAGGCCGCCTTCGAGGAGATGGGCGTCAAGCAGCAGATCTTCGGCGAGCTCGACAAGGTCGCCAAGCCCGGCGCCATCCTCGCCAGCAACACCTCCTATCTCGACGTGCCCACCATCGCGGCGGCGACCAAGCGGCCGCAGGATGTACTCGGCATGCATTTCTTCAGCCCGGCCAACGTCATGAAGCTGCTGGAAATCGTCAGGCCGAAGGGCGTGGCGGACGATGCGGTCGCGACCGCGGTCGCGCTCGGGCGCAAGCTGGGCAAGGTGCCGGTCGTGGTCGGCAATGGCTTCGGCTTCGTCGGCAACCGCATGCTGGAGCAGCGCACCCGCGCCGCAGAGCGTCTGCTGATTGCGGGCGCACTGCCGCATGAGGTCGATGCCGCGCTCGTCGGCTTCGGCTTCAAGATGGGCCCCTTCGCCATGGCCGATCTCGCCGGCAACGATATCGGCTGGCGCTCGCGCAAGGCGCGCGGCCTCAAGGCCCCCGTGGCGGATGCGATCTGCGAGGCTGGCTGGTTCGGCCAGAAGACCGGGCGCGGCTATTACATCTATCCGCAAGGCGCGCGCGCCGGCCAGCGCTGCCCCGAGGTCGAGGCGCTGATCGCCCGCATCTCGGCCGAGCGGGGCGTGACGCGGCGCAGCTTCACCCAGGAGGAGATCCTGGCGCGGCTGCTCGATCCGATGGTGAACGAGGGCGCGCGCATCCTGGAAGAGGGCATCGCGGCGCGGCCGGGCGACATCGATGTCGTCTGGATCAACGGCTACAACTGGCCGGCCTGGCGCGGCGGGCCGATGTTCTGGGCCGATACGGTGGGGCTCGACGTCATCGCGAAGCGGCTGGAAGCGCAGGCGGCCGAGACCGGCGACAAGGCGCTGCAGCCGGCCCCGCTGCTGAAGCGCCTCGCCGCCGACGGCAAGGGCTTCGCCAGCCTGAAGGGCTGAGTCGGATTGCGGCTCGTCATGCTCGGACTTGATCCGAGCATCTCTCCGACGAGAGGCTCCGGGAGCCTCCTCTGCGTGAGATCCTCGGGTTTGTGCTGGGCTCCGCCCGAGAATGACGGCTCGCGGAAAGCGGGCTAGGGTCGCGACCGTTTGCATCATCTCAGGAGAGGCGATTGGCTTCGGGTCTGTTCGCGCTGCTCGACGACGTCGCCGGCATCGCCAAGGTCGCGGCGGCGTCGGTCGACGATGTCGTGGCCCAGGCCGGAAAGGCGGGGGTCAAGGCGGCGGGCGTCGTCATCGACGATGCGGCGGTGACGCCCCGCTATGCCGTGGGCTTCGCGGCCTCGCGCGAGCTGCCGATCATCTGGCGGATCGCGCTGGGCTCGCTGCGCAACAAGCTCATCTTCCTGCTGCCGGGCGCGTTGGTGCTGGCGCTGGTCGCGCCCTGGGCGATCACGCCGCTCTTGATGGCCGGCGGCGCCTTTCTGTGCTTCGAGGGCGCCGAGAAGGTGCTGGAGCTGATGCTGCCGCATGGCGCGCATGGCGCCGCGAAGGCGGGCGAGACGGCGGGAGATCCTGCGGCCCTCGAACAACAGAAGGTCGCCGGTGCGATCAAGACCGACTTCATCCTCTCGGCCGAGATCATGGCGATCACGCTCGCCGGCGTCTCCGACCAGTCGTTCTGGATGAAGGCGGCGGTGCTCGCCATCGTCGGCATCGGCATCACCGTTGCCGTCTATGGCGTCGTCGCGCTGATCGTGAAGGCGGATGATGTCGGCGTTGCGCTTGCCGCCAACCAGCGCCCCGGCACGAGCCTGCTGGGCCTCAGGCGGCTGGAGCCGGGCGAAGCGGGCGGGCTCGACCGTGCGCTGCGCTGGCTGACGCAGCCGCTCGGGCGTGGCCTCGTGCGCGGCATGCCCACTTTCCTCAACCTGCTCGGCGCAGTCGGCACGGCGGCGATGCTCTGGGTCGGCGGCGGCATCATCATCCACGGGCTGGAGGGTTACGGCCTCTCAGGCCTCGGCCACGGCGTCCATGACCTTGCCGTGGCTGCCGGCCGCGCCTTGCCACCTGCAATCGCCGCGATTGGCGAATGGCTGGCCGGTGCGGCGCTGGCGGCCGTCTTCGGGCTGGTCGTCGGCGGCATCGCGATCGTCGCGATGCGCTGGCTGGTCGGGCCGCTGCTGAAGCTCTTCCGGAAGGATGCCGACAAGCCCGTGCACGATGGCGGGCGCGGCTCGTAGCCCGTCATGCTCGCCCTCGTGGCGAGCATCCACGTCTGAACACCGCCCTCGCCGAAGGAAGGCGTGGATGGCCGGGACAAGCCCGAGCATGACGAGCGTTTGACCCAGCCTCAATCCAGCCAACTGGTGAAGGCTTCGACCGGCTCGCGTTCGGGCACCAGCCGGTTGGCCGGGGCATCGGGATCGGCCTTGCCGATGGCGATGCCGCAGACCACGATCTGGTTGTCGGGGATGGCCAGTTCGCGCCGCACGATCGGGTGGAACTGCGCGAAGATCGCCTGCGGGCAGGAATCGAGGCCGTGGCCCTGCGCGGCGATCAGCAGGTTCTGGATGAACATGCCGAGGTCCAGCCAGGAGCCGATCTCGAGATCGCGGTCGATCGTCAGCATCAGCGCCACCGGCGCATCGAAGAAGCGTAGATTGGCGGCGGTCTGCCGCTTCATGCCCTCGGTATCGCCCTTCACCACGCCGAGCAGGCCGTAGAGATCCCAGCCGACCTTGCGGCGGCGCGAGAGATAGGGCTCGCGGAAGCGTTCGGGATAGTAGCGGTACTCCTCGACACCCGGCCGCTCGCCGGCTTCGAGCGCCGCGAGCAGCGCAGCCTCAAGCCGTGCCCGCGTCTGCGGGCCGATCACCCTGAGCTTCCAGGGCTGCATGTTGGTGCCGGAAGGGGCCTGCGCTGCCAGATCGATGAGGCGGCGCAGCAGTCCGGGGTCTACCGGATCGGGCAGGAAGGCGCGGATGGCGCGGCGTGTGCGGATTGCGTGCTCGACGGCTTCGATAGGCGTCATCTCGTCGATCATGCTCCGCTCCCGGCCCGCGCTCTCCCTTGCGTTCTGCCAGAGCCGCCGGCCGGGCGCCATAGACCGATAGTTGCCGGTCAGGCCGGCAGGATGCGCCCGCGGTTGAGAATGTTGCCCGGGTCGAGCGTCCGCTTCAGCGTCGTCATCAGGGCGAGCTCGGCATCCGAGCGGCTCATGCCGAGATAGGGCCGCTTGAGGATGCCGACGCCATGCTCGGCCGAGATGCTGCCGTGTTTCTCGCGGACCAACTCGTAGACGATATCGGCGAAGCCGGAGAGATCCGCAGTCTCGTCATGAACAGACAGATGCAGGTTGCTGTCGGCGAGATGACCGAAGACGATGGGGAAGGCCGTGCCGCTGCGGGCCTTGACCCGCTGGCGCAGCAGCGCGACCGCATCCGCCATGGCGCCCAGGGGAATGCTGACGTCGAAATGGATGCCCGGCGGCAGGTCGCGGTAGAACTCGTAATTCGCCTCGCGATAGGCCCAGAAGCGCTGCCGGTCGCGGCCGGACTGGGCGATCAGGGCATCTTCCAGCAGGCCCTCCTCCGCCAGTTCGGCAAGCGCCTCGGCGAAGGTCTCCTCGCCGGTGGAGCCGGAGCCCATCGCGGCCTCGACGACGATCGTGACCTCGGGCTCCCCGGCAAAGGGAGCGGGCAGGCCGCCCTTTTCAATCGCGGCTTTCATGTATTCGGACCACATCGCCTCGAAGGCGAGCAGGCCGCCGCCGAGCCGCGCTTCGAGGCGGTTGAGCGCTGCGAGCGCGTTGCCGACGCTGCCGGCGGCGCAGAGCGCGGTCTGCACGCCGGTCACTGCCGGCTGCAGGGCGAGCAGCACGCGCGTGACGACGCCCAGCGTGCCTTCGCTGCCGATGAAGAGCTGCGTCCAGTCATAGCCGGCATTGTTCTTCACCACCTTCTTGAGATGGCCCACGATGCGGCCGTCGGCCATCACCGCTTCGAGGCCGAGCACGCTGCGCCGAGTCATGCCGTAGCGCAGGACCTGCACGCCGCCGGCATTGGTGGCGACATTGCCGCCGATGGTGCAGGTCCCGCGCGCGCCGAGATCGACGCCGTAGAGGAAGCCCGCTTCCGCCGCCTTTTCCTGCACGACCGCGAGCGGCGTTCCGGCGAGCACGGTCATCGTTCGCGTTACCGGATCGATGTCCTCGACGCCGCTCATGCGTTCGAGCGAGAGCGCGACTTCGCCTGCCTGCGGCGTGGCGCCGCCGGCAAGCCCGGTCATGCCGCCCTGCACGACGACGGGCAGCGAGAAACGCGAGCAGATCGCCAGCACCGCGGCGACCTCCTCGGTCGTCCGCGGGGCGACGAGGAGGGCCGGCAGACCCTCCGGCGTGTCGGAGGCGTCCTTGCGGTTGCGGGCGGGGATCGCCTCCCCGCTGCGCAGGTCGCCGGGGCCAACCACCTCCGCCAGCGCCGCGAGCGCGTCGTCGGGAAGGATCATGGCAGGCTCCGTAGGCTCGTCAGTCGGCTTTGCGCGCCGCGAGGAAGGCGGCGTGTTCCTTGACCAGATCGCCGGCCAGCGCCTTGGCGATCAGGGCGCGGGTGTTGGGCAGGCCGTAGATCGCCGCGAAGGAGCCGAAGCGCGGGCCCTGATCCTCGCCGAACATCACCTGGTAGATCGCCTTCCACCAGTCGCCGGAGACGCCCGGACGCTCCGGCGTCGCGTTCTTGGCGGTGAGGTTCTGGTAGCGCGGAATGGCGCGCGCAACATCCAGCGCCGTGTCCTGCACCATCTCGGGCGTGGGATCGGCCGGCAGGGCTGCCAGCGCGGCGTCCAGCTTGGCGAAGGCGTCGCGCTCGACCTCGTCGGCCGGGCGGTAGTTCTTCGCCGGCTTCACGAAGTCGCGGAAATAGGCGATCGCGTAGCCGACCAGCGCATCGAGGCGCGGATGGGTTTCCGGCGACATGCCGGGCGCATAACGCTGGAGGAAGCCCCAGAGCACGGCCTTGTCCTCGGAGTTCGCGACGGCGACGAGGTTCATCAGCAGGCCGAAGGTGACCTGCGTCCTCACCGCGTTGTCGCCCTCGCCGGAGGCGATGACTTCCGGCGCAGGCGGGTTGCCGTTGTGAATGTGCCAGACCGGGTTGCCCAGGCGGTTCTTCCAGTCCTGCTTCTCATAGCCGTTGAGGAACTGGAGATACTCGTCGACCGCGCGCGGGATCACGTCGAAATGCAGCTTCTTGGCCTCGCGCGGGCGCTGGAACATGTAGAGCGCCAGGCTCTCCGGCGGGCCGTAGGTCAGCCATTCCTCGATCGTCAGGCCGTTGCCCTTCGACTTCGAGATCTTCTGGCCCTGCTCGTCCAGGAAGAGCTCGTAGTTGAAGCCTTCCGGCGGCGTGCCGTCGAGCGCGCGGGCAATCTGCGAGGAGACCTTGACCGAGTCGATCAGGTCCTTGCCGGCCATCTCGTAATCGACGCCGAGCGCGACCCAGCGCATCGCCCAGTCCGGCTTCCACTGCAGCTTGACGTTGCCGCCGGTGACCGGGGTGACGAAGCGTTCGCCGGTTGCCGGATCGGCCCAGGCGATGGTGCCGGCCTCGACATCGACCTCGTCGATCGGCACTTGCATGACGACGCGCGTCTTCGGGTGGATCGGCAGGAAGGGCGAATAGGTCGCGGCCCGCTCCTCGCGCAGCGTCGGCAGCATGATCTTCATCACCGCATCGTAGCGGGCGAGCATCTTGAGCAGCGTCGCGTCGAACTCGCCGGCGCGATACGAGTCGGTCGAGGACTTGAACTCGTAGTCGAAGCCGAAGCTGTCGAGGAAGGCGCAGAGCCGCGCGTTGTTGTGGCGGCCGAACGAGCTGTGCGTGCCGAACGGGTCCGGCACCTCGGTCAGCGGCTTGCCGAGATTGGCGGCGAGCACATCCTTGTTCGGCACGTTGTCCGGCACCTTGCGCAGGCCGTCCATATCGTCCGAGAAGGCGATGAGACGCGTCGGGATGGTGTTGCCGGTCAGCACGCGGAAGGCGTGGCGCACCATCGAGGTGCGGGCGACCTCGCCGAAGGTGCCGATATGCGGCAGGCCCGAGGGGCCGTAGCCGGTTTCGAAGATCACCGATTTCTTGCCGGATTTCTCGATGCGGGCCACGAGCTTGCGCGCCTCCTCGAACGGCCAGGAGGCCGAACGCTGGGCGGCGTCAACGAGGGCTGCGTCGAAGGCGGGCATGAGGGGCGGTGTCCTCTCCTGAACGGGAAAACCATATCGCAAAAGCGAAAGAGGGGCTTTCGCAGATTGCGAAGGGCGCCGTCAATGCGCGAACACGGTTGAAATGCGGCAAACGAGGGTGCGGCCCCTCGCCGAAGCGGCTTGCCGGCTTGCCATGGCGGTATAGGGTCGCCGCTGCCATTTTTTACTTTAGACCATGCCTTGAAAGGATGCCGCCTTGGACCGCGACCTGCTCGACAAGCTGACCGCGTGGCGACGACATCTCCACGCCAATCCCGAATTGTCGTTGCAGGAGGCGCAGACCAGCGCCTTCGTGCAGGAGAAGCTGAAGGAGCTCGGCATCCCCTTCACAGCCAATGTCGGCGGCCACGGCGTCGTCGCGACGTTGACCCGCGGCTCCTCCGAGCGCTCGGTCGGCCTGCGTGCCGACATGGATGCGCTGCCGATCCAGGAGGTGAACGAGCTGCCCTACAAATCCGGCAAGACCAACGTCATGCATGCCTGCGGCCATGACGGCCATACGGTCTCGCTGCTCGGCGCCGCGGCGCTGCTGAAGAGCGACGAGAGCTGGAGCGGCACGGTGCAGTTCCTGTTCCAGCCGGCCGAGGAAGGCTATGGCGGCGCCAAGGCGATGATCAAGGACGGCGTCTTCGAGCGCTTCCCGATGGAGCGCGTCTTCGGCCTGCACAACTGGCCGGGGCTGGAGGCCGGCACCGTCGCCGTGCACCGCGGCCCGGTGATGGCCGAGCCCGGCAAGTTCAAGATCACCCTGTCCGGCACGGCCGGCCATGCCGCCAAGCCCGAGCTGACCCATGATCCGATCACGGCGATGGGTCATCTGATCGTGGCGCTGCAGACGATCGTCTCGCGCAATGTCAGCCCGATGGACAACGCCGTCGTCACGATCGGCCAGATCCATGGCGGGCTCGCCTCGAACCAGATCCCGACCAATGTCTGGATCGAGGGCACCTATCGCGTCTTCACCGTGCCGGTGCGCGAGCGTGTCGTGCAGCGCATCCGCGACATCGCCAACAACATCGCCGCCACCTTCGAGATGCAGGCGGATGTCGATTTCTCGCTGGGTGGGCTCGCGACGATCAACACGCCGGCAGAGGAAGACATGGCGGCCAATGCGGGCAAGGCCGCCGGGCTGAAGGTCCGCCGCGACATCTCCGCCAGCACGACCTCCGAGGATTTCTGCTATTTCCTGCAGGACAGGCCCGGCGCCTATGTCTGGGTCGGCAACGGCCCGGCCGTTAATGGCGGCGAATTGCACAACGACCGCTACGACTTCAACGACGCGATCCTACCCGCGACCTCGGGCTGGCTTGCCGCGGTGGCGAAGCAGGCATTGGCCAGCAACGCGCCCTGAGGCTTAGAGTCTGCTGATTTTCCGCGGAACCTCGCGGTCATCCCGGGCTTGACCCGGGATCCATGCCGGGGCCTCACCGATCAAGGTTCGGGCATGGATCCCGGCTCTGCGCTTCGCTGCGGCCGGGATCACTCGCGTTTCGATGAAGACGCGGCATGCTCTCACGGAGAAGTCGAGGCGCTCAGTACGGGCTGACCGGGAAGAAGCGCAGATAGAGACGGGCATAGGTCCCGTCGTCCCACAGGCCCTGGAGCGCGTAGTCGATGGCGCGCTTCAGGGCGGGGTCGTCCTTGCGCAGCAGGAAGGCGACGCCTTCGCCGAAATAGCGGCTTTCCAGATAAGGGCCGCCGGAGAAGGCGAACTCGCCGCCGCTGCCGGCGAGCGTCAGCGACAGCGCCACGCCGTCGGCGAAGACATATTCGGCCTCGCCGCTGCGCAAGGCGGCGATGGCAGCGCCGAGATCGGTGCTCTCGCGCCGCTGCACGAAGGGCATGAGCCTTTCGAGAAAAGCCTGATGCGCGGAGCTGGAGACCACCGCGACCCGGCGGCCCTGCAGAGCGGTGCTGTCGAGCGCCGGGCGGGCATTGCCGCGCGTGGTGGCGAAACGGGCCGGAGCGCGGAAATAGAGATGGCTGGCGGCGAAGCGCTGCCGCAGCGCCGGCGTCAGGTTCATCGCCGCGGCAAGCACGTCGCCGCGGCCCTCGGCCAGCGAATCCGGCAGCGTGTCGAAACGGCGCGGCTGGATCGTGCAGGTCCAGGCCAGCCTGTCGCAGACGGCGCGGGCGAGCTCGACCGAGAAGCCGGTCAGCGCCCCGTCCGGCCCGGCGAAATGGAAGGGCGGATAGTCGTCGTCGGTGAGGAAGCGCACCACGCGCGGCGGCCCGGGCTCCGGCCGGTCTAGCCGGATGCGCGGGTCCCAGAGATTGGGAATCGCGATACGCGGCGGCTCCTGCGCCACGGCGGTCGCGGCCAGCAGGATCGAGGCGGCAAGGACGGTCAGCGCGCGAAGCATCCTGCGCATCTGGCGCCGGATGGGGCGGCGGATCAAGGGGCGGGGGGCATGGTGCTCTTGCTGCGTCATGGTCAGGCTTGTCCCGACCATCCGCGTCTTCGTTTCGCGAGAGCGCTGTTCAAGACGTGGATGCTCGCCACAAGGGCGAGCATGACGGGGAGGATGTGGGCCTCGTGCAAGAAGCGCTCGGGTCGAAGCTTTGCTTCGCCCGAGAATGACGGAGCGACCTTAGCCGACGCTTGCCGCCGTCGCCTTCGCGCCCTTGTCGAACAGCGAGGCGAGATGAGCGACCACCGGTTTCCTAAACCGTTGCTCGCCCGGCAGGTCGCTGCCGAAGATCGCCTCGATGCCGACCAGCGCCTCGACCAGCGCCGTCGCGTCGCGCCCGGCCGCCTCGGCGCGGCGCTTGAGTTCGGCTGCCAGCGGATCGCGGACGTCGATGGCGCCGCCCTTCTCGTCGCTGCCGGTGACGTAGCGCATCCAGGCGGCGACGCCGAGCGCGAGATGGTCGATCGGCGCGCCGGCCTTCAGCCGCTCGCGGATGGTGCCGAGCAGGCGCTGCGGCAGCTTCTGCGAGCCGTCCATGGCGATCTGCCAGGTGCGGTGGCGGATCGCCGGGTTCTGGAATCGGGCGAGCAGGGCCTTGGCATAATCCGCCAGCACGACGCCCTGCGGCGCAGGCACGGTCGGGATGATCTCGGCCCAGAGACCTTCGAGGAAGCGCGCGAGGACGGGATCGCCGCTGGCCTCGGCGACGGTCTCGTGGCCGGCGAGATAGCCGAGATAGGCGAGCGAGGAATGCGCGCCGTTCAGCATCCTGAGCTTCATGAACTCGAAGGGCGCGACCTCGGAAACCATCTGCGCCCCGACTTCGTGCCAATCCGGGCGGCCGGCGGCGAAGACATCCTCGATCGCCCATTGCCTGAAGGGCTCGCCGATGACCGGGGCAGCATCCTCGGCGCCGATCAACTTCGCGACCTCGGCGATGTCGGCATCGGTCGTGGCCGGCACGATGCGGTCGACCATCGTCGCCGGGAAGGCGCCGTTGGCCTCGATCCAGGCCGCCAGCTTGTCGTCGGTCAGCGCGGCGAAGTCGCGGACGAGGCCGCGCAGGACATGGCCGTTGGAGGGGAGGTTGTCGCAGCAAAGCGCGGTGAACGGGCCGCGACCTTCGGCCCGGCGGACCCGCAGGCCCGCGACCAGGATGCCGACGGCGGATCGCGGCGCATCGGGGTTTTCAAGGTCGTGCAGAATGTCGGGATGGTCGGCCTTGAGCCGGCCGGTCGCCGGGTCGTGGCAATAGCCCTTCTCCGTCACCGTCAGCGAGACGATGCGGGTTTCCGGCGCAGCCAGCCGCGCAACGAGAGCGGAAGGGCTCTCGGGCGCGACGAGCACATCGAGCACGGAGCCGATGATGCGCAACTCCGGTCCCGCCGGGGCGCGCTTGAGCAGGGTGTAGAGCCCGTCCTGCGGCTTCAGGCGGTCGCGCTGGTCGGGGCGCTGCAGGCTCGCGCCGACGATGCCCCAGGCCCCGAAGCGCTTCTCCAGCGCGTCCTCGGTATACTCGGCGAGATGGCCGCGGGCGAAGGCGCCGAGGCCGAGATGGACGATTCCGGGCTTGAGGCCCGAGCGATCATAGGCCGGCCGGCGGACGGCGGCCGGCAGGCCGGCGAGGGTGGAAGCGGAGAGACGGGTCACAGCTTGTAGGCCTCCTTGGCGAGGCGGTAGGCGAGATCGTGGGCGACTTCCACCGCCTCGTCCTCCTCCAGCCGGTGCTCGGCGACGAGCTTGGCGAGATAGGCGCAGTCGACCCGGCGGGCGACGTCATGGCGCGCCGGGATCGAAAGATAGGCGCGGGTGTCGTCGTTGAAGCCGACGGTGTTGTAGAAGCCGGCCGTTTCGGTGGTGAGTTCGCGGAAGCGCAGCATCGCTTCCGGCGCATCGAGGAACCACCAGCCCGGCCCAAGGCGAAGCGCCGGATAATGCCCGGCGAGCGGGGCGAGCTCGCGCGAATAGGCGGTCTCGTCGAGGGTGAAGGCAATGACGGTGAGGCCCGGCTCGTTGCCGACGGCGTCGAGCAACGGTTTCAGCGCTTCGACATAGTTGGTCTCGGTCGGGATATCGCAGCCCATGTCGCGCCCGAAATGCGCGAACAGTGCCGCGTTGTGGTTGCGATGGGAGCCCGGGTGGATCTGGAGGACGAGCCCGTCATCGAGGCTCATCTTCGCCATTTCGGTCAGCATCTGGCCGCGGAAGAGGTCGGCGTCCTTGGCCGAAACCTTGCCCTTCAGGATCTTGGCGTAGAGCTTCTCGGCATCGGCATCCGAGAGATTGGCGGTGCGGGCCGTGGCATGGCCATGGTCGGAGGACGTGGCGCCGCGCTCCTTGAAATAGGCGCGCCGCTGGCGATGGGCGGCGAGATAGCCGGTCCAGCTGCCGATATCCTCGCCGGTCAGCTCGCCGAGTTTTTCGAGATTGTCGGCAAAGCCCTCGAATTCCGGGTCGACGACGCTGTCGGGCCGGTAGGCGGTCACGACCTTGCCGCCCCAGCCGGAGCTGCGGATCATGTCGTGCCATTTGAGATCGTCGAGCGCGCCTTCGGTCGTGCTGATCGCCTCGATCTTGAAGCGCTCGAACAGGGCGCGGGGCCGAAGCTCGGGCTCTTCCAGCTTGGCGGCGATCTTGTCGTAGATCTTGTCGGCATTCTCCGGCGTGAGGCGCTCGTTGATGCCGAAGACCGTCGAGGCGGCATGCTCGAACCAGAGCCGGGTCGGCGTGCCCCTGAAGAGATGCCAGTTGTTGGCGAAGAGGCGCCAGATCTTGCGCGGGTCGGTCTCGACCTCGCCACCGTCCTTGCGGGCGATGCCAAGTTCCTCGAGCCGGATGCCCTGCGAATAGAGCATGCGGAAGATGTAGTGGTCCGGCTTGACAAAGAGCGTGGCCGGATCGGGGAAGGCGTTGTCCTCGGCGTACCAGCGCGGATCGGTGTGGCCGTGCGGCGAGATGATCGGCAGGTCGCGGACGGTGGCGAAGAGCCGGCGCGCGATGCCGCGCGTCACCGGATCGGCGGGGAAGAGGCGATCGTCGTGCAGCAACATGGGCATCTCCATCGGTCGCGTGATCGATTTCGCAATGTCGGTGTGGGATCGATGTGAAAGACCGCTTCCCACTTTTTCATATCCCGCTCTAGAGCCGGCCGCGACGGGGGTCAATTGTCTGGTATACTAGTGCGCCAGATGCGGCTCGTGCTTCGCCCTCATCGCGAGCGTAGCGAAGCAATTCAGGGGGCTGGGCGGAAGGGCTGACCCAGTCCGCCCTGCATTGCTTGGTCGCTTCGCTCCTCGCAATGACGGAGGTCTGGAAAGAGAGCTGTAATGCGGGCTGAGCGGGCTTGCGCTCGCCGCGCCTCCCGCGTCATCCTCGCGCCGCAACGGCATCGGAGCGATGGATATGACGACGCGGCGTGAACTCCTGGCTGGGGCGGGACTGGCGGCGCTGGCGGCGCAGCTTCCCGTCGTCGCGCTGGCGCAGGCGAAGGACAGCGTCACCATCGCCCAGACTTTGGAGCCGCCGACGCTCGATCCGACCTCGGGCGCCGCCCAGGCGATCCGCGAGGTGACGCTGCAGAACATTTTCGAGGGTCTGGTGAAGATGGACCGGACCGGCAAGCTGCAGCCCTGCCTCGCCGAGAGCTGGGCGATCGGCGAGGATAACGTCACCTACAGCTTCAAGCTCAGGCGGGGCGCGACCTTCCATGACGGCACGCCCTTCACTGCCGAGCAGGTGAGGTTCTCCTTCGAGCGCGCGGTTGCGCCCGATTCCACCAACGCGCAGCGCCAGCTCTTCGCGCCGATCGCCGAGATCGCGACCCCGGACCCGGCGACGGTGGTGATCAAGCTCAAGCAGCCCACCGCGAATTTCCTCTACGGTCTCAGCTGGGGCGATGCCGTGATCGTCGCGCCGGCGACGGCCGCCAACAACAAGACCAACCCGGTCGGCACCGGCCCGTTCAAGTTCGTACGCTGGAACCGCGGCGACCGGCTCGAACTCGCGCGCAACGACAGCTACTGGGGCGAGAAGCCGGCGCTGGCCAAGGCGATCTTCCGCTTCATGTCCGATCCGCAGGCGCAGGTCGCGGCGCTCCGGGCCGGCGATGTCGACGCGCATACCAATCTCTCGGCGCCCGAGGCCGTGCCGCAGCTCAGGTCCGACCCGAAGCTCAAGGTCACGATCGGCGGCACCGAGGGCGAGACGATCCTCGCCACCAACAACGCCAAGCCGCCCTTCGACAAGCTCAAGGTGCGGCAGGCCATCGCGCATGCGCTCGACCGCAAGACCATCGCGCTCGGCGTCTACGGGTTCGACGTCAGCCTGATCGGCAGCCATTTCTCGCCGCTGCATCCGGCCTATGTCGACCTCACCGGCACCTATCCGTACGACCCCGCCAAGGCCAAGGCGCTGCTGGCGGAGGCGGGCTTTCCGAACGGCTTCAACTGCACGCTGAAGCTGCCGCCGCCATCCTATGCCCGCCGCTCGGGCGAGATCGTCGCGGCCCTGCTGGCGCAGATCGGTATCAACGCGTCGATCGAGCCGCTCGAATTCCCGCAATGGCTGGAGCGCGTCTTCCGCAACAAGGACTACGACCTCAGCATCATCGCCCATACCGAGCCGCTCGACATCGATATCTACGCGCGTGACGACTACTACTTCCAGTACCGCAATCCCGAGTTCAAGACTCTGATCGCCAAGATATCCGGGACGCTGGACGAGGGGGCCCGCAACGAGCTCTACAAGCAGGCGCAGCGGATGCTGGCTGATGACGCGGTCAACGGCTTCCTCTTCATCCTGCCGAAGATCACGGTCGCGAATGCCGCGCTCGATGGCATGTGGACCGACTGGCCGCTGCCGGTGACGCCGCTGGCGGAGCTGCGCTGGCGTTGATCCAAGTTCCCCTGTCACGGTCCACGTCATCCCGGACAAGCCGCGTCAGCGGCGCTGATCCGGGATCCATGCCTGAGCCTCGATGGGAAATGCTCCGGCATGGATCCCGGGTCTCCCTTCGGTCGCCCGGGATGACCACGGCGGGACGTTCGAGGTGATCGGCTACGTCCTGCGCCGGCTCGTCGCGCTGGCCCTGACCCTGCTCGCCGCGGCGCTGGTCGTCTTCGTCGTGCTGGAGGTGCTACCGGGCGACCCGGCAGCGGTGACGCTCGGCCTCAACGCCTCGCCCGAGGCGCTGGCGGCGCTGCACGCCGAGATGGGTCTCGACAAGCCGGCGGTGCTGCGCTTCCTCCTCTGGTTAGGAGGGCTCGTCACCGGCGATCTCGGCCTGAGCTACACCTATCGCGTGCCGGTGGCGCAACTCATCGCCGAGCGCATGGCGGTGACGCTGCCGCTCGCGCTGATGGCGATCGGGTTCGCCATGGCGATCGGCATTCCGCTCGGCATGCTCGCCGCCTCCCGCCATGGCCAACTCGCGGATGCCGGGGTGATGGCCTTCGCACAGGCGGGGCTCGCCATCCCGAATTTCTGGTTCGGCCTGCTGCTCGTCCTGGTCTTCGCGGTCGGGCTTGGCTGGCTGCCCGCCGGTGGCTTTCCGGGCTGGCAGGCCGGGCTCGGCGCGGCGCTGAAGGCGCTCCTCATGCCGGCGCTGGCATTGGCGCTGCCGCAGGCGGCGATCATCGCGCGGGTGACACGCTCGGCCATGCTCGACACGCTGCAGGAGGATTTCGTCCGCACCGCCCGCGCCAAGGGGCTCAGCGAGGGCGTGACGATGCGCCGGCATGCGCTGCGCAATGCGCTGATCCCTGTCGTCACCATTCTGGGGCTGCAATTCTCGGTGCTGATCGCCGGCGCCATCATCATCGAGAACGTCTTCGCCCTCCCGGGGCTGGGGCGGCTCGTCTTCCAGGCCATCGCCCAGCACGATCTCATCGTGGTCAAAGACCTCGTCATGCTCTTCGCGGGGCTGGCGATCCTGATCAATTTCGCGGTCGAACTGCTCTACGGGCTGATCGATCCACGACTGAGGCAGGCATGAGCGCGCTCGCGGACAAGGCGCCGGGTGGCAAGAGGCATTGGTGGCTGGCGCCTTCCTTCGTGATCGGGGCGGCCCTGAGCCTCGCCGTCGTGGCGATGGCGCTCGTCTCCCATGTCTGGACGCCCTATCAGCCGACCCAGATGGCGATCCTGAACCGGCTCAAGGGGCCCTCGGCCGCCAACTGGTTCGGCACCGACCAGTTCGGCCGCGACGTCTTCTCGATGATCATGGTCGGCGCGCGCAATTCGCTCGCTGTGGGGCTGGGCGCTGTCGGCATCGGCATGGTCGCGGGCACGACGCTGGGGCTGATCGCCTCGGTGCGGCGCGACGGCCTCCTCGACCATGTCATCATGCGCACGGCCGATTTCACCCACGCCTTTCCGGCCGTGCTGACGGCGATCATGATGACCGCGATCGCCGGGCCGGGCATGCTCAACGCCGTCGTCGCCATCGGCGTGCTGAACCTGCCCTATTTCGCGCGGCTGGCGCGCGGGGCGGCGCTGCAGATCTGGGCGCAGGACTTCATCCAGGCGGCGCGGGCGGCCGGGCTCAACAACCGGCAGATCACGCTGCGCCATGTCCTGCCCAATATCGCCGGCATTCTGGTGGTGCAGGCGACGATCCAGTTCGCGCTCGCGGTGCTGGCCGAGGCGGGCTTGTCCTATCTCGGGCTGGGCACGCAGCCGCCGAACCCGTCCTGGGGGCGCATGCTCAACGAAGCCCAGACCTTCATGGCGACGCAGCCCTGGCTTGCGATCTTTCCGGGTGCCGCGATCGCGCTGACCGTGCTGGGATTCAACCTGCTGGGCGACGGCCTGCGCGATGCCGTCGATCCGCGCCTGCGCCGTGCTCGGTGAGGGCTGAAGGGAAACGGGGATGTGGGAATGACCGATCTTGCCGATCTGACTGCCACCGAGCTTCTCGCCGCCTACGAGGCGCGCCGGCTCTCGCCGGTGGAGGTCGCGGAAGCGGTGATCGCGCGGATCGGGGCCTGGGAGCCGAAGCTCGATGCGCTCTATGCCTATGATCCGGAGGGTGCGCTCGCGCAGGCCAAGGCTTCCGAGGCGCGCTGGCTGAACGGGCAGGCGCTGCCGCTCGACGGCGTGCCCGGCACGATCAAGGAGAACATCAGGACGAAGGGCGTTCCGGTGCCGCTCGGCACGGCCGCGAACGATCTCTCCCCCGCGGCCGACGATGCACCCCCGGCCGCGCGGCTCCGCGAGGCCGGCCTCGTCCTTCTCGGCAAGACGACGATGCCGGATTACGGCATGCTCTCCTCGGGGCTGTCGAGCTTCCACAAGCCCGCGCGCAATCCGTGGGACATCACCAAGAACCCCGGCGGCTCCTCGGCCGGCGCCGGTTCGGCGGGCGCGGCCGGCTACGGACCGCTGCATGTCGGCACCGATATCGGCGGTTCGATCCGCCTGCCTGCCGGCTGGTGCGGACTGGTCGGCCTGAAGCCGAGCTTCGGGCGCGTGCCGATCGACCCGACCTATTACGGCCGCGTCGCCGGGCCGATGACGCGGACCGTCGAGGATGCCGCGCTGATGATGCGGGAAGTGTCGAAGCCCGATGCGCGCGACGGCATGAGCCTGCCGTCGCAGGATATCGACTGGCTGGCGCTTGATATCGACCTGAAGGGGCTGCGTATCGGCCTCCAGCTCGATGCCGGCATCGGGCTCGCCGTCGAGCCGGAGACGAAGGCGGCGATCGAGGCTGCGGCGAAGGCCTTCGCCGCAGCGGGGGCCATTATCGAGCCGGTGGCGCCTCATATAACCCGCGAAATGCTCGACGGGCTCGATGATTTCTGGCGCCAGCGCGCCTGGGTCGACATCGGCGCGCTGCCACAGGAGAAGCGGGCGAAGGTGCTGCCCTACATCTTCGCCTGGGCGGAGGGCGGCAGGGATTTGCCGGGTGAACGCGTCTATCGCGGCATGAGCCAGATGATGGCGATGCGCGACGCGGCGCTGAAGGCGATCCTGCCTTACGACTTCATCCTCTCGCCGGTTTCGCCGGTGCCGAGCTTCCCGGCCGAATGGGCTTCGCCGGTCAACGATCCCGCGCAGCCCTTCGAGCATATCTGCTTCACGGTGGCGGCGAACATGTCCGACCAGCCGGCGATCTCGGTTCATGCCGGGCTGACGGCGGGCGGCCTGCCGATCGGCCTGCAGATCACCGGCAAGCGCTTCGACGATCTCGGCGTGCTCAGGATGGCGCGGGCCTGGGAGAAGATGCGCGGCGCGGTCGCCTGGCCTTCTCCGCCGTCGCATTGACACACAGAGTCGTAGAGGAGCATCGCATGGACCTGAAGCTTGAAGGCAAGCGCGCGCTGATCACGGGTGGCAGCAAGGGCATCGGCCGCGCGATCGCGCGGCAGCTCGCGCTGGAAGGCGTCGATGTCGTCATCGCCGCGCGCAATCAGAAGGAGCTTGACGAGGCGGCTGCGGCCCTTGCCGCGGAGAGCGGGCGCAAGGTGGTCGGCCGCACGGTCGACACGAGCGATGATGCGTCGGTGAAGGCGTTGGTTGCCGATACCGTCGCGGTGCTGGGCGGGCTCGACATCCTCGTCAACGCCGCTGCCAAGCCGGGCGGGCAGGCGCCCCCGCCGAAGCTTGCCGAGATCACCGACGCGCTGTTCTGGGACGACGTCAACGTCAAGGTGATGGGCTATCTGCGCATGACGCGCGAGGCTGCGCCGCATATGGCGGCTAACGGCTGGGGCCGCATCATCAACATCAGCGGGCTCGCCGCGCGTTCGACCGGCTCGACCATCGGCTCGATCCGCAATGTCGCCGTCTCGGCGCTGACCAAGAACCTCGCCGACGAGCTCGGCCCGCAGGGCATCAACGTGACCGTCGTCCATCCCGGACTGACGCGGACTGAAAAGACGGCTTCGGTCGTCGCGGCGCGGGCGGCGGCCGGTGGCAAGAGCGAGGCGCAGGTCGAAGCCGGCATGGCCTCCAACAACACCATCGGGCGGTTGGTCGATGCGGCGGAGATCGCCGACATCGTCGCTTTCCTCGCCTCGCCGCGCAGCGTCGCGATCAATGGCGATGCCATCGCCTGCGGCGGCGGCATTCGCGGCGCGATCCACTATTGAGGGTCGTCCAGACTAGAACAGCGCGGTCGGAGCGAACTGTGCCAGCGCCATCAGCGCAAGGCCGGTGAGGCCGAGCAGGCCGCCGGTGACGGCGAGCAGGCCGACGCCGGTGATGATCGCGGCGGACGAGATCACGATCGCGATCTGGATCAGGCCGGAGGCGATGTCGAACTTGTCGTCGCGGGCGGCGGCGATATCGCGCTGTGCCTCGGCCGCCTTGGCGCGGGCGGCGAGTTCCTTGCGGCCCTCATTGGTCTCGGGCTCGGAATCGTAGCGCGCGACCGTCTGCTTCCAGCTCTCGATGCGCTTGCCCAGGCGCTGCCGGGCGGCCTCGTCGGTGATGCCGGCAAGTTCGACCTCCATCGCCTCGGCGGCGGTGCGCACGGTCGTGCCGCGGATCGTCTTGGCCTGGAAGAAGGCCCAGAGATTGGAGGCCTCGATGTTCTTGGCGACGGCCTCCTGCTCGGCATTCTTGCCGCCGATCTCGGAGAAGGCGAGCATCAGCGCCAGCAGCGCGATCAAGAGGGCGATGCGCTTGTTGCCACCCTCGGGCGTTTCGATGGAACCGGACACGAATCACCTCGCAGGCCGCTATCGGCGGGCGCTGTTTAAGGCTTTCCGTTAAGGCAGCAAGATGTCGGTGCTGCTACCGGCCTGCGCGCGGATGGGCGGCGTCATAGGCGGCCATCAGCCGGGCTGAATCGATGCGGGTATAGATCTGCGTCGTCGAGAGCGAGGCGTGGCCGAGCAGCTCCTGGATGGCGCGCAGGTCGCCGCCGCGGCCGAGCAGATGTGTCGCGAAGGAGTGGCGCAGGGAGTGCGGTGTCGCCGAGGAGGGCAGGCCGAGCGCGCCGCGCAGGCCCTCTACAGCGAGCTGGATGATGCGGGGCGAGAGCGGCCCGCCCTTGGCGCCGACGAAGAGCGGCCCTTCCGGCGGCAGGCGCCAGGGGCAGAGCTTGAGATATTCCGCAATTGCGGTGACCACGACGGGCAGCACCGGCACCATGCGGGTTTTGCTTCCCTTGCCGATCACGGTGAGCGTGTCGCCGGCCTGTTGCGGCGCTTGGCTGCGCGCGAGCGAGAGGGCCTCCGAGATGCGCAGCCCGCTGCCGTAGAGCAGGCCGAGCACGGCGGCGTCGCGGGCGAGGATCCATTGCTCGCGCTCCTCGCCGGCGCGGGTATCCGCCTGTGTGACGGCTTTGGCGGCGCTCGGTTCGAGCGGGCGCGGCAGCGATTTGCCGAGGCGCGGCCCGCGTGTCGCGGAGAAGGCGGCCGCCGTGAGCTTGCCGTTGCGCTCGCCGAAGCGGGCGAAGGAGCGCAAGCTCGCGAGCTGGCGCATCAGCGTGCGGTTGCCGACGCCGTCGCGCCGTCGCTGACCGAGGAAGGCGCGCAGATCGGCGGGCTTCAGCGCGGCGATGTCGGCCAGCGACGGCGCCCCGCCGAGATGCTCGGTCAGGAAGGCCGTGAACTGGCCGAGGTCGCGGCCATAGGCCTCCAGCGTCTTCGGCGAGAGACGCCGCTCGGCCGAGAGGTGGGAAAGCCAGTCCCGTCGGAAGCTGTCGAAATCGCTCATACGGGCACCATGACTCTCCTGCCTTAACAGCAGCCGAATCGATGCTAGACACTGGCGCCATGGACGAGACGGCGGACATGTTGGAAGGCGGCACGGTCGACGTGCTGATCCCGCTCGGGCTCGACCAGGCCTACAGCTATGCCGTGCCGGCCGGGCTCTCGCTGAAGCCGGGCGATGTCGTGCAGGTGCCGCTCGGGCCGCGCGAGACGGTCGGCGTGGTCTGGGACGTCGGCTCCGGGCGCGGCGGCAACCTCAAGAAGGTCACCGGCAAATACGACATGCCGCCGCTCGATCCGGCGCTGCGCAAGCTCGTCGACTGGGTCGCCTGGTACACGCTCGCGCCCAAGGGCTCGGTGCTGGCGCTGGCGTTGCGCCGCCAGCCTGACGATACGCCGGAGCGCCCCAAGCTCGGCGTCAGGCTCGCCGGGCCGCCGCCGGGACGGATGACCCCTGCGCGGGCGCGGGCCATCGCGGCGGCCGAGGGCGGATTGCTGATCGCGAAATCGGCGCTGGCCGAGGCCGCCTCGGTCAGCGCTGCCGTGATCGATTCCCTCGTCGATGCCGGCACCTTCGTGGTCGAGCCGCTGCCGCGCGAGGCGATCGCGGCCTTGCCCGATCCCGAACACGCCGTGCCGGAATTGTCCGAGGGGCAGGCGGAGGTTGCGCAGGCGCTCGTGGCGTCCGTGCAGGCGAAGAGCTTCGGTGTCTCGCTGCTGGAGGGAGTCACTGGCTCGGGCAAGACCGAGGTCTATTTCGAGGCGGTGGCCGAGGCGATCCGGCAGGGCCGGCAGAGCCTGATCCTGATGCCGGAGATCGCGCTCACCGCGCAGTTCATCGACCGCTTCGAGGCGCGCTTCGGCGTCAAGCCGGGACTCTGGCACTCGGCGGTAAGCGGGCGGCGGCGCGAGCGGCTGCAGGCGGCGATCGCGGGGGGCGAGGCCAAGGTGGTGGCCGGCGCCCGCTCGGCCCTGTTCCTGCCGTACAGCGATCTCGGCCTCATCGTCGTCGATGAGGAGCACGAGAGCGCCTACAAGCAGGAGGACGGCGTCTCCTACCATGCCCGCGACATGGCGGTGGTGCGGGGCAGGATCGAGAACGCACCTGTCGTGCTGGCCTCGGCGACACCCTCCCTCGAAACCCGCGTCAATGCCGAGCGCGGTCGGTATACGCATCTCAAGCTGCCCGAACGCTTTGGCGGGCGTGAATTGCCGCAACTCGGCCTTGTCGATCTGCGCCGCGACAAGCCGGAACGGGGGCGCTGGCTCTCCGGCGCGCTGATCAAGGCGGTCGAAGCCAATCTCGAGGCGAAGGAGCAGTCACTGCTCTTCCTCAACCGGCGCGGCTATGCGCCGCTGACGCTCTGCCGTGATTGCGGGCACCGCTTCCAATGTCCGAACTGCTCGGCCTGGCTGGTCGATCATCGCTTCCGGCGGGCGCTGGTCTGCCACCATTGCGGCCATGTCGAGCGCCGGCCGCATGAATGCCCCGCCTGCCACAAGCCCGAGAGCCTCGTCGCCTGCGGGCCGGGCGTCGAACGGCTGGCGGAGGAGGTTGCGACGCTTTTTCCACAGGCACGTTCGATCGTGCTCTCCAGCGATTTTCCGGGCGGCACCGAGCGGCTGAAGCAGGAGCTGATGGCAGTGGCCGAAGGCGCGTTCGACATCGTCATCGGCACGCAGCTCGTGGCCAAGGGCCATAATTTCCCCGGCATGACGCTGGTCGGGGTGATCGATGCCGATCTCGGCCTCACCTCCGGCGATCCGCGCGCAGCCGAACGGACCTTCCAGGCGCTGCGGCAGGTCACGGGCCGCGCAGGGCGGGGCGAGAAGCCGGGCCGCGCCCTGCTTCAGACGCATGACCCGGAGCATCCCGTGCTCAAGGCGCTGATCTCGGGCGACCCGGAGCGGTTTTATGCCGCAGAGGAGGCGTCGCGGGAGGCGGCGGGCCTGCCGCCCTTCGGCCGTCTGGCGGCGCTGATCGTCTCGGCGAACACGCAAGGAGAGGCCGAAAGCCATGCCCGCGCCCTGGCGCGTTGCGCCGAGGCTGGTGACGGAATCATGGTGCTGGGACCGGCGGAAGCGCCGCTTGCGGTGTTGCGGGGGCGTCATCGCATGCGTCTGATCGTCAAGACGGCCCGCGAGGTCAATCTGCAGGATTACCTGCGCGGCTGGCTGAAACGGGCGCCGCGGACCAAGGGCTCGGTCAGGGTCGCGGTCGACGTCGATCCACAGAGCTTCCTTTGAATTGCTGAAAGCCGCGGCGAAATCGCCGCTTAGGATGGCGAACTAGCGATTGCGTGGCCCGGAACCGCATGCTAGTGCACCGCCACATTTCGGTCGCGAAGTCGTCTTGCCGACTTCGGGCCTTTGATACTCGCAGCGTCGGGACCATGCACTCCACCTTCTTCGGAAGGTCGCCGGTGAGGTCCCTTGAAACGAGAGACGGGAAGCGTGGCTGAAGGCGGATCGCAGGGGACATTGGTGTCGGGCGTAGCTCAGCGCTATGCCACCGCTCTGTTCGAGTTGGCTGAGGAGACGGGCGCGATCGACACCGTCGCCGCCGCTCTGGACGCCTTCAACGGCCTGCTCGCCGAGAGCGCCGATCTCACGCGCCTGATCGAGAGCCCGGCTTTCACTGCCGAGGAGCAGGTCGCGGCGATCAAGGCCGTGCTCGAGAAGGCCGGCATCACCGGCATCGCCGCCAATTTCATCGGTCTGGTCGCCAGCAAGCGCCGTCTCTTCGCGCTGCCTGGCATGATCACCGGTTACAAGCGCCTGGTCGCCGAGGCCAAGGGCATCGTCTCCGCTGAGGTGACGGTCGCCGAGCAGCCCACGGCCAAGCGCGTCGACGAAATCCGCGCGGCGCTGAAGGGCGTCGCCGGCAAGGATGTCGACGTTTCGATCAAGGTCGATCCGACGCTGATCGGCGGGCTCATCGTCAAGATGGCCTCGCGGATGGTCGACGCCTCGCTGAAAACCAAGCTCAATTCAATTCGTCTTGCTATGAAAGAGGTCGGCTGATGGACATCCGCCCCGCTGAAATCTCCGCCATCCTGAAGGCCCAGATCTCCAATTTCGGGTCGGAAGCTTCGGTCACCGAAGTCGGCCAGGTTCTCTCCGTCGGTGACGGCATCGCCCGCGTCTACGGCCTCGACAAGGTCCAGGCCGGTGAGATGGTCGAGTTCGAGTCCGGTGTGCGCGGCATGGCGCTCAACCTCGAGAGCGACAATGTCGGCGTCGTGATCTTCGGTTCCGACCGCGAGATCAAGGAAGGCCAGACCGTCAAGCGCACCGGCGCCATCGTCGACGTTCCCGTCGGCAAGGAGCTGCTCGGCCGCGTCGTCGACGCGCTCGGCAACCCGATCGACGGCAAGGGCCCGATCAAGGCCAAGACCCGTGCCCGCGTCGACGTCAAGGCGCCCGGCATCATCCCGCGCAAGTCGGTGCACGAGCCGATGGCGACCGGCCTCAAGGCGATCGACGCCCTGATCCCGATCGGCCGCGGCCAGCGCGAGCTCATCATCGGCGACCGCCAGACCGGCAAGACCGCCGTCGCGCTTGACACGATCCTGAACCAGAAGTCGCTGAACGTCGAAGGCGCGCCGGAGAGCCAGAAGCTCTATTGCGTCTACGTCGCCGTCGGCCAGAAGCGCTCGACCGTCGCCCAGTTCGTGAAGGTGCTCGAAGAGCGCGGCGCGCTGGAGTACTCGATCGTCGTGGCGGCCACCGCCTCGGACGCCGCCCCGATGCAGTTCCTGGCGCCCTTCGCCGGCTGCGCCATGGGCGAGTTCTTCCGCGACAACGGCATGCACGCCGTCATCATCTATGACGACCTTTCCAAGCAGGCCGTCGCCTACCGCCAGATGTCGCTGCTGCTGCGCCGCCCGCCGGGCCGCGAAGCCTATCCGGGCGACGTGTTCTATCTCCACTCCCGCCTGCTCGAGCGCGCGGCGAAGATGGGCGAGGCCGCCGGCCTCGGCTCGCTGACGGCGCTGCCGGTCATCGAGACCCAGGCGAACGACGTCTCGGCCTACATCCCGACCAACGTGATTTCGATCACCGACGGCCAGATCTTCCTCGAGACGGACCTCTTCTACCAGGGCATCCGCCCGGCCGTGAACGTCGGTCTCTCGGTGTCGCGCGTCGGCTCCTCGGCGCAGACCAAGGCGACCAAGAAGGTCGCCGGCAAGATCAAGGGCGAGCTCGCCCAGTATCGCGAGATGGCCGCCTTCGCCCAGTTCGGTTCGGACCTCGACGCGGTCACGCAGCGCCTGCTCAACCGCGGCGCCCGCCTGACCGAACTCCTGAAGCAGCCGCAGTTCTCGCCGCTGAAGATGGAAGAGCAGGTCGTCGTGATCTATGCCGGCGTGAACGGCTATCTCGACGCGCTGCCGGTCAACAAGGTTCGCGCCTTCGAGGACGGCCTGCTGTCGCTGGTTCGCTCGAAGCATGCTGATTTCCTCAACGAGGTCGGTACGAGCAAGGACTTGTCGGACGCCAACGCCGCCAAGCTCAAGGACATCGTGACGAACTTCGCGAAGTCCTTCGCCTGATCGTGACCGCGGGCGCGGCGAGCCGACGAGGCTCCGCTGCGCCGCCTCTCTGGATTGCTTCGTCGCCGTTTGCGGCTGACGGGTAGGGGATAGAGACCGGATGCCGTCCCTTAAGGACCTACGTAATCGCATCGCCTCCGTGAAGGCGACGCAGAAGATCACCAAGGCCATGCAGATGGTCGCGGCAGCCAAGCTGCGCCGCGCGCAGACTGCCGCTGAGGCCGCGCGCCCCTATGCCGAGCGCATGGAGACGGTGCTGGCGAACCTCGCTTCCGGCGTGACCGGGTCGAGCGCGCCGCGCCTGATCGCGGGCACGGGCTCGGACAAGGTGCATCTGCTGCTGGTCTTGACCGCCGAGCGCGGCCTGTGCGGCGCCTTCAATTCCTCGATCGCGCGCCTCGCCCGCGACAAGGCGAATGCGCTCAAGGCCGAGGGCAAGACCGTCAAGATCATCTGCGTCGGCAAGAAGGGCTACGACATTCTGCGTCGTCAGTTCGCCAGCGAGATCATCGAGTTCATCGATCTGCGCGAGTTCAAGCAGGTCGGCTTCGTCAACGCCGAGGCGATCGCCCAGAACGTTCTGGCCCGCTTCAACGAGGGCGAGTTCGACGTCGCGACGCTGTTCTTCTCGAAGTTCCGCTCGGTGATCGCCCAGATCCCGACGGCGCAGCGCATCATCCCGGCCGAGATCCCGGAAGGGACGAAGCAGACCGACGCCGTCTACGACTACGAGCCGGACGAGGGCGAGATTCTCGAGGCGCTGCTGCCGCGCAATCTGGTCGTCCAGATCCTGCGCGGGCTGCTCGAGAATGCTGCTTCCGAACAGGGCGCGCGCATGTCGGCGATGGATTCCGCCACGCGCAACGCCGGCGAGATGATCAAGAAGCAGACGCAGCTCTACAACCGCTCGCGCCAGGCGATGATCACGAAGGAACTGATCGAGATCATCTCCGGCGCGGAAGCGCTCTAACCGCCTAGACTCTTGCCGGCGGTGCTCTCCGCCGGCTGCCGAAACATCCGAATGCGCTAGTCCCGAGGTTCCGCCATGGCCAAAGCCGCTACCAAGACCACCAAGAAGACCGCCGACGAGAAGCCCGCCAACACCGGCACCGGCCGCGTTGTCCAGGTCATCGGTGCGGTCGTCGACGTGCAGTTCGACGGCGCCCTGCCGGAGATCCTGAACGCTCTGGAGACCGACAACCTCGGCAATCGCCTCGTCCTCGAAGTCGCGCAGCACCTCGGCGAGAACACGGTCCGCACCATCGCGATGGACTCGACCGAGGGTCTCGTCCGCGGCCAGTCGGTCACCGACACCGGCGGCCCGATCGCCGTCCCGGTCGGCGACGAGTGCCTCGGCCGCATCATGAACGTCATCGGCGAGCCGGTGGACGAAGCCGGTCCGATCCTGACCAGCCATACCCGCGGCATCCATCAGCCCGCTCCGTCCTATGCCGAGCAGGCGACCGAGGCGCAGATCCTCGTCACCGGCATCAAGGTCGTCGACCTGCTGGCTCCCTATGCCAAGGGCGGCAAGATCGGCCTGTTCGGCGGCGCCGGCGTCGGCAAGACCGTGCTGATCATGGAGCTGATCAACAACGTCGCGAAGGCCCACGGCGGCTACTCCGTGTTCGCCGGCGTCGGCGAGCGCACCCGCGAAGGCAACGACCTCTATCACGAGATGATCGAGTCCAACGTCAACAAGGACCCGAAGGAAAACGGTGGCTCGACCGCCGGCTCCAAGTGCGCGCTGGTGTACGGCCAGATGAACGAGCCCCCGGGTGCCCGCATGCGCGTCGCTCTCGCCGGCCTGACCGTCGCCGAGGACTTCCGCGACAAGGGCCAGGACGTGCTGTTCTTCGTCGACAACATCTTCCGCTTCACGCAGGCCGGCTCGGAAGTGTCCGCGCTGCTCGGCCGCATCCCCTCGGCGGTGGGCTATCAGCCGACGCTCGCAACCGACATGGGTAACCTGCAGGAGCGCATCACCACCACGAACAAGGGCTCGATCACCTCGGTGCAGGCGATCTACGTGCCGGCGGACGACCTGACCGACCCGGCGCCGGCAACCTCCTTCGCCCACTTGGACGCCACGACCGTGCTCTCGCGCTCGATCGCGGAAAAGGGCATCTACCCGGCGGTCGACCCGCTCGACTCGACCTCGCGCATGCTCTCGGCCGACATCGTCGGCGAAGAGCACTACGGCGTCGCCCGTCAGGTGCAGCAGGTGCTCCAGCGCTATAAGGCGCTGCAGGACATCATCGCGATCCTGGGCATGGACGAGCTCTCGGAAGACGACAAGATGACGGTGGCGCGCGCCCGCAAGATCGAGCGCTTCCTGTCGCAGCCCTTCCACGTCGCGGAAGTCTTCACCGGCTCGCCCGGCAAGCTCGTCTCGCTCGAAGACACGATCAAGGGCTTCAAGGGCCTGGTCGAGGGCAAGTACGATCACCTGCCGGAAGCGGCCTTCTACATGGTCGGCTCGATCGAGGAAGCCGTCGAGAAGGCGCAGCGCCTGGCCGCCGAGGCCGCGTAACTCACCGCCTCAGCGGGTCATCCCGGGCGGCCACCGGCCGGCCCGGGATCCATGCCTGAGCATGGACGTTAGAGGTTCTGGCATGGATCCCGGCTCTCCGCTTCGCTGCGGCCGGGATGACGTCGGAGGAAAGTAAGGGCGATGGCCACCTTCAATTTCGAACTCGTCTCGCCGGAGCGCATCCTGTTCTCGGGCGAGGTCATCAGCGTCATCATCCCCTCGGTCGAGGGCGAGATGACCGTGCTTGCCGGTCACGTTCCGACCGTCGCCGGGCTTAAGCCGGGCATCGTGCTGGCCCAGACCAGCGCGGATAATGGCAAGGAATTCTTCGTCGGAGGCGGCCTCGTCGAGGTCAACCAGACCTCTGTCACGATCCTGGCCGAACGTGCGAATTTCCTCGAGGACGTCAATAACGAGGTCCTCGAGGCGGCGATCCTCTCGGCCGAGACCCGCCTTGCCGCGGCGCCGAGCGAGGTCGAGGAGCGCCGCCTGCGTGAGATGCTGGTGCAACTGCACGAGTTCAAGCACGTCTTCGAGCAGCGCAAGGCAGCGTGACGCGCCGTCAGGGGCTGGAGTTTCGAAGGGCCGCGAGAGCGGCCCTTTTTCATGCGTAGCTGATGAACTCCAGCAGCGATCCGTCGGGATCGCGGAAATAGACGCTGGTGCCATGGCCGCTCCGGCCGAAACGCTGCACCGGCCCCAGCTCGATCGCGACCTTCTGCCGTTCGAGATGGCTGATAGCCTCCGCGATCGGTCCCGGCCAGACGAAGCAGAGATCGCTGCCGCCCGGCGGCACCGGCAGGCGCGCCACCGGTGTCGGATCGAGACCTGGCCCATGGCAGTTCAGCTGTGCCCGCCCGATGCGGTAGACGAAGCCTTCCCCGTTGGGCACGATCTCGGCCCCGATGACGTCGTGGTAGAAGGCGTTCGAGCGCTCCCAGTCGGAGACATGGATCACGCAATGATCGAGCTCGACGATGCTCATCCGGCTGCTCCTTCTGCCATGACAGGCAACGCGAAGGCCGCGAAAGCCGCCGCCACGCGCGCGTAGACCGGCCGTTTGAAGGGAACGACGATCTCCGGCATCTGGTTCAGTGGTCGCCAGCGCCATTCGCTGAACTCGGGCGGCTCGTCGCCGTTCGGCTTGCCGATGTCGATCTCGTCTTCGCGCCCGGTGAAGCGGAAGGCGACCCAGCGCTGGCGCTGGCCCCGGAAGGCGATCAGCTTGTGCGGCGGTCCGTCATAGGGCGGGAAATCGTAGCTCCACCACTCGTCGGTTACCGCAAGCAGTTCGGCCTGCGTGACGCCGGTCTCCTCGTCCAGCTCACGGCGGGCGGCGGCGACGATGTCCTCATCCGGGTCGATGCCGCCCTGCGGCATTTGCCAGTCGAAGCCGGGGAGCACGACCTCCGGGCCGGCACTATGCGAGTGGCCGGCGAAGACCAGCCCTTCGGCGTTGAACAGGGCTATCCCGACATTGGGGCGGTAGGGGAGACTCATCGTCAGAGCATAGGACGCAGCAGCATGTCGCGAAACCAGCCGGCTGGCCGAAAACTGCGTTGCGCGAATCGGCGGCTGTCAGCCGGCAAAGAAAGCTCAGTCCTCGCCTTTGGCGAGCACGCAGGAGAGCAGCCCGGGAAAGCGGCGTTCGATGTCCTCCCGGCGCAGCGCGTTCATCCGGGTCACGCCCTCGTTGCGGGTCCGGATCAACCCGGCTTCGCGCAGGACGCGGAAATGATGGGAGACGCTGGACTTCGGCCGGTCGCCTTCGAGCGCCTGGCAGCTCGCCTCGCCCTCGACCGCCAGCCGACGCACGATTTCCAGGCGAAACGGGTCGCTCAGTGCGTGAAAGACGTCCTCGAGCGCGATCTCTTCCGAAGCGGGCAGGCGGGCATGTCGCATGATGAGCAGCCTATCACAGGGTTTTGATGTTGCCAAAGTTCGAAAAATATCGAACTATCGAACAATCAAATCCCGTCCCAGTTCCCTATAGTTTGGAGCCGCTCAATGCCCGGTCTGTTCGACCCCTTCAGCCTGAAGAACGTCACACTTCGCAACCGCATCGTGACCTCGCCAATGTGCCAGTATTCGGCGGATGAGGGCGTCGCCAATGAATGGCACCGCGCCCATCTCGCCGGTCTGGCGCGTGGCGGTGCCGGCCTCGTCGTCATCGAAGCGACCGGCGTATCGCCGGAGGGCCGGATCACGCCGGCCTGCCTCGGCCTGTGGAACGCCGGCCAGGCCGAGGCGCTGGCGCCGATTGTCGCCGAGATGCGCAAGGCCGGCGCCGTCACCGGCATTCAGATCGGCCATGCCGGCCGCAAGGCCAGCGCCAACCGCCCCTGGGAAGGCGACGACCATATCCCGGCGGACGACCCGCGCGGCTGGGAGACGATCGCGCCGTCGGCGATCGCCCAGGGCGGCGGTCTCTCGCGCGTGCCGCGCGCGATGACCGAGGTCGATATCGCGCGCGTTCGTGCCGATTTCGTTGCGGCGGCCGAGCGCGCCCGCGATATCGGCATCGAATGGCTGAAGCTGCATTTCGCCCATGGCTATCTCGCGCAGAGCTTCCTGTCGCGCCACGCCAACCGGCGCGACGACGCCTATGGCGGCAGCTTCGAGAACCGCAGCCGCTTCCTCATCGAGACGCTGGCCGCCGTGCGCAAGGTCTGGCCGGAGGATCGTCCACTGTCCGCCCGGCTCGGCGTGATCGAATATGACGGCCAGGACGAGGAGACGCTGGCCGAGGCGATCGAGCTGGTGAAGCGCCTGAAGGCCGAGGGGCTGGACTTCATCGATGTCAGCGTCGGCTTCTCCACCAACGAGGCGAAGATTCCGTGGGGGCCGGCCTTCCTGGCGCCGGTGGCCGAGCGGGTGCGCCGCGAGGCCGGCCTGCCGGCCTCGACGAGCTGGTACATCAGCCAGCCCGAGCAGGCCGATGCGCTGGTGCGCGAGGGCAAGGTCGATCTCGTAACGCTGGGCCGGCCGTTGCTGGCCGACCCGCACTGGCCCTACGCGGCGGCAAAGGTCCTGGGCGTCGAGGACGCCGCCTGGAAGACCCTGCCGGCGCCTTACGCCCACTGGCTGTCGCGCTACCGCGCGGCGTGAAGCAGAGCATTTTCGAGCGAAGTCGACACGGGTTCGCGTGAAGAAAATGCGATAGAACAAGAATCTTGGGCATTTCCACGTTTCGGAGAAGCGCGGAAATGCTCAAGGAGGGGCCGAATGGCCCCTCGCTTCACTCGCCCATCGCGATCAGGCTGGCATTGCCGCCGGCCGCCGCGGTGTTGATCGTCACCGTCTGCTCCGTGGCGAAGCGCGAGAGGTAGTGCGGGCCGCCGGCCTTCGGGCCGGTGCCCGACAGCCCATGGCCGCCGAAGGGCTGCACGCCGACCACCGCGCCGATGATGTTGCGGTTCACATAGATGTTGCCGGTCGAGAGGCGCTCCGCCACGCGCTCGACCGTCGTCTCGATGCGCGAGTGGACGCCGAGCGTCAGCCCGTAACCGGTGGCGTCGATCTCGTCGATCACCTTGTCGAGCTCGCCCGCCTTCCAGCGCACGACATGCAGGATCGGGCCGAAATGCTCGGCGGTGAGGTCGCTCACGCGGTCGAGCTTGATGACATGCGGCGCGATGAAGGTGCCGCCGAGATCGGGCGCCTGCCCGGACCAGGCGACGCGGCCCTGCTGGCGCATCGCGGCGACATGGGTGTCGAGGCGCTGCTTGGCGGCGGCGTCGATCACCGGGCCGATATGGATGTCGAGCTTGCGGGGATCGCCGAGTTTGAGCTCCTTGGTGGCGCCCTCGATCATCTCGATCATCTTGTCGGCGACATCGTCCTGCACCACGAGCAGGCGCAGCGCCGAGCAGCGCTGCCCGGCCGAGCGGAAGGCCGACATCACGACGTCGTCGCTGACCTGCTCGGGCAGGGCGGTGGCGTCGACGATCATGGCGTTGAGGCCGCCGGTCTCGGCGATCAGCGGCACGATCGGGCCGTCCTTGGCAGCGAGCGCCCGGTTGATGCCGCGCGCAGTGGCGGTCGAGCCGGTGAAGGCGACGCCGGCGACATCCTTATGCGCGACCAGTGCCGCACCGGCCTCGGTGCCGCCCGGCACGAGATGCAGCGCGCTGACCGGAACGCCGGCCTCGTGCAGGATCTTCACCGCGACGGTCGCGATGATCGGCGTCTGCGGCGCCGGCTTGGCGACGACGCTGTTGCCGGCGACGAGCGCGGCGACGACCTGGCCGGTGAAGATCGCAAGCGGGAAGTTCCAGGGCGCGATGCAGACGAAGGCGCCGCGTCCGCGCAGGATCAGCCGGTTCTCCTCGCCGGTCGGGCCGGGCAGCATCGTCGGGGTGGCGAACTGCTCCTCGGCCTGCGCGGCATAGTAGCGGCAGAAATCGACGGTCTCGCGCACCTCGGAAATGGCGTCGTCGATGGTCTTGCCGGCCTCGCACTGCAGCAGCGCGATCAGCAGGCCGCGGCGGGCCTCCATGATGTCGGCCGCCTTGCGCAGGGCCGCAGCGCGGATGCGGGCGGGCGTCTCGCTCCAGGCGCGGAAGCCGGCCTTCGCGGCCAGCAGGGCGCGCTCGGCCGTCGGCGCATCGGCTTCGGTGACCTTGCCGATCGGCTTGTTGTCGATCGGCGAGCGCACGTCGCGGGTCGCGCCCGGTTGCGGCTTGCCGTCGATGATCGGCGCGGCGTCCGGGAAGCTCTTCGCCGCCGCGATCTCCTTCACCAGCGCGTCGAGGCTGGCCTCATGGCCGAGCTCGGTGCCGGCCGAGTTCTTGCGCGACGGGCCATAGAGATCGGCCGGAAGCGGGATGCGGCGGTGACGCGCGGCACCCGGCGTGCCGATGATATCGGCCGGCGGTAGCAGGAGCTGCGAGACCGGAACGTCGGGGTCGCCGGAGGCGCTGACGAAGGAGGAGTTGGCGCCATTCTCGAGCAGGCGGCGGACGAGATAGGCGAGCAAATCCTGATGGCCGCCGACCGGCGCATAGGTGCGGCAGGCATAGCCTTCGTTCTCGCGCAGCAGCTTCTCGTAGAGCGCTTCGCCCATGCCGTGCAGGCGCTGGAACTCGAAGCCCTCGGCATCTCCGGCCATCTCCGCGACGGCCGCGACGGTGAGCGCATTATGCGTGGCGAATTGCGGGATGATGCGGGGCCTGAGCTTCAGGAGCTGCGCGGCGCAGGCCTCGTAGTTCAGATCCGTCATCGCCTTGCGGGTGAAGACGGGGTAGTCGGCCAGGCCGCGCTCCTGGGCGCGCTTCAACTCGGTGTCCCAATAGGCGCCCTTGACCAGCCGCACCATCATGCGCCGGTTATAGGTCTCCGCCAGCCGGCCGATATGGTCGATCACGGCCGAGGCGCGCTTCTGGTAGGCTTGGATGGCGAGGCCGAAACCGTCCCAGCCATCGAGCGACGGATCGGCGAAGATCGCGTCGATGACATCGAGCGAGAGTTCGAGCCGGTCGGCCTCCTCGGCATCGATGGTGAAGTTGAGGTCGTAGCCCTTGGCCTGGCGGGCGAGGTCGACGACCTTCGGCACGAGCTCGGAAAGCACGCGCTCGTGGTTGGTGGCGTCATAGCGCGGATGCAGCGCCGAGAGTTTGACCGAGATGCCGGGGCGATTGGGCAGCTTGTCGTTGCCGGCCGAGCGGCCGATGGCGTCGATCGCGGCAGCGTAGGAGGCGAAATAGCGGTCGGCATCGGCCTGAGTGCGCGCGCCTTCGCCGAGCATATCGAAGGAATAGCGGTAGAGTTTGCCGGTGCCGGAGCGGGCGCGCTTCAGCGCCTCCTCGATCGTCTGGCCGAGCACGAAATGGTTGCCCATGACGCGCATCGCCTGGCGGGTCGCGGTACGCACGGTCGGTACGCCCAGGCGCTTGGCGAGGCTGCTGACGATGCCCGTCGGCGTCTCGCCCGGCTGGATGACGCGGGCGGTGATTCCGAGTGCCCAGGCCGAAGCCGAGACCAGGAAGGCGTCTGACTTCGATTCGTGATGGGCGAAATCGCCCTGGCCGAGCTTGTCCTCGATCAGCCGGTCGGCGGTGGCGGCGTCCGGCACGCGCAGCAGCGCCTCCGCCAGCACCATCAGCGCGAGGCCCTCCTTGGTGGAGAGCGAATACTCGCGCAGCAATTCCTCGATGCCGCCAAGCCCGACCTTGCGGGTGCGGATCGCCTCGATCAGCCCGGTCGCACGCGCGTCGATCCGCGCCTTGGCCGCGGGGTCGCGGCGCGCGGCGGCAAGCAGCCGGCCGGCGATGGCACCATCATCCTCGGCGAAGGGTGCGCGGAAAGGCGGCATGGCGGTACGCGGGGCAGAGGCGGCCATGGAGGGCTCCGGAATGGATCAGGCTGGATTATCTGAAGGATGATGGATCATAGACCGCATATCAATTGGCATTTCCTCTCCCGTTCCAGTATAAATCTCAGTCAAATGGCGACTCAATAGAGATTTATCATGCTCGACAGGACGGACCGCCGTATCCTCGCTTTGCTGCAGGGCGATGGTCGCATCGCCGGCGTCGAGCTTGCGGAGAAGGTCGGGCTTTCTCCCACCGCCACGGGCGAGCGCCTGAAGCGGCTGACGCGCGACGGCTACATCACCGGCTATCGCGCCACGCTCGATCCGATGAAGCTCGGCCTGCATCTGCTCGTCTTCGTCGAGGTCTATCTCGACAAGACGACGCCCGACGCCTTCGAACGCTTCGCCGCAGCGGTGAAGCGGGCGCCCGAGGTTCTCGAATGYCACATGGTCGCGGGCGGCTTCGACTATCTGGTCAAGACGCGCGTCGCCGACATGAACGCCTATCGCCGCTTCCTCGGCGAGGTGCTGCTGGCGCTGCCGGCGGTGCGCGAGACGCGGACTTATGCAGTGATGGAGGAGGTCAAGACTGACGGTGCGCTGCCGTTGTGACGAAACCTCTGCCGCGTTGACGCCATTTCAACATCTTATGATGTCAAGAAGCGTGGACGATACGGAGATGCCGTATCGCGGTCAGCAAGGCGCCCGGAGGCCTGCCATGCCCATCGTTCCGCCCCCTCGTTCCCCAGTCCTGTGTCGGCGCGGGTTCGGGCAGCTGGCGGTCGGCGCTGTGGCTGCCTGTATCGCTGGCGGCGGCGCTGCCCGGGCGCAGGGCAATACCCCGATACGCTTCGCTCTGGACCGGCGTTTCGATGGGCTGGCGGCACCCTTCTTGGTCGCGCAGGACAAGGGCTATTTCGGCGCGGAAGGGCTCGATGTCACCATCGAGCCGGGCAGCGGCTCGCGTCCCATGCTGCAGCGACTGGCGACCGGCGCGCAGGATGCCGGCTTCGGCGACGTCAACGCGCTGATCCGCTTCCGCGACGAGAATCCGAGCGCCGATCTGACGGCGGTGATGATCATGCACGATCGGCCGGGCTTCGCACTCGTCGGCCGCAAGAGCCGGGGCATCACGGCTGAGCCGGTGAGCCTGGAGGGCCGCAAGCTGGGCACGGCGAGCACCGATGCCAGCTTTGCGCAGTGGCCGATCTTCAAGAGCCTGAACAAGATCGACGACAGCAAGATCAAGCTGGAGATCGTGGGTCTTCCGGTGCGGGAGCCGATGCTGGCCTCCGGGGAACTCGATGCCGCCTTTGGCTTCGGCGCGTCGACCTATGTTTCCCTCAAGGGGCGCGGCGTGCCGGCCGAAGATATCGTGCTGATGGACATGGCCGACCACGGCCTCGTGCTCTACGGCAGCGCGGTCATCGTGGCCGCCAAGTTCGCCGCCGGCAAGCCGGATGCGGTGCGCGGTCTGGTGCGCGCGGTCATGCACGGGGTCCGCGATACCGTCACGAACCCCGGCGCCAGCGCGCAACTGGTGGTTCGCCGCAACGAGGACGCTCAGCTCGAGATCGAGCGCGAGAAGCTCGGCATGGTCAACGAGCGGAACGTATTGACGCCCTATGTGCGGGCGCACGGCCTGGGCGGGATCGATGCCGAGCGCTGGTCGCGGGCGCTGGATCAGCTCACCCTGGCGGGAAGCTTCCGGGACAAGGCGCGCGCGGGCGATGCATTTTCGGAGGCATTCCTGCCGCCGGCCGGCGAACGCATGTTCTGAGCGCATCATGACGCACGGAAAGGCCGCGCCGGGGGGAGGTGACAGGGGCTGAGCGCCTGCCTATCGTGCCGCGCCTCCCACCGGACCTCTATCTCTTGATATTGCCAGCCCTGACCGACTACGCCGCATCGCGTGACGCTTTCCGCTGGCGCATTCCGGATCGCTACAACATCGCCGTCGACGTCTGCGACCGCTGGGCGGCGAGCGCGCCGGAGCGGTCCGCCATCATCGAGGTTTCGCAGGACTGGCGCGTGACGCCGGTCAGCTTCGGCTGGTTCCGCGAGCATTCCAACCGTCTCGCCAATGCCCTGCGCGCCCGCGGCGTCGGCCGTGGCGACCGGGTCGCGATCCTGCTGCCGCAGGGGCGGGAGGTGCTGACCGCCCATCTCGCCGCCTACAAGCTCGGCGCCATCGCCGTGCCGCTGGCGGCGCTGTTCGGTGTCGATGCGCTGGCCTACCGGCTGGAGGATTCCGGCGCGAAGGTCGTGATGACCAACGAAGCCGGCCTCGCCAAGCTCAGCCAGATCGCGCAGTCCCTGCCTGAACTCGCTTTGCGGGTTTCGACCGACGGGCCGGGGCGCGGCGCGGAGGGGTGGAACGATCTCCTCGCCGGGGGCAGCCCCGATTTCACGCCGGTCGAGACCACTCCGGACGATCCGGCGCTGATGATCTATACCTCCGGCACGACGGGCAATCCGAAGGGCGCGCTGCACGGCCACCGCGTTCTGCCCGGCCATTTGCCGGGCGTGCAGATGCCGCACGAATTCATGCCGCAGCCCGGCGACCTCGCCTGGACGCCGGCCGACTGGGCCTGGGCAGGCGGGTTGCTCAACATGCTGCTGCCGGCGCTGCATTTCGGCGTGGCGGTGGTCGCCCGGCCGGTGACGCGCTTCGAGCCGGACGAGGCCTATCGCCTGATCCAGGACCTCGGCATCCGCAACGCCTTCGTGCCGCCGACGGCGCTGAGGATGCTGCGCGGCGCCGGCAGTCCGCGTGGGCGTTACCAGCTGAATCTGCGCACGGTCGCGGCGGCCGGCGAGGCGCTCGGCTCCGAGACCCTGGCCTGGGGGCGCGAGGCGCTGGGTCTTACGATCAACGAGGCCTATGGCCAGACCGAATGCAATCTCGTGCTCGCCTCCAGCGCCGCCATCGGCGTGAGCCGGCCCGGCTCGATCGGCAAGGCGGTTCCAGGGCATGACGTCGCGATCATCCGGCCGGACGGCTCGATCTGCGCGCCGGGAGAGGAGGGGCAGATCGCCGTGCGCCGCCCCGACCCGGTGATGTTCCTCGAATATTGGCGCAACCCGGAGGCGACGGCGGCGAAGTTCGTCGGCGACTGGATGATCACCGGCGACGAGGGCGTGCAGGATGCCGATGGCTATGTCCGTTTCATCGGCCGCGACGACGATGTCATCACCTCTTCCGGCTATCGTATCGGGCCGGGCGAGATCGAGGATTGCCTGCTGAAGCATCCTGCGGTTTCGCTCGCTGCGGTGGTCGGGAAGCCCGACGTGCTGCGCACCGAGATCGTCAAGGCCTTCATCGTGCTGAAACCGGGTCGGGACGGCTCGCCGTCGCTGGTCTCCGAGCTTCAGAACTTCGTGCGCTCACGGCTCTCGGCACATGAATATCCGCGCGAGATCGCGTTTCGCGGCGAATTGCCCCTGACCACGACGGGCAAGATCATCCGCCGTGTGCTGCGGGCCGAGGCTTAGAGCCGGATCCGATCAGGTTGAGGCAACCTGATCGGCGAATCTGTCTCTCACTTCAAACCGCAGGCGCTTTACCGATCAGCTTGCGTCGCAGGCTGATCGGAACGGGTTCTGAACAGCGACTGGCCGATCCGGCGCTGGATGCGGGCTGCCAGATCGGCCGGAGTGCCGGCCCGTCGATGGCTGAGACGAAGCGTGCCGAAGCCGTCGCTCTCGGCTCCGAAGATCCGCAGGCCGCCGGCCAGCCTGATCTGTCGTGCGGGAGCCGCCTTGTTCATCATCGCCAGGAGCAGCGCCAGCGGCTCGGCCGGAGCCAGACTGTCGTCGCCGGCCGCCAGATAGAGCCAGTTCGTCGGAGCGCGGCCGAGCGTCAGTGCGGCCGCGATAGGCCTTTCGTCCAGCATCAGCAGCGCGATCCGGCAAAGTTTCTGCCGGCTGAGGCTGCGGGTCATGCTGCGCAGGAAGGCGGCCTCACGGATGTCCTGAAGGGTTGCGCGGCCTGTCTGCCCGCGCCGGCCCGAGGCTTCGAGCGCAAGGAGCATCTCGACGGCGTCGCGCCGGTCGGCGAGGGTCGACGGTTTCTCCAGGCGCAGCGTTCCCTGCGCCTCCAAAGCCGTCCGTGCCTCTGCGACGACGGCCATGTCCGCCAGCTGCGGACCAGGCATGCCGAGACCTTGCCAGTCCGCCACAAAGCCGTGCCGGCGGGCGATGCGGATGAGCGCCGCTGCGAACGGTCCGGCCGGATCGACGGCCGGGAAGGTCAGGCCGGCGGTCGGCCCCGCTTCCCGGCGCCAGGCGCGGAGCAGCGCCGACAGGGCCGGCGCCATGAAGGTGCTGTCGATCAGGGGCGTGCCGTTGAACAGGCGGGGATCGGCGAATTCGTCGAGAGCCTCGGCTGCGAACAAGCGCTGGCGTCGGCGGAACGGCACGAGGCCGATCAGCCGGCGCGGCTGCCGTTCGGCCTCGCCCTGCCAGAGGAGCATGAGCGCGACGTCGCGGAACGAGACGAGATGCTGGGCCGCCGTGAGCGCGAATCCGGGATCGAGAAAGGGGTTGGGCTCGATCGCGCGCGCTGCGAGATCTGCCCATTCCGCAGCGATCCCGTCACAGGAGGCGAGCGGACGGATTTCGCAGTGGACGGCAGTGCCGGGGTGCGATCGCCGGCCGGCGGGCACCATCGACGCCGTGCCGCCCATGCCAGCCAGGGCTATGAACTCGCTCATCCGGTCCCGCTCCCGATGTATCGTTCCGGTGCAAGGCTGTACCGGAATGGCGAGACACAGGCTTGTGCCTCGCCATGCAGGAGGGCGGGTTCAAGAAGCGGGCCGCAGCGGACGTGTCAGAACATTCTCGAGCGAGGTGGATACCGGTCCGCGTTAAGAAAATACGATCTAGGAGCGCGCAGTTCCGGCGCGCTCCGCCTGTTGACCGAGGAAGGCCGACCACAGGCGCTGAACGGTCTCCACGTCGACGTCCTTGACGATCAGGACAAGGCGAGAGCGCCGGTCGGCATCAGGCCAGGAGTCGAGCGTGACGGGCGGGTGCAGGATCTGCTGCACGGCGTGCACGAGCAGCGGACGCCCCGGCTGCTCGGCCACGTCGACCAGACCTTTCAGCCGTAGCAGGCGCGGCCCATGGAGCGAGCGCAGCAGGGTCCAGAACAGATCGAAAGTGCTTCGGGCGACAGGTCGGTCGGCCGTCAGCGCGAACGCACGGATTGCCTCGTCGTGACGATTGACGTCATGCGGATCCTCTCCGTGATGGTGATGCCCGTGCCCATGATCATGGTGGTGATGATGGCCGTGGCGGTGATCCGGAACTTCGGTTTCCGCCAGCCAGCGGCGTAGCGCCGCCGGGCGTCGCGCCAGATCGTAGAGGCCTGCACCGATCAGCGCGCTTGCCGCCGCATCCGGAAGGAGGATCTCGACACCCGGATTGAGAGCGGCGAGGCGTGCGCGCAGCGCATTGGCCGAGCCTGCGAGGTCGGTCTTGGTCAGGATAAGCCTGTCGGCGGCGACGACCTGCCGGCGCGCCTCCTCATGGGCATCGAGCGTCGCCATGCCGTTGACCGCGTCGACGAGTGTGACGACGCCGTCGAGCTGGAAGCGCATGGCGAGATACGGGTGGTTGATCAGCACGTTGAGGATGGGCGCCGGGTCCGCGAGGCCGGTCGTCTCGATGACCAGGCGCGAAAAGGCGCCGATCCGGCCATTGTCGCGCCGGCGCAGCAGATCCTCGAGCGTCACGATGAGGTCGTCCCGGATGGTGCAGCACAGGCAGCCGGATTCGAGGAGGATCATGTTCTCCTCGACGCCTTCCACCATCAGGTGGTCGAGCCCGACCTCGCCGAACTCGTTGACGAGCACAACGGTGTCCGCGAGCGCCGGGTCCTTCAGCAGCCGGTTGAGCAGCGTCGTCTTGCCGGCGCCGAGGAAGCCGGTGAGCAGCGTCAGCGGAATGGGAGCGGGGCGGGCGTTGGCGCCGGTCATGATCAGTCGTCCGGTCTCAGGGCATCGGACCGAAAGATGGAACCCACCCTCCGGGAAAATCCGATGCTTCGTCAAAGGGCTGGATCGCCACGATGCGTTTCGGGACGCAGGGCGCTCCAGCTTCTAGGCAGGCACCACGGCCCGCCTCGAATGTTCTACTATTACATTAATGACCAGCGCGACGATGACAAGGGCGCCGCCGGCATATTGCAGCGGACCGAGCCGCTCGGCGAGCACGATGGCGGCGATCGCCACAGCGAAGACCGGTTCGGCGCAGAAGGCAAGGCCGGCCGGCCCGGGCGCAATGCGGGCGAGCGCCAGGATCTGGAAGAGGAAGCCGATGATGTAGCCGCCATAGGTGACGGCGACGGCGATCGGCGCGAGCAGGAAGGTCTGCGGCGGCAGCAAGCCGCCGGTGATCAGCAGGATCGCCAGCGTCACCGGCAGGATGACGATATGCGACCAGAACAGCTTCGGCAGCGTCGCGACCTGGGCGCAGCGTGCGGCGGCGAAGAACTGCGCGGTGGCGCTGAGGCTGGCGATGAAGGCGAGGGCCAGCCCGCGCGGATCGAGCCCCTGCAGATCGGGGCCCACGACCAGCGCGACGCCGAGAAAGGCCAGGAGCGCGACAGCGAACCGGTCGACCCGGAATGGCGCTGGCGTGAACAGCGGCTCGGTCAGCACGATCAGGATCGGAAATGTGTAGAACACCACGGCCGCGACCGAGACGGGCACGAAGCTGACCGAGGAGAGATAGGCGGTGCCGACCAGCGCGGTCGCGAGACCGAAGAGCAGGACGGGCTGCCGTTCGTCGCGGGTGAGACTGAGGGAACTGCGCCAGGCCAGCGCCGCACCGCCGACCAGGATCAGCATCAGCAGGACGCGGTAGAAGACGAGCAACGGGCCGCTGAGGCCGGCCTGCCCGGCGATCTGCGCGCTGACGATATTGGTGCCGAAGGCGGCTGCCGAGGCAAAAGCCAGCAGCAAACCCTGGCGTGCGCTGGCCGGCCCCGCGTCCAATCAGGCCTCAGGCGTCGCTGGCGGGCTTGGCCTTCGCCTTGGCCGCGGGCTTGTCGGCCTGCGGCTTCGCGGCGGCCTGCGATGGCCGCGGCTTGGGCAATGCGCTCGTGCTGGCGGGCGCCTTGCCGGACTGGGGCTTGGCTGCCGGGGTCTTTGCTGGCTGGGGCTTGGCCGCCTGCGCCTTGGCGTTGCGGGGAGCGGGCTTGATGCCGGCGGCAGCGCCCGCACGCAGGCTCGCGGCATTCGCCGCACCGCGCTGGACCGCGCCCTGAAGCCGCAGCGGGCCGGCCTCGAACGCATCGGAGGACGGCTGGATCGGGGCGTCGGCCGGGGCGAAGGCCGTGGTGCCGCGCGGGATCGCGCCATTGCTCGACGCCGTGCGGCGGGGCGGCATGGCGAGTCCGGCGGTAACGGGTGCGCCCGGCTCGATCGTCGGGGCCGTGCCGCGCGCGACGCGCGACTCCGGCTGGGCCGTGGCGTTGGCGGCCAGCGGAGCAGCAGCGGAGCCCGCGGTGCGGCCGAAGGAGACCTGAATCGGCGCGACCTGCGCGCGCTGGCCGAGAACGATACGCCCGCGCGGCGAGCGTGTCGCGACCGGGCCTGCCGACTGGGTCGCGAAGGTGCCGAACCGGCCGCCATCGGAATCATTGCCGCCGGCGGCTGCGGACGCGGTGAGCGGACCGGAGATATCGGCATCGTCGGCCAGCGCCACGCCGCCGCCGCGATGGCGAACATCGTCGCAGATGTTGGGGGCGCGCGTGCCGCTGGGCGACATGGAAGCGACAGTGAGGCCTCCTCCACCCCAACGGCTGAAGCCGTCGTCGAGGAGCTGTGCGGCCTTGACGGTGCGCTCGACGCCGGAAACCGAGCCGAGCACCACGGCGATCAGGGTCTTGCCGCCGCGGCTGGCCGTCGCGACGACGTTGAAGCCCGAGGCGCAGGTGAACCCGGTCTTCATGCCTTCGATGCCGGCATAGCGGCCCACCAGGCCATTGGTGTTCTGCATCACCTGCTTGCCGAGCTGGACGGCCGAGGTGTTCCAGTAGTCCGAATACTGCGGGAAGTCGTGCATCAGCGCCATGGCGAGCACGGCGAGGTCACGCGCGCTGGTCTGCTGGTCGGGATGGTCCCAGCCATTGGGATTGACGAAATTGCTGTCCCGCATGCCGAGGCGCTGGGCCTCGGCATTCATCATGCCGACGAAGGTCGGGACATCGCCGCCGACGCCCTCGGCCACGACATAGGCGATGTCGTTGGCCGACTTCACCATCATGATGCGCAGCGCGTTGTCGAGCGTGATCTCCTGCCCGGGCCGGGCATAGACCTTCACGCGCGGCTGGCTGGCGGCGAGCTTCGAAACCGGGATCGCGGTCTCCAGTCCGAGGCGTCCTTCCCGCACGGCCTTCAGCGCGAGATAGATCGTCATCATCTTGGTGGTGGAGGCCGGCCGCCAGGCCTGCGTCGCGTTCTCGCTGGAGAGCACTGCACCGCTCGCGGCATCGACGACCAGACTCGCGCCGGCGAGGGCGGGGCCCGTTGCGACGAAGCTGAGGGCGAGGGCGGCGGCAAAGCGGGAGGGGGTCATCGGGCGGGCTTTGAACCTGTCTGGATGAAACTGGCGGGACGAAGAGGAGGCGGGCAGTCTGGACCAAGCGGGACGCGCAGCTTTCAACGCGACGCATGCGGCATTTTCGAGACGGCCGACGCAGTCGCCAGCCAGCAGATGCATACCTACCCTCTGCCGAGCGATTTGCCTAGACGGGGGCGTCGGTTCAAAAGCTGCAAGCAACCCTAGGCGCTCATTCTTTCCCGGAGTTTACCGTGGCTTTCGGCCTTCTCTGGATTCCGGCGACGATTCTCGCCTCGCTGCTGCAGACTGCCCGCAATCTGGCGCAACGCTCCCTCACCGATATCATCGGAGTCGTTGGTGCCACGCAGGTGCGCTTCCTCTTCGGCCTGCCTTTCGCGGTACTGTTCCTGATCCTGGCCTGCATTGGCCTCGAGCGCCTGCCGCCGGCCGTCGGCACGGCTTCGCTCGGCTATACGCTCTGGGGCGCGCTCGCACAGATCGCGGCGACGGCGCTGATGCTGGCGGCGATGCGGGAGCGCTCTTTCGCAGTGACGACCGCCTACACCAAGACCGAGCCGGTGCAGGTGGCGCTGTTCGGCGCGGCTCTGCTCGGCGATGCGCTGACGCCGCTGAAATTCCTCGCCATCGCGATCGCGACGGCCGGCGTGATCGTCGTGTCCTGGAAGCCCGGCGAGAAGCTGACCCGCGCCGGCCTGCGCCCGGCCGTGCTCGGCATCGTCTCGGGCGCCTTCTTCGCACTGTCGGCGATCGGCTTCCGTGGCGGCATCCAGGCACTGCCGGAGGGCGGCTTCCTGATCCGCGCCTCGACCATTCTCGTGCTCGGCCTCGGCCTGCAGACGCTGATCCTCACGGTCTACCTGCTCGCCGCCAATCGCGAGGCCCTGTTCCGGAGCCTCAAGAACTGGCGCCGCTCGCTCTCCGCCGGCTTCCTCGGAGCCGCCGCTTCGCAGTTCTGGTTCATCGGCTTCTCGCTGACCACGGCCGCCAATGTCCGCACCCTGGCGCTGATCGAGGTGCCGCTGGCGCAGATTGCCTCGCGCCGCCTCTTTTCCGAAGGCACCAGCTGGCGCGAGATGCTGGGCATGGCGATGATCGTCGGCGGCGTGGGGCTGCTGCTCTCGGTGGCATTGCAGTGAGTGTTGGGGGCGGCTAGTGCTGGAGGCAGAGCTAGCCAGCCGATCCGCGCACGGCGATCATGCAAGGATACGGGCTTGCCGGACGGCGCAAGGCTGCCAAGATAACGTGTAGCTACACATTATAGGGAGAACCGTCATGAGCGCTGCAATCGTCGGCTGGGCGCATACGCCGTTCGGCAAGCAGGATGCCGAAACCGTCGAAAGCCTGATCGTGCGGGTTGCGACCGACGCGCTGGTCGATGCCGGCATCACCGCCGACCAGGTCGATGAGATCGTGCTCGGCCACTACAACGCCGGCTTCTCGGCCCAGGACTTCACCGCCTCGCTGGTGCTTCAGGCCGATCCGGCCCTTCGCTTCAAGCCCGCGACCCGTGTCGAGAACGCCTGTGCCACCGGCTCCGCCGCCGTGCATCAGGGCGTGCGCGCGATCAAGACCGGTGCCGCCAAGATCGTCCTCGTCGTCGGCGTCGAGCAGATGACCAAGACGCCCGGTCCCGAGATCGGCAAGAACCTGCTGAAAGCCTCCTATCTGCCCGAGGAGGGTGAGACGCAGGGCGGCTTCGCCGGCGTCTTCGGCAAGATCGCCGCCGGTTATTTCCAGCGTCACGGCGACCAGTCCGACGCGCTCGCGATGATCGCGGCCAAGAACCACAAGAACGGCGTCGAGAACCCCTATGCGCAGATGCGCAAGGATCTCGGCTACGCCTTCTGCCGCGAGGAAAGCGAGAAGAACCCCTATGTCGCCGGGCCGCTGAAGCGCACCGACTGCTCGCTGGTCTCGGACGGCGCCGCTGCGCTCGTGCTGGCCGATGAGGAGACCGCGCTGCAACTGCGCCGTGCCGTCGGTTTCCGCGGCATGGCCCATGTCCAGGACTTCCTGCCGATGTCGAAGCGCGACATCCTGAAGTTCGAAGGCGGGGCGCTCGCCTGGCAGAAGGCACTGGCTCAGGCCGGCGTCACGCTGGACGACCTCTCCTTCGTCGAGACGCATGACTGCTTCACCATCGCCGAGCTGATCGAATACGAGGCGATGGGCCTGACCAAGGAAGGCGACGGCGCCCGCGCCATCAAGGAAGGCTGGACGCAGAAGGACGGGAAGCTGCCGGTCAACGTCTCCGGCGGTCTCAAGGCCAAGGGCCATCCGATCGGCGCGACCGGCGTCTCGATGCATGTGCTCTCGGCCATGCAGCTCACCGGCGAGGCGCCGGAAGGCATGCAGCTCAGCGATCCCCGCCTCGGCGGCATCTTCAACATGGGCGGGGCGGCAGTCGCGAACTACGTCTCCGTGCTCGAACGGATCAAGTGAGTCACCTCGGGCAGGTGCTTGTTCGGTCCGCCCGGAAGTTTGCGTCATCCCGGCCGTAGCGAAGCGAAGAGCCGGGATCCATGCCTGAACCTGCTTCGGCGGTGCTCGGGCATGGATACCGGGTCGAACCGGGGATGGCGTGTGGTTCCGGGCGAGCCGGGCGTCACCGGCTTAGCAGCCAAAGCGGATACCCCAACGTGACCGTCTTCATCGCGCTTCTGCCGGCCTATATCCTCTCGATCTTCTACCGCTCCTTCCTGAGCGTGATCGCCGGGCCGGTGATGGGCGATCTCGGCATCGGCCCGGCTGCCTTCGGCCAGCTCGGCGCCGCCTGGTTCATCGCCTTTGCGCTGGCGCAGTTCCCCGTCGGCTGGGCGCTCGACCGGGTCGGGCCGCGCCGGACAGTGGCGGTTGCGATGGCGATCGGCTCGGCGGGAGCCTTTCTGTTCGCCCAGGCGGGCGGCGCGATGTCGGCTGGCATTGCGATGGCGCTGATCGGAATAGGCTGCTCGCCGATCTTCATGTCGTCGCTCTTCCTTTTCGCCCGCACAGCCGCGCCTGCCCGCTTCGGGCTGCTGACCTCGCTGTTCATCGCGCTGGGCTCGCTCGGCAATATCGTCGGGGCCGGGCCGCTCGCCATCGCCGCGGCGCATTTCGGCTGGCGGGCGTCGATGATGGCGATGGCCGCGGCTTTCCTGGCCGCGACCGTTCTGGCCGTGATGCTCGTGCGTGACCCGCCGCCACGCCCGGCCTCGGCCGCGCCGGACGAAGGGCTGTTGCAGGGACTCGCCAGCATCCTGGCGCTCAGGCCGCTCTGGCTGCTCGCGCCGCTGACCATCACCGGCTACGCCATCGTCGCCACGGCGCGCGGGCTGTGGATTGCTCCCTTCATGACGCAGGTCCACGGCTTCGACGCCGTTTCGGCCGGCCATGCCGCGACGATCATGGCGGTGGCGATGATCGTCGGCGCCTTCATCTATGGCTGGCTGGAAAGCCGCACCGGCCGAGCCAAGGCGATCGTCGCCTGGGGAACGGTCGTGACCGCACTCGGTTTCGTCCTGCTGGCGCTGAGCGGGCAGAGTTCGCATCTGACGGCGGTGGCGCTGTTTTCGCTGATCGGCGCGGCAGGCTTCACCTATGCGATCCTGATGGCGCATGCGCGGCAGTTCTTCCCCGAGCATCTGATCGGGCGCGGCATGACCTTCGTGAACTTCCTCTTCATCGCCGGCGCCGCGGCGGTGCAGTCGGCCTCCGGCTGGTTCATCGCCGAGCAGCGCGCGGCCGGGCTCGATGCCGCCGCGACCTTCGCCAATCTGCACTGGGCCTTCGCCGTCCTGCTGCTGGTCTCGGTCGCGATCTACGCGCTCGCGCCGCCCAAGCCGGCAAAGGCATGAGTGCTCAGGCCTCGCCCGGCGCCTTCGCGGCGATGGCAAGCGCGTGGACACGGTCTTCCAGCTCCTGCGCCAGCGCCGCATTGACGAGGCGGTGGCGCTCGAGCCGGCTCTTGCCGGCGAAGGCCTCTGATACGATATTGACGCGGAAGTGAGTCTCGCCGCCCTCGCGCCAGCCGCCATGCCCCTGATGCTGGTGCGACTCGTCGATCACCTTCAATTCCTGTGGCGCAAAGGCCTCGGTCAGCTTTCGCGTGATTCTTTCAGCGATTGCGGTCAWGATCGTGCCACCGTTGCGATGATTGTCCTGTCGGTTCGGCGGTGCGCTGCATCGCACTTGCCGGCCCGAACCCTGCGTCTCATAAACCGTCGACGATGAACATCAACTCGCGCCTTTTCGACAGCATCAGGATCGGCTCTTCCGAGGCCGAAGCGACCGTGGACGGCGATGCGCCACGCTGTGACCATCCGGGCTGCGCGCGGGGCGGCGAGTTCCGTGCGCCGAAGGGGCGCGGCCGCGAGGGCCAGTTCTTCCTGTTCTGCATGGAGCATGTGAAGGCCTACAACGCGACCTACAACTACTTCGCCGGCATGGACGACGACGCGCTCGCTGCCTACCAGAAGCAGGAAGAGATCGGCCACCGGCCGACCTGGAAGCTCGGCGTCAACTCCAAGGCGGCGCGGATGTCGCAGCGCGGCCGTGCGGCGAACGGCGAGGCAGGCGCCGACATGAACGACGCCTTCAACCTCTTCGGCGCCCGCAACAAGCAGCAGGCCGCGCAACCGGAATCGCGCGTCGGCATCGTCGCGCGCAAGGCGCTCGATACGCTCGGCCTCGACGACACCGCTGATTCAGCCGCGATCAAGGCGCGTTACAAGGAGCTGGTGAAGCGCTTCCACCCGGATGCCAATGGCGGCGACCGTTCGCGCGAAGGCACGCTTCAGGAGATTCTGAAGGCCTATCAGCAGTTGAAGAGCGTGGGGATGGTTTGACCCCCTCGCGTCATGCCCGGGCTTGACCCGGGCGCACGTTCATGCCGGCAACGCGCAGGCGCGCCGTAACGTCGCGCACCAGCGGCAGATGCGAGCCGGAGAGGATCGAGAGCCCGATGATGTCGGCCTGCTGCTCCCTGGCCTCGCTGACGATCTCCTCCGGCGTCTGGCGGATGCCGCCATAGCTGACGCTCATCCCGGCGTCGCGGGCGCGCACGGCGATCTGCTCGGCGCCGTTCGAGTGCCCGTCGAGGCCGGGCTTGCCGACGAGGAAGCGCGGCGGGCGGCCGAGCCGCTCCGTCGCCTTCTCCACGGCCGCCTTCGCCGTGGCGAGGCCGGTGGCGTCGCCGAGCTTCGTGGTGTCGACGCCGGTCGGCGCACGGTACTCGCCGAAGATCTCGCGCAGGGTCTGCGCCCATTCGCCGGTCGTGACGCCGGCCTTGGCGCAGGCGATCGAGGCCGGCATGACGTTGCGGCCCTCCCGTGCGCTCGCCGCAAGCTCGGTCAGCGCCGTCTCGGCAGCCTTGGCATCGCGCGCCGAGCGCCAGGCCTTGAGCCGGGCAACCGCCTCGCTCTCGACCGAATCCGGCACGGTGACGACGGCGCTGTCGCCGGCCGAGAGCGGGGAAGGCTCGCTGTTGGTGAACTTGTTGACGCCGACGACGACCTGCTCGCCGCGCTCGATCGCCTCGATGCGACGGGCGCCGTTCTCCACCAGCGCCTGCTTCATATAGCCGGTCTCGACGGCGGCGAGCGCGCCGCCCATGTCGTCGATCTTGGCGAGTTCCTCCAGCGCCGCTTCCTTGAGTTCGCGGACCTTGGCGTCGATCGCGGTCGAACCATCGAAGATGTCGCCGAATTCCAGCAGATCGGTCTCATAGGCCAGAACCTGCTGCATGCGCAGCGACCATTGCTGGTCGAAGGGGCGGGGCAGGCCGAGCGCCTCGTTCCAGGCGGGCAGCTGCACGGCCCGCGCGCGCGCCTTCTTCGACAGCGTCACGGCGAGCATCTCGATCAGAATGCGGTAGACGTTGTTCTCCGGCTGCGGCTCGGTCAGCCCCAGCGAATTGACCTGCACGCCATAGCGGAACCTCCGCATCGCCTCGTCGGCGACGCCGTAGCGGCCAAGCGTGATCTCGTCCCAGAGCTCGACGAAAGCCCGCATCTTGCAGAGCTCGGTGACGAAGCGCATCCCCGCATTCACGAAGAAGGAGATGCGCCCGACGGTGCCGGGGAACTCCTCCGCCGAGACCTCGGGCCGGGCGCGGATGGAATCGAGCAGGGCGATGGCCGTCGCCAGCGCGAATGACAACTCCTGCACCGGCGAGGCGCCGGCCTCCTGCAGATGGTAGGAGCAGACATTCGTCGGGTTCCACTTCGGCAGCTCGCTGGCAGTGAAGACGACGATGTCGGTGGTGAGCTGCATCGAGGGGCGCGGCGGGAAGACATAGGTGCCGCGCGAGAGATACTCTTTCACCAGGTCGTTCTGCGTCGTGCCCTGCAGCAGCTTGCGGTCGGCCCCCTGCTCGTCGGCGACGGCGATGTAGAGCGAGAGCAGCCAGGCGGCCGTCGCGTTGATCGTCATCGATGTGTTCATCTGCGCCAGCGGGATCTGGTCGAACAGCGCCCGCATGTCGCCGAGATGGCTCACGGGCACGCCGACCTTGCCGACCTCGCCACGCGCCAGCACGTGGTCCGGATCGTAGCCCGTCTGCGTCGGCAGGTCGAAGGCCACGGAAAGGCCGGTCTGGCCCTTGGCGAGATTGGTCCGGTAGAGCCGGTTGGATTCAGCCGCGTCGGAATGGCCCGCATAGGTGCGGAAGATCCAGGGCTTGTCGCGTTGGCCCGTCTGGTGGCCGCCAAGCTTGGTCGCGGTCATGGCGTCTCCCCGTATTGCAGAGCAATCTGAATGTTGCACTGCGGCGAAGATAACGCCAGAGCCTCGACGATGTCCTCTTCGACGTTAGGCGGACGCAATCCGGGCGTCGGTACGGGCGCGCGCAGGGCTGCGCTGGTCCCGATGCCTATCGCGAGGAAAGGCTGCCCCTGATCTCGGAATCCGGCAGCAGCGCCAGGCGATTGTCGGCCTTGGGAGGCACGACGAAGGCGCGGATGGAGGCTTTCGGCAGATCGAGATCGAGCGGCCGGCCCGGCGGCAGCGGCGCGTTCTTGACGAGCATGACAGCCGGTGTCTGGAACGTAACGAGCTTGGGTGCCGCCGTCTCGGGAGCGAAGGCAAGCGGCGCCGATGCGAAGGACGTGGAGACCGTCGAGGAAGAGGTCGCGAGGGGTGCGGAGGTCGACGCCGATGCGAGCTGGATCGTCGGCTCCTCGATACGCCTGCGCTCGGGGCGCTCGCCCTTGAGATAGAAGGCGTTGCCGCCGGCCACGGTCACGTAACGCATGTTGGCGTAGCCGAAGCGCATGCCAGCCATATGGAAGTGCTTGGCCGATCCGACCGACTCGTTCCGGCGGCCGTTGAGGATGTCTTCCGCGATCGCCTCGATCTTCGGCAGGGTTTTTTCCGGCATCGGGCGCGTCAGGACGCCGGACGCGAATTGGCGGGGTGCCCCGACCACGCCGCAGATGGTCTCAGGGTAGCGCGCCGATTCGACCCGGTTCATCACCACCGTCCCGACGCCGAGCAGGCCGGCTTCGCTCGACCGGTTCGATTCGAAATACATCGCGCGGACGAGGCATTCCTTCTCGCGCGGATCGGCCTTGGCCAGAGCGACGGCGCGCTTGCGCGCGGCGGTCGGCTCCTTCGTCGCCGGCGCAGAGACCGCGGCGGTCTCGACCGGCGACATGCTGCAGGCGCCCAGCGCCGGCGCGAGGAGAGCCATCAGAATCGGGATAGATCCACGTCCGCCGTACCGGAAAACCCCGTCGGAACGGAGACCATGCGCAGCGATCGCGGCCCGCTTCATGCGGCAACCTCCTGAGTTCGGGATCATGGGCAGCCGGGGGGCGCACCGGGATCACCGGCAAAGAAACCCGAAACACTTAACAGAAAGTTAATCCGGGAAGGAAGGGCCGAGGCGCGCAAAGCTTCCGCCGACGGATGTCTCCTTCCGCCGGCCCTTGATTTAACGCTTTGCCATAGAACGCAAAACCGGGCGTCCCGGGTCCCGAATTTTTATTCGTGGCGCGCTTGTGGCGGGAACGAGGCGCGTGTCGCGCCGGCTGGAGGCTTCAGTTCCGCGTGCCGGGCAAGCGCGGCAGCGGCAGGAAGTCGACGCCCTCCTCATGCAGCGCGCGGGCGTCTTCGGCCGTCGCCTCGCCATAGATGGCGCGGGATTCCGCCTCGCCATGATGGATCTTCAGCGCCTCGTCGGCGAAGCGCTCTCCGACATGCTCGGCATTCTCATGCACATGCTGGTGCAGCGCCGTCAGCATCTCGCGGAAAGCCTTCTCCTTGTCGCTCATCAGCGCGACCGGGGCCGGCGGCGCGGCCGCGGGCGCAGAAGCTTCCGGTGCAGGCTCGGCCGCGCGTGCGTCGAGATCGGTGCGCGCGACACTGGGCGCCATGATCGCGCGCTCGACCTTGGTGCTGTTGCAGATCGGGCAGCTGACGAAGCCGCGCTTCGCCTGGTCCTCGAACCCGGCCGAGGATGGGAACCAGCTGTCGAATTCGTGGCCGTTGTCGCAGATGAGGGTGTAGCGGATCATGTCATCTTAGATGGTGGCGTCGCGCCACCAAGGCAAATGGGCACGCAAGGGGCGTCGCAGGCTGGGCTTGGCAGGGCCGTCGAGGCCCTGTGCTTCAGGCCGCGAGCAGCTTGTCGAGTTCGCCGCGGGCATCGAGCGCGTGGATGTCGTCGGAGCCGCCGACATGGCGCTCGCCGATGAAAATCTGCGGCACCGAAGTGCGCCCGCCGGCCCGGGCAGTCATTGCCTGCCGCAGTTCCGGCTGGCCGTCGACATCGATCTCCGAGAAGGCGACGCCCTTTCGGGTCAGCAGGGTCTTGGCCGCCTTGCAATAGGGGCACCAGGAGGTGGTGTAGATCGTGACCGGCGGCATTGGCTGAGGACTCTCGATAAGATGCTGAGCCCTCATGTAGTGCCTTCCCGGCCATCCGTCACGACCCGCGCGAAGGTCAGGATGTCGACTTCGCGGGCGCCGGCCCGCAACAATGCCCGGGCTGCGGCATTGGCGGTCGCGCCTGTGGTCAGCACGTCGTCGATGAGGAGGACGCGCCGGCCCTCGACCTGCGGGCGCATCCCGGCCGGCACCCTGAACGCGCCCTGCAGGTTGTCGGCGCGCTGCGCGCGGGTGAGCCCGACCTGCTGGCGCGTGCGCTTGACGCGGGCGAGCAGCTCTGGCGCGAGCGGAAGCTTCCCCTGGCGCGCGACGATGCCGGCCAGCGTGGCTGCCTGGTTGAAGCGCCGGTTCCAGAGTCGCGTGCGGTGGAGCGGGATGCGCGACGATCTCGGCCTCGCCGAGGAGCTCGCGGCCTGCCTGCGCCATCATGCGCCCGAGTGTCAGGGACAATTCGATGCGGTCGCCATATTTCAGGCGATGCACCAGTTCGCGCGCCGCACCGTCGAAGCGGCAGACGGCGCGGGCCCGCGTGAAGACCGGCGGGTCGGCGATCGCGGTCGGTGAAAGCAGGCCGGGACCGAGATCGACGGCGAAGGGCGTGCCGAGCCGCTCGCAATAGGGCCGCTCGATGAAGCCGATGCTGCCCCAGCAGGCCGCGCAGAGCGCCTGCGCCTCGCCGGTCGCGGCCTGGCAGGCGATGCAGACCGGAGGATACACGATCGAGATGAGGCCACGGAGCCCGGCCCGAAAGGCCAGGCGGCTGCGCTGGAGCGCGGCGAAGGGCAGGTGTCGTCGCTGCTCGCTCCCGTCCACCGAAACGCTCCCCCAAGCTCCTCCGGGGCAGTCTTCAGCTTCATCGGCAGGCTTGCAAGACCTGTCTGGCCGCTTCCCGCGCGGCCCGCGCCGTCTTTTCGTCGGTGCAGCGCGTCGGTCGCGCCGGCAACCGAGCGGGATGTTCCGATCGTCTCCACCTTGGCCACAATCCGCATGGAAAGGTCCGGATTATCGCCGCGGCTGTCGAACCCGCCGGGCAGGCTCAATGATTTTTGTCGGGACAGCTGCAAAAAAGCAGTTGCGGCGCCGCGGTGCTCCGACTACAGAACGCCCACGACCGGCGCTGCTCCCTTCGTCTAGCGGTCTAGGACGTCGCCCTCTCACGGCGAAAACAGGGGTTCGAGTCCCCTAGGGAGCGCCACAGCCAAGTCGCTGAATTTTTTCCGGTCAGCCCTATCATGCCGACGTCCTCTAGGAATCGCGCAGGGCTGATTCAGATGCCGTCATTTTTTGATCGGCCAGCCCTTCGGCAGGGTCCAACCTTTCGTTGTCCTCGTCGTTGCCGGCACGACATCTCGCGAACCGTTCTCTCGATAACGGAAGGGAGCTGCAGCAAGCTGCCGCTGCACCTTGCCGTGCTCGTCCTTGGGTTTGCGTATCCAAATTTCTATCGGATACGCGCTTCAATCCCAAGTATCTTCTCTATGGGAGCTGCTGGTTTTCGAAAAAGCCATCCAACGGTATTTGCGTCGTCTTCTCGAAATCATCCATCGCGTCGAGGAGACGCTGGCGATAGTTCAGCAGGGCCAGCAGGAGCTGCGCCGCATCCCTTGAAAGCCCGTATCGCGCCCAGCTTTCGGCTGTCCGCTGTTCCAGGCCAATCCGATCTCCGAACGCTTCGACCGTTTCAAAGCCCAGGCCGCGAACAACCTCGAGCAGCTCCTCCGGTGTCATGCGCGGCTTGACGACATGAGAATGCACGCGCTCCAGAACGAGGCGGATATCGGACGGCCGAAACTGGAGGGAATTTCGCGCGAATTGCTCGAAATTGGTTGCCATATCGTGTACTCCCTATGCCTGAATTCGCTCTTTGGCGGTATTGCTCGCCGTGCTCTTGGCCAGAAGCGCTTCTGCGGCGCTCTCATCGGTGATGAGGACCTTGGCATTGCTGGCCCGCAGAGCCGCGCGAATCGCTTCCTGCTTGTCGGCGCCGCCCGCCGCGATGGCCACTAGGCCGATCCCCCTGAGATCGGCAGGGCTCACCGCCATGACCCGCCGGTTAACGGGGTGATCGACCAACTGCCCCTCGGCATCGATGAAATGGCAGACAAGGTCGCCGACCGCTCCGGCCGCTTTCAGAGATGCCAGGTCCGATTGCGGCAACAGGCCCTCGCGAAACAGCGTCGACCCGGCAGCGACATCGCCAACGCTGACCAATGCGATATCGGCCGCTTTGGCCCGGTCGCGCAATTCGCGCAATGTCGGCTCGCGCCACAGTGCTTCCCGCAATTCGGCATCTGACACGAAGACCGGTGCGGTGAGCTGAAAGCAATCGGCCCCGAAAAGATCGGCGACGCGCCGCGCCACCGCTGAAGGATTGATGCTGCGGGAATGGGTCAGCCCGCCGAGCAGGGACACCACTGACATCGCCTCGATCTGACGGGGTTGAATGCCGCGGAGCGCTTGGCTCAGTGTTCGTCCCCAGCCCACGGCGAGCGACATGCCGTCGACAATCCGGTCTGAAAGCCAAAGACCAGCAGCGTAGCCAACGAGAGAGGACACGCTCGCCGGGTCGCGTGCCGCAGGTACGACGACTGCCTCCTGGAGCCCGAGCGCGGTCACCAATCCGCGTTCCAACGCGGCTTGCCGGGCCGAGCGCGCGTCGATTCTGATCTTGACGATACCGTCGTTTCGGGCCGCGGCCAGCATCCTGATGACCTTGACCCGGCTCAGGCCCAGCGCTTCGGCGATCTGCTCCTGGGTCAAGCCCTCGACATAATACAGCCAGGCAGCGCGGACCTTGGTTTCCGCGACCGGTCCTTCGCCCTGAGCAGATCCCCCGTCGAATGCGTCTTGCACTGCTAATCCGCCATACCGTCCACCGCGCCCACACAGCATCGCAGCATCGGCGCATCAAAGGCAACTGCCCCGAACATAAGTGCTCTTGACAGAATAGATGTCCTGTCCTTTTGTTCCGGCCAAAGAACATATGTCCAAGGGAGCACTCGAGGAACATGGCCGCCATTCAACCGCCGCCGCCATTTGGCGCGCCAGCAGTCGGGCTCTCCCTGGCCGAAGCCCTGGACCTGCGCGAGAAAGCCGGGAAGCGCGTTCGCGTCGGCCTGATCGGCGCCGGCCAGATGGGTACCGACATTGTCGTGCAGATCTCTCAGATGCCCGGAATCGAGATCGCGGCCGTGGCCGACATTGCGCCGGACAGGATTTCGGACGCCGCGGCGCTGGCCGGGCGCAAGGGCGAGGTTGCTTCGGTCTCTGACGAGGCGGGGCTCGACGCCGCCCGGCGCAGAGGCCACATCGCCGCCACGTCCTCGCTCGATCTGATCTGCCGCTCGCCGTCGGTCGACGTCATCATCGACGCCACCGGCAATCCGGAAGCCGGCTCGCGGGTGGCGTTGACGGCGATCGCCGCGCGCAAGCACATCGTGATGATGAATGTCGAGGCCGACATCACCATCGGCTCGTATCTCGCTGCCGAGGCGGCGAAGGCTGGCGTGGTCTACACCCTGGGCGCCGGGGACGAACCGGCCGCCGCGATGGAGCTGATCAACTTCATCCGCGCCATGGGCTATCCGGTCATCGCCGCCGGCAAGGGCAAGAACAACCCCTTCCGGATCGACGCGGTGCCGGCCGATTATGTCGACGAGGCCAAGCGCCGAAACATGAACCCGCGCATGCTCGTCGAGTTCGTCGATGGCTCGAAGACGATGGTCGAGATGGTCGCCATCGCCAATGCCTGCGGCTTCATCCCCGACATCCCCGGCATGCACGGCCCCGCCGCGCCGAAGGACGAATTGCAGAACTATTTCTGCCCGAAGGAAGAAGGCGGCCTCCTCTCGCACAAGGGCGTGGTCGATTTCTCCGTGGCCAAGGGCGTGGCGCCCGGCGTCTTCGCCATCGCCGAGATGCGCCATCCCCGCGTCCGTGAGCGGATGAGCGACCTGCATCTCGGCCCCGGCCCCTACTACTCCTTCTTCCGGCCCTATCACCTGACGAGCCTGGAAGTGCCGCTTTCGGCCGCTGCCGCCGTCATCTTCAACCAGAGCCATATGCGCCCGCTGCCGGTGCCGACCTCCGAGGTCGGCTGCGTCGCCAAGCGCGATCTCGCGGCCGGCGAGACGCTCGATGCCATCGGCGAATACGGCTATCGCGGCTTCGCCCTTTCCCGCGCCGACGCGCAGGCCCGCAAGGCCCTGCCGATCGGCCTCGCTCAGGGCGCGACGATGACGCGCGCCGTCGCCAAGGGCGAATTGATCACGCTCGCCGACGCCGCCCCCGACGAGCGCTTGAAGATCGTCGAGGTGCGCCGCGCTCAGGACGCGATGATCGCCGCGCTGACCTCCGGAGCACAGGCATGAGCGCACGCAAGACGGACGACATGGCGAGCGCCGCGCCGAGGCCCAACCAGCGGCCGGAACTCGCCGCGCTCGACGACGAGACGGTGGCGCGCGCGCTGACCCGGATGCACCTCATCCGCAAGTTCGAGGAGGCGGCCGAGGCGAGCTATATGCGCGGCCTAATCCACGGCACGATGCATCTCTCGATAGGCCAGGAGGCGAGCGCCGTCGGCACGACGTTGCCGCTCGAAGCGCACGACTACATCCTCTCGACCCATCGCGGCCATGGCCACTGCATCGCGCGCGGCGCCGAGCCGAAGCTGATGTTCGCCGAGTTCTTCGGCAAGGAGACCGGCTACTGCAAGGGCCGTGGCGGCTCGATGCATATCGCCGATGTCGAGGGCGGCAATCTCGGCGCCAATGGCATCGTCGGCGGCGGCCTGCCGATCGCGGTCGGCGTCGGCATGAGCATCAAGGCCCAGAAGAATGGCCGGGTCTGCATGGTCTTCTTCGGCGACGGCGCCTCGAACGAGGGCGCCTTCCACGAGGCGCTCAACATGGCCTCGATCTGGAAGCTGCCGGTCGTCTTCGTCTGCGAGAACAACAAATACGGCATGTCGATGGACATCTCGCGCGCCATGGCGGTGGCGAATGTCGCAGACCGTGCCGCCGCCTACGCCATGCCGGGCCACAGCCTCGACGGAAACGACCTTGCCGGCGTCGCGGCCGTGGCGCGCGAAGCGATCGCGCGGGCCCGCTCCGGCGAAGGCCCTTCGCTGATCGAGTGCAAGACCTATCGCTGGCGCGGCCACTCCAAGAGCGACCGCAATCTCTACCGGACCAAGGAGGAGATCGAGGAGTGGCGGGCGCAGGACCCGATCCGGCGCCTGGAGGACGAGCTCAAGGCGCATGACCGGTTCGACGCTGCGGCGCTGATGAAGCTGGAAGAGGATGCCCAGCGCGACATCGACGCCGCCGTCGAATTCGCCCGCGCCTGCCCGGACCCCGATCCGAAAGACCTGACCCGTGACGTCTATGCCCTCTGACACCCTCGAGGCCGCGGCCGAGATTCGCGAACTCTCCTATGCCGAGGCGGTGCGCGAGGCGCTCGGTCAGGCGATGGAAGCCGACGAACGCGTCTTCCTCTTCGGCGAAGACGTCGGCGTCTATGGCGGCGCCTTCGGCGTCTCCGGCGATCTCGTCCACCGCTTCGGCAAGGAACGCGTGATCGACACCCCGATCAGCGAACTCGGCATTGCCGGGGCCGCGGTCGGCGCCGCGATCACCGGCATGCGGCCGGTGCTGGAGATCCAGTTCTCGGATTTCGTCACGCTTGCCATGGAGCAGCTCGTCAACCAGGCGGCCAAGATCCGCTTCATGTTCGGCGGCAAGGCGAGCGTGCCGATGGTGGTGCGCCTGCCCGGCGGCTCGGGCACCGGCGCGGCCGCGCAGCACAGCCAGAGCCTGGAGGCCTGGTTCGCGCATGTGCCGGGCCTCAAGGTCCTGCAGCCGAGCACGCCGCATGACGCCAAGGGCATGCTGCTCGCCGCCATCGACGACCCCAACCCGGTCCTGATCTTCGAGCACAAGCTGCTCTACAAGACCAAGGGCCATGTCCCGGCCGAGGCCTATCGCGTGCCGATCGGCCAGGCGGCGATCCGCCGCGAGGGCACGGACGTCACCATCGTCGGCTCCTCGATCATGGCCCGCAAGGCGGAGGCTGCAGCCGAGCGCCTCGCAGCGGACGGCATCTCGGCCGAGGTGATCGACCTGCGCTCGATCCGCCCGATCGACTTCACCACCATTGCCGAGAGCGTGCGCAAGACGCACCGCTTGCTGGTCGTCTACGAGGGCGTCAAGACCATGGGCATCGGCGCCGAGATCTCGGCGATGATCGCCGAGAGCGAGGTCTTCGACTTCCTCGACGCGCCGATCATCCGGCTCGGCGGCGCTGATGCGCCGATCCCCTACAATCCGGTGCTGGAGAAGGCCGCCGTCCCGCAGGAGGACGACATCGTCGCCGCCGCCACCAATCTCGTGCGTCGCGGGGAAGCCTGATGCCGGTCGAGGTCATCCTTCCCAAGGTCGACATGGACATGGAGACGGGCACGATCGAGGCCTGGCATGTCAAGGAAGGCGATCTTGTCCGCCAGGGCGACACGATCTTCGAAATCGGCACCAACAAGGCCGTGATGGAGGTCGAGGCGCCGGCCAGCGGCGCGATCCGCGGCATCAAGCTCGAGACCGGCGTGCCGATCACGGTGGGGACGCCCGTCGCCTGGATCTACCTCGACGGCGAGGCCGCCACCACGCCGTCCGAGCCGGCAGCCGCTGCGGCTTCCGTGGCGGCTGCCACCTCCAACCCTGAGGGCGCGGCTCCGGCGTCAGGCGCCTCTGCGGCTCAATCTGTGGCGCCGGGCCTGCGCGCCACGCCGCTCGCCCGCCGTATCGCGCGCCAGAACGGCCTCGATCTCAAGGCAGTGGCCGGCACTGGACCACGCGGACGCATCGGGGAAGCCGATGTGAAGCGCCATCTGGAGCAACGCCCGCGTTGCGCCCCCGCGCAGGAGACACGTCCCGCGCCAGTCCCGGCCGCGAGCAATTCCGAGGGCCGGCTGCAGCCCTTCTCGGCGATCCGCCGCATCGTCGCGAACCGGCTCTCCGAGAGCATGCGCACGGCGCCGCATTTCTATCTCACCTCCGAGATCGAGATGAGCGCATCCCGCGATCTGCTGCGCCGCCTCGCCGTCCGTCACGAGCGCATCGGCGCACCCAAGCCCAGCATCACCGTGCTGATTGCCCGCATCGCTGCCCGCATCCTGCGCGACCACCCGGTCATCAATGCATCCGCCGAGGGCGAGGCGACGCGCTTCCACGAGCGCATCGACATCGGCATAGCCATGGAGCGCGACGGCGATCTCGTCGTGCCGGTGCTGCGCGATGCCGGCAACATGGATATGCTGGCGATGACGCGCGAATTCGCCAGATTGCGCGACGGCATGGCCAGGCGCACGCTGACACCGGCCGAGCTCGGCGGCGGCACCTTCACCATCTCCAATCTCGGCATGTACGGCGTCGACAGCTTCACCGCGATCATCAATCCGCCGCAGGGCGCGATCCTCGCGGTCGGCCGCACCGTCGACAAGCCTGTTGGCCGAGACGGCCAGATCGTGCTGAGGCCGATGGCGAATTTCACGTTGTCCTCGGACCACCGGATCGTGGACGGCGTCGCCGCCGCCCGCTTCATGGCCGATCTGCGCGAGGCGCTGGAAAGCCCCGAGATACTTTTGTGATTGAAGGGCGGTCGCGGCCGCGCAAGGCCGCGAATTGCCAGCTATAGACCATCAGAATGCAAGATCGGCCACCGCAACGGGCGCAAAGGTCGACGGCGAATAACGGAGGAGACGAAATGATGACCCAGACGAGACGCAAATTCGTGATGGCCGCGGCCTTCGGCGCGCTGCTCGCCGCCGGCCCGGCCTTCGCGCAGGCCCCCTCGGGCAAGCTCGTGCTCTACACCTCGCAGCCGGAGAAGGATGCGGCCCAGACCATCGCCGCCTTCAAGAAGGCTTATCCCAGCGTCGACGTCGACATCTTCCGCTCCGGCACGACCGAGGTGATGGGCAAGCTCGCCGCCGAGATATCGGCCGGCCAGCCCGGCGCCGACGTGCTGCTGATCGCCGATGCCGCGAGCATGGAGATCCTGAAGGCGCAGAAGCAGCTTCTCGCCTATCCCGGCGCCAAGACCGACGGCCTGCAGCCCGGCTCCTTTGACGCCGACAAGACCTATTTCGGCTCGAAACTGATCACCACCGGCATCGCCTACAACACCGCCGCGAAGGAGAAGCCGAGCTCCTGGACCGATCTCGACAAGCCCGGCTACAAGGGCCAGATCTCGATGCCGAGCCCGCTCTATTCGGGCGCCGCAGCGATCATGCTCTCCACCATGACGGCGCGTCCCGATCTCGGCTGGAAGCTTTTCGAGGGGCTGAAGGCCAACGAAGCCGTCGCCGTGCGCGGCAACGGGGCCGTGCTGCGCTCCGTAGCCACCGGCGAGAAGGCCTATGGCGTGCTCGTCGACTTCATGGCCTACAACGCCAAGAAGCAGGGCTCGCCGATCGACTTCGTCTTCCCGAAGGAAGGCGCCCCGGCGGTGACCGAGCCGGTCGCGATCGTGAAGACGACCAAGAACGAGGCCGCCGCCAAGGCCTTCGTCGACTTCATCCTCTCCGATGACGGCCAGAAGCTTGCGCTCGCCATGGGATATATCCCGGCCAAGCCCAGCGTCGGCTCGCCGTCCTGGCTGCCGGAGGGCACCAAGATCAACGTCATGCCTTCCGACATCGCAGCCGTGGTCAAGGTGACGGAAGCCGACAAGGCCCGCTTCGCCACCATGTTCGGCAACTGAGCCCGGACGGGTGCGCATGTCACTCGCTGATACCGCGACGCTGCGCACGCGCGTCGAGGAGACGGGGCTCCTCTGGGGCCTCGTCGGTCTCGTCGCGCTGCTCTCGCTGCTGCCGATCGGGCGGCTGGTCGTCGAAGGGCTGGCCCCCGGTGGTCAGCTCTCGGCGACGGCGCTCGGCAAGGTGTTCGCCAGTCCGGCGACCTGGACGGCCACCGCCAACAGCCTGGTCACCGCGATATCCGGCACCGTGCTCGCGGTTCTGATCGGCGGTACCGTCGCGCTGCTGGCGACGCTGACCGACATCCGCGCCCGCAACGCCTTCACCTTCTGCTTCGTGCTGCCGCTGATGATCGCACCGCAGGTCACGGCGCTGGCCTGGCTCCAGCTTTTCGGCCCGTCGAGCACGCTGCTGAAGCTGATCGGCATGGCGCCGCCGCTCGGCAGCCGCAATCCGCTCTATTCGCGCGAGGGCATCATCCTGCTGCTCGGCCTGCAATATGCGCCGCTGGTCTTCCTGACGCTGCGGGCCGGCCTGCGCGCCCTGCCCAAGGAATTGATCGAGGCCGGCCTTGCCGCCGGCGCCAGCCCGCTCACCGTGCTGCGCACCGTCGTGCTGCCGTTGATGACCCCGCCGCTCGTCGCCGGCATCGCGCTCTGCTTCGTCTCCTGCCTCGGCAATTTCGGCATCCCGGCCTTCCTTGGCATCCCCGGCAACTTCCTCGTCCTGCCGACGCTGATCTACCAGCGCCTCGCGGGCCTCGGGCCGGGCGTGCTCTCGGAAGTCGCAATCCTGTCGCTGCTGATCGGCGTCATCGCCATGGCCGGCATCCTGCTGCAGGATTTCATGATGCGCCGTCGCGACTTCCGCATCACCACGACTTCGAGCGCCGCGCGGCCCTTCGAGCTCGGGCGCTGGCGCGCGCCGGTCGAGACGCTGCTCTGGACCTTCGCGATCCTCGTCCTGGCTCTGCCGCTGCTCGGCCTGCTCAGCACGTCGCTGATCCCGGCCTTCGGCGTGCCGCTCAATGCGGCGACGGCGACATTCGGCAACTATGCCTATGTCCTCTTCGAGCACGCCGCCTCGAAGCGCGCCTTCGTCAACAGCTTCCTGATGTCGGCGGGAGCAGCGATCCTGATCGTGCTGATCTGCGTCCCGCTGGGCTACTTCATCGTCTGGAAGAAGTCGCGGGCGCTCAGGTTGCTCAACCTCGCCGCCGAGCTACCCTATGCCATGCCTGGCGTGGTGCTCGCGATCGCCGCGATCCTGCTTTTCCTCAAGCCGCTGCCGGTGCTCGGCGTCTCCCTCTACAACACTGTCTGGATCATCGTCTTCGCCTATCTCGCGCGCTTCCTCGTGCTCGGCCTGCGGCCGATCGTCAGCGGTTATCTTCAGATCGACCGCACGCTGGAGGAGGCCGCGCAGATCGCCGGCGCCGGCCTGCCGCGCCGCCTCGTCACCATCATCTTCCCGCTGGTTGCGCCGGCGGCGGTGGCAGGCGCGCTCTTGATCTTCCTCACCGCCTTCAACGAGCTGACCGTCTCGGCGCTGCTCTGGTCTTCCGGGGCCGAGACACTCGGCGTCGTCGTCTTCTCCTTCGAGCAGGGCGGCGACTCCACCTATGCCTCGGCGCTGGCGACGATCACCGTTCTCGTCACGGTCGCCCTGATGGCTTCGACCACTCTCTTCGCCCAAAAACTGCCCCAGGGAGTCCTGCCGTGGCGCGACTGACCATCGACCGGGCGCAGAAGCGCTTCGGCTCCTATATCGCCCTCGACGACGTCTCGATCGATGTCGAGGACGGCGAGTTCCTGGCCGTGCTCGGTGCGTCCGGCTGCGGCAAGACCACGCTGCTGCGCCAGATCGCCGGCTTCGACAAGCTCGACGGCGGCGCGATCCGCATCGGCGACCGGCTCGTCTCCTCGCCCGAGCAGCATGTTCCGCCCGAGCATCGCAAGCTCGGCATCGTCTTCCAGTCCTATGCGCTCTGGCCGCATATGACGGTGGCGGAGAACGTCGCCTATGGCCTGACCGTCGCCGGCGTGCGTGATCCCGAGCGGGCTCGCCGCGTCGCGGCGGCGCTCGATCTCGTCGGCTTGAACGGCTTCGCCGAGCGTCGGCCGGGCATGCTCTCCGGCGGCCAGCGCCAGCGCGTCGCGCTCGCCCGCTGCCTCGTCACCGAACCCTCGCTCGTTCTGCTCGACGAGCCGCTCGCCAATCTCGATGTGCATCTGCGTGCCTCGATGGAGGAGGAGTTCTCCCGTTTCCATGAGCGCACCGGCACGACCATGGTCTACATCACCCATGATCAAGCCGAGGCGATGGCGCTGGCCGATCGCATCGCCGTGATGGATCGCGGCCGGCTGCTGCAGCTCGCCACGCCCTCGATGCTCTATCGCGAGCCTGCCAACATCACCGTCGCCGGCTTCATCGGCGACGGCATGGTGCTGCCGGCAACCGTGCTGTCGGCGCCCCAGGCCGGCCGCTGCAAGGTCAGCGTGCTCGGTGTCGAGGCGGTGGTGCGCTGCCGGCCGGATCAGGCGGTGACCGACCAGGTGAAGCTCTGCCTGCGGGCGCGCGACATCGGCATTGCTTCCCCCGGACAGGAGGGGCTTTCCGCCGCAGTCGAACGGCTGTCCTATCAGGGCGGCTTCTTCCGGCTCGAGGCACGTCCCGCCGCCAGCAACGACCTCGTGCTGCATCTCGACGCCGCCGAGCCCGCGCCGGCCCAGGCTGGCGACGCGATCCGCATCGCGATCCATGATGGCTGGGTCATCCCCGAGGCCGGGACAATGGACAAAGCCGCATGAGACCGGCCGTATGAAACTCAGGATCCATGGCGGGGTCGGCGAGAAGGGCCGGACCTGCATCGGTATCGAACATGGCGGAACCCGGCTTCTGCTCGATGTCGGCGTCGACACCAGCGCGCCGCGGGGGCCGGGCTACTACCCCGCGATCACGCCGGACGAGCTGAAGCGGCTCGATGCGATCATCGTGACCCATGCCCATGAGGACCATGTCGCGGCGCTGGGCTGGTGCCTCGCCCACGGATTTGCCGGCCGCGTGCTGATGACGGCCGAAAGCGCCGCCGAAACCGATGCGACGCTCGCGGCTTATGCGACGCCGCAGGAGCGTACGCTTGCCGCGCAGAGCCCGCCCGAGATCATCGTCGCTGGCCAGGATTTCAGGCTCGGCCCGATCGAGATCCGGACCGGCCGCAGCGGTCATGTCGTCGGCGGCGTCTGGTGCCATCTGAGCGCCGAGGGCCGCAGCGTCGGCTATTGCGGCGATGTGGTGCCGGCGAGCCCAGTCTTCGCCATGGATCCGCTGCCGCCTTGCGACCTGTTGCTGGTCGACGCCTCCTATGGCGATGACCGCATCCCGGCGGCCGAACGCGGCGCCGCCATCGGGCGCTGGCTCGCGGCGCATCCGCAAGGCGCCGTGCTGCCGACGCCGCTATCCGGCCGTTCCATCGAGCTGATCGGGCTGATCGAAGGCCCGATCGCCATCCACCAGTCGATGCACGCCGCACTGGCTCAACAGATCGCGGCCTCCGCCTGGTTGAAACCGGGGAGCGTCGACCTGCTGTCGGCGCGCTTCGCCGAGGCGTCACTGTGGGAAGAGGGGCAGAAGCTGCCGCCGGCGGCCCTGCTTTGCGACGATGGCATGGGGCTCTCAGGTCCGTCCAAGGCCGCGCTTGCCCAGGCTCGCCGCGACGGGCACCCGGTGCTGCTGACCGGCCATGTCCCCAAAGGTAGCCCCGCCGACGCGATGCGTGCTGCCGGAACGGCGGACTGGCTGCGCTTCCCGACCCATCCGACCCTGCCCGAGAACGCGGCCATTGCCATGGCAAGCGGTGCGGAACGTGTGCTCGCCCATTCCTGCGATGCGGCCACTGCACGGGCGCTCGCAGGCGACATTCCAAGCCTCGTCGCCAACCTAAAGCCCGGCGACGTCATCGAGATCTGACCCATGCGCATCCTGATCGCCAATGACGACGGCATCGACGCCCCCGGCATCGCCCTGCTGCGCCGCGCCGCCGCCCGCGTCGCCTCCGACATCTGGGTCGTCGCGCCGGAGCGGAAATGGACGGCGGCGAGCCATCACCTCTCCTTCGACCGCGACCTGACGCTGACCCGCCGCGAAGCGCAGGTCTACGCATTGAACGGGACGCCGGCCGATTGCGTCGTCGCGGCGATGACCGTGCTGTTTCGCGCCGGCGGCAAGCCGGACCTCGTGCTCTCCGGCGTCAATGACGGCCGCAACGCCGCCGAGGACGCCGCCTATTCCGGCACGCTCTCGATCGCCCGCGAGGCGAGTTTTTGGGATATCCCCGCCATCGGCTTCTCCCGCACCAAGGGCGGGACATCCGAGGAGCGCGATGTCACCGCACTGGCGGCCCTGATCGACAATCTCTGGCAGCGCCGCGCCGCCTGGAGCCGCGAGGGTGCCTATCTCAGCGTCAATCTGCCCAAGGAGCTGCCGGCCGAGATAGGCCTTGCCGCGATCGGCCGCGACAAAATTGCAGGGGCGGCCGACATCCATTCCGAGGAGGGCGACCGCATCGTCTGGCGCATCCGTCGCGGCCGGCCGCATACCAGCCGCCCGGGCGACGAGAACAGCCTGATCGATGCCGGCCGCATCGCGATCGTGCGCCATTGCTGGATCGATGGCGCCCCGCTGGACGCGGACCTCGCCGCAGGCCTCAATGCCGCGCTGTCCCAGGCCTCCGTTGAATCGGCTTGAGAAGACAGCGCGCGAACACACCGTGGTGGTCGTCGTCACAATAGCCGCCGGTGGCCGCCAAGAGGTGCATCGGGCTCGATGACAGGCTCGGGCCGTGACGCCGGCGACGGCTTTCCTGTGGGCGATGGCGTCAAGGCCCGAGCTTGTCGGTGATCATGCACCGGGGCGCATAGCCCTGCTTCTTCAGAAGACGCCGCGCCGCCTTGGCGTGGCGCCGGGTCTGGAGGATTTCGTCGCGACGTATCCATCCTGGTCGAGAGCCCGCCCGAGCCAGTGCTCTTGCCGGCAATGGTGACCGCGACCTCGTCGAGATGCCGGATGTCGCTCCGCCTCGGCGATCGAAGCTCCGCCCTGCGATCCCAGCCCTTCTTACCCAGCGGTTTGCTAGCTGTGCGGAGCAACGGCTGACGGGGCTCCGCAGCTGCAAGGGATGTTCCGCGAACGCTCGCCTCCGCCAGGATCGATGAGATCGCACGCGCGATGCAGGGGCTGCCATGCTGCACCTTGCCCTTGTCGGGACGACCGAGCCGGCCCCGCAACAGGCATGGGCTGCTCACCAGCGCGGTAACCGCGCCGGCGCCGCCTGGTTCTGACGGCCGAACAATGATGTCGGGCAGTCACGCAGGCGTCATCCGCGGCGGATAGCTGGACGTGACTTCACGAGGCAAGGCAATGAAACGTAAGAACGTTCTCCTGATCGTCGTCGACCAATGGCGGGCCGATTTCGTACCGCATCTGCTGCGTGCCCGCGGTCAGGAGCCTTTCCTCAAGACGCCCAATCTCGACAGGCTCTGTGCCGAAGGGGTCACCTTCGCCAACCATGTCACCGCCTGCGTTCCCTGCGGTCCGGCGCGAGCCAGCCTGCTGACCGGGCTCTATTTGATGAACCATCGCGCCGTGCAGAATACGGTGCCCCTCGACCAGCGCCATTTCAACCTGGGAAAGGCGCTCAGGGCGATCGGTTACGACCCTGCTCTGATCGGCTACACCACGACAACGCCGGACCCGCGCACGACCGCGAAGAACGATCCGCGCTTCCTCGTGCTCGGCGACCTGATGGACGGGTTTCGTTCCGTCGGCGCCTTCGAACCGAACATGGACGGCTATTTCGGCTGGGTGGAGCAGAACGGCTTCAAGCTGCCCGAAAAGCGCGAGGACATCTGGCTGCCTGAGGGTGAGGACTCGGTCCCGGGTGCGACTGACAAGCCCTCGCGCATCCCGAAGGAATTCTCGGACTCGACCTTTTTCACCGAGCGGGCGCTGACCTATCTCAAGGGCCGGGCGGGCAAGCCCTTCTTCCTGCACCTCGGCTATTATCGTCCGCATCCGCCCTTCGTCGCGCCGGCGCCGTACCACGCGATGTACCGGCCGGAAGATATGCCGGCTCTGGTGCGGGCGGAATCGCCGGAGGTCGAGGCCGCGCAACACCCGCTGACCAGGTTCTATGTCGACTCGATCAAGCGCGGTTCCTTCTTCCATGGCGCCGAGGGCTCGGGTGCGACGCTGGATGCGGCCGAGATCGCCCAGATGCGCGCGACCTACTGCGGCCTGATCACCGAGATCGACGACTGCCTCGGCCGGGTGTTCGCCTATCTCGATGAGACCGGGCAGTGGGACGACACGCTGATCGTCTTCACCAGCGACCACGGCGAGCAACTCGGTGACCACCATCTGCTCGGCAAGATCGGCTTCAACGACGAGAGCTTCCGCATTCCTCTGGTGGTGAAGGACCCGCGCGGCGCGCACGAACGCCGCGGCGCGATCGAAACGTCCTTTACTGAGAGCGTCGACGTGATGCCGACGATCCTCGACTGGCTCGGCGGCGAGGCGCCCCGCGCCTGCGACGGGCGCTCGGTCATGCCTTTCCTCGCCGAAGGCCGTCCGGCGAATTGGCGGACGGAGATGCATTACGAATACGACTTCCGTGACGTGCATTATTCGCAGCCGGAGCAGGTGCTCGGCCTGCACATGGACCAGTCAAGCCTCTGCGTGATCCAGGACGAAAACTACAAATACGTCCATTTCGCCGCGCTCCCGCCGCTCTTCTTCGACCTGACGAACGATCCGCACCAGTTCGTCAATCTGGCCGACGCTCCCGCCTATGCCGCGCTGGTGCGCGATTACGCCCAGAAGGCCCTGTCCTGGCGGCTGACCCATGCTGACAGGACCCTGACCCATTACCGCTCCAGCCCGCGCGGGCTGGAAGAGCGCGACCCCAACGCCACCCCATCTGGAGATGAACAATGGTCGGTTCCCTCACGCGTCGCGGCGCAATAGCGCTCGGGGGCTCTGCCCTCATCCTGCCCCGCTTCGCGATCGCCCAGGCCGACAGCCGGCCTTCGATCACGATCGCGGTCCAGAAAATCGCCAATTCCAACCAGCTCGACGTGCTGCGCGAGCAGTCCAATGTCGGCGAGCGCATCTTCTTCTCGTCGCTCTGGGAAGGGTTGATCGGCCGCAACTGGCTGGGCGGTCTGGGCGCCGTGCCCGGCCTCGCCACGGAGTGGAAGCGCATCGACGACAAGACCGTCGAACTCAAGCTGCGCCAGGGCGTGAAGTTCCACAATGGCGACGAGCTCACCGCCGAGGACGTTGCCTTCACCTTCGGCAAGCAGCGCATGTTCGGCGACACGCAGCCGGCTGCGGGCAAGACCATCTCGGCCGATTTCGTTGTCGGCGGCGGTCGCGCCAGCAAGGAGCTGCCGGCGGAAGTACCGGCGGTGGCGCGCCGCTCCTGGCCGGCCCTGCTCGGCGTCGAGATCGTCGACAAGCACACCGTGCGCTTCGTCAACGGCACCCCGGACGTGACGATCGAGGGTCGCATTTCGCGCTATGGCAGCGAGATCATGAACCGGCGCGCCTTCGATGAGGCGGCGACCTACAATGAGTGGGCGATGAAGCCGGTCACGACCGGCCCTTACAAGGTCGCTGAATACCGTCCGGACGTCTCGCTGCTGCTCGAGGCCCATGACGAATATTGGGGCGGCCGGCCGCCGCTGAAGTCGATCCGCTTCGTCGAGGTGCCGGAAGTCGCCTCGCGCATCAACGGATTGCTCTCCGGCCAATACCAGTTCGCCTGCGACATCCCGCCGGACCAGATTGCGCAGATCGAGAAGAATTCGGCCTTCGAGGTGCAGGGCGGCACGATCCTGAATCACCGCCTGACCGTCTTCGACAAGAGCCATGCCCAGCTGCAGAATCCGCTGGTTCGCCGCGCCATGACGCATTCGATCGACCGGCAGACGATCGTCGACTCGCTCTGGGCCGGCCGCACCGTGGTGCCGAAGGGGCTGCAATGGCCCTATTATGGCGAGATGTTCGTCGAGGACTGGTCGGTGCCGGCGTTCGATCTCAAGCTGGCGCGCGATCTCGTCAAGCAGTCCGGCTACAAGGGTGACCCGATCCCGTACCGCCTGCTCAACAACTACTACACCAACCAGACTCCGACCGCGCAGATCCTGGTCGAGATGTGGAAGGAGGCCGGTCTCAACGTCGAGATCCGGATGGTCGAGAACTGGCAGCAGATCCTCGAGCGCACGCCGACCCGCGCCGTGCGCGACTGGTCGAACTCGGCGCCTTTCAACGATCCGGTCTCCTCGATCGTCGCCCAGCACGGCCCCAACGGCCAGCAGCAGCAGGCCGGCGAGTGGACGAATGCCGAGATGAACACGCTTTCGGTCGAGCTGGAGACCTCGACCGACCGCGCCCGCCGCAAGGCCGCCTTCCGGCGCATGCTGGAGATCGCCGAACGCGAAGACCCGGCCTACACCGTGTTGCACCAGAACGCGACCTTCACGGCCAAGCCGAAATCGATCGCCTGGAAAGCCGCACCGGCCTTCGCCATGGATTTCCGCGCCGGCAACTGGGGCCGGCAGAGCTGATCCAACAGTCGCGGCGCGTCCTCCAACGGGCGCGCCGCCTCGTTTTGACGACCCGGAGCGTTCGATGACTGGACACACTCGCCGCCACGCGCTTGCGCTCGGCGCGGCCTCGGCCGGGATGCTGATCCTGCCGCGTTTCGCCATCGGGCTGTTGAAGCAGTCCGGCTATTGGGGCGAGGCGATCCCTTATCGTCTGCTCAACAATTACTACACCAACCAGGTCGCGACCGCGCAGGTGCTGGTCGAGAGCTGGCGCCAGATCGGCATGAACGTCCAGATCGAGAGCAAGGAGAACTTCCCGCAGGTTCTCGCCAAGGGGCCGACGCGGGCGGTGCGCGACTGGTCGAACAGTGCGTCCTTCAACGATCCGGTATCGTCGATCACCTCCAGCCACGGCTCGAGCGGCCAGCAATGGCAGGTCGGCGAGTGGAGCAATGCCGAGATGGGCAAGCTCTCCGACGTGCTGGAGAGCTCGACCGATCGGGCCCAGCGCAAGGCCGCATTCCGCCGCATGCTCGAAATCTGCGAGCGCGGGGACCCTGCCTATACCGTGCTGCACCAAACCGCGAACTTCACCGCCAAACGTCGGGACATCCAGTGGAAGGCCGCGCAGTCCTTCGTCATGGACTTCAGCGCCCGCAACTGGGGTGGGGTCCGCTCGTGAGCGAGAGGCTCGACAGGTTCGGCAGCGTCGACAATCCGCTCGTCGAGATCCGGGGGCTTACGGTCGCCTTCGACGGGGTCAAGGTGCTGCACGGCATCGACCTGACCGTCGCGGCGGGGGAGGCGGTCGGCCTCGTCGGCGAATCCGGCTGCGGCAAATCGGTGACCTGGCTGGCAGCGCTTGGCCTGCTGCCGAAGAAGGCCTCCATCACCGGCAGCGTCAGGCTCGGCAGCACCGAGTTGATCGAGGCCAACGCCGACGTCCTCGATAAGGTGCGTGGCGGGCGCATCGCGATGATCTTCCAGGATCCGGCGAGCGCGCTCAATCCGGTCATCCGACTCGGCAGGCAAGTCGGTGAAGCCCTGGCGCTGCATCGCGGTCTCTCCGGCAGCGCAATCAGGGCCGAGGTGAAACGCCTGTTCGACCTCGTCGGCATTCCAGACGCGGCGCGACGCCTCGATGCCTTCCCTCACGAGCTCTCGGGCGGCCAGAATCAGCGTGTGATGATCGCGATGGCGCTCGCGGGGAACCCCGATCTTCTTGTCGCTGACGAGCCGACCACGGCGCTCGATGCCACCATTCAGGCGCAGATTCTCGAATTGCTGACGCTGATCCGACGCGAGACCGGCATGGCGCTGGTGCTGATCAGCCACGATCTGGGGGTGATCTCGCAGACCTGTGAACGCGTCTGCGTGATGTATGCCGGGCGCATCATCGAGATGGCCGATTCGATCGAGCTGTTCGAGCAGCCGCAGCATCCCTACACGCAGGGCCTCATCGCGGCGCTGCCGCCGCTGGAGGGCGTGCGCCGCCGGCTCGACCCGATCGAGGGCAATGTGCCGGAGCCCTGGAACCTGCCGCCGGGCTGTGCCTTCGGGCCGCGTTGTCCGCGTCATGGCGCGCTCTGCGATGCCGGCGTGCCGCCGCTCGTGCAGAAGGCGCCGGGCCGCTTCGCCGCCTGCGTTCGGACGGCGCAGGCACAGTCCGCGCGCACCTCGGAGTTCGTGTTCGCATGAGCGCGCCGGTGCTTCAGGTCCGCAACGTCTCGCGCCGCTACACGATGCGCCGCGGCTTGCTCGGCAGCCCCGTCGAGGTGCGTGCCGTCGACGGAGTGTCACTCACGGTCGAACGCGGCAGGACGCTTGGCGTCGTCGGTGAGTCCGGCTCGGGCAAGTCGACCACCGGGCGCGTCGCGCTCGGGCTGGAGAGGCCGGATGCGGGCGATGTCCTGTTCCAGGGCGCGCCGTTGCCGGCACTCGACACCGGCGATTGGCGCAAGATCCGCGCCCGCATGCAGATGATCTACCAGGACCCGCTCGGCGCGCTGGACCGGCGGCTCTCGATCGTCGAGCAGGTGCGCGAGCCGTACGATGTCCATGAAATCGGCGAGGCCAAGGCGCGCGGCGACATGGCGCTGAAACTGCTGCAGTCGGTGGGTTTGCGGGCCGATCAGGGCGCGCGCTATCCGCACGAGCTGTCTGGCGGCCAGCGCCAGCGCGCCGTGATCGCTCGCGCGCTCGCGACCACGCCGGACCTGCTGGTCTGCGACGAGCCGGTCTCGGCGCTCGACGTCTCCATTCAGGCGCAAGTGATCAACCTGCTGGTCGACCTTCAGCAGGAGCTGGGCCTGGGCCTGCTCTTCATCAGCCACGATCTCAAGGTCATCAGGCAAGTCAGCCACCGCGTCGCGGTGATGTATCTTGGCCGTATCGTCGAGGAGGGCGAGGCCGATCTGCTGCTCTCCTCGCCGGCGCATCCTTATACCGAGGCGCTGGTCTCGGCCGCGCCGGTTCCCGGCCGGCGAGCCCGCCCGCGCATCGTGCTGCAGGGCGATCCGCCCAACCCGGCGGCGCGCCCCTCGGGCTGCGCCTTCCATCCCCGCTGCCATGCCGCGCGCGATCGCTGCAAGGTCGAGAGTCCGGCGCTGCTGCCGCTGCCGGATGGTCGCTTGACCGCTTGCCATGTCGCGCAGGACCAGGCCAATTTCCTGAAGGCGGCGAGCTGATGCTGCGCTTTTTCCTGATCCGGCTCGCCCGCGCGCTGCTGACCGTTGCGCTTGTCGTCACCTTCGCATTCGTCGTGCTCCGGCTCTCCGGCGATCCGGCGCTGATCATCATGAGCGCCGATGCGCCGCCCGAGGCGATCGCTGCCTTCCGCAAGGCGTGGGGCCTGGACGACCCGATCTGGCTGCAATACCTGCGCTACTTCACGGCGATAGGGCAGGGCGAGCTCGGTCAGTCGATGCGCGATGGCCGTCCGGCGATCCAGCTCGTCCTCGAGCGCATCCCGGCGACCCTGGCGCTGACCTTGCCGGCCTTGGCGCTGAAGCTCGGCATCGGCATCCCGGCCGGCATATACGCGGCATTGAACCGCGACAGCCTGACCGACCGCATCGTCATGATCACGGCGGTCGCAGGCTTCACCATTCCAAGCTTCGTGCTCGGCCTCGTGCTGGTGCTGATCTTCTCGGTGCAACTCGGCTGGCTGCCCTCGGGGGGGCAGGAGAGCTGGCGCCATGCCATTCTGCCGGTGGTGACGCTCGGAATCGGCGGAGCGGCGGTGCTTGCCCGTTTCACCCGCAGCGCCATGCTGGAGGTGCTCGGCCAGTCCTATATCCGCACAGCCAGCGCCAAGGGCGTGCCCTGGGCCGCGGTCGTGCGCGGGCACGCGCTGCCGAACGCGGCGGTGCCGACCGTGACCGTCGTCGGCTTTATGGTCGGCAGCCTGATTGCAGGGGCAGTCGTGGTCGAGAGCGTGTTTTCCTGGCCGGGCGTCGGTCGGCTGCTCGTCGTCGCAGTCTCCAATCGCGATCTAGCGGTGGTGCAATGCATCCTGCTGCTGGTCGCGATCACCATGGTCAGCGCCAACTTGATCGTCGACCTGCTTTACGGCGTGCTCGATCCACGTCTGCGCAGTGGTGCCCGGGCAGGAGGGCATTGAAATGGCCGATGTAACAGCCGCCGCGCCACCTGCCATCCGCGAGAAGGTTGCTCCCAGGCCGAAGAAGCGCATCCCGCTGCTGGTCTGGTTCGGCATCGTCTGGGTCGGCTTCATCATCGTTTTGGCCCTGAGCGCCGATTGGGTCACGCCCTATCGCTTCACGGCATATGACCTGCGCAACCGGCTGTCGCCGCCCTTCCATCCACTGCACTGGCTCGGGACCGATGAACTCGGCCGCGACGTGCTCTCGCGGCTGATCATCTCGATCCGCATTTCGCTGCTCGTCGCCTTCGGCGCGACGATCATTTCGGCCACGCTTGGCACGCTGATGGGCTTCCTCGCGGCGCATTTCCGCGGCTGGGTCGAGCAATTCGTGTTGATGCTGGCCGATTTCCAGGCCGCGATGCCCTTCCTGATCCTGGCACTCTCGGTGCTGGCCTTCTTTGGAAACGCGCTGCCGCTCTTCATCTGCCTGATGGGGCTCTATGGGTGGGAGCGCTATGCCCGCATTGCGCGCGGGCTCGCCATCTCCGCTGGCGCGCAAGGCTATGCCGGGGCGGTGCGCCAGATCGGTGCGAGTCCCTCGCGGGTCTATCTGCGCCATATCCTGCCGAACATCGCCTCGACGCTGATCGTCTCGATGACGTTGACCTTCCCGGAGGTGATCCTGCTGGAGAGCGGGCTGTCCTTCCTGGGCCTCGGCGTCCAGCCGCCGATGACCAGCCTCGGCAACATGGTCGGCTATGGTCGCGAATATCTGACGCGTGCTCCCTGGATCATGCTGGCTCCGGCCTGCACCATCGTGCTGACAACGCTTGCGGTCAGCCTCGTCGGCGACTGGCTGCGCGATCGGCTCGACCCCACACTGCGCTGAGCCGGGCTTATCCGAAGGGTTGCCGGAGAAGGATTTGGGACAGGGGGGGCGGCTATGGATCGCTCCGAAAAGAATTGAGCTTCCGCCATGGGCGAGCGGCTTATCGGCTGATGGATCAGCGACGTTCCGCGCGCGGGTCGAGCCAATCACGCAGCCAGTCGCCCAGGAGATTGACGCTCAATACCGTCAACATCAAAGCCAGGCCAGGCAGGGTGATGATCCACCAGGCGCTGGCGATATAGGTGCGCCCGTCGGCGAGCATCCGGCCCCAACTCGGCGAGGGCGGCTGGATGCCGAGGCCAAGGAAGCTCAAGCCCGCTTCGAGCACGATGGTGCGCGCGAGTTCGAGGGTCGCGACGACGAAGACCGGCGTCAGGACGTTGGGCAGGATGTGGCGCAAGAGCAGGCGGGCGTGGCCCGCCCCCATCGCCAGAGCCGCCTGGACGAATTCGCGCTCCCGGACCGTCAGGACCTGGGCTCTGATGATGCGGGCATAGCGGACCCAGCTCGTCAGGGCGAGCACCGCGATCAGGTTGTGCAGGCTTGGGCCGAGCGCGGCGACGACCAGAAGCGCCAGCAGCATCAGCGGGAAGGCGAGCTGGATGTCGACCAGGCGCATCAGCACGCGGTCATACCAGCCGCCGAAATAGCCGGCGACGAGGCCCATAAACACGCCGACGATGCCGCCGAGGATCACGGCCGAGCCGGCGATCGTCAGGGTGACGCGGCTGCCGGCGATGATACGGCTCAGGATGTCGCGTCCGAGCTGGTCGGTCCCGAAGGGGTGGACGCCCAGCCCGGTCCAGGAGATCGTCGGCGCCATCATGCGGGCGCGCAGGTCGCCACGCGTCGGGTCGGGCAGGCCGAGCCAGGGCCCGGCGAGCGCCAACGCCAGCAGGAGCACCAGCAACGCCGCACCGGTGAGGCCGAGCCAATTCGCACGCTGGCGGCGCAGGAACGAGAAGAGCCTCATGATTCCTGCCGGATGCGTGGGTCGATCAGGGTGTAGAGCAGGTCGACCAGGAGATTGACCAGGACGAAGATGGTCGCGACCACGGCGACGCCGGCCTGCACGACCGGAAAATCCTTGGTCTCGATCGCCTGCACGATCAATCGCCCGACGCCCGGCCAGGCGAAGACCGTCTCGGTCACGGCGGCGCCGCCGAGAAGCTCGCCGGCCAGGATGCCGGTCATGGTCACCACGGGGATCAACGAGTTGCGGCCGACATGCCAGATATAGATGCGGCGGGGGCCGAGGCCCTTCGCATAGGCCGTGCGGACATAGTCGTCCCGCATCACGTCGAGCATGGAGGAGCGCAGCAGGCGCGCGATGCTGGCGGTCGTAAAGCAGGCCAGCGTCACCGACGGCAGGACAAGGTTCTGCCATTCGCCGTAGCCACCCGTCGGGAACCAGCCGAGCTGCACCGCGAAGAACAGGATCAGCATGATGCCGAGCCAGAAGGAGGGCGTCGCCTGGCCGAGCAGCGCCACCAGCAGGACGAGCCCCTCGATCGTCGAACCGCGATAGATCGCGGCGAGCGCGCCTGCGAGGCCGCCGACCAGCACGCCGATCGCGAGCGCGCAGCCGGCGAGCAAGGCCGTCGCCGGCAGCCTTTCGAGGACGACGTCGAGCGCCGGGCGCGCGAACTGGAAGGACTGGCCGAAATCGCCCTTCAGCGCATGAAGGAGAAAGGTCAGATATTGCTGCAGCACCGGCTGATCGAGCCCGAGCTGCGTACGCAGCTCCTGCAGTTGCGCCTCCGTCGCGCCGATCGGCAGCAGCAGCACGGCGGGGTCGCCGAGCAGCCGCGAGACGACGAAGACGATCGTGACCACGCCCCAGATCGCGATCAGGCCTTCGCCGAGGCGGGAGGTCAGGTGGCGCGGCATCCGGCGGCCTCCATCGTCACGACGTTTGTCAGAGCTTCAGCCCGTAGATCTCCACGGCCGCCTGCCGCGAGATGCGCTCCTCGCGCAGATCGCGCTCGACCAGCTTCCGGTCACGCTTCTTCGGGTCGCCGAACCCGCCACCGCCAGCGGCGACCATGCCGACCCACTCGCCCGGCTGCAGGATGCCGGCGCGACGGTCGAGCGGCCTGGCGCCGGGCGAAAGCTCGACGCGGGCGGTCTGGCCGTCCTGGCCGCCCTTGAGGCCGAAAGGCGGCACGATGCTGTTGGTACCGCCCGCCGAGATGCGGGCGGTGTGGTCGAGCATCTCGACGCGCCGCCGCAAGGTCATACCGCCGCGATATTGGCCCGCGCCGCCGGAATCCTGCACCAGCTCGTAGCATTTCACCATGACGGGGTGCTCGATCTCGAGCGCCTCGATCGGCAGATTGGCGGTGTTAGTCGTGTTCACCTGCACGCCGTCGAGCCCGTCCTTGTCGGCGCGCGCGCCCATGCCGCCGCCATGCATCTCGTTATAGACGTAGAAGCGGCCGGTGCGCGGATGGATTCCGCTGGTGGTCAGGAGCGTGCCGCCGGTCGAGGCGGCGGCGATCCGCTCGGGCACCACATCGGCGAGCGCGGCGAAGATCATGTCGACGAGGCGCTGGCCGATATCGGTGCGGCTGTAGACGGCGGCTGGCGGCGTCGAGTTCAGCACGGAGCCCAGCGGCGCGGAGACATGGATCGGCCGGTGGAAGCCGGCATTGGCCGGCAGATCGGGATCGACGATCGCCTTCACCGCGAAATACACCGTCGCCAGCAGCGCCGTGTAGACCATGTTGATCGGCGCGCGGACCTGCTCGGGCGCGTCGGGGAAGTCGATGAAGATCTCGTCGCCCTTGACCTCGATCACGACCTTGAGGTCGAGCACGCCGTCGATCAGGTTGCTGTCGAAGTCGTGGCGGAAGCTGTAGGTGCCGTCCGGAATTTGCGCGATGCCGGCGCGGGTGCGCCGCTCGGTGTAGTCGAGCACCTGCGCGCCGGCGGCGCGCACCGTCTCGGCGCCATATTTGTCGCAGAGCGCCTGGTAGCGCTGCACACCGAGGCGGTTGGCCGCCATCTGGGCGCGGAAGTCGTTGATGCGCTCGCGCGGAACCTGGCAGTTCAGCAGGATGAGCTGCATCAGGTCTTCCTGCAGCACGCCCTCGCGATAGAGCCGCACGGGCGGGATGCGCAGCCCCTCCTGGAAGATATGCGCATGGCCGCGGTCGACGAAATCGGAATGATGGGCGAGGTTCGTCACCCAGGCGACCAGCTCGTCGCCATGGAAGATCGGCTCGAGGAAGACGATGTCGTTGAGATGGGTGCCGCCGCCGGTATAGGCGTCGTTGCCGACGAAGACGTCGCCGGGGCGCACCGTCGCGAGGTCGTGGTTCTTGAAGACGTGCTCGGCGATGCCGAGCAGCGATCCCAGATGCACCGGAATGTGCTCGGCCTGGGCGATGGTGCGCCCGGCGGCGTCGAACAGCGCGGTCGAGCAGTCCTGCCGCTCCTTGATGTTGGTCGAATACGCCGCGCGGATGATCGCCTTGCCCATCTCCTCGACGATGGTGGTGAGCGCGCTGCCGATGACCTCGACGGTGATCGGGTCGAGCTGCGTCTTGGCTTTGTCCAGCATGGTCAGCCCTCGAGGATCAGGTTGAGATAGGCGTCGACGGTCGCGACCTGCCCGGGCAGGACGAGGGTGGTCGAATCCATCTGGTCGATGATGGCGGGCCCGGTCACCTCGTGCCCCGGCCCGAGCAGGGCGCGGTCATAGATCGGGCAGTTGGTGAAGCCGCCGGTTTCCGGCAGCCAGACCTCGCGCCAGCCGGTGATCGCCCCATTGCTCGTGCCGGCGGCGGGGGGATAAGCCTTGAGGTCCGCCTTCGGCACGAGGCCCACCGCCTCGATGCGCAGGGTCGTGACCTGCACCGGCTCCTCGGCGGCGATATAGCCATAGACCTGCTTGTGGATGCGCTCGAACTCCTCGCGCAGCTTCACCAGCGCCGCCGCATCGATCGGGCCGGCCGGGCAGGGCACGGTGAGCTCATAGCCCTGGCCGCCATAGCGCATGTCGACCGAGCGGATCAGCGAGCGCCGCTCCACCGGGATCGCCTCCTGGGCGAACCAGTCCTGCCCGCGCTCCTCGAGGCCGGCGAAGCCGGTCTCCATGCCCGGCGCGCCTGTCTCGCTCAGGGGCAGGAGCCGCGTCAGCGAGAGATTGGTCCGAAGGTCGGTCAGCAGCAGGCCGAGCGCACACATGATGCCCGGATATTTCGGGACGACGAGGCGCGGGATCTCCAGTTCGCGGGCGAGCCGCGCCGCATGGATCGGGCCGGCGCCGCCGAAGCCGAGCATGACATAGTCGCGCGGGTCATAGCCGCGCTCGACCGAGATCACGCGGATGGCCTTCGCCATATTGGCGATGACCACGCTGATGATGCCCTGCGCCGTCTCCATGACGCCGAGCCCGAGCTGGTCGGCCAGGCGCCCGATCGCGGCCTTGGCACGCGCCTGGTAGATCTTCATGCGCCCGTTCAGGAGATGCGTCGGGTTCAGCACCTGCAGCACGACATTGGCGTCGGTGACCGTCGGCTCCTCGTTGCCGCGCCCGTAGCAGACGGGGCCGGGGTCGGCCGCGGCCGAGCGCGGGCCGACCTTGAGCAGCCCGCCGGCATCGATATGGGCGATCGAGCCGCCGCCGGCGCCGACGGTGTGGATGTCGAGCATCGGCAGCTTCAGCGGATAGCCGTGGACGACGGCGTCGTTCGACATTTGAGGCCGACCGCGGTCGATCAGCGAGACGTCGGTCGAGGTGCCGCCCATGTCGAAGGTGATGACGTTGTCGAAGCCGGCGAGTCCGCCGACCGAAAGCGCTCCGATGACACCGGCCGCCGGGCCAGAGAGCACGGTGCGCGCCGGGAAGTTCTGCGCCACCTCGGACGAGATCACGCCGCCATTCGACTGCGTCAGATGCGGATGGGCGTCGATGCCGATCTCGGCCAGCCGCGGCTGCAGCTTCGAGAGATAGGACTTCATGATCGGGCCGAGATAGGCGTTCACGACCGTGGTCGAGAGCCGCTCATATTCGCGGAACTCGGGCGCGACCTCGTGCGAGATCGAGACGAAGGCGTCCGGCATTTCCTCGGCCAGGATCTCCTTGACGCGTTTCTCATGCGCCGGCTCGACAAATGAGAACAGGAAGCACACCGCGACCGTCGTGATGCCCTGCCCCCTGAGCTTGCGGGCGGCGGCGCGCACCTCGTCCTCGTCGAGGGCGGTGTGGATGCTGCCGTCGAAGCGCACGCGCTCGCTGACCTCGAGCCGCTTGTCGCGCGTCACCAGGATGCGCGGCTTCTGAGTCTGGATGTCGTAGAGGGAATCGCGCTTCTGGCGGCGCAATTCCAGCACGTCGCGGAACCCCTTGGTGGTGATCAGCCCCGTCTCGGCGCCGCGCCCGACGATCAGCGCGTTGGTGGCGACCGTGGTGCCATGGCCGAAATAGACGACGTCGACCTTCTGCCCCGTTGCCTTGGCGACCTCGGCGACGCCCTGCTCGATGCCCCCGGCAATGCCGAGCGACGGGTCCTGCGGCGTGCTCGACACCTTCCAGACATGGATCTCGCCATGCGTCTCGTCGAACATGCAGACATCGGTGAAAGTGCCGCCGGAATCGACGCCGACACGTAGCTTCAGGGTGGTTTCGTCTTGTGCGGTCATGACTTTTGTCGCGATCCGGTTGATCGGAAATTCGGGCAAGGCTGTCCCGACGGCGGGCCGATGGAGCCCGCCGCTCAGCTCGTTTCGGTTGCCGTCAGCGCGTCTTGATGTCGATCGTGCGGACCCAGTCGTCTCCACGCGCCTGCCACGCGATGCTCTTGGACTGGGCGTAAGTGATCGGCGTGAAGAACATGAAGATCGAGGGCGAATCCTCGCAGAGCTGCGCGGTGAGCTTGCGGTAGAGCTCGGTGCGCTTGGCTGCGTCGTTGGTCGAGCGTGCAGCCTTGGCGGCTTCGTTGAAGCTCGCACTCTCCCAATAGGATTGCGGGTTTTCCTTCTCCCAGAAGTTCAGGAGCCCGCCCGCATCGAGCGTCGGCCATCCCAGGCCGAAATAGGCGGAGTCGCCGAGATTCTTGCCGACGATGTACTTGTTCATGAAGGCGCCGAATTCCATCTCGCGCAGCTTCACGGTGACGCCGATCTCCCCGAGCTGGGAGGCGACGACCTGGGCGATGTCGGAAGCCTGGATGTAGCGCCCCGTCGGAACTTCGAGATCCATGGTCACGCCGTTGGGAAAGCCGGCCTCGGCCAGCAGCTTCTTGGCCTGGGCGGGATCGTAGGGCACCGGCTTCAGATCGGGGTTGAAGCCGAAATAGACTGGGGAAAGCGGCTGGCAGGCGCTGATTTGGGCGAGGCCGTCGAGCAGCCCGTCATTGATCGCCTTGCGATCGATGCCGAGATTGAGCGCTCGCCAGAGCTTGGGATTGTCCTTGAAGGGCGCCTTCAGCCCGTTGAGCTTGATGAACATGCCGCGCGTGCCGGCCACCGAGCCGGCCTCGACCTTGCCGCCGGATTTGATCCGGGCGATCTCGGAAGTCGGGAAGCCGGTGATGAGGTCGATATCGCCGGCCTGGAGCGCCGCGATCCGGGAGGAATCCTCCGGAATGATGCGGAAGGTGACGTTGTCGAAAGCCGGCTTCTCGCCCCAATAGTCCTTGCGCGCCTTCAGCACGACCCGGTCGCCGCTGGCAAAGCGCACGAGCTCGTAGGGGCCGCTGCCGAGCGCCGCCACGGAAGGGTTGTTCTCCGCCGTCCATTTCGGCGGCATCAGCAGGAACATCGACATCTGGTCGGGCAGGTCGGGATAAGCGCCTTTGGTGACGAATTCGACGGTGGTCGGCGAGACGACCCTGACCTCGGTGATGGCGGCGAACCACGGCTTGTTGCGCGCACCGGTCTTCGGATCGAGCACACGCTCGACGTTCCACTTCACGGCCTCGGCGTCGAGCTGCTCGCCGTTCGAGAAGGTCACGCCCTCGCGCAGCGTGAAGCGCCAGGCCGTGTCTCCGATCGCTTCCCATTTGGTGGCGAGACCGGGCCTCAGCTTCAGGTCGGGCCCGCGATCGACCAGCGGGGTGTAGATATGCGCGGCCACGCTGAGGTCCGTGCCGACTGTCGTCGACTTGTCCGGATCGAGCGTGTTGACGTTGCTCGACAGCGCGATCGTCAGGTCGCGTGCCGCCGCGGGAGCGATCAGGGCGAGGGAGCTTATCCCGAAGGCGAGGGCGGCGGCGAGGCGGCGGGCTGAGGCCTGGTTGCGCATGAGAATCCCCTGTTCTTGACTTTGGCGCCAATCCTGAGTTCATGATTGGCATCTGTCAATCTCGACTTGTGGGATATTTTGCTTAATGGGAGTGCATATGCAGGAGATCTCATCTCCGCGGGTGTGTTCGACCGCCCTGAGTATGAATTGCGATTGGGCAGCAAAGCGGGCGATGATGGTTGCGGTCATGCTCGGATTCGTCTGCGGAACACGGCACTAATGGCTTTGGTAACTCAGCAAGATAAGACAGATGCTGGAGAGCGCCGCGGGCGCGCTGCTGGCGGCAGTGCGTCGCGGGCACGAGAACTGGCAAAGCTGATCGAGAGGGACATCAGCACCGGCCGCCTCAGTGCAGGCTCGTGGCTGAAGCAAGTCGATCTCGAAACGCAATACAGCGCCTCGCGGCTCGACATTCGCCAGGCGCTGGATCGGCTCGAGGAAAAGGGCTTCGTCAAGCTGGAGGCTAATCGCGGTTACCGCGTCGAGACCTTCGACAAGGAGCGCTACCGCAATGTCGTGACGATCCGTGCCATCCTTGAGGTTGCGGCGGCCGGCGAAGTGCTGAAGCGTATCGACGAGGCAGGGCTGGAGCGGCTGCAACTGCGGGCTGACGATTTCGCCGCGGCCGTCAGTTCCGGCACGGTGCTTGCGCAGGAGGAGGCGAACTACGCTTTCCACGCCGCAATGCTCGACTTCTGCCCGAACCGCGACCTTGTCTCGATGATTTTCGATTTACGTAGCCGCGTTCCCGTTACGCTGACGCGCGAAAAGAACACCGCCGCGCTGCTCGCCGACACGGTACGGGACCACTACGAGATCGTCGAACGCCTGCGCGAACGCGATAAGCCCGGCCTGGAAACCGTCGTCCACCGGCACGTGTTGGGCGGTCTCGAAATCATCTGAAACCACTCGGGGGATTACCCATGCGCGTCGCCATCGTCGGCTTCGGCGGGATCGGGCGCGGCTATGTCGCCTACCTGACCGGCCAGGGGCATGAGCCCGTGATCTGGTCGCCGAGCGGCGCGGCCCTGGCCGATTTCTCCGGCGATGCCTTGCTGACCGTCACTGGCAAGCTCGAAGCCGACTTGCCGTTGCGGATCGCCCGCCATTGCGCCGAAGCCGTTGGCGGCGCTGAGGTGGTCATCGTCGCGGTTCAGGCCAATGGGTTCAGGGCGGTGCTGGACGCCATCGCCCCGCATCTCGCCGCCGGGCAGATCGTCATCATCAGCGCCCATTGCTCCTTCGCAGCGCTCTATCTGCATCGCCTGCTGAGCGCGCGCGGGGTCGACATTCCGATCGCCGCCTGGGCGACAACGGCGCTCACCGCGCGCAAGAGCGGCCCGCGCAGCGTCCATGTCTCGGGCATCCGGGCCAAGCTCGACGTTGCCACTCTCCCTGCCGGTCACGCGCAGGTTGGTCTGGACGTCTGCCGTTCCCTTTTCGGCGATCGGTTCGAGCTGCGCGAAGACCTGCTGGCCATCATGCTCAGCAACCTCAATCCGCCGGCGCATGTCGCCAACATGCTGGGCAACCTGACGCGCGCCGAGCGCGGCGAGGACTGGCCGAACTACGGCTCGATCACCCAGGGCGTCGGGCGCATCGTCGATGCCATGGATGTCGAGCGCCTGGCGCTGGCCGGAGCTTTCGGCCTCTCGGTCCGCAGCGTGCAGGACCACTATGTCCATTCCTTCGGCGTCGCTGCCGGCCCTGTCGGCGAGATGGCCGCCGCCGTCTACAGGAACCGTCCCGAACTGCTCGGCCCCAAGACGCTGGAAACTCGCTTCATCACCGAGGACGTGCCCTTCGGGCTGGTGCCGCTCGAAGCGCTGGGCCGGATCGCCGGGGTGCCGCTACCGCTCCACAAGGCCGGCATCGCTCTGTTCGACGCGATCTGCGCCCGCGATTTCCGCGCCGAGAACGATCTGCTGCCGGCCCTCGATCTGGAGCGGTTCACCGCGGACGAGCTCCATAGAGAGCTGCGCGGCGCGTGAACACGGTCGGAAAACGAAGGGCCTCATGCGTGGTTCTTATTCGAATGCCAGGCGAGGCATGCCAATTTATTCGCTCTAACACGATGTTATAAAACGGAAATCATTCCTCCATCGACGTATATTATTTGACCGTTGACGTAGTTCGATGCTGGCGCGGCAAGAAATACGGCCGTTCCAATCAGTTCGTCAGGCCTGCCCCAGCGCTTCGATGGCGTGCGGCTTCGGACCCATGCATCGAACGCGGGATTGTCGATCAACGCCTGGTTCATGTCGGTCAGCATGTAGCCGGGGCCGATGGCATTGGCCTGAATGCCGTGCTCTGCCCACTCGGCCGCCATGGCCTGGGTCAGCATCTTGATGCCGCCCTTGGCCACGGTGTAGGGGGCGACGGTGGCCCGTGCCAAGGCGCTGGTCAGCGAGCCGATGTTGATGATCTTGCCGTGGCCGCGCGCGATCATGCGTTTCGCGGCTTCCCGTCCGATCACGAAGGCCGATGTCAGGTTCGTGTCGATCACGCGCTGCCAGTCCACCGTCGCCAGTTCGACCATCGGCTTGCGGAACTGAATGCCGGCGTTGTTGACGAGGATATCGACCGCGACACCTGACGCATCGAAGTCGGCGAAGGCTTTCGTGACCTGCTCCTCGGAGGTGACGTCGAAGGGCGCGGCATCAGCCTCGAATCCGGCCTGACGCATCTCCTTGACCGCGGTTGCGACGCGCTCGGGGTCGGTCCCATTGACGAGGATGCGCGCACCAGCGGCAGCAAGCCCTTCCGCCATCGCCCGTCCGAGGCCGCGCGAGGAGCCTGTGACGAGAGCGGTGCGACCAGTGAGATCGAAGAGCGGATTGGTCATCCTGAAATCCTCACAGGCTCGAACGACGATGATGCAGGTCCGGGCGCTCGAAGACGGCCGGGAGCAGTTCCACGCCCAATCCCGGCGCCTCCATCGGATAGACATAGCCGTCCTTGATGACCGGCATCTCGGTGACGAGCTCCTTGTACCAGCCGGTGTAGAAGGCGCGCACCGATTCCTGGATCAGCGTGTTTGGCTGGCTGAAGGAGGCGTGGATCGCGGCGATGAAGCCGACCGGGCCGATGCAGTCATGCGGCGCAAAAGGCCGGTGATAGGTTTCGGCCATCGCGGCGATCTTGCGGCCCTCGGTCAGGCCGCCGGTCCAGCAGAGGTCGGCCATGACGACGTGCATCGCGTCACGGTCGAGCATGTCCTTGTAGGGGAAGCGCGAGCCCAGCGTCTCGCTGGCCGTCACCGAGACCGTCGTCGAGCGGGCGAACTCGGCCAGCGCCTGCGGCGAGTTCATCCGGATCGGGTCCTCGTACCAGCTCGGCTCGTAGGGCTCGAGGGCGCGGGCGATCTTGATCGCGGTCGGCAGGTTCCAGAGCGAATGGAACTCGACCATGATCTCCATCCTGTCGCCGACGGCCTTGCGGATCTTTTCGAACGGCTCGATCGCCTTCCGCATCTGCTCGGGCGTGATGTAGAGCCCCTGGTTCTCGATCGCGGGCGGATCGAAGGGCCAGATCTTCATCGCCGTGATGCCGCTTTCGAGCAGGCTCTCGGCGACCGCGTCGGCGCGGTTCATGAAGCCGTCCAGATCTTCATAGGGGCCGCTGGTCGCGCCGAGATTCCAGGTCGATACCGGTTTGATGTTGTGGGAGCGGACATATTTGTAGCCGGCGCAAGTGTTGTAGATGCGCTGCTTGTCGCGGCAGAGGCCGCCGAGCATCTGGTGCACCGGCTGGCCGCAGACCTTGCCGAAGATGTCCCACAACGCGATGTCGACCGCCGAGGTGGCGCGCGATTCGACGCCGGTCGAGGCCTGCGCCATCGGCAGGTTGGTCATCTCCTTGTGCAGCGCCTCGATATGCAGCGGGTTCTTGCCGAGCAGCCGCATCGCGAGCGTGTCGTGCAAATGGGCTTCCACCGAAGCCGCGCCGTAGAACGTCTCGCCGAGGCCGATGATTCCGGCATCGGTGTGCACCCGCACCCAGAGGACGTTGGCGAACTCTTCGGTCCGCAAGGTTTCGATCGCGGTGATCTTCAAATCGGCCTCCCGGGAGCTGCGCTCTTCGGCGAGACGAGCTCGGGGAGCGCCTTGTTCGCTTGTCGCGCGGCCCCGCCGAAAGGCGTTGATGACCGCGCAGGCCGAAATCATAGGAGTGCTTGTAAAATTTCACAACATGTTTATCGTCGGGCGCAAGATGGCGTCGTTTCGAAACGCCACACGGGATTCGAAGCGCCGCATGGGGAGGAGCAGGGCATGGCGAAGCGCCATAACCAGCCGCGACTGGTCGCAGCCGACGACACGGCCGTGTCGAAGCGGCGCAACCGTGTGAACCTGTTCGAGCTTGCCTATGGCCGCATCGAAGAGATGCTGGTGACTTGCGAGCTCAGCCCGGGCCGTTTTCTTGCCCTGCAGGATCTCCAGGATCTGACGGGCTTCGGCCGGACCCCGGTTCACAACGCCGTCAACCGGCTCGCGGCCGACACGCTGATCATTATCCGTCCGCGCCACGGCCTGCAGATCGCCCCGATCGACCTTGCGCGCGAGCGCCTGCTGCTCAAGCTCAGGCGCGATCTCGAGCGCTTCGTCATCGGCCTCGCGGCCGAGCGCGCCGGACCTTCGCACCGCAACCAGATGCTGCATATGGAGCGCCTGCTGCGGGAGCGCCGGACAGAGCTGACGCTTGCCGAATTCAACACGCTCGACAGACGCATCGACCAGATGGTGCTGTCGGCCGCGGCCGAGCCTTTCCTGGAGCATACGTTGCGCCCGCTGCACACGATCTTCCGGCGCATCGGCTTCATCTACCACAACTACATGCCCCGGCATGTCGGGCTGGAAGGCACGATCGACCACCATCTCGCCGTGCTGAACGCCATCGCGACACGCCATGGCGACCGCGCCGTCGCGGCCTCGGATGCGCTGATCGGTTTCGTCGACGGCATGTTCGACGAGATGGAAGCCGCCATTGACCCTTCTTTACTGGATTGCAGCGTCGAGCCGCTGCTAAATACCTGACCTAAGGAAAGCCGCCCGATCATGCGCATCGTCTTCCATGGTGAGAATGCCGCCTCCTTCAGCCATGGCTTTGCCGAGCTGGCGGGAGCGGGTGCCGATATCAGGGTTCTTCCGGACCGGCTGGAGACCGAGGCGGATCGTCTGGCCTATGCCGCGGCCGACGTCATCGTCGGCGTGAAATTCGATGCCACGCTTCCCACCCCCGCGAGCCTGCGCCTGTTCCACGTCCCGGGAGCCGGCTATGACGCGGTCCAGCTCGACGAGCTCCCGCCCGAGACGAACCTCTGCAACTGCTTCGGCCACGAGCAGGCGATCGCGGAATATGTGATGAGCGCTTTGCTGGCGCGGCACATCCCGCTCGCCGATGCCGATCAGCGCTTGCGGCGAGGGGATTGGGCCTATTGGGCCGGCGCGCCCGATCGCGTCCATGGCGAGATCGCCGGCAAGACCATCGGCCTGCTCGGCTTCGGGCATATCGGCAAGGCGGTGGCGCGGCGCGCCAAGGCATTCGAGATGCAGGTGAACGTGGCCAACCGCAGCCCGGTCGCGACCTCCGAAACCGTCGACCGTTCTTTTACGCTCGACCAGCTCGGCGAATTCTGGGGTTCGGCCGACGCGATCGTCGTCTCGCTGCCGCTTACCCCGGAAACCCGGGGAATCGTCGGCGCGGACGCCTTTGCCGCGATGCGCCGCAATGCCGTTGTCTTCAATGTCGGGCGCGGTCCATTGCTCGACGAGGCCGCCCTGTACGAGGCGCTCAAGCACGAGCGTATCGGTGGCGCCGTGATCGACACCTGGTACCGATATCCCTCTCCCGACGACATGAATCCCCTGCCAGGCTCGTTGCCTTTTCAAGAGCTGCCGAACATCGTGATGACGCCGCACATGTCGGGCTGGACGAGCGGCACGATCCGCCGCCGCCAGCAGACGATCGCCGACAACATCCGGCGCTCTTTCGCCGGCGAGCCTCTGACCAACCTCGTGCGCCAGGGCAAAGCCGCAGCCTGATCTTCGATTTCCGAGCCGGACGCCAAGAAGCCGGCTGGGCCAACCGCGGACAATCCGCAAACAGCAGGGAAACGCACCATGGGTCTTTTCAAGCATTTCAGGATTGCCGGCACGCTGCTGGCGCTGGGAGCCGGCATGCTGGCCGCAAGCCAGGCCTCGGCCCAGACGGTCACGGACATCATCAAGCGCGGCTCGGTCAAGATCGGCGTGCTGATCGGCGCACCGCCCTATGGCTCGGTCGACTCGCAGGGCAATGCTGTCGGCTACGACGCGGACGTCATCGCGCTGATCGGCAAATATCTCGGCGTCAAGGTCGAGATGGTGCAGCTCACTCCGCCGGCGCGTATTCCTGCGCTTGAGGCCAACAAGGTCGACTTCCTCGTCGCGACGCTCGCGCCGACGCCCGAGCGCGCCAAGGCGGTGATGTTCTCGATTCCCTACAGCGCCTTCCAGACAGGCATCTACGCCAAGAAGAACGTCGCCATCAAAACCTGGGACGATCTCAAGGGGCGCAAGGTCGGCGTCAACCGCGGCTCCAGCGTCGAGCGCGAGTTCACCAACCGGGAGAAGGAGCTGAACCTCACCATCCTGCGCTTCGAGGACGACGCCACCACCATGCAGGCGCTGTTCTCCGGCCAGGTCGAGGCCATCGCCGGCCCCGATGCGCAGGCCAATGCCGCGATGAAGGCGCGCGGCGAGACCGAGACCGAGCTCAAATTCGTCTTCGGCATGCAGCCGAACTCGATGACCATGCGCAAGGACGCCTGGGAGCTGCGCCAGTGGCTCAATAACTTCATCTACTACGTCAAGCAGAACGGGGAGCTCGACGCGATCGCGCAAAAGTGGGTCGGTAGCCCGCTGCCGCCGCTGCCGACCTTCTGATCCCGCTCTCATCGACGCGCCGGCGCGCGATCCAGCGCGCTGGCGAAATCCTCGACCTCCAGGGCCGAAGGAGCGCGCCGTTGCTCTTCCAAGACGTCTTATCCAAATGGCCGATGATCCTGAATGGGGTCCTGCTGACGATTGCGCTGTCCTTCGTCGCGATCACGCTCGGCCTCGTGCTGGCGACGGCGATGACCGCGCTGCGCAGCCTCGCCGGCAGCTGGGCCGGCTACATCGTCGACGCCTATGTCGAGCTGATGCGGAACACGCCGTTTCTGGTGCAGCTCTTCATGATCTTCTTCGGACTGCCGCAGATCGGCATCCGCCTCAACGGACTCGAAGCCTCCATCCTGGCGATGACGCTCAACCTCGCCGCCTACGCCACCGAGATCATTCGCGCCGGCGTCGACTCCATTCATAAATCGCAGATCGAGGCCGGGCTCGCGCTGGCGATGAGCAAATGGCAGGTCCTGAAGCACGTCGTGCTGCAGCCCGCCTTCGCCCGCGTCTGGCCGGCGCTGTCGAGCCAGTTCGTTCTGATGATGCTGGCCTCCAGCATCTGCTCCTTCGTCTCGGTGCAGGAGCTTTCCGGAACGGCCGCGATCATCGAGCAGGACACGTTCCGCAGCTTCGAGACCTACATCGTCGTCACCGTCATCTATCTCGTGCTGGCGCTCTCGCTGAAGCTCTTCCTGAACTGGCTCGGCCGGAAGCTCTTCCCGCAGGTGTCGGGCCTCGCGCGCCTCACCGAAGCGCATGGGGAGGCCGCCTGATGCAGACCTTCGGTTGGCCCGAGGCCCTCTTCATCCTGCGCTCCGCCGGCTGGACGCTGGCGCTCACCGCCATCGCCTTCTTCATCGGCGGCATCCTAGGCGGTGTCTTCGCGATCATGCGTCTGTCGCGCATCCGCTGGCTGCGTCGCTTCGCGGCGGGCTACATCCTGGTGATCCAGTCGATCCCGGTGCTCATGGTGCTGTTCATGAGCTATTACGGGCTCTCGGCCCTGGGCATCGAGCTGCCGCCCTTCCTCGCGGCCTCCGCCTCGCTCTCGATCTACGTCTCGGCCTATCTCGCCGAGATCTGGCGCGGCTCCATCGAATCCGTGCCGCGCCAGCAATGGGAGGCCTCGGCTTCGCTGGCGCATACGACGGCGCAGACCTATCGCTACGTGATCCTGCCGCAAGCGATCCGCATCTCGCTGCCGCCGACGGTGGGGTTCCTCGTCCAGCTCGTGAAGAACACCTCGATCGTCCAGGTCGTCGGCTTCGTCGACCTGATGCGCGCGGGCATGCTGGTCAACAATGCGACCTATCAGGCCTTCCAGATCTTCACCCTGGTCGGGGCGATCTATTTCGCGATCTGCTTCCCGCTGTCCCGGCTCAGCCGCCATCTCGAAAAGGTGATGAATGCCAGCCGTTCTCATTGAAGACGTCCATAAGCGCTTTGGCTCGCTGGAGGTGCTGAAGGGCGTTTCGCTCAGCGTCGACACGGGCCAGGTCGTCGCCATCATCGGCCGCTCCGGCTCCGGCAAGTCGACCCTGCTTCGCTGTATCAACGGGCTCGAGACCTTCCACGCCGGCAAGATCGAGGTCGCTGGCCACACCATGACCCAGGACCCGAAGAAGCTGCGCGAGTTGCGCAAGGACGTCGGCATCGTCTTCCAGAGCTACAACCTGTTCCCGCATCTCACGGTGGGCCAGAACATCATGCTCTCGCCGCGCATCACCCAGAACGTGTCGCAAGCAGAGGCACTGACGCTGGCGAAGGAGGTGCTGGCGCAGGTCGGCCTCTCCGAGAAGTTCGACAGCTATCCGGACAATCTCTCCGGCGGCCAGCAGCAGCGCGTCGCCATCGCCCGCTCGCTGGCGATGAAGCCGAAGGTGATGCTCTTCGACGAGGTGACCTCGGCACTCGACCCGGAGCTGACAGGTGAGGTGCTGCTGGTCATGGAGAAGCTCGCCAAGGGTGGCATGACCATGCTGCTCGTCACCCACGAGATGAACTTTGCCCGGACGGTCGCCGACACCACGGTGTTCATGCATCAGGGGAAGATCTGGGAGCAGGGGGCGTCGAAGTCGCTGTTCGCAGACCCGCAGACGGCTGAACTGCGGAACTTCGTGAGGGCTGGCGCGCATTGAGCGCTTGCTCCGCGCGCGTTGTCGCCGGCTTCCCGGCATCCTGCTGGGCACCGCGCGTGCCTCCTAAGATCCCCACCAAAGCCGGGGTTTTCGTCAGCCCGGACGTGGCTGCCACCGTGTGCGGCCGTCCCTTGGCGAGGGCCTTCAAGGTGCGCGGAATCGGAAATCGAAGAATAGTGATCCAGACGTGTTGACAGGGGTTCTTTTGGTGTCCTATAAGCCACCCATCGAGACGGCGCCGCCGCTGAGCGGCGCCTCTTCTGCGCTTCCTGATGAGGCTGGGGCTGACGTCCGGGACACCGGGCGAGTTCCTGTCGGAATTTGTAGAGCGCACG